>NZ_JBWZNC010000001.1:0-706574 GCF_056683955.1 Caulobacter sp. HJHS_5 | reverse complement strand
ACGTCGATCGTCAGCGGAGGCCCAGCCTCCTGAGACTTGCGGGAGCCCGGCCGAAAGGTCGGGCTCCTTGCATTTGGCCATCCGCCCGCCCGCACATCACCGCTTCCATCGCCCCAAAACAAAGCCGCCCCCGACCTGGTCGGGGGCGGAGGCGGCGTCCGCAGAGGGGGAGGGGAGGCGAACGCGGGTCGAAAAATCGCAGTCTCGTCAAAATAACGCCGCGTTTGATCGTCGGTTCCCAACCTCCGCGTGTGGAATCGCCACCGTTCAAATCGGCGCCTCGGGCGTGTAAGCACCGGCTGTGTTGAGCCCGACTCGTCTTTCCAGAGCGCCGCGCATCGTGGTGGCCGGCGCCGGCGCCTTTGGCCTTGCCTGCGCGATCGTCCTCGCGCGACGGGGCGCGGAGGTCAC
The DNA here is from genome assembly GCF_056683955.1 of Caulobacter sp. HJHS_5. Taxonomy (NCBI): domain Bacteria; kingdom Pseudomonadati; phylum Pseudomonadota; class Alphaproteobacteria; order Caulobacterales; family Caulobacteraceae; genus Caulobacter; species Caulobacter sp. HJHS_5. The sequence goes on along the minus strand of NZ_JBWZNC010000001.1, from coordinate 706,163 downwards.
CGTGTGCGACCCTGGCCGCGTGGGCGACAACGCTTCGGGGGTCGCCGCCGGCATGTTGGCGCCGGCCTTCGAAGCCTTGCTGGACCCGCCGTCGGCCGGGCATTTCGACCTGTTCTTCGCCGCCCGGAGCGCCTGGCCGGCCTTCGCGGCCTCCATCGCCCTGCCGTTGGAGCGCGCGGGCGCCGTCTGGGCCGGAGCGGATCCCGTCGGGATCGAGGCCAGGCTCGCGGCCATCGGCGCTCAAGGTAAGCGACTGCCCCTCGTCGAGGCCGCCGCCGCGCTGCCGGGCCTGCGGGCCGCCGGGGACGAGGCGGTGTTCACGCCGGAGGATTGGCGGATCGATCCGGCCATGGGGCTGCTGGCCATGCGCACCGCGGCGATCACCGCGGGCGCCAAGGTCGTCAGCCAAGCGGTGACGGCCTTTCAGCCGGGGGAGGCGCAGCTGGCGGACGGTCGGCGGATCGAGGCCGACAGCCTGGTTGTGGCGGTGGGCGCGGCCCGCCCGGGCCTCGCGCCGGAGCTCGCGGCGCTGACCCCGGTGAAAGGGCATATCCTGCGCTATGGGGCGGGTCCCCGCACCGGACCGGTCGTTCGGGCCGAGGGGATCTATCTGAGGCCCCATCCCGCCGGCGTGGTGGCCGGCGCCACCATGGAGGTAGGGCGAGGCGATCTCCTCGTCGACGATGGGGTGGCCGACGGCCTCGCGGCCCGCGCGGCCGCTCTGTTTCCCGTCCTGGAAGGGGCGCCTCGCCAGGTGAGCGTGGGGGTGCGGGCCACCACGGCGGACGGCCTGCCCCTGGTCGGCCCCAGTCAGGCGCCGGGGGTGTTCCTGGCGGTCGGCGCGCGTCGCAACGGCTGGCTTCTGGCTCCCGCGGTCGGGGAGCTGATCGCCGCCCTGGTGTTGGAACAGGCGCCCGGGCCGTTCGCCGCAGCCTTCGATCCAGGGCGCTTAAGGCTGCGTTAACCATAAACCGGCGATGGCTCGGGCATGGCCGTGGGCAGCATCAGGGGAGTCGTCGAGGCTGCGATTCAGCGCGCCTCGAACGCCACGGGCGTCGATTTCGGATTCCTGATGGGCGCGGCGAGGCGCGAGAGCGGGGGCAATCCCACGGCCAAGGCCGCCACCTCGTCGGCTTCCGGTCTTTTCCAGTTCATAGACCAGACCTGGCTGTCCACGCTGAAGCAGCATGGGGCCAAGTATGGCTACGCGCGCTACGCCGATCTGATCACCCAAGGCGCCGATGGGCGTTACAACGTCAGCGGCGACGAAGCCCGCAAGGCGGTGATGTCGTTGAAGCTCGACCCGCACGCCGCCTCCCTGATGGCCGGCGAACTGACCAGCGACCATGCCGCCTATCTGCGCGGCCGGATCGGGCGTCAGCCGTCCGCCGGCGAGCTTTACGCCGCCCATTTTCTGGGGCCTCAAGGCTCGGCCAAGCTGATCGAGACCATGGGGGCCAATCCGGGGGCGAACGCCGCCACCCTGTTTCCGGACGCGGCCCGCGCCAATCGCTCGATCTTCTACCGTGACGGCCGCCCCGCCACGGTGGGCGAGGTTTACGCCAATCTGACGCGTACGGGTGGGGCCGGTGACGCCGTCGGCCGCGCGCCGGCCGACCAGGGCTTCGTCAAGTACGCCTCGGCGCGACAGATGGAGCGGATGCAGCAGCAGCAGGCGATGGTCGACCTGATCCTGCGAGGCAGTCAGAGCCCGGACGGCGGCGGCGCCGGCCAGCGGCTTTCGGGCTCGCTGTTCTCGTCGGAGATGCTGCGCGTGCTCTCGGAAGCCCGGGACGACCGCTAAACGATCTCAGGCCGAAGCGAGCTTGAGCGCGGGCGCGGTCGTCGTCTGACGCCCATCGACGATGGCCTCGGCCACGGCCCGGGCGACGGTTCCCACGGTGACGGGTTTGCGCAGCACGGTGTCGGCCCCGCCGGCCAGGCACTCGGCCGCTTCGTCGGCGTCGCCGCCGATCACGGCGATGATCGGAACGACGCTGTTCTGGCCCGGCAGGGCGCGGATCGCGGTCGCCGCGCCGGCGCCGTCCAGTTCCGGCATGCGGCCGTCGATCATCATCAGGTCGAAGGGGCAGATTCGGGCCAGTTCGACCGCGCGGACGCCGTTCTGGGCGTGGACGACCTGGTGGCCGAGTTGCTCGAGGGTGGCGCGCAGCATGGCGGCGTTCAGGGCGTCGTCTTCGGCCACGAGCACCCGCAGGGGCGATGACAGACTAACGGCCGACGACTCGCTCGGGCTGGTGTCCGGCAGGCGTTCGCGAAGGGTGTCGGCCTCATAGGGCAACTCGAGCGTGAAGCAGCTGCCGACGCCGAGGGCGCTGCGAGCTATCAGGCGGCCGCCCATCAGCTCGGCGAGGCGGTGTGACAGCGAAAGGCCCAGGCCGGCCCCCGGCACGCCGGCCCCGGTGCGCTCGACGCGGCGGAACGGCTCGAACGCCCGTTCCAGCTCTTCGGGCGAGAGGCCAGGGCCCGTGTCGGCCACCTCGATGGCCACCATGTCGCCGCGGCGCTCCAGCCGCACTTCGATGCGGCCGCGCATGGTGTACTTCACAGCGTTGCCGATCAGGTTGGCGAGGATCTGCCGTGCGCGGGCCGGATCGGCCAGGGCCGCGCCGGTCTGGCCGTCGAGCCCCGGCTCGGCGTGCACGGTCAGTTCCAGACCCTTGATGAGCGCGTGAGGCCGCTCCAGAAGCGCCAGGTCGTTGGCCAACTGAACGGGATCGAAAGCCTCCGGCTGCACGGCCAGTTGGCCGGACTCGGCGGTTTCCGAATCCAGCGTGGCGTTGAGCACCAGGATCAGGTTCTGGGCGGCGTCGAGAGCGGCGCCGAGCTGTTCACGCGATGGCGCTCCACGGCCGCCGCGGCCCGCGGCGGCGGCCAGCACGTGGACGACGCCGGTCAGCCCGTTGCGGATTTCATGGCTGAGGGTGGCGACGATGTCGGATTTCGACTGGGCGAGCCGTTCGGCGGTGTCCAGCGAGGCGGCGCGCGATGCGATCAACCCCTCGCGCTCTTCGGCCAGCACGAACTGGCGGCGCAGAAGGCGATTCATCACCAGGCACAGGGCCAGGGTGAGGGCCAGGCCTCCCCAGGCGATGGCGCCGTCGGCGCGGCTTTCCGGCCGCGCGTAGAGGGCGATCAGCGGCCCGGCGGCGGCGGCGGGGCCGACAATCAAGAGGCCGGCCAGGGTGGGGGCCGAGAAGAAGCAGCAGGCTGCGGCGCCCGCCACGGCGATCATCAACACCGCTTCGCGAGCCGTGCCCGCGCCGTCGCCGACGGCCGCGATCTGGGCGATCGCCGCCGCCCACAGCAGGCCGCAGAGGAGCTGAACCCGCGTGCGCCGTGCGAGGTCGGCGGCCTGCGGCGTGCGCAGCCAGTTGACCGCCGCGTAGAAGGCGCCCCAATTGATCGCGAAGATCGCGAAGCTGGCCGCCATCCACAGGGCGTTCGGCGCGAACGAGCCGGCCCAGACATAGACCGGCAGGCCGACGGCGAAGATCCCGAGCGCATAAGGCAGCAGGCTGGCCTGGGCGTCCAGCGAAGGCAGGGAGACGGCGCGGCGCGCGCTGCTCATCGGGTCGAAAGCTGTGGACTTGGGCACGACAAGGATTCCGCGACGACAAACCCTTGCATAGGCGATCGCGGGTTTTCGGCGCGTTACGCAAGGTCGTTAACGACCAAGGTAAAGGCCTGTTAAGCCTGTTGTGTGATCAATCGCAGGGAAGATTCTCCCGGGGCGAGAGGGCATGGCCACCACGCGCATCGCGCTCACCGACGGCGACATACGCACCTTGGTGAGAGGGGGGACCGCCGACGAGCGGGCTGTCGCCGCCCATCGTATCTGCCGCACCATCGAAGAGCGTGTCCTCACGGAGGAGGAGCGCCGGCGGGCTCACGAGATCCTTCGCGTGATGGCGGCCGACGCCGCCGAGCTGGTGCGCCGCGCCGTCGCCGTCACCCTGAAATCCAGTCCGGCGCTGCCCCGCGATGTGGCCCTGACCTTGGCGAAGGACGTCGAGAGCGTCGCCTTGCCGGTGTTGAACTTCTCGCCCGCCTTCACCGACGACGACCTCGCCGAGATCGTTCGCGTCGGCGGCCCTGTGCGCCAAGTGGCGATCGCCAAGCGGCCCCAGCTGTCCGAGCGCGTGGCGGACGCCATCGTCGACCAGGGCGGCGAGTTGGCCGTCCAGGCCGTGTGCAGCAATGACAACGCGGCCCTGTCCGAGCGGTCCCTGCAGACGGCGATGGATCGTTTCGCCAGATCCGAGCAGGTGCTCGCCGCCGTCGCCTATCGCAGCGTTCTGCCGCTGTCGGTCACCGAGCGTCTGATCGACATAGTCGGCGACGCCGTGCGCAACCACATCCTCGACCATCATCGCATTTCGCCGGAGCTGGCGCTGGAAATCGCTCTCGGCGCGACGGAGCGGGCGACCATCGATCTGGTCGACCAGGCAGGCCGCGCCGCCGATCTGAAGGCCTTCGCGGTCCATCTGCGCGGCGCGGGAAGGCTGAGCGCCTCCCTGCTGTTGCGGGCCCTGGCGCAAGGTCACATGGCCTTCTTCGAGCACGGCGTCGCCGAACTGGCGGGGGTGCCGCACCACCGCACCTGGCTGATGATCCACGACGCCGGGCCTCTCGGCCTGCGGGCGATCTATGATCGGGCGGGGCTTCCCACTCGGCTGTTCCCCGCCTTCCGCGCAGGCGTGGATACCTATCACGGCATGGATTTCGACGGTCGCCCAGGCGATCGCGAACGCTTCCAGGAGCGGATGCTGCAGCGCTTCCTCACGCAACCGCACGCCGCGGCGCGAGAAGACGTCGACTACCTGCTGGAAAAACTGGACCGGATTGGCGGCGGCGCCGTGGCCGTGGACCGGCGGGTCGCCAGCTAGGCGACCCTAGACGGCGTCGGGACGGGCGCGGGCGACCTGGTCTTCAAGCTCAGTCGCCAGGGCCGCGCCCACCGGGTGATTTTCCGACTTCACCCCGTCGCGCACCACCGCCTTGATCGTGTTGATGTGCGCGTCCACCAGCTTCATGGCGCCGGTCGGAATGGCGCCGTGGTCGTCGAGCAGCTTGCACAGCGAGCCGGCGATGCGGCTGACCAGCGGGAATTCGTAGGTGGAGCCGAGGCCCTTCAGGTCGTGGGCGCGCAGGTAGAGGGCCTTGGCGCTTTCCTGCGTCAGGCCGCCGGCCTGGATGTCGGCACGGGCGGCTTCCAGTTTGCTGATTTCGTCGTTCAACCATTCGCCGAAGTTGGCGGACAGGGACTTCAGCGCGGCTTCGGCCTTGGCCAGCGCGGCCAGGTCGATCCCGCCGCCGCCGCCCACCTTGAGGCGAAGCATGTTCGGCGCCGGGATGATCTCAACGTCTGATTGATCGACGGGCGGCTTGCTCAAGGGATTTCCCTACCAAGGCGAGAAGTTCCCGCACACTAGGAATGGCGTCTTAATAAATAGGGAAAAGGCCGGTTTACGAAGAAAACTGTTCGGCCAGCATCCGCTCCTCCAGGCTGCGGCCGGCGTCGAACAGCATGCAGAGGCTGATGGCGCGATCCTCGACCACGTGGACGGTCAGGACGTCGCGGACTTCGAAATTGTCAGCGACGGCGCTGACCGGCCGCTTCTCGGCCTCCAGCACCTCAAGGCGCACCCGCGCGGTATGGGAGAGCAGCGCGCCGCGCCAGCGACGGGGCCGGAAGGCGCTGATCGGGGTCAGGGCCAGAACGTGGGCGTCGATCGGCATGATCGGCCCGTGGGCGGAGAGGTTGTAGGCGGTCGAGCCGGCCGGCGTGGCCACGAGGGCGCCGTCGCAGATCAACTCCGCCATGCGCACCTTGTCGTCGATCAGAATGCGAAGCTTGGCGGTCTGCCGCGTTTGCCGCAGCAGGCTCACTTCGTTGATGGCCAGGGCGGTATGGGTCACGCCGTGGGCGTCGAGCGCGGTCATGGCCAGCGGATGGATGATCGCCCGTTCGGCCTGGTTGATGCGCTCGAGCAGATCCTCCTCGGCGTAGTCGTTCATCAGAAAGCCGACGGAGCCCCGGTTCATGCCGTAGATCGGCGTGCGGCTGGCGAGGTTGGCGTGCAGGGTCTCCAGCATCAGCCCGTCGCCGCCGAGCGCGACCACGGCGTCGGCGTCCTCGCCCGCGTCGCCGTAACGATCGATCAGCCGCTCGCGTGCTTCCTGCGCCTCGGGCCGGTCGCTGGCCATGAAGGTGAGGCGCTCGACGGGCGGGGCGGGGGCGATGCGCGAAACGGGCATGGCGGGCACACAGCGCTGAAAGGCCGACCGCTGTCAAACGACGGCGCGGAGCGAGGGGTCAGGCTCCCGCGGCCAAAGCCTGATTGAAGGCCGTGCCGGCGAGCGCATCGGTGAACGGACCAAAGGCGCCGATGGCGCGGCGCTCGCCGTCCTCGCCGCCGCCGGGGCGGTCGGCGTTGAGCTGGCGAACCAGGGTCAGCATGGCGCGGAAGGCGCTGCGGTCGACGCCGACGGCCACCAGGGCCAGGGCCAGCAGTTCCGGTTTGTCGCTGTCGATGGCGCGACGCACCTTTTCCGGCTCGAACTCGCCCAGCACGGCCAGGGCCTCGATGAACATGTTCAGCCGCCCCTCGCGCAGAGCGCGGAGCAGATAGCTGGGCCGAAGCTGCTCGGCTTCATGCAGCTTGTGAATCAGGGTGCGTTCGGCCTCGGTGATCGACTGGCGGGCGCGGCGGGCGTGCAGGGTCCAGTGAGTGGCCTCGTCACGGCTGGCGTCCCTGGTCGCCGCGCGGATGGCGGCGTCGAGCGCGGTCGCGTCGATCCGGAAGCGGGCGACCAGCGCCGCGCGCAGGGATTCGCCGACCCAGGCGTAGAGCCGCTCGGCGATTTCGCTGGTGAGGCGCGGGTGGCGGGCCAGCGGCGAGCGCAGCGCCGCCACGTCCTCCGCCGCGCTGACGAGGCGCAGCATGGCGTCGTGTTCGATATGGGCGGTGTCGTTGCCGGCCAGGGCGGTCATCACCGCCGGATCGCCCTGATCGACGATGGCCTCGACCACGGGCGCGCCGAGGCCCGGGCGGCGGGCGACGGCGATCTGGTGTTCCACGGTGGCCTTGATCAGGATTTCGATCAGGTCCTGGTCCTGCAGCACCGGGCTGGCGGCGATGATCGGCGCGGCGATCTCGATCTCGTCGAGCGCCAGCGCCTGCAGCATCGCCTTGGGGGCCCAGTCGGCCTCGGCGAGCCGTTCGGACAGGCGCAGGCGCAGATCGCGTTCGGCGTCGCCCACCAGGCCGAGGAACAGGCTGTCCATCATGTCGCGGACGATCGGCGGCAGGTTGCGGCCGGCCTCGTCGTTCTGTTCGGACAGGGTCACGATGGCTTCGAGCAGGCGGATGCGGTCCGCCGGGTCGCGGCTGTGGGGCAGGGCCATCATGTATTCGAGACCCTCCACGGGATTCCTCGATCAGCGTAGTTAAGGGAAGAGTGGCCGCGCCGCGTGAAAAGAGGCTTAAGGGCGGACGCAAAGGAAAAGTCGCCCCAATGACCGGTGCGGTGAAATGCGGACGGACGGCATGAACGCGGTCGCCTGGAACGCCGTCTTTGGTCTTGGCGGCGCGCTCGCGTTGCTGAACGCCTGGCGCGGGGCGGACGACTTGTTGCAGGCCTTCCGGATGATCCCGGGGCTGACGGATGTCTCGGCCGGGGTTTGGCTGCTGCTGACGGCGACGTTTCTCAGCGTCGTCCTGGCGCTCGTCGCCCTGATGATGGCGTGGCGGGCGCTGCAGGCGCGGCGCCTGCGTCCCATGCTGCTCTGGCTGACGGCCGGCGCCGCCCTGGCCCCGGCGCTCGTCGAGGGCGCCGGGGCTTTGGCCGATCGTCTCGGATGACCTACTTCGGCCGCTCGGCCTTGGCGGCTTTCTCGGCGAACAGGTCCCCGAAGTAGTCTTTGGCGTACCAGCGCACCGGCTGGTCGGCGTCGGCCAGGTCGCGGGCGACCAGGTAGTTGATCTTGGCGAAGCGCGCCCCCTGCGCCCAACGGATCGGCAGTTTCATGTCGTCCGAGGGCTGGTGGTAGTTCTTCTCGAAATAGGCATCCCAGGCGGCCTGGCCGCCGTTCTGCATGCCGGTGGCCAGCATCACGGCCGGAATGCCGGCCTTGACCAGGGCGTAGTGGTCGGAGCGAACGAAGATGGTCTGCTCGGGCATCGGGTCCGGCGAGACGGTGACGCCCATGGTCGCGCCGGCCTTGCGGAAGGCGTCGCCCAGGGTCGAGTGATCGCCGCCGTAGGCCACCACGTCGGTGAAGTCGTAGGTCAGCATCGGCATGTCGAGGTCGATGCCGGCGACGATCTTGTCGACGGGCACGGTCGGATAGTGGGCGAAGTACTCGGCGCCCAGCAGGCCCTTCTCCTCGGCGGTGTTGGCCACGATCAGCAGGCTGCGGCGGGGGCGCTCGCCCTTGGTGAACGCGTGGGCGACCTCCAGCAGGGTGGCGATGCCTGCGCCGTTGTCGAGCGCGCCGTTGTAGATGTTGTCGCCCGGCATGTTGGGCCGCACGCCCAGGTGATCGGCGTGGCCCATGAGGACGACGTATTCGTCCTTCAGCTTGGGATCGGACCCCTCGATCATCCCGATGACCTCGGGGCTCGTGTACTTGCGCACGGCGGTCGAGGCCTTGAGCGTCACCCGCGTCTTCAGGGGGAAGCCCTTCGGGCGGGTCTGGGCCGTGTCCTGGGCCAACACCTGCGCCAGCGACTGGCGCGCGCCCTCGAACAGCAGGGCGGCCGGCTCGGTGTCGACCGTGGCCGTCGCGCGAATGCCGTAGCCGCTGTCGAACGGAACGCCGTCCTTCTGCACCCAGGTGGTGCGGGCGGAACGGGCGTTCGCCTGCTGGGACTTCCAGGACGAGGCCTTCTGGGCCGATAGGGTGCGGACATAGACCACGCCCACCGCGCCGTGGGCGGCGGCGTTGCGGGCCTGTTCGGAGACGAGGTGGGCGCCCGACTCGCTCTCCATCGACAGGGGCGCGCCGCGCATGATCACGACCACCTTCCCGCGAACGTCGAGGCCCTTGTAGTCGTCGACGCCCAGGGTCTTGTCGGTCATGCCGAAGCCGACGAACACGGTCTCAGCGGTGATGTCGGCGTCGCCGCCGGCGATCGGACCCCGAACGATGGCCAGGCCGCCGTTTTCGAAGGTCCTGGCGCCGCTCGGGGCGGTGACGGTCAGGGTCGGCGCGGCGCCGGTCAGGGCGATCTCGGCCAGGCCCACGCTCTGCAGCCAGCCGCCGTTCTCGCCGCCGGGCTTCAGGCCCATCAGGTCGAACTGGGTGGCGATGTAGCGGGCGGCGATCTCATGGCCGCGCGCGCCGGCTTCGCGGCCTTCCAGCAGGTCGTCGGCCAGGAAGGCGACGTGGGCGCGGAAGCGGTCGGCGCTGATGTCGGGTTCCGAAGTCTGGGAGAAGGCGCCGGTCGGTCCGGCGAGGAGGCAGGCGGCCGCGACGGCGGCGAAGAGGGTATTGCGCAAAAAGGTCGATCCTTACGGGTTGCGGCGCGACCCTGGCGACATCCCACCACTTTCGCAAGCCATTCGACGCGAATCCATCCCGCAATCCGTCGCGCCGGGGCGAAAACCTGCTGCGAGCTTGACGGTTTCCGACGGCCGCCCGACGCTCGCGAAAAAAGTTCGACGCTTCCGCATCCAATCACCGGCTCGGCGGCGACAAAGCATCGAACAGGCCGCGGCGATGGCGCCCGGCCAGGGGAGACGAGGACGATGGAAGATCTCTTCCGGGACTATTGGTGGTTGCTGTTTCCGTTGGTGGGCTTCGGCTTCGCGGCCTGGGAGCGCTACTTCGCCTACCGCCGTCACCGCGACACCATCGAGCTGCTGAAGGCCTATGCCGCCCAGGGCCGGGAGCCGCCGCCGGAGGTGCTGAACGCGACCTCGGCGGTGGAGGAACGCGACTGGGGTTATCGCGGCCGTCGCTGCGGACCGCGCGGCCCCATGGCCGACTGGCGCCGCGTGGTGATCTTCGGCGTTCTGGCGGGCTCGTTCTGGTTCGCCGACTGGCGGTTCGGCGAGGAAACCGGCGCGCCGTTCGAGATCGTCGCCATCGTCATGACGGCCCTGGCCGTGGCCTTCGCCGCCTTCGCCCTGCTGGGTTCGCTCTGGAAGGATCGCTGAGACGTCGGACAGAGCCGGAACGGGGCGATGTCGGGGGATCTGGACGATCGGTCGCTGGCCGAGGCGGCCATGCGCGGCTCGGAGGCCGCTTTCGCGCGCCTGGTGGATCGCCACCAGAGGGCGCTGCGGGCGTTTCTGCGCCGGGCCTGCGCCGGCGATCACGCCCTGGCCGACGATCTGGCGCAGGAAACCTTCATCGCGGCCTGGGGCCGGCTGCGGGCCTGGCGGGGCGAGGCCAGCTTTCGCTCGTGGCTCTGCGCCATCGGATGGCGCAAGTGCGCGGACGCCCGGCGCGGCGCGGGGCGCAGCCGAAAGCGCGACGCCGACTGGATGCAGACGCAGGATATGGAGCGAGGGGAGGGCGCCTCGTCCGACGCCCGGCTTTCGGTCGAACGGGCGCTGGCCGCCCTGCCGTCGGAGCAACGGGCGGCCGTGGCGCTCTGCCTCGCCGCGGACTTCTCGCACGCGGAGGCCGCGGTGGTGCTAGGATCGCCCCTCGGCACGGTGAAATCGCACGTGACGCGCGGCAAGGCGCGGCTGGCGGAACTGTTGGGAGCGGCGGATGGATGACGCGACGCTGAAGGCACTGCTGGCCGACGACGGCCTGCCCGAGCGCGACCCGGTGTTCACCCTGGCGGTGATGCAGCGCGTGGCCCGCCGCCGTTTCATCGGCGAGATGCTGGACCTCGCGCCCTTCGTCGCCGGGGCGGCGGCGCTGCTCTGGCTGCTGGCCCCGCAGCTGGAGGTCTACCTGCGGCGTTTCGATTTCGGCCTGATCGGCTCGCTCACGGTGGCGCTGGTGATCGTCGCTTCGCTGCTGGCCCCGACCGGCCTCCTGACCTTCAGGCGCATGACCGAAACTTAATCTTGGCCGCCGCATCCGTTGGCTATGCCCGGCGCCTCTTCAGGGTAAGTCGGGCCGTCGGAGGCCCCCATCTGTCTAGGAGGCTTCGTTGGAAGACATCTTCGTTCCACTGTTCATGTTCTCGTTTCTCACGGCGATCATCGTCGTGCCCAACGTCCTGAAGTATCGGGATCGGGCGCGGATGCACGAGACGCTGCGCGCCGCGTTCGAGCGAGGACAGCCGATCCCGCCAGAGGTCATCATGGCCCTGCAGACCGATGTGAAGCCCGCTAAACGCCCCGATCGCGACCTTCGCTGGGCGGTGATTCTGATCGGCCTCGCCCTCGGGCTGGTGGCCATGAGCCTCGCCCTGGCCCACTTCGACGAGGACGCGATGTACGGCGTGATGTCGAGCGCCGCGATCCCCGGCTTCATCGGCCTGGGCTTCCTCACCCTCTGGTTCTTCGGCCGCAACAGCAAGGATCGCTAGTCGGTTCGGCTCGAGCGCGAGGGGCGCAAGATGGGCGCGGTAAAGACCGCAGCGTTGCACGATGTCGAACTCGCCGCCCTGGCGGCGACGGGCGACCGCGCGGCCTACGGCGAGCTGGTCCGGCGGCACGGGCCGGCCGTGCGGGGACTCGTGCGCCGCATGGGCGCCGACGCCGCGGCGGCCGACGATGTGGCGCAGGACGCCTTCATCATCGGCTTCGAGCAGGTGGCGGAGTTTCGGGGCGAGGGCGCCTTCGCCGGCTGGATCAAGCGCATCGCCGCGCGGCTCTATCTGCGGCGGATGAAGCGCGACGCGCGTCTGTTCCTCACCGACCAGACGCCGGACGAAGAAGATCATTCGGCCCTGGACGAGCCTCGCACGGCCAGCCGGATGGACCTCGACACGGCGCTCAAGGCGCTCTCGGGCGTTGAGAGACTGTGTGTGTCGCTCTGCTACGGCGGGGATCTTTCGCACAGCGAGGCGGCGGAAGCCTTGAATTTGCCTCTCGGCACGGTGAAGTCGCATGTCAAACGTGGTTTGGATAAGCTCCGGGCGAGGTTGGCCCCGGACGCGGGTTTGGGAGCAACGAGGCTCGGTCATGTCTGACGATTTCGACGCCCAGCTCGGCCGCCTGTTCAGCCAGGCGCCGGCGTTCCCGGACAACGAGGCCTTCGCCGCGCGGGTCACCGCGCGGCTGGATCGCGACTGGACGATGCGCCGGATCATGATCGGCGTCGGCGGCCTGGCCGCCGGCATGGTCGTGGCCTGGCAGTTCCTCGCCGGCCGGTTCAACGTCGAGGTGGCGACCGTTTCGTCGGACGCTCAGAGCATGATCGACTCCAGCATCGGGCGGCTGATGGTCAGCGTCGATCGCCTGAGTTCGCTGCCCGCGGGCGGCGAGACCCTGTGGCTCGCCGCCGCCCTGGCCGTCGCGGCCTTGGCCTTTGGCGTCACGCGCGCCGTGGAGTCTTTCTAGAGGGCGCTCAACGCGTTGCGGCGCGCCCGGACACGCTATAGGTTCCGCGCCCTGTGACGCCGCGTGGCGTGAGATGCGGAGCGCCCATTCGTGGCTGATGTTTTCGAAGAGGTTGAGGACCAGCTGCGGTCGCAGCAGCTGAAGGCGGCCGGCCTCAAACTGCTGCCCTGGATCGGTGGTCTTCTGGTGCTCGCCCTTGTCGCGGCCCTGGCCTACTGGGGCTATGACCATTTCCGCACTCAGGCCGGCGCCCAGGCGTCCGAACGCTACGCCGCCGCCATGGAGGCGGCCCAGCGTGGCGACGTGGCCGGCGCCAAGACGGCCCTGACCGAAGTTTCGCAGAAGGGGCCGCCGGCCTATCGCGCCCTTGCGCTGATGCAGCTCGGCGGCGAGGCCGAGGGCAACGGCAAGACCGCCGACGCCGTGAAGCTGTTCGATCAGGCCGCGACGGTCGCCAAGGACCCGATCCTCGCCGATCTGGCGCGCCTCAAATCCGCCTTCGCGCTCATGGATACGGCCCCGTATTCCGAGCTCGAATCGAGGCTGAAGCCCCTGACCGCCGAGAAGCGCCCCTATCGGACCCCGGCCCGGGAGGCCCTGGCCTTCGCCAAGCTGATGAACGGCGACGACGCCGGCGCCCGCGGCGACTTCGTGGTCCTGTCCCTGAGCCAGGACGCCACCGAGGATGCGCGCCAGCGCGCCCAGGCCGCCATGGCCCTTATCGACTCGGGCGCCGCCAAGTCGCTGCCGGCCGCCGTCAAGGCCGCGGCGAAACTGCCGCCCATGCCCCAGGGGCTGCCGCAAGGCCCCCAAGGACCCGCTCAATGATCCGTCGTTCCGCCGCGGTCGCGGCCGCCACCGCCCTGGTCGCTCTTTCGCTGGGCGGCTGCTCGACGATTTCGTCGGTCACCGACCGCCTGCCGTTCCTCGGCAAGGGCTCGGCGAACAAGGTCGTGGCGACCGAGGGCGAACGCGTCTCGATCATCGCCTTCGACCAGACGGTGGAAGCCAGCGAAGGCCTGAAGGGCCAGGACTTCTTCATTCCCGATCCGCAGCCGCAGGCGGCCTGGCCGTTGCCGGGCGGCGGCCCCGAGCAATCGGTCGAACACGTGGTCGCCGCGCAGCAGTTCGCGGTCGCCTGGCGCAAGAGCTTCGGCAAGGGCTCGAAGGGCGACATTCAGGTCATGGCCCCGCCGGTTTCGGCCGACGGCCGCGTCTTCGTGATGGACGCCGAGGCCGGCGTTTCGGCCATCGACGCCAAGACCGGCGCGACGATCTGGAGGCAGGACCTGCGCCCCGACTCGCGGCGCGACAAGGTCAGCTTCGGCGGCGGCCTCGCCTTCGCCGACGGTAAGCTGTTCGTGGCCTCGGGCTATCGCTTCGTCACCGCGCTCGACGCGGCTTCCGGACGCCAGCTGTGGACCCAGCGCGTCGGCGTTCCGATCCACTCGGCGCCGACGGTGTCGGCCGGCCGGGTGTACGTGATCTCGACCGACAACGAACTGATGACCTTCGATACGAACACCGGCGCGCCGGGCTGGACGTATCAGGCGCTGGTCGAATCCGCGCGGATTCTGCGCGCCTCGTCGCCGGCCATCTCGGGCGACACCATCGTCGCCGGCTTCGGCTCGGGCGAGGTGATCGCCCTGCGCGCCTCCAACGGCAACGACCTGTGGTCCGAAGCCCTGTCGCGCGCCAGCCGCACCAACGCGCTCTCTGAAATCCGCGACATCGCCGGCCGTCCGGTGATCTATCGCGGCGACGTCTTCGCGGTCAGCCACTCGGGCGTGTTCAGCGCCACCGACCTGCGCACCGGCCAGACCCGCTGGCAATTGCCGGTGATCGGTGTGACCAGCCCGCTGCCGGTGGGCGACGTGGCCTATGTCGTCAGCAAGTCCGGCCAGGTGATCTGCGCCTCGCGTGAGACGGGGCAGGTCTACTGGATTCGCGAGCTGAACAGCCTCGAGGGCCTTTCGAAGCGTCAGCTGAAGAAGGAGCGCAAGCGTCCCACCGTGTGGTCGAGCCCGATCCTGGCCTCGAACCAACTGATCCTCGGCTCGAGCAAGGGCCAGATCCTGGCGCTGAACCCGAAGACCGGCGCGACGGAAAAAAGCCTCGACGTGAAGGACGCCGTGCTGATCGGCCCCATCGCCGTCGACGGCATGGTCTATTTCGCGACCGACGACGCCAACCTGATCGCGATCCGCTAAGACTTTCCTCTGCTAGACTGGGCGCTCCGGCCCCCGGAGCGACCCTGATCCTATGCCGCTGAAACTCGCCATCGTCGGCCGACCCAATGTCGGCAAGTCCACGCTGTTCAACCGGCTGGCGGGCAAGAAGCTCGCCATCGTCGACGACCAGCCGGGCGTGACCCGCGACCGTCGCTTCGCCGCGGGTAACCTCGGCGACCTCGACTTGATTCTGATCGACACCGCCGGCTTCGAGGATGTCAGCGACGAGAGCCTGGAGGCGCGCATGCGCAGCCAGACCGAACTGGCGGTCGCCGAATGCGATGTCGCCCTGTTCGTCATCGACGCGCGCGAGGGCGTGACCCCCGGCGACGAGATCTTCGGTGAACTGCTGCGCAAATCCGGCAAGCCGGTGATCCTCGCGGCCAACAAGGCCGAGGGGAAGAAGGGCGACGGCGGCGTGATGGAGGGCTATCAGCTCGGCCTTGGCGAGCCGCTGGCGATCAGCGGCGAGCACGGCGAGGGGATGGCCGAGCTCTATGAGATGCTGCGCGCCCACGAGCACCTGGCGGTCGAGGAGGAGGACGAGGCCGACAAGCCGGTCCGCATCGCCATCATCGGCCGTCCGAACGCCGGCAAGTCCACCCTGGTCAACCGCCTGCTCGGCGAAGACCGCCTGCTGACCGGCCCGGAAGCCGGCATCACCCGCGACTCGATCTCCGTCGATTGGGAGTGGGATGGCCGCGCCATCCGCCTGGTCGACACGGCGGGGCTGCGCAAGAAGGCGCGGGTGCAGGAGAAGTTGGAGAAGCTCTCCACCCACGACACCATCCGCGCGATCACCTTCGCCGAGGTGGTGCTGCTGGTCATGGACGCCACGCATCCGTTCGAGGTGCAGGATCTGCAGCTCGCCGATCTGGTCGAGCGCGAGGGGCGGGCCCTGGTCTTCGTCCTGGCCAAGTGGGATCTCGTCGACGATCCCGGACAGCTGCTGAAGGAGTTCCGCGAGCACGCCGAGCGCATGCTGCCCCAGGTGCGCGGCGCGCCGGTGGTGGCGCTGTCGGGCGAGACCGGCCGCGGCGTCGACAAGCTGATGCCGGCGGTGCTGAAGACCTACGGCGACTGGTCGACCAAGGTGAAGACCCGCGACCTCAACGACTGGCTGCAACTGGCGATGCAACGCCACCCGCCGCCCTCGGTGGGCGGCAAGCGCATCAAGCCGAAATACATGGCCCAGACCAAGGCCCGGCCGCCGACCTTCGTACTGTTCTCCTCGCGCGCCGAGCAGATGCCCGAGCAGTATCGCCGCTACCTGATCAACAGCCTGCGCGAGAGTTTCGACCTGCCGGGCGTGCCGCTGCGCATCACCATCAAGTCGGGCAAGAATCCCTACGCCGAGGGCGAGGAACGTTCGCACGGCGGGCCGAAGAGCGGCGCCAAGGGCGGCTTCCGCAGCGCCGAGCGCAAGGTGGAGCGTAACAAGAAGTCGCCGGGCAAGCGCCCATTCGGCGGCAAGGCGGCGGTGGAGGCGGCTGACGCCCCCAAGCCGATCGTCAGGCCGAGAAGCGCGCCTCGGCGGCGGCCCGCCAAGCCTTGAAGCTGACGCGGCCCTTCGGGGGTTCGCGGTCATGCATGGCCAGTTCGACGATCAGCGGAATGATCTCGTCGGGAACCGGCAGCTCCATCGGATCCTCGCCCGGGAAGGCCTGGGCGCGCATGCGCGTGCGCATCCGGCCGGGATCCAGGCTGAGGGCCCGCACCGGGGTGTGCTCCATCTCGTCGGCGTAGGTCGCGACCAGGGCTTCCATGCCGGCCTTGGTGGCCGCGTAGGCGCCCCAGAAGGCGCGGGGCTGGGCGGCGGCGCTGCTGGTCAGGAAGATGGCGCGGGCGGCGTCCGAGGCCCTCAGCAAAGGGTCCATGGCGCGGATCAGCCGCCAGTTGGCGGTCAGGTTGGTGGCCACGATCATGTCCCAGCCCTTGGGCTCCAGGTGGCCCACGGGGGTCAGCGGCCCCAGCACGGCGGCGGCGGAGACCAGGACGTCCAGCCGGCCCCAGCGCTGGTGCAGGGCCAGGCCCAAGGCGTCGAGCCCGTCCGGCTCGCGCAGGTCGAGGGGCACGAGGGTGGCATGCTCGCCGGTGGCGGCGAAGATCGCGTCGTCGAGCGCTTCGAGCGCGCCCTGGGTGCGGCCGACGGCGACGACGTGGGCGCCGGCCATGGCCAGGCCGCGGGCGCAGGCCTCGCCGATGCCGCGCGTGGCGCCGGTGACGAGAGCGACGCGGCCCGCAAGGGGGCGGTCGGCGGGGAGGGAAGCTTCGGAATCCATGCGGGGCTTTTACAGCCTCGCGGGCTCCAGACCACCGCTTCTTTGGGCGTAGCGCTGGGCGATCACCGCGCAGGCGATCAGCTGAATCTGGTGGAAGATCATCACCGGCAGGATCACCACCCCGGCGACGGCGGGCGGAAACAGGATGCCGGCCATCGGCGCGCCGGTGACCAAGCTCTTCTTCGAGCCGCAGAACACCACGGCGATCTCGCTTTCCTTCGACAGGCCGATCCGCCGCGCGGCGATCACGGCGACGATCAGGGCCAGGGCGAGCAGCAGGCAACTGACGACGGCGCAGACCACGAGGTCGCCGGCGCTGACTCGGCTCCACACCCCGCCGGTCACCGCCGCGCCGAAGGCGGAATAGACCACCAGCAGCACCGAGCTGCGGTCGAGCTTGGCGAGCACGGCCTTGTGGCGCTGCACGAAGCCGCCGACCAGCGGCCGCGCCAGCTGCCCGAGCAGGAACGGGCCGAGCAGCTGGAACAGCACGCCCTGCACCAGGGCGCCCATCGGCGCCGCGCCCTGGGCGTGGGTGAACAGCCCGACGAGCAGGGGCGTCAGGGCCATGCCGAGCAGGTTCGAGGCCGAGGCGCTGGTCACGGCGGCGGCCACGTCGCCGCGGGCGATGGCGGTGAAGGCGATCGAGGACTGGATCGTCGACGGCAGGCAGCAGAGAAAGACGAAGCCCACGGCCAGGGTCGCCGGCAGCAGGCCCCAGGTCGAGGCGGCGGCGCTGACGCCCAGGCCCATCAGCGGGAACAGCAGGAAGGTGATCGACAGCACCGTCAGGTGCATGCGCCAGTGCAGCATCCCGTCGACCAGCGCCTTGGTCGACAGCTTGGCCCCGTGCATGAAGAAGACGAGGCCGATGACGATCTTGGTCGCCCAGGCGACGACCGTCGCCGCCACGCCCGTCGCCGGGAACAGCGAGGCGACGACGACGACGCAGAGCAGGGTGACGACGAAGGGATCGGGGCGCAGGCCCCTCGCCCCCAGCATCTTCGAAATCGAAGATGCTTTCTCAAACAACGGATTTTGGCTCATCTGCCGATGAGCCAGACGGGCAAGGTCACCCGCTGGCCAGCAAGGATAGCTGGCGCTGCTCGGCCAGTTCGTTGCGGCCTTCGGCGATCTCGCGATCCAGCAGGCGGGTCGGGTAGTCGCCGGTGAAGTAGTGGTCGGTGAACTGCGGGCAGGCCGGATCGCGCGGACCGGCTTCGAGGGCCTCGTACAGGCCTTCCACCGAGAGGAAGCCGAGGGAGTCGACCTCGAGGAACCGGGTCATTTCCTCGACCGATTGTTTGGCCGCCAACAGCTTGTCCCGGTCGGGCATGTCGATGCCGTAGAAATCGGGCCAGCGGATCGGCGGCGAGGCCGAGCGCAGGTGCACTTCCTTGGCGCCCGCCTCGCGGACCAGGCGGACGATCTTGCGCGAGGTGGTGCCGCGCACGATGGAGTCGTCGATCAGCACTACGCGCTTGCCGTCGAGCACGGCGCGGTTCGGGCTGTGCTTCATGCGCACGCCCAGTTCCCGGATGCCCTGGGTCGGCTGGATGAAGGTGCGTCCCGCGTAGTGGCTGCGGATGATGCCGAGGTCAAAGGGTAGGCCGCTGGCCTCGGCGTAGCCGATGGCCGCCGGCACGCCGCTGTCCGGCACCGGCACGACCACGTCGGCCTCGACGCCGGTCTCGGCGGCCAGACGGTGGCCCATGCGCTTGCGCACGCCGTAGACCGAGCGGCCGTTCACGACACTGTCGGGGCGGGCGAAGTAGACGTATTCGAAGACGCAGGGCCGCGCCCTCTCGGCCGGGAACGGCCGCATGGACTCGATGCCCGTGTCGGAGATGACCACCATCTCGCCGTGCTCGATGTCGCGCACGAAGCGCGCGCCGATCATCTCGAGCGCGCAGGTCTCGGAGGCCAGCACATAGCGGCCGTCGAATTCGCCGAGCACCAGCGGGCGGATGCCCAGCGGATCGCGCATGCCGATCAGCTTCCTGTTGGTCAGGGCCACCAGGGCGTAGCCGCCTTCGATCTGCGACACCGCGTCGATGAAGCGGTCGATCATCAGGGCTTTGCGCGAGCGGGCGATCAGGTGAAGGATCACCTCGCTGTCGGAGGTCGACTGGAAGATCGAGCCGTCGGCGACCAGCTTTTCGCGCAGATAGAGGAAGTTGGTCAGGTTGCCGTTGTGGGCGATGGCCACGCCGCCGGCCTCGAGGTCGGCGAACATCGGCTGCACATTGCGGATGAAGCTGCCGCCGGCCGTGGCGTAGCGCGTGTGACCGATGGCGTAGGAGCCGGGCAGGCGGCGCACGGTGTCCGGCCCGCTGAAGGCCTCGCCCACCTGGCCCATGTGGCGCTCGGTGGAGAAGCGCTGACCGTCGAAGGTGGCGATGCCGCAGGCTTCCTGGCCGCGATGCTGCAGGGCGTGCAGCCCCAGGGCGACGACGCCGGCGGCGTCGGGAATGCCGAAGACGCCGAACACGCCACACTCCAGGCGGAGCTGGTCGTCATCCGGATCGCGATAATAGTCGGAGTTCGTGGTGGGGAGGCGCGGACTCATCGGGTGCTCTGTAACAGATTGGAGACGGTTCCGCCTTGGGATTCATCGTCGCGGGCGGTATCGTTGGTTCCGGCGATGACGGCCTTCTCGGCCGCCCGGCTGATGGCCCCGGCCAGTTGCGAGCCCTTGGGCGCGAACACCCTGAGGACTCGCGCCGAAGCGGCTGAAATCGGGTAGATTTTCGACTTCTCCGTCCAGGCCGGCGCCGTCCCGCCCATCAGGGCGGCGGTGAACAGCATGTGGAAGACGCCGAGGATGACCAGGGCGCGGATCAGACCGAAGCCCAGGCCGATGACGCGGTCTGCGAGGCCGAGCGCCTGGCTGCCGTGCAGGCTCTTGGTCATCGCGGCCCCGATCAGCCGCAGCACCAGATAGACCAGCACGAAGACCACGATCACGGCGACGGTGGTGGCCAGCCAGTCCGGATCCATCATCCGGCGAAACAGCGGGCCGCTGTAGCGCAGGCCGATCAGGGCCAAGGCGGCGGCCACCAGGAAGGCCACCACGGTGACCATCTCGCGCACGGCGCCGCGCACGAAACCGGTCGCGCCGGAGACGATCAGGATCAGCCCGGCGATGACGTCGAAAATGGGCACGATGGACGGGTATTTGGCCGTCCGGCGGCCGGAACGCAATCGGCGGGCGCAATTGTCGCGCTCAGTGTGGCCGGCCCGCGACGAGTCGCGCCTGGGCCAAGGCTGGCGTTCTCCTCGCCCGCGAGCTAGCAGACCGCCCCATGATCCGCCTCGACAACATTTCCAAGCAGAACGGCCACCAGATCCTGTTCATCGAAGCCTCGATGGGCGTCCAGAAGGGCGAGAAGGTCGGGCTCGTCGGCCCCAACGGCGCCGGCAAGTCGACACTGTTCCGCATGATCACCGATCAGGAGCAGCCCGACGACGGCATCGTCACCATCGATCCGGGCATGACCATCGGCTACTTCAGCCAGGAGGTCGGCGAGATGTCCGGCCAGAGCGCGGTCGCCGCCGTGATGGACGGCGTCGGGCCCGTCAGCGCCCTGGCCGCCGAGATGGCCGAGCTCGAGGCGGCGATGGTCGATCCAGACCAGGCCGACCGGATGGACGCCATCATCGAACGCTACGGCGAGGCGCAGGAGCGTTTTCAGGAGCTCGACGGCTATGCGCTGGAAGCGCGGGCGCGCGAGGTGCTCGCCGGCCTGAGCTTCAGCCAGGAGCGCATGGATAGCGACGTGGGTCTGCTGTCCGGCGGCTGGAAGATGCGCGTGGCCCTGGCCCGCATCCTGCTCAAGCGGCCCGACGGCATGCTGCTGGACGAACCCAGCAACCACCTCGACCTGGAAAGCCTGATCTGGCTCGAAGCCTTTCTGAAGAACTACGACGGCGCGCTGCTGATGACCTCGCACGACCGCGAGTTCATGAACCGCATCATCGGCAAGGTGGTGGAGATCGACGCCGGCTCGCTCATCACCTACTCGGGCGATCTCGACTTCTACGACCAGCAGCGCGCGCTCAGCGAGCAGCAGCGGCAGGCGCAGTACGAGCGCCAGCAGGCGATGCTGGCCAAGGAAATCAAGTTCATCGAGAAGTTCAAGGCGCGCGCCTCGCACGCCGCCCAGGTTCAGAGCCGGGTGAAGAAGTTGGACAAGATCGAGAAGGTCGAGGCGCCGCGCCGCCGCCAGTCGGTCCAGTTCGAGTTCAGGAGCCCGCCGCGCTCGGGCGACGACGTCATCAGCCTGCGCGATGTCCATAAGGGCTACGGCGCCCAGCCGATCTACCAGGGCCTCGATTTCCTGGTGCGCCGCAAGGAACGCTGGTGCGTGCTCGGGGCCAACGGGGCCGGCAAGTCGACGCTGCTGAAGCTGGCGGCCGGGGCCATCAAACCGGACAAGGGGTCTGTCAACATCGGGGCCAGCGTCAGGATGGGCTACTTCGCCCAGCACTCCATGGACCTGCTGGACGGCGAGGAGACGATCTTCGAGTCACTCGACGGTTCATTCCCCCAGGCGGGGCAGGGCGCCCTGCGCACCCTGGCGGGCTGCTTCGGCTTCTCGGGCGACGACGTCGAAAAGCCTTGCCGCGTCCTCTCCGGCGGCGAGAAGGCCCGCTTGGTGATGGCCAAGATGCTGTTCGACCCGCCGAACCTCCTGGTTCTCGACGAGCCGACCAACCACCTCGACATGGTCACCAAGGAAATGCTGGTCGCCGCCCTGGCGGACTTCGAAGGGACGATGCTGTTCGTCTCCCACGACCGCCACTTCCTCGGCGCTCTGTCGAACCGCGTGCTGGAGCTGACTCCCGACGGCGTCCACCAGTACGGCGGCGGCTACACCGAGTACGTCGCCCGCACAGGCCAGGAAGCGCCGGGGCTGCACCCGGGCGGGTAGGGGGCTTCCGCCCCGCGATCAGTGGCCGATGAGATACAGCGAGAACGCGTGCCCCGTGGCGCTCACCTTGCCCGCGATGCCGAGCGTCTGCCAGGCCAGGGACCAGACCGCTCCCAGCACGAAGACCGGGTGCAGTCTTCGCCGTGTCGCGAGGTCGTAGACGCCGAGGGCGACGATCAGAAGAACGCTGAATCCGAACATGTCGATAAACTGACCCAGCGTGGATCGGCCGAACGGAGCGGAGAGGAAATGGTTGAGGAAGCGGTTGAACCCCGGCGCGCTGATGTAGAAAAGGCTCAGCAACATCAGGCGTTTGTGCGCGGAGGGGTTGCCGCGTAGCAGAAGCCCCGCGACGATCAGGCCCGCGAAGCCGATGGTGTTGGTGATCTGGATGGGCAGGAAGACCGGCGTCGCGTGGGTGACGGCGTAGCGGGCGGCGCTGCTCACCAGCGCCGTGGCGGGGCCGAGCACGACCATCGCCGCCGCAAGACCCGCGCCGGCCAGGCCCAGGCGCTTGTGAAGCTCGACACGGTGGCTGCGGATCAGCCCCAGCTGGACCGCGAACAGCACCAACCATCCCACGAACACCAGCGCGTGGAGGTGCACGATCATCGGGTAATCGAGCCCGCGATCGCGAATATGTATGAAGCTGTTCCGGCCGAAGCCGGTCAGCGCGCCGATCCAGACCACGCAGACCATCGTCAGGAAGGCGTTGCGGTCAGCTTTGCGCCACGGGGCGAAGCCCGTGCTGCTGGTGATGCCCGTCATGGTCGCCCCCGAAAACCCTGCAGCGAAAAACAAGCTCTAGAGCGGTCTGCTTCGAAACGTAAAGCCCGGGGCGGATTTGCTTGCGAGGGCGGACCGAGAACCTACCCCCAGCTCTGCTCGCTGATGCGCCGCACCGCATCCGCCAGTCGCCCGGCGCCGGCCACCTTCACGCCCGCCGCCTCGCCCGCGCCCGCGGGGCCGAGCGCGCGGGTGAAGCCCAGCTTCGCGGCCTCCTTCAGCCGCGACTCGGTCCGGCTGACCGGCCGCACCTCGCCGGAGAGGCTGATCTCGCCGAACACCACGCAGTCCTGCGGCAGGGCCTCGTCGAGGGCGGAGGAGGCGAGGGCCGCCGCCGCCGCCAGGTCGGCCGCCGGTTCGGTGATGCGCAGGCCGCCGGCCACGTTGAGGTAGACGTCACGATTGCCGAGGCCGAGACCGCAACGCGACTCAAGCACCGCTAGCACCATGGCCAGGCGCCCCGAGTCCCAGCCGACCACCGCCCGGCGCGGCGTGCCGTAGGCCGAGGGCGCCACCAGCGCCTGGAACTCGACCAGCACCGGGCGCGAGCCCTCGATTCCGGCGAACACCACCGAGCCCGCCGCCCGGGCGCCGCCCTCGCCGAGGAACAGGGTGGACGGATTGCGCACCTCGCGCAGACCCGCGTCGCTCATCTCGAAGACGCCGATCTCGTCGGTAGCGCCGAAGCGGTTCTTGGCCCCGCGCAGGATGCGGAACGGATAGCCGCGCTCGCCTTCGAACGAGAGCACGGCGTCGACCAGGTGCTCGACCACCCGAGGCCCGGCGATCTGGCCGTCCTTGGTCACGTGGCCGACGAGGATGACGGCGACGCTTTTCTTCTTGGCCAGCCGCACCAACTCCTGGGCGCAGGCCCGCACCTGGGTCACCGAGCCGGGTCCCGCCTCGTGGGCGTCGCTCCATAGGGTCTGGATGGAGTCGATGATGACCAGATCGAAGGCGTCGCGCTTCAGCCCGTCGAGGATTTCGCGCAGCGAGGTCTCGGCCGCCAGCTTCACCGGCGCCTGGGCTAAGCCCATGCGGGCGGCGCGGCTGCGGATCTGCTCCACCGCCTCCTCGCCCGAGATATAGGCCACCTTCGAGCCGCGCGCCGCCGCGCCGGCCGCCGCCTGCAGCAGCAGGGTGGACTTGCCCACCCCGGGATCGCCGCCGACCAGGATGGCCGAACCCGGCACCACGCCGCCGCCGAGCACGCGGTCGAACTCCTCCACGCCGGTGAAGAAGCGCGGCGGGGCGGGCGCATCGCTCTCCAGGCCTTCGAAGGCGAGGCCCCGCGCCTTGCTGGGCTTGCTGACTGAAAGACTGCCGGGCGCGCGGCTCTGGACCTCCTCGACCAGGGTGTTCCAGGCGTTGCAGCCGACGCACTGGCCGGCCCATTTCGCGTGGACCGTCCCGCAGGACTGGCAGGCGTAGACGGCGCCGTCGCGGGCCATGGCGTTCCTTAAGTGGAGGCGGAACCTAGGCGGCGCCGCGATAAGTGCGCTGCGCGCGCAGCGGCAGCCGGGTCAGGATTTCGTAGGCTGTGGTTCCGGCGGCGGCGGCGACATCGTCGACCCGCGCGTTCGGCCCCAACAGCTCCACCTTGTCGCCGGGCCTGGCGTCAGTTCCGGTCGCATCGACGGCGATGAGGTCCATCGAAACGCGGCCGAGCAGGCGGCGAGGCGCGCCTCCGAACGCAGCGAAGGCGGCGGGGCTGGCGTTGCGCGGATAGCCGTCGGCATAACCGGCCGCCAGGATGGCGACGTCCAGCGGCGTCTCGGCCGCGAAGGCCGCGCCATAGCCGACGCTGTCCCCGGGCTGCACACGACGCACCTGCAGAATCGGCGCTTCCACGACGGCGACGGCGCGAAGGCGCGCGTCGGGTACGGCCAGCGGACCGCCGCCATAGAGGCTGATGCCCGGCCGCACGACATCGAAGGCGTAGTCGCGGCCGAGGAAGACGCCGGCCGAGTTGGCGAAGCTGGCGCGGACCTCGGGAAACAGGGCGCGGGCCGCTCCGAAGCGCGCAAGCTGTCGGGCGTTCAGCGGATGGCCGGGCTGGTCGGCGCAGGCGAGGTGGCTCATCACCAGATCCAGCCGCAGGCGCTTTGCGGCGGCCAGGCGCTCGGCCTCCTCGAAGCTGACGCCCAGGCGATTCATGCCGGTGTCGACGTGCAGCACGGCCGGCAGCCGGTCGCCGGCGAAGGCGATCCAGGCCTCGGCCTGGTCGAGGCTGCTGAGCACCGGCGTCAGGTGGGCGGCCTCCAGGCGCGGCCCGGCGCCGGGCGTCATGCCGTCCAGCACCTGGATGCTCGCGGCGCGATCCCCCAGCGCCGTGCGCAAGGCTTCGCCCTCGGCCAGGCGGGCCACGAAGAAGCTGCGGGCGCCCTCGGCCCACAGGCGCTCGGCGACGGCCGCGGCGCCCAGGCCATAGCCGTCCGCCTTGACCGCCGGCGCGACCTCGACGCCGGCCTCGGCGCGCAGCAGGCGGTAGTTGGCGGCGAGGGCGTCCAGATCGACGGTGAGCGTCGCCCCGGAAGTCGGTTCAGGGGTCACCGGGGCTCGAACCGACCTTCGCGGGCGAGGTTGCCGAACTTCACGGTGTCGGCGTGGAAGGCCAGGCGCACGGTGCCGATCGGGCCGTGACGCTGCTTGCCGATGATGACTTCGGCCTGGTTGTTCACCTTCTCGAGGTCCTCTTGCCACTGCAGGTGTTCGGGCGTGCCCTCTTTAGGCTCGGCCCGGCCGAGATAATAGGCCTCGCGGTAGACGAACATCACACAGTCGGCGTCCTGCTCGATCGAGCCGGATTCCCGCAGGTCCGACAGCTGCGGCCGTTTGTCGTCGCGTTGCTCGACCTGACGCGAAAGCTGCGACAGGGCGATGATCGGCACGCTGAGTTCCTTGGCCAGGGCCTTGAGGCCCATGGTGATCATCGAAACTTCCTGCACCCGGTTCTGCGGGCCGCCGCCCCCGCCGCCGCTATCGCCCGTGGTGATCAGCTGCAGGTAGTCGACCACGATCAGGTCGAGGCCGACCATCCGCTTCAGGCGGCGCGCCCGCGCGGTCAGCTTGGCGATGGAGAGGCCGCCGGTGGCGTCGATGTAGAAGGGCGAATCCTGGATTTCGAGCGCCGCGTCGCGCAGCCGGCCAAACTCGCTGGCGTCGATCTCCCCCTTGCGAAGCCTGTCGGACGACACGCCCGAGACGTCGGCCAGCATACGCATCGACAGCTGCTCGGCGCTCATTTCCAGCGAGTAGAAGGCGACGACGCCGCCGTTGACGGTCTTCTTGCTGCCGTCCGGCTGCGGCTCCCAGGCGTAGTTCTTGGCCACATGGAAGGCGATGTTGGTGGCCAGGGCGGTCTTGCCCATCGACGGGCGGCCGGCGAGGATCAGCAAGTCGGAGGGGTGCAGGCCGCCGAGCTTCTGGTCGAGATCGATCAGCCCGGTGGAGATGCCGGCCAGGGCGCCGTCTCGGCCGAAGGCCTCCGCCGCCATCTCCAGGGCGCCGCTCAGCGCGCGGCCGAAGTCCACGAAGCCCTGGTCGCTGCCGCCGGTCTCGGCCAGGTTATAGAGCTGCTGTTCGGCCGCCTCGATCTGGTCGCGGGCGCTGCGGCCGTCGTCGGAGCCCTGGGCGGTGGCGGTGATCTCGCCGCCGACCCGGATCAGTTCGCGGCGCAGGGCCAGGTCATAGACGGCGCGGGCGTAGTCCGGGGCGTTGGCTGCGGGCGGGGCGCGGTCGACGAGGTCGGCCAGGTAGCGCAAGCCCCCCAGTTCCTCGAAGGCCGGGTCGGCCTTGAACTGTTCGGCCAGCAGGATCGGGTCGGCGAGTTGGCCCTTGCGGATGTGGGTCTCCACCGCGCCGAACAGACGTGCATGGAACGGCTCGTAGAAATGGCGGGCCTGCAGCCGGTCGCTCAGCCGTTCATAGGCGGCGTTGTCGTAGAGCAGGGCGCCCAGCAGGGCCTGCTCGGCCTCGAGGTTCGACGGGGCGACGTTCGGAGCGGGATCGTTCGAAACGGGGCGAAGATCGAGGGCGGGGACGATGGCCATTCGTTCATCACTAACGAAGGGTGCGGTGCGGGACACTGTGACAGAGTGGGTTTCCACATGAATCGGCGAGCCTGTGGATGATCGCGGGGGCCTGCGTCGAATAAGGTCGCAGCGATGTCCGAATCCCTGTCGCTCCGCCTTGCCGTCGAGGCCGATCTGCCGGTCCTCAAGTCCCTGATGGACCTGGCGATCGCCGATCTCCTGCAGCCGTTCCTGCCGCCCGAAGGCGTCGCCGCCTCGTTCGAGATCATGGGCCTGGACAGCCAGCTCGTGCGGGACGGGACCTACTTCGTCGTGGAGATCGGGGGCGAGATCGCCGGCTGCGGCGGCTGGAGCCGGCGGGCCACGCTGTTCGGCGGCGACCACTCGGCCGGGCGCGACGCGCGGATGCTGGACCCGGCCACGGAGCCTGCGCGGGTGCGGGCGATGTACACCCACCCCGACTTCACGCGGCGCGGCGTTGGCCGCCGGGTGCTGGAGGCCTGCGAGGCCGCCGCGCGGGCCGAGGGTTTCCGAAGCTGCGAGATGGCCGCCACCCTGGCGGGCGAGCCGCTCTATCGCGCCTGCGGCTACAGCCCGATAGAGGCTTTCACCGCCACGACCGGCGGCGGTTACGCCGTGCCGCTGGTGCGAATGGGCAAGGCGCTGGCGTGAAAGCGAAAGGGGCCGGACGCTCGCGCGCCCGGCCCCCGCTCCGCATCCTGCCGAGGCCTCAGAAGGTCCAGGTCAGCTTGCCGTAGTAATAGCCGCCGTTGATCCCGAACGGCGAGCCCGATGGGTATTGGGTCACATAGCCGTTGGAGTTCTGCTGCAGCTGGTGTTGGCGCAGCAGGCCATTGATGCGGTTCGGATACTTGTTCAGCAGGTTGTTGGCGCCCGCCGTCAGCTTCAAGCCGTCCAGCAAGGCGTAGCTGACCTCCAGGTCCGTTATCAGCGAGGTATCGATCTTGGTCTCGCGCCAGGTGGCGTCAAAGCCGTCGAGGCTCACGCCCTTGGATGGGCCGAACACCGACTCCTTCAGCGTCACGCTCCACTTGTCGAGGTTCCAGGTGCCGCCCCCCACGATACGGAAGCGCGGCGCCGCGGTCTCCAGGTTGGCGATCGAAGCGCGGTCGAACAGGGCAACGCCGGCGGCCAGCTGCGAGGGCGGCGGCGCGATGCGCGTCACCTTGGTCTCGGTGTAGTTGGCCGTGAGAATCCAGTCGACGCTGCCGTAGGCGTCGAAATCGGTCGCGTAGCTCAGCACGAAGTCGGCGCCCCTGGTGCGGGTGTCGAGGCCGTTGGTGAACAGCGATACCCCGATGCTCCAGTTGGCGTTGGTGTAGATCGACGGATCGATCTGCACCCCGTTGGCCGCCAGGGCCGCGAGCACGGCCGGCGAACGCAGCAGGTTCTTGTTCGAGGCGTCGCCGTAGAGCGTGCCGGAGCCGACGATGCGGTCCTCGATCTCGATCTGGTAGGCGTCGAAGGTGATCGACAGGCGCGGGATCGGGTGGGCCACGAAGCCGGCGCTGTAGTTGGTCGATTTCTCGGGCTTCAGGCCGTTGATGCCCAGCAGGCTGGCGCCCGGCGAGTTCGGCGGCAGCTGCCCGCCGATCGAACTCGGCGAGACGTTGATGCCGGCGTAGTAGCCCTCGGCCAGGGTCGGGGCGCGGAAGCCGCTGGAGACGGTGCCGCGCAGGGCGAACAGGTCGCTGAAGTCGTAGCGGCCGGTCAGCTTAGCCACGGTGGTTTCCCCGAAGTCGGAAAACTCGCCGTAACGCAGGGCGGCGTCGAGCTTCAGGCTCTCCACTGGGGTGGCCGCCACATCGACGTAGACCGCCTTCGAGTCGCGCTTGTAGTCGCCGGCGTTGACCGGCGCGAAGCCGTAGTACGACTGCGAGCCGCCCTTGTAGTACGAGGCCGGATCGCCGGCGGCGATGCCGTAGCCGTCCTCGCGATACTCCAGGCCGGCGGCGAGGGTCACCGGCTCCGGGAACCCGACGTCGATGGTCTTGGTGACGTCGAGGGTGGTCGTCCACTGGTCGGCCATGAACGAGCCGGCCACGATGTTGCGCGGCGTGTAGCCGGGCGTCGTGAGCGTCGAGGTGTCCTTGTAAAGGTCGGCGTTGGCCGTCTGCATCACGGTCAGGCGGACGTCGTCGCGGCCGTAGGTGCTGGCCAGGTCCCAGGTCCAGTCGCCGACTTCACCCATGGCGCCGAGGGTGAAGGAATAGTCCTGCTCGTCCGAGCGCAGGCGCGGATCGAAGCCGTAGGGGAAGGGGATGTCGGTCGGAGACTTGCCGCTGACGACGTTCGGCAGGCGGTAGTTCTCGTGCGCCTGGGCGAACTTGTCGCCGTAACTGCCGAAGCTGTAGAGCTCGACGCCGTTCGGCAGTTCGTAGCCGGCGTTATAGCTCACGGTGGTGACGCGGTACTGCGGGTCGCCTGCGATCAGGTTCAGGTTCGGATAGCCGGGCGCGTCGACGATCTGCGGATAGCTGCGGGCCGGGCTGTTGGTGGAGCCGGCGTTGTGCGGACCGTCATAGGTCCGCGGGTCGGCCACGCCGCGGAAGCTGAAGCCGTGGTATTTGGTCTCGGCCGTGACGTTCACATAGGCGTTTTCGAAGGGCTCGAAGCCGCCGTTGAAGGTCAGGGCGCCGGTGCGGCCGCCGCCGTCGATGTACTCGCCGCCGGTCGCCGTGATCTGGCCGCCGCTGCTGCGCTTCTTCTGGATAATGTTGATGACGCCGGCGATGGCGTCCGAGCCGTATTGCGCGGCCGCGCCGTCGAGCAGGACTTCGACGTGATCGATCGAGGCGACGGGAATGAAGTTCAGGTCGGCCGTGGCGCCGCCCTGATACGGCCCGCCCAGCACGGCGAGGTTCGAGGTGCCGTGGCGGCGCTTGCCGTTGACCAGCACCAGGGCGTGGTTGGGCGAGACGCCGCGCAGCTTGGCCGACAGGGTCATGGCGGCGGCGTCGCCGCCGAAGGCCTGGGCGTTGAAGGATGGAACGTTCTGGGCCAGCGACTGGATGAGGTCAGGCTGGCCGGTCTTGGTCAGCAGGTCGGCGCCGAGCACCTGGATCGGGGCGGGGCTGTCGACGGCCCGCAGGCCGCTCACGCGCGTGCCGGTGACGATCACTTCCTCGACCTGGGCTTGCTGGGCCAGCGCGGCGCCCGCGCTGAGCATGAGACCGGCCGAGACGCCCGCCAGAAGCAGCGCGCGGTGAGTTTTCTTGGACAATGGAGAGCCCCCTTGTTGCGAGTTGGGCCGTCCTGATCGTCACTCCCTGGTCGCGAGGCTCTTCGCCGGTTCCGACACCGACGCGTCCCCGCGTTGAGGAAAGGAGATCATTCCCAAGCCGGGCGAACAGGGGTTGCGGTGGAATTTTCTGCGAATGGCGCAAGGGAGGGTCGCAATGCGCGCGTTTGTGGGCGCCGCTGCCGCAAAAACGCACTTTTCCCTCGTGGCGAGCCGGGGTTGTGGGAAATTATACCTGCGTGACAAATCTTTGATGGTGTGAAAAAGGGCGCGGACCTCGCGGTCCGCGCCCCAAATTCCTCAAGCTTTTGAAGGCCTGACCTACCAGTTGTAGCTGATCCGGCCGTAGAGGAAGCGACCATTGAAGCCGAACGGCGAGTAGCTCGGGAAGCCCACGGAGCCGGTCGGGCTGTTGATCGTCGCGGGAGTGGCGTTCGGATATTCGTCGAACAGGTTGTTCACGCCCAGGGCCAGGCCGACGCCTTGCGGCAGGGTGTAGCGGCCCTCGACGTCGATCAGCGTGGCGTTGCCGGTTTCGTAGTCGAGGCTGGGGTTGTTGTTGGGCACCAGCACGCTGTCGTAGTTCGTCGCCTTGAACGAAGCGCCCCAGTCGTCCTTCGACCAGTCGACCGTGGCGACCAGCTTCCGCTGCGGCGTGCCGCGCTCGTAGGAGAGCACGTTGCCGCGATCGAACAGGAACGCCGGCTGCGAGGCGGAGGTGATCAGCGGCAGGTCCGGAGTGCGGGTCACGTCGGTGTGGTTGAAGTTCGCCGCGCCCGTGAAGTCGAAGCGGCCGAGCCTGTCGGCGTCCCAGCGATAGCGACCGACGATGTCCACGCCCTGGGTGGTGGTCTCCACGCCGTTCAGGAAGAACTGGGCCGCGCTGACGCCGAACGGCGAGAGAATCGTCTGGATGGCGTCGACCAGGGCCTGGCTCTGGTTCGGACCGACCACGCCGAGGTTGTCGGACAGCACGATGCGATCCTTGATCTCGATGCGGTAGGCGTCGACCGTCACGTCGAAGCCGGCGGCCCGGATCACCGCGCCCAGGCTGTAGTTGATCGAGGTCTCGGGCTTCAGCGGCTTGGCCCCGAGCGCGATGGCCACCGGGTCGTTGACACGGAACTTGCCGCTTTCGATCAGGGTGGAGACGGGCTGGCCGTCGATCACGGTGCTGACCAGGTTGGTCGCCGTGTAGCTGAAGTACTGCTGCTGCAGGGCGGGCGACTTCACGCCGCTGGAGATCGCCCCGCGCAGGGCGAAGGCCGGGGTGAAGTCATAGCGGGCCGACAGCTTGCCGGTGCCCTTCGAACCGAAGTCCGAATAGTCCTCGTAGCGGGCGGCGGCGCCGACCAGGAACTTGTCGGTCACCTGGCCTTCGAGGTCGACATAGGCCGACCAGTTGTGGCGCTCGACGTCGGTTGCGTTGGACGGGCGGAAGCCGCCGAACCCTTGGCTGACCGGAGCGCCGGCGAACGGGCCCTTCGAGTAGGATTCCACCTGGCCGGGGGAAACCTCGAAGCCTTCGTTGCGGTACTGCAGGCCCCAGGCGACGTTCAGCGGCGCGGCCAAGCCGACCTCGACGCCCTTGCTCACGTCCAGATCGACGATGGTCTGATCGTAGGAGAGGGCGCCGGCGTAGAAGTTGCGCGGGCTGGTCGGGCCGTAGCTGACGTTGATCGAACTGTTGGTGTGGTAGTCGAGTTCGTTCTTGCCCCACGACACCGACAGATCGGTGGCCCAGCCGCCCACCTCGCCCTTGATGCCGGCGGCGGTGGTGTAGTCCTTGATCTCGGTGGCGATGATCGGCAGGTAGCCGCCCGGATAGACCGAGGTCAGGTTGCCGCCGTTGTTGTAGGCGCGGGC
Organism: Caulobacter sp. HJHS_5; assembly: GCF_056683955.1. Taxonomy (NCBI): domain Bacteria; kingdom Pseudomonadati; phylum Pseudomonadota; class Alphaproteobacteria; order Caulobacterales; family Caulobacteraceae; genus Caulobacter; species Caulobacter sp. HJHS_5. Next base: position 674,270 of record NZ_JBWZNC010000001.1, on the reverse strand, counting down.
GGTGGCCGCGGACTCGCTGTCGCGGTGCTGGTAGCCGGCGTAACCGTAGAGCGACCACACGTCGTTGATCGGCAGGCCGGCGTTGCCCCACAGCGAATAGCTCTCGACCTTCGGATCGCCGAAGCGGCCGATCACCTTGGCTGTCCCGTAGTTCGGTACGGCGGCGAGGTTCAGATAGTCGGAGCGGTTGGTGGCGTGGCGGTTGGCGTATTCGCCGGAGATGGTCAGGAAGCCGTCGTTGGGCAGGGTGAAGCCCTTCCAGCCGCTGACCGACTGGGTCAGGCCGTCCTTGGCGTCGCGCGAGCCGCGCGCCGTCTCGACCGTCGTATTGTGAATCCCGTAGTTGTAGGTGACGCCGCCGCCGGAGCTGGCGTCGCGCAGGCGCAGGTTGATCACGCCGGCGATGGCGTCGGCGCCGTACTGGGCCGAGGCGCCGTCACGCAGGATTTCCACGCTGTTCAGGGCGACCGCCGGCACGGTGTTCAGGTCGAAGGCGGTCGAGCCGCGACCGATCGAGCCGTTGACGTTGACCAGGGCGCCGATGTGGCCGCGGATGCCGTTGATCAGCACCAGGGTCTGGTCGGGGGCGAGGCCGCGCAGGGTGGCCGGGCGCACGTGGTCGGTGCCGTCGGTGATGGCCGGACGCGGGAAGTCGATGGCCGGCGTCAGGTTCGACAGCGACTGCGCCAGTTCCGTACCGGTGCCCTGGCGAGTAAGGGCGGCGTTGTCGATCACATCGACGGGGGCCAGGGTTTCGAGGCGCGAGCGGTTGGCGGCCCGGGTGCCGGTGACCACGATCTCCTCGACGGCGGTGTCGGTCGCCGGCGCGGTCTGCGCCAGGGCCTGGCCGGCCCACAGCGACGCTGCGGAGGCGGCGGCCAGCAGATAGGTGCGATAGGCCATTGATTTTAATCCCCTTCATTCGGTCGTGGGAGGCGACCGTGCGTCCTGTCACGTATGTGCCGTTAAACGCGGCAGGAAGGGGATCGAACGACGAGTTTTGCTCTCGGCGACTTTAGTTTTGCCAACTGTGACGTTTTGGCGACAACGTCAAAGCCGGGTCATTGTTCGGTGAGCGGTGTTCGGATCGAGGTTCGGGCCAAGAAAAAGGGCGATCCGGCGCCGGATCGCCCTCGATCTTTCGGGAAGGGAAGGGCGCCTTAGTAGGCGGCTTCGGCTTCCAGCTGGCCGGCGCCGCCTTCCAGCAGGTCGGCGGCAGCCTGTTCGTCGGCGAGACGCTCTTCCTCGAACTGCGAGGCGATCACGTTTTCGCCGCGCGCTTGGCGGTCGGCTTCTTCCTGGCTGCGGGCGATGTTGATGCTCACCGAAACGGTGACTTCAGCGTGCAGCTTCACCTTCACGGTGTGGACGCCCAGCGTCTTGATCGGCTTGTCGAGGACGACCATCGAACGGTCGACCTTGCCGCCTTCGGCGTTGATGGCGTCCGAGACGTCACGACCCGAGACCGAGCCGTAGAGCTGGCCGCTCTCGCCGGCTTGGCGGATCATGATGTAGCTGGTCCCGTCCAGACCTTCGCCGGCCTTGGCGGCTTCGGCGGCGGTGCGGGCGTTGCGGGCTTCGATTTCGGCGCGTTGGCCTTCGAAGACCTTCAGGTTCGCGGCGTTGGCGCGCAGGGCCTTGGAGCGCGGCAGCAGGAAGTTACGGGCGAACCCGTCCTTCACGGTGACCACATCGCCCAGGGCGCCGAGGCGCTCGACGCGTTCGAGCAGAATGACTTTCATCGGTCGGGTCCCCTTACTTCACGACGTAGGGAAGCAGGGCGAGGAAGCGGGCGCGCTTGATGGCCTTGGCCAGTTCACGCTGCTTCTTGGCCGAGACGGCGGTGATGCGCGACGGCACGATCTTGCCGCGCTCGGAGACGTAACGCTGCAGCAGCTTCACGTCCTTGTAGTCGATCTTCGGCGCGTCGGCGCCCGAGAACGGGCAAACCTTGCGGCGACGATAGAACGGGCGGCGGGCGCCGCCGGCGGAAGCGCCGGCCGACGGGGCGGCCGGGGCGGTGGTTTCGGTATCGCTCATGGTCGAGATCCTCAGGCCGGCACGTCGTCGAAGCGGCGCTCGCGCTCACGCTCGCGGTCGCGGCGGGCGAGAACCGGCGAGAGCTCGAGGTTGAGCTCTTCGACGCGGATGGTCAGGTAGCGAAGAACGTCTTCGTTGATGGAGAGCTGGCGCTCCATCTCCTTCACCGCCGGCGCCGGGGCGTCGATGGCGAGCAGGGAATAGTGCCCCTTGCGGTTCTTCTTGATGCGGTAGGTGAGGTTGCGAAGGCCCCAGTACTCGATCTTGGCGATGTGGCCGCCAAGGCCTTCGATCAGGGTCTTCAGCTCTTCGTTGAGCGCTTCGGCCTGTTGCGGCGAGATGTCCTGCCGCGCGATGACCGTATGTTCGTAGAGGGCCATATGTCCTTCTTCCGTTGAGGAGGGCGGCGCGTCCGTCGGCGGAAGTCCGACGGCAGCGATGGATCTTGCGTACGGCGCGACGGGGTGAGCCCCCACCGCCTTTGACAATCCGTGCGAAGACCGCCTTCCAAGCGAAGCGGGCGCGTCTACAGCAAAACACCGGCAACCGCAAGCGTCGGCCGGCGTTCTCATGACAGCGCCGGGCTCGCGCAAACCCTTGCGGGGTAAGGGCTCCGGTCGATGATGGAGCGCGCGATGAATCTCGCTATCGCCAGCCTGGCCGCGGTTGCGGCCTTCGCGATCGGCATCGTTTCGGCCAAGGCGGAGGAATCGCCTGTCCTCGTCACCCCGGCGGCTGTTCCGGCCGAGGCGACCCCGGTGGCGCAACCGGAAACCGTGGGCCTGGCGAAACGCTACTTCGACGCCATCGGCTTCGAGGGGCAACTGGGCGCCATCCTCACCAACCTGACGACGCCGGAGACCTTGGGCGCCCGGTCCAACCTGACCGAGGACGAGCGGGACGCCATCGTCTCCTCCGCCGCCGAGGCGATGGACGACGCCATGCCGCTGATGCTCGACGAGGCGGCCCGCATCACGGCCCGCACCTTCACGCCCGATCAGCTGCGGGAACTGATCGCCTTCTATGAAACCGAGAGCGGCAAGGCGATCGCCGCCAAGACGGCGGTGCTGCCGCCGATGGCCACCGAGCTGGTCATGAGTTTCGCGCCCTTGATCCGCGCCGACGTCGTCGTCCGCTCCTGCGCCAAGGTCGATTGCCAGGCCGAGCCGGGGTTGAAGATCTGAGGCGTTCGAAAGGTTTCGCTCCACCCCAATCGTCATCGCCGGGCGAAGTCCCGGCGACCCATGCGTGATGAGTGGGAGGAGGCGCATACGCGCCCGCAAGGCGGTTCATGGGCAGCCGGCACGAGGCCGGCTGTGACGGTTTTGTTTTTCCCAAACGCACACGGGCCCGGATGTCGCCATCCGGGCCCGCCGCATATCGGCGATCCCGCCAACCCTATTTCTTCGCGCTGGCCTTCCAGGCCTGCACGGCTTCCATCGACTTGGCGACGTGCTGGGCGAAGTTGCCGTCGGTGTAGGACATCAGGATCTTGCCGTCCGGCGCGATCACGTAGGAGGTTCGCGAGGTCATGGCCGGGTTGGTGGCGTTGGCCACGTCATAGCCCTTGATGGTCGCGGGGCTGGCCAGGGCGACGGCGAACTTGTCGCGGCATTCTTCCGAGGAGAAGCGCCTGATGCCCTCGATGGCGGCGGCGTCGCCCATGGCCATCTGGCCGTTGACGCGCGCGGCGCCGGTCATGCCGATCACGGTGGCGCCCAGCTTGTTGAAGTCCGGGGTCGCTTCGGCGAACTCGTGCGCCTCGGCGGTGCAGCCGGCGGTGAAGGCGGCCGGGAAGAAGTAGAGCACGACCGGACCCTTCTTGCGGGTGGCGGCCAGGTCGAACGGGTGGTCCTTGCCGGCCAGGGCGGCGGTGGTCTTGAAGTCCGGGGCCTTGGCGCCGGTCGGCAGGGCGGCGGAGGCGGCCGTGGCGGCGAGGCTGAAGGCGGCGGCGCAGATCAGAAGGCGTTTCATCGATTCTCTCCCGGGGCGCGAAGCGCGTCCGCACCATAGGACCGGCAGGTAACGGCCATATTTCGGCGAACGCAACAGCGGCTGTGGCCAGAAATGCTGCAAGGGCCGGGCGCGATTGGCCCGGCTTGCCGCCCGCGGGGGTTTCCCCTAACCCTCGACGTCGGTTTTGACAGCGATATGGAACCAGGCCGCCATGAGCCTCGCCTTTCTTTTCCCCGGTCAGGGCAGCCAGGCGGTCGGCATGGGCGCCGAGCTCGCCGACGCCTTCGCCTCGGCCCGTGAAGTCTTCCAGGAAGTCGACGACGCCCTGGGCCAGAAGCTCTCCGCGCTGATGCGCGAGGGGCCCGACACCGACCTGACCCTCACGGAGAACGCCCAGCCGGCGCTGATGGCCGTTTCCCTGGCGGTTATGCGCACCCTGGAGAAGGAGTTCGGCGTCGGCGTCGAACGCGCCGCCTTCGTGGCCGGCCACAGCCTCGGCGAATATTCGGCCCTGGCCGCCGCCGGCTCGCTGAGCGTCTCCGACGCCGCCCGCCTGCTGAAGCTGCGCGGTCAGGCCATGCAGCGCGCCGTGCCGGTGGGGCAGGGGGCCATGGCCTCGCTGATCGGACCGAAGACCGACGTCGCCCTGGCCGAGGCCGCCGCCAAGGCCGGATCGGAACTCGGCGTCTGCGTCGTGGCCAACGACAACAACAACGGCAATGTGGTGATCAGCGGCGACAAGGCCGCCGTCGACCGCGCCATCGAGGAAGCCAAGGCCCTCGGCGCCCGGGCGATTCCGCTCAACGTCTCCGCCCCCTTCCACTGCCCGCTGATGCAGCCGGCCGCCGACGAAATGGCCGCCGCCCTGGCCGGGGCGACCATCCTGCAACCCCGAACCCCGCTGGTGGCGAACGTCACCGCCCGCCCGACCAACGATCCGGAGGCCATCCGCCGCATGCTGGTCGAGCAGGTCACCGGCCGCGTCCGCTGGCGCGAGAGCATGATCTGGCTGGCCGGGGAGGGCGGCGTCGCCCGCTTCGCCGAGGCCGGCGCCGGCAAGGTGCTGTCGGGCATGGTCAAGCGCATCACCCCCGACGCCGAGGCCACGCCGCTGAACACGCCGGCCGACCTCGAAGCCTTCGCGGCGAGCCTTTAGGAGCCCTTTGATGTTCGATCTTTCCGGCAAGACCGCCCTGGTCACCGGCGCCACCGGCGGCATCGGCGGAGCCATCGCCCGCGCCCTGCACGCTCAGGGCGCCCATGTCGTGCTCTCCGGCACCCGTCAGGAAGCGCTCGAGGCCATGGCGGCCGAGCTGGGCGAACGCGCCAGCGCCGTGGCCGCCAACCTCTCCGACCCCGAGTCGGTCGACGGCCTGGTGGCCCGCGCCGAGGCGGCCGCCGCCCCGCTCGACATCCTGATCGCCAACGCGGGAATCACCCGCGACGGCCTGCTGCTGCGGATGAAGGACGACGACTGGGATTCGGTTCTGCGGGTGAACCTCGAATCATACTTCCGCCTCAGCCGCGCGGCGATGAAGGGCATGATGAAGCGCCGGTCGGGCCGAATCGTCGGAATCACCTCGATCGTCGGCGTCACCGGCAACCCGGGGCAGGCCAATTACGCCGCCTCGAAAGCCGGCATGATCGGCTTCTCCAAGGCCCTGGCCCAGGAAGTGGCCAGCCGCGGCGTCACTGTGAACTGCGTGGCCCCCGGCTTTATTGAAAGTCCGATGACGGATGCGTTGAACGAGGCTCAGCGCGAGGCGATTCTCACGAAAATTCCATCGGGTCGCCTCGGGACGGGCGTGGACATCGCCGCGGCGTGCGTCTACCTCGTCAGTGAAGCTGGGGCTTACGTCACGGGCCAGACGTTGCACGTCAACGGCGGCATGGCGATGATCTAGCTCCCGCCCTGCTGGTCTCCCCTTGGGGAACATGTTAGGCGGTCAGCGAATTTGCGTTCTGGAGCAGGACTTGTTCCAGACGGTCACACTAATGAGGGACTTATCAATGTCCGACATCCTCGAGCGCGTGCGTAAGATCGTCATCGAACACCTGGACGCTGATCCGGAAAAGGTCACCGAAAAGGCCAGCTTCATCGACGACCTGGGCGCCGACAGCCTCGACAACGTCGAGCTGGTGATGGCGTTCGAAGAAGAATTCGATATCGAAATCCCGGACGACGCCGCCGAACACATCCAAACGGTCGGCGACGCCGTGAAGTTCATCGCGGAAAAGAGCGGCGCCTAAGCCGCTTCCATCCTAGATTTCAACCGCCGCGGCGTCGGGTTCCTGCCCCACGTGCGCGGCGGTTTTCGTTTTGGCCCTGCCGAAACTCGTGGAGTTGGCCCATGCGTAGAGTTGTCATCACCGGCCTTGGTCTGATCACCCCGCTCGGGCAGGGCGTGGACGTGACCTGGAAGGGCATTCTCGCCGGCAAATCCGGCCTCAACCGCATCAGCACCTTCGATCCGACCGACTTCGCCTGCCAGGTGGCCGGCGAGGTTCCGCGCGTCGACGGCCGCGGCGAAGGCGGCCCGGATGTCGAGGGCAGCTTCGATCCCGACAAGACCCTGAGCCCCAAGGATCAGCGCCGCGTCGACGACTTCATCCTCTACGCCATCGCCGCCGCCGACGAAGCCGTCGCCGACGCCGGCTGGACGCCGGAGGACGAGAACGAGCGCAAGCGCACCGGCGTCATCATCGGCTCCGGCATCGGCGGCCTCGCCACCATCGAACGCACCTCGATCGAGATGCATGAGCGCGGCCCCCGCAAGGTCGGGCCGTTCTTCATCCCGTCGGCCCTCATCAACCTCGGCTCCGGCCAGGTGTCGATCCGCTACGGCTTCAAGGGGCCGAATCACTCGGTCGTCACCGCCTGCGCCACCGGCGCCCACGCCATCGGCGACGGGGCCCGCCTGATCGCTCACGGCGATGCGGACGTGATGATCGCCGGCGGCGCCGAGGCGGCCATCTGCCGGGTCGGCATCGCGGGCTTCATCGCCTGCCGCGCCATGGCCACCGGGTTCAATGATGCGCCGACCAAGGCCTCGCGTCCTTACGACAAGGACCGCGACGGCTTCGTCATGGGCGAGGGCGCCGGCGTCGTCGTGCTGGAAGAGTACGAACACGCCAAGGCGCGGGGGGCCAAGATCTACGCCGAGGTGGTCGGCTACGGCCTGTCCGGCGACGCCTACCACATCACCGCCCCGGTCGAGGACGGCGACGGCGGCTATCGCGCCATGGAGGCGGCCCTCAAGGACGCCGGCCTGCAGCCTTCGGACGTGGACTACATCAACGCCCACGGCACCTCGACCATGGCCGACGGCATCGAAGCCGGCGCCGTGGGTCGCCTGCTGGGCGACCACGCCAAGAACGTCGCCATGTCGTCGACCAAGTCGATGACCGGCCACCTGCTCGGCGCCGCCGGGGCCATCGAGGCCATCTTCTCGGTGCTGGCGATCCGTGATCAGATCGCGCCGCCGACCATCAATCTCGACAACCCGGCGGTCGAAACCGACATGGACCTCGTGCCGCACAAGGCCAAGCCGATGAAGATCGACGTGGCGGTGTCCAACAGCTTCGGATTCGGCGGCACCAACGCCTCCGTGGTGTTCAAGAAGGTCTCGTGACCCGCAAGCCCCGCCCATCGTCGGCGTTTCGCACGGTCTCTCCGCTGCGTCGTCTGGCGGTGGGGGCGGGCAGCGCCTTCGCGACCGTGGCCCTGGTCCTGGTGGCTGTCGGGCTCTGGACGATCTGGACCTATCAGGGCCCTGGTCCCGCCGCGCGGGACGGCAAGCCGACAACGACCGTCGTCCTTCGCAGCGGCGCCAGCCTGCCGGAGATCGCGGCCGCGCTGGAGCGTGGAGGGGTCATCCGCTCGCGCGCCATCTTCGTGGCCATGGCCCAGGTCAGCGGCGCCGCCCGCCGCCTGAAGGCCGGGGAGTATGAGTTCAAGTCCCGCGCGGCCATGGCCTCGGTGCTGCACGACGTCCGCGACGGCAAGGTGGTGCGTCATTGGGTGACCATCCCCGAGGGGCTGACCTCCGAGATGGCCGTGGAGATTCTCGCCAGGACGCCCGAACTGGCGGGCGTCGCCCCCATCCCTCCGGAAGGCTCGATCCTGCCGCAGACCTATGAGGTGCAGCGCGGCGAGGATCGGGCGCGGGTGCTGCGCCGGATGATGGATGCCCGCGACGAGCTGCTGACGCGGCTCTGGCCGCAGCGCCAGGAAGGCCTGCCGTTCGACACGCCGCAGCAGGCCATCGTCCTGGCCTCGATCGTCGAGAAGGAAACCGGCGTCGCCAGCGAGCGGCCGAAGGTCGCCGCCGTGTTCGTCAACCGCCTGCGCCAGGGCATGCGCCTGCAGAGCGACCCGACCATCATCTACGGGGTCAGCCGCGGCCGGCCCCTGGGCCGCGGCGTCCTGGCCTCCGAAGTGACGGCGGCGACGCCGTACAACACCTACCAGATCGACGGGCTGCCCCCGACGCCGATCGCCAACCCCGGCGAGGCCTCCATCGCCGCCGTCCTGGCGCCCCCGGCCACCAACGATCTCTACTTCGTCGCCGACGGCACGGGCGGGCACGTGTTCGCCTCCACGCTGGAGCAGCACAACGCCAACGTCGCCCGTTGGCGCCAGATCGAACGGCAGCGGTCTTCGAAGACCGGCCCCATGCAAGGACCGCCCACTTGAGCCTCAGCGGCATGACCGGCTTCGGCCGCGCGGAGGGCGCGCACGGCGCCTGGACCTGGGCCGTCGAGGCCCGCTCGGTGAACGGCCGCAACCTGGAGGTCCGCTTCCGCGGTCCGCCGGGCTTCGACGCGCTGGAGCGCCAGGCCCGCGAGGGCGCGCAGGCGCGGATGCAGCGCGGGCAGGTGACGGTCGGCATCCAGGCCCGCCGCGCTGAGTCTGCCGCCCAGGCGACGATCAATCTCGAGCAGCTCGAGCGCTACCTGGCGGTGACCGGCCGCCTTGTCGACGAGGGCCGGGCCACCACGCCGACGGCCGACGGCCTCCTGACCCTGCGCGGCGTCATCGAGGCGGGCGAGGAGACGGATGACGCCGAAACCCGCGCGGCGGTCGAGGCCGCCATGGCCGCCAGCCTGAACGCCGCGCTCGACGCCCTGGCCGCCGCCCGCCGCGAGGAAGGCGTCGCCCTGGGACCGGTGCTCACCGGCCTGGTCGATCGCATCGAGACGCTGGTGACCGCCGCCGAGGCCGAGGCGGCGCTGCAGCCCGCCGCCCTGAAGGAGCGCTTCGAGCGCCGCATGATCGAACTGGTCGGCGAGGCCGCCTCGCCCGACCGTGTCGTGCAGGAGGCCGCCGCCATGGCGGTGAAGGCCGACGTCCGCGAGGAACTGGACCGCCTGCGCGGCCATGTCGACGGCGCCCGCGGCCTGCTCGCCGGCGACGCCGCCGCCGGCCGCCGGCTGGACTTCCTCTCCCAGGAGTTCATGCGTGAGGCGAACACCCTGTGTTCGAAGTCGGCCCTGCCGGCCTTGACCGTCCACGGCCTCGATCTCAAGGCCACCATCGAGCAGTTCCGCGAACAGGTTCAGAATGTCGAGTGAGGCCACCTTGAAGCGCCGCGGCCTGATGCTGGCGGTGGTCAGCCCCTCGGGCGTGGGCAAGACCTCCCTGACCCGCCGCCTGATCGCCGATCACCCGGACCTGCACCTGTCGATCTCGGCGACGACGCGCGACCCGCGTCCGGGCGAGCATGACGGCCGCGAATATCACTTCGTCGATCGCGCCAGCTTCCAGGCGATGATCGAACGCAACGAATTCCTGGAGTGGGCCGAGGTCTACGGCAACTTCTACGGCAGCCCGAAGACTCCCATCTTCGACAGTCTCGAACGCGGCGAGAGCGTGCTGTTCGACATCGACTTCCAGGGCTCGGAGATCATCCGCGATCACGCGCCCGAGGATGTGGTGCGGGTCTATGTCCTGCCGCCGTCCCTGGCTGAGATGAGCCGCCGCCTGCATGCCCGCTCGCAGGACAGCGAAGAGGTGATCTTCAAGCGTCTCGGCCGCGCCAAGGACGAGGTCGCCCAGTGGTCGAGGTTCGACTACGTCATCCTCAACGACGACTTCGACAAGGCCTACGCCGAGCTGGCGCACATCTACCACGCCGAGCGCTCGCGCCGCTCACGCAGCCTGTGGATCGAGCCCTTCGTGCAGGGCCTGCTCGACGAAGAGATCTAGCGGCTGGACCTCAGTGGAGCCGTCCTCGTCCTTCGAGGCTCGCTACGCTCACACCTCAGGATGAGGCCTACTGCGGCCTCGCATTCGAAATCCTTGTCCTTCGAGGCCCGCTTCGCGGGCGCCTCAGGATGAGGATTTCGTTGCTGCGACGATCGCCCTCTACGCCTTCAACGCCCGCGCCAGATCGAGGAACCCCGCCACCTCGACGGTCTCGGCCCGGGCGTCCGGATCGATCGCCGCCGCTTCGCACAGCGCTCCGCCGCCCAGCGCCTTCAGGCTCGACCGCAGCATCTTGCGGCGCTGGCCGAAGGCGGCGGCCGTGATGCGCTCCAGGGCCTTCAGCAGGGCGGGCTCGGGCCGGCGAGGCAGGGGCTCCAGCCGCACCACGGCCGAAGCGACCTTCGGCGGCGGGGTGAAGGCGCGGGCCGGCAGGTCCATGACGATGCGAGCGCTGCAGACGGCCTGGGCGACCACCGCCAGCCGGCCGTAGGCCTCGTCGCCGACATTCGCCACGATCCGCTCGGCGACTTCCTTCTGGAACATCAGGGTCATGGAGAGCGGCGGTTCGGCGGCTGTCAGCCAACCGATCAGCAGCGGCGTGCCGACGTTGTAGGGCAGGTTGGAGACGATGTGGTGGGCGCCGCCCGCCAGTTTCGCCTCGTCCACCCGGGTGGCGTCGGCCTCGACCACCGTCAGCCGGCCGTCGCTGGCCTCGGCCAGCTCGCCGAGCAGCGGCAGGAAGCGGGCGTCCTTCTCGACGGCGATCACCCGCAGGCCCGCTTCCAGCAGCGCACGCGTCAGCCCGCCCGGACCGGGCCCGACCTCGATGACCGTGGCGCCCTCCGGCAGGGCGCCGAGGCGGACGATCTTGCGGGTGATGTTGAGGTCGAGCAGGAAGTGCTGGCCGAAGCTCTTGCGCGCCAGCAGCCCGTGCGCCTCCAGCGCGTCGCGCAGGGGCGGAAGATCGGCCAGGGCGGCGGTCATGAGTTGCGACGTTCCGCGATCTCGGCCGCCAGTCGGATGGCGGCGATCATGCTGTCGGCGCGGGCGATCCCGCGTCCGGCGATCTCGAAGGCGGTGCCGTGGTCGGGCGAGGTTCGCACGATCGGTAGGCCGAGCGTAACGTTCACGCCGCCCCAGAAGTCGAGCATCTTCACCGGGATCAGCGCCTGGTCGTGATACATGCAGACCACGGCGTCATAGCCGCGCCGGGCTTCCGCGTGGAACAGGCTGTCGGCGGGGTAGGGGCCGAGGGCGTCGACGCCGAGATTGCGCAGCGCCTGCACCGCCGGGGCGATGACGTCCACTTCCTCGCGCCCGATCGTGCCGCTCTCGCCGGCGTGGGGGTTCAGGCCGGTCACCGCCACGCGGGGCGTGACGACGCCGTAGTCGCGGCGCAGGGCCTGGGCCGTGATCAGGCCCGTGGTCACCACCTTCTCGACCGTCAGTTGGCGGCTGACCTCGGCCAGCGGGGTGTGGATGGTCACCAGGGCGGCGCGCAGGTCGCCGGACTGCAGCAGCATCACCGGACCGCGGGCGCCGTCGAAGCCCTCGGCGGCGGTCAGTTCGGCGAGGAACTCGGTGTGGCCCGGAAAGCGGAAGCCGGCGGCGTAGAGCGGGGCTTTTGCGATGGGGGCCGTGACCAGGCCGCCGACCGCGCCCGAAAGCGCCAGGCCCGCGCCGGTCTCGATGCAGCGGATCACCTGCGCCGCATGGGCGCTGGACGGCTGGCCGGCGACGACCCGCGTCTGCAGCGGCAGGTCGAGTACCGGCAGGGCGTCGGGGAAGACGCGCAGCGCCTCGTCGGGGCGGGAGACCTTGCGAACGCGAACCTGGCCGCCCCCCGGCGCGCCGCTCAGCGACTGGGCGTCGCCGACGGCCATGAAGGCAGGACCGCCGGATCGCAGGGCGGTCCAGGCCTTGACGACAATCTCAGGTCCGATCCCGGCGGGATCACCGAGGCTGATGGCTAGCGGGCGTCGGTTCAACGGGTCTCGATGGTCGCCGAATTGCGGAGGTCCCGCAAATAACGACGCGAGATGAGCGCAAGTTGCTCGTCGCGCAGACGGCCTTCAATCTGGGCCGTCGTCGGTTGCGTCGCGCCGGCCGCGCGCTTGCCGCAGAGAGTCACGAGGTGGAAGCCCCCGGCGGTGCGGATCGGCGCCGAGGCCTGCCCGACGTTCAGCAGCTTGATCGCTTCCTGGAACGTCGGCGTCAGGTCCTTCAACTCGCTCTCGCCGAGGTCGTTGACCATCACCCCGTCGACCTTGCCGGCGACGGTTTCGACGCTGTCGCAGCCGGTGACCTGCGGGCGCAGCGCTTCCAGCTTGGCGCGGGCGGCGTCGACCTGTCCCGCGCTGGCGTTGTTCGGCAGGCTGATGGCCACCTGCTTCAGGTTGACCAGCGCCGCGTCGGCGCCGGCGCGCTTATTGCGCAGGTAGACGATGTAGACGCCGTTCTCGACCGGGATCGGCGCGGAGAGCTGGCCGGCGCGCAGCTGATCGAGCGCCGCGTCGACTTCCTTCGGCAGGGTGCCGGCGCTGACCCAGCCCGCGTCACCGCCGTTGGCGGCTGTGGGCGAGGCGGAGAACTGACGCGCCACGGCCGCAAACGGCGCGCCCTGCTGCAGTTGGGCGACCAATTGGCGAGCGCCGTTCAGCGCCACGTCCTGGCCTCCCACGCGGGCGGCGTCGATGAACACTTCGCTCACCTCGAATTGCGGCTTGGCCTGCTCTTCGTTGTAGCGGCGTTCGAAGGCTTTCACCTGGTCCTGGCCCACCCGGGCGCGCGAACCGTACCGCATGCCCACCCAGTTTTGCCACGACGAGGTGGCCCGCACCTGAGCGCGGTAGGTGTCGGCGCTGACGCCTTGCGACGCCAGTTGGGCCAGCAGGGCTTCCTTGGTGGTGCCGTTGCTGCGGGCGACGTTCTCGATCTCCTCGTCGACCTCTCGGTCGGTCGAGACGATCGTCATCTTCTGCTGCTTTTCGGCGCGACGCAGCTCCTGCATCTCGAGGTGCTCGTCGACGAGCGTACGCAGGGCCTCGGCCTGCAACTGGGGCAGGTTCTCCTCGGTCGGCTGGATGCCGGACGACACCATGAGCAGGCGCATCCGCTGCACCACGTCATAGCTGGAGATCACGTCGTCGTTGACCACGGCCGCCACGGACTCAGAGAGTCCGGCGCTCTGACCGGACGCCATACCGGGGAGGGAGGCGGCAAGGGCGACGGCGCCTGCCATCGCCAAGGCTTTCACCTTCGCTGACCGCATCGCTGAACTGGTTCCTCTAAACTTCGGCCGCCCCATCATTGACCGTAGCCTGTATCGCCCAATGTGGCGAGGTTTAGGCGCAGCATGAACTGCTGGTTGGGCCGGATGGTCTGCCCGCCGGGCGTGTTGAAAAATTGGTCTTCGCGTTGGTAGAGGAATTCCACCGTGATGCAATCGTCGGTGTAGATCAGCGACAGTTCACGGGTTTTCCAGAACTTTTCCTCAATGCTCCGATCGCCGCGGAAGCCGACCTTCCAGTGGTCGGTGACATTCAGCCGCAGGTTGGCGTTGAAGCTCTGAATCTTCTCGCCGTTGATGTCGATCTCGTCGCGACGGTAGTTCGCGCCGCCCGAACCGAAGCGGTTGGAAATCTCGAAGCCGCTCTCGATGCGTCGAAGCTCCTTGGTCTTTGAGTCCAGTCGCGCGCGGGTGTTCAGGCTGAGGCCCTGCATGGGCTGGATCTGGGCGGCCACGATCCAGTCGGAGGACTTGGTGGCCAGGCCGCTGCGGGTCGGGATGATCGGATCGACGGTGTCGCGGAACGACCGTCCGAGGAACAGCATGCTCGTGAGGCCGCTGTCGGTGATGTAGGTCGCCCGCGCGGCGAGGTTCACCCGGCGTCCGCCCTCGTACAGGTCGAAGCCAGGAAACTTGTTGGGTTTGAAGAGGTTGGTCTCTTCGAATTCAAGCGAGACGCCGTCCTCGTTGAAATAGATCGGACTGCCGTCGGGGTTGCGGCCGACGACCACGCCGCTGCTCTCCGGCGAGATGGCGATCTGGGCCAGGGGCTCGAGCACCACCGAGCCGTTGAAGGCGCGGCGGGCGAACGGCATCGAGACGTCCGCGCCGAGCACGCCCTGGCCCTGCACCGTGCGCTTGGTCTCGTCGCCCGGCAGGTCGCCGATATCGTAGCCGGTCAAACGGCCCTGGACGAAGGGCGACAGGCGGATGCCCGAACGGGTCGTGTAGTTCGAGCGCCAGTCGAACTCGCCGGCCGCCCGCCGGCTGTCGATGCCCTCCGGTCGAGGATTGGCGGCGGTGGGGCGGATGGTGTTCGATTGCTCGCGGGTCAGCATCACCGACTGCCCCTTGACGCGCAGGCGGCCGCCCAGGATCGCGAAGTCCGGATCCCATCGCGCCTCGACCAGGGGCGCGATCAGCGGGAAGGTGCGGTCGTTGTCGCCGGCGTTGCCGTCCCGCGAGGGGATGAGGCCCTGGATGGAAACCGCTGAAACCGAAAGATAAGTCCGCGCGTCCTGGCGAATGGCGTAGAGCTGCGAGGAGAAGCGGCGCTCCTGGTCGGGGAACAGGCCCCGGGCTTCCTGCAGGTAGATGTCGCCGATGTCGTACTTGTCGAGCACCAGGTCTTCCGAGGCGCGCTCGGCGCTGAAGCCCCAGAGCCAGTTCTCGTTCAGGTCGAAGCGCCCCTTCGCCAGGATGTAGCTGCGGAAGGTGTTGTCGCCGAACTTGTCGCCCTTGCTGTCGTAGTCCTGATCGTGGGTGAAACCGCCGCGCACCTCGGCCGTGCCGGAATAGAAACGCTGGCGATAGTTCAGGTTGAGGAACGGGTTCACGCCCGTGTTCAGCTGCGGGCTGACGATGATGTCCGACGAAGGGCCGAGCAGTTTCAGATAAGGCTGCTCGTAAGAGAAACCGCGGCGTTTCGAGATGGTGATCTTCGGCTGCAGGAAGCCGTCGGCCCGGGTCGCGCCTGGGTCGGTGTGCCAAAAGACCGGCAGGTAGAGCGTCGGAACGCCCCAAAGGTAGAACTTGGCCTTGCGGTAGTAGACGACCTGCTTGTCGTGATCCTGCACCACCTTCTCGGCCCGGAACGACCAGCTGGGCGCCTTGGACGGATCCTCCGCGCAGAGTTCGCAGGGCGTGTAGAGGGCGTCGTTCAGCTCGTTGATGGACTCGCTGCGCCGCACCGCGCTGCTGGCCGCCATGGTCACATTGTCCGGCAGGCGAGCCGAGAAGTTGCGGGCGAAGCCGGTGGAGGTGGCGTCGTCCAGCACCAGTTCGTCGGCGAACTCGATGCCGCCCTCGGTGTCGACCAGCACGGCGTTGCCGCGCGCCGTGACGATCCCCGAGGTCTGGTCGTAGGTCACCTGGTTAGCGCGCAGGGTGCGGCCGCCGTAACGGCTTTCGACGCCGCCCGTGGCGGTGATGGTCTTGGCCTTGTCGTCCCGCTCCACGAGATCGGCCTCAAGGTAGAAGCCGTCCTCGCCGAGGCCATCGTCGTTCCGCGCGGCCCGGTCGGCGGCGGCGCGGGCCTGATCCCGCTCCTGGATTTCGCGCGCGGTCAGGGGGCGCACCGGAATCTGCGTGGGCAGCGGCGCGACGAGAGGCGGACCGCCGAGGGTGGGCGCCAGCGGTCGCGGGGCCGGCGCGGCCGTCGGGCTGGGCGAGACGCCGCTCGGCACGCCCTCGAAGGTCTGGGAGGCCGCCGCGCTGGCCGAGGAGCCCACCGGATAGCCGCGGTTGTTCCCCGTCTGGGCCGCGGCCGGAGTGACGCCGATCGCCAGGCTTCCGGCGGCCACGCCCATCATCAGGGCCACGCGCACCGGACGGTTCGGGCGAACAGCGATCATAGAGAATCCCCCGGAGCGGCGCACTAGCCGTCCTCCGTATAGCAAAGCAGCGTGAAGCCCGCCAAAAGCGCAAGCACAGGCGGCGCCCAGGCCGCCGCGAAGGGGTACAGCACTTCGGATTTCCCCAGCGCTTCGCAGAGCTGATTGAAGAAGAAGATCACGAAGCCCAGCGCCACGCCCGACCCGGCCAGCACCGCCAGGCCCCCAAGCCGCATAAGGCGTAGCGAGAAGGCGGCGGCCAGGATCGACATGGCCGCGAACAGCAGCGGCGTGGCGAACAGCTGCTGCAGCCGCAGGCGATAGGGCGTGGCCGAGAACCCGGCCTGCTCGGTTCGACCGATGGCGCCGGGCAAGCGCCAGAAGGCCACGGAGCCGGGCGCGCCGAATCGCTCATTGGCCGATTGCTGGTCGAGGGTCGACGGGATCGACAGGCTTTCCGACGACAGCGAGCCGGCGCCGGGCAGGGCCTCGCGCACATTGTTCAGCCGCCAGAAGCCGGCCGTCAGTCGCGCGTCAGAGGCCTCGATGCGGCGGGAAAACTCCAGCGCGCCATTGGCCCCGCGCGTGAAGACGAACAGCGAGACGCCGCGCAGGTGCAGGGAAGCGTCCTGCCGGTCGCGTTGGGCCGAGCGAATGACGATCTGGGTATTGGCGTCGCCCTGACGCAGCCACGATGGCTTGTCGATGTTGGCGAGATAGCCCTCCATCAGTTCCGAGCTGGCGGTCTCGTAGCGCGCCGTCAGCCAGGCGGTGATCGGGTTCAGCGTGGTCACGGTCAATACGCCGATCAGCAGGGCCGCGCCGGCCGCGGGCAGGATGAACCGCCACGCCGAGACGCCGGCCGCCCGCATGGCGATCAGCTCGCTGCGGCGGTTCAGGCCGACGAAGGCGAACAGGGTGCCGAACAGGAAGACGAACGGCCCCAGGGCCAGCACCGTGGCGGGCGCCTTGAGGAGGGTGAGATAGAGCAGCGAGCCGAAGCTGGCGTCGTCCGACCGCACCCCGACATTCTTCGAGATGTCGACGAACTCGACCAGGGTGATCATGCCGCCGATCACCGCCAGGGCGCCGGCCACGGCCGTCAGGGTGCGGCCGAGCACATAGCGTTCGAGCCGGCCGATCATGCTGGGCCCCCAATCATGCTGGGCCCAAGGCGACGAGATCGCCCTTCTTCGCCCGCGTGCGGAGGCTGGCCATGCCGGTCCCGCCGGCGGAGCGGAACACCTGCTTGAAGCCCCACCAGGCCGCGCCCAGCGGCACGGCGTACTGCAGGATGTTCAGCCAGGCGCTGTCGGCGCAGGCCGCCTGGACGCCGACGCCCAGCAGGCGCACGGCGGCGGCGGCGGCGCCCACGCGGGCGATGCGGCGGCCATAGCCCAGGCGGCTGAAGCTGGAGCCCAGAACGGCGGCCAGGGCCATGGCCATGAAGGCGATGTTGTAGAGCGGTCCGGCCAGGCGCGAATGGCCCTCGGCGAGCAGGCGATCCTTGTTCTTGCGCTCCCAGTCCTGCTGCAGGTCGGGGAAGAACAGCTCGTGCATGTAGCGGTCGGCTTCCTTGTAGTGCAGCAGCTCCTCGCTCTGCACGAAGGGGGCGAGGTCGAAGATGTACTCGTCGAACCGCAGGAAGTTCAGCGTCCCGTCGTTGGAGAATTCCTGCGTCGAGCCGTTGGTCATGATCAGCACGGGCGCGCCGTTGAGCGTGCCGACGCGGCCCTCGCGCGACGAATAGGTGGTGTCGCCGCCGCCCTGCTTGGTCTGGTGGATGAACAGGTCGTGGATCAGGCCGCCGCGGTCAATGGTTCGCGAATAGACGGTCAGGCCCGCCGAGGGTTCGGTGAAGGCGCCTTCACGCACCAGGGTCGCGGCGATGTCGGCCCGCACCTTGAAGCTGGTCTCCCGGATCTCGCGGGCGGTGTAGGGCTGCACCCACAGGCCGATGATCAACGACAGCAGCGCCGCCACCGAGGCGAGGCGCACGGCGGGCGAAACCACCCGCCAGCGGCTCATGCCCGACGCGAAGCAGACCACGATCTCCTGCTCGGTGTGCAGACGGTTCAGGGCGACCAGGGCGGCGACGAACACCGCGATCGGCATCACGGTGTTGAGCAGCTGCGGCACGGCCAGCAGGATGATCTTCAGGAAGATCAGGGCGCTCTGGCGCTGCTCGACGATGATCTCCAGCTCGGAGAGGCTGCGGCCCAGCAGGGTGACCAGGCACAGGGCCGCGGTGGCCAACAGGGTCGGCCCCAGCAACTGCCGCAGGAAGTACCGTTCAATCAGACGCATGGACCGGGAGGGGAGGTGTGACGAACCCCTTTGGGGTCGGCCCGTTCTAGGGGGCGGTCTTGAGCCGCGCAACTACGCCGGCGCCACAGCGGCGACCGCTTTTCAGGCCGGCGCCTTTGGACTAAGCCGCGAGGGGCGAGATTTTGGAGCAGGCGATGCAGGTGGAATTCGTTGCGGTGGGCGCCGAGCCGACCGGCGGGACGGCGTTGGCGGTGTTCGCCTTCGAGGGCGGCGTGCTTTCGGCCCCGGCCGCCGCGCTTGATTCGGCGCTCGGCGGGGCCCTCGGCCGCGCGGTGGCCGCCGGCCGTTTCAAGGGCTCGAAAGGCCAGAGCCTCGAGCTGCTCGCGCCGCAGGGCGTCGAGGCCTCGCGCGTGCTGCTGATCGGGCTCGGGCCGGAAGCCGACCTCAACGGCGCGGCCGTCGAGGCCGGGGCCGCCAGCGCCTATTCCGTCGCCAAGCTGTCCGGCGCGACCGAGCTTCTGATCCGCCACCCGCAGTGCCCGACCAACCCGGCGGCCCGCGCCGCCAGGGCCGCCTTCGGCGCCCGTCTGGCCAGCTATCGCTTCGACCGCTACCGCACGACCGAAAAACCCGAGAAGAAGCCCTCGATCGCCGTCATCAAGGTGGCTGTCGAGGATCCGGCCGCCGCCCAGGCGGCCTACGCGCCGCTGGCCGCCCTGGGCGACGCCATCGTGTTCAGCCGCGACCTGGTCTCCGAGCCCGCCAACATCCTCTATCCCGCCGAGTTCGCCGGGCGGGTGAAGGCCCTGGAATCGCTGGACCTCAAGATCGAGGTGCTCGGCGAGGCCGAGATGGCGAAGCTCGGCATGGGCAGCCTGCTCGGCGTCGGCCAGGGCAGCGTGCGCGACAGCCAGCTGGTGGTCATGCAATGGCTCGGGGCCGACGATCCCTCCGCCCAGCCGATCGCCTTCGTCGGCAAGGGCGTCTGCTTCGACACCGGCGGCATCAGCATCAAGCCGGCCGACGGCATGGAAGACATGAAGTGGGACATGGGCGGCGCGGCCGCCGTGACCGGCGTCATGCACGCCCTGGCCGGCCGCAAGGCCAAGGTCAACGCCATCGGCATCCTCGGCCTCGTCGAGAACATGCCGGACGGCAATGCTCAGCGTCCGGGCGACATCGTCACCTCGATGAGCGGCCAGACCATCGAGGTGATCAACACCGACGCCGAGGGCCGCCTCGTGCTGGCCGACGCGCTCTGGTACTGCAAGGAGCGCTTCAAGCCGAAGTTCATGGTCGACCTGGCCACCCTGACCGGCGCGATCATCATCGCCCTGGGCAACGACTACGCCGGCCTGTTCTCCAATGACGACGATCTTTCCGAAAAGCTGCTGGCGGCCTCCAGGACCGAGAACGAGCTGCTGTGGCGCCTGCCATTGCCGGCCGCCTACGAAAAGCAGATCGAAAGCGCCGCGGCCGACATGAAGAACGTCGGCGGCCGTCCCGCCGGCTCGATCACCGCCGCCCTGTTCCTGCAGAAGTTCGTCTCCGGCCTGCCGTGGGCGCACCTCGATATCGCCTCGACCGCCTGGAAGAAGGGCTCGTCCGACCCGACGGTGCCGGACGGCGCTGCCGGCTTCGGCGTGCGCCTGCTCAACCGCCTGGTCGCCGACCACTACGAGGGCTGATGGCCGAGGGCGCCTGCGAGGTCTGGTTCTATCATCTGGAGCGCACCCAGCTCGACCAGGCCTTGCCCGAACTGCTGGAAAAGACCCTGCAGCGCGGCTGGCGGGCGCAGGTCCGCACGACCGATGTTCACCGCCTCGAACATCTCGACGGCTGGCTGTGGAGCTATCGCGACGAGAGCTTCCTGCCGCACGGCCTGGCGGAGGAGCCTCAGGCGGCGCGCCAGCCGGTGCTGCTGACCTCCGAGGCCGAGAACCTCAACGGCGCCCAGGCCCTGTTCCTGATCGACGGGGCCGAGCCGGGCGAACTTTCGCCCTATGAGCGGTGTCTGATCCTGTTCGACGGGCGAGACCCGGCCCAGGTGGCCGTGGCGCGCGAGCGCTGGACGCGGCTGAAGGGACGGGGGCATCCTGTCAGCTACTGGCGGCAGGGCGCCGAACGTGGATGGGAGAAGCAGGCATGATGCGGATCGCTGTCGCCGCCCTGGCCGCGGCCTTGCTGGCCGGCTGCGCGCCGAACGAGACGCCCGCCCCGTCGACGGCGGTCCCGCCTGCTGCCGCCCCTTCGCCCGCGCCCGCGCCCGCTCCGGCGCCGCAGCCCGCTCCGCCGCCCCCGGCTCCGGTCGCGGAGGCGCCGTTGGCGCCCGACCAATGCGGCGCCCGGCCGCTGCAGGCCCTGGTCGGCAAGCCGCGCAGCGAAATCCCGGTGCCGGCCGACCCCAGCAAGCGGCGCGTCGCCTGCACTACCTGCCCGGTGACCATGGACTTCAACCCCGAGCGGCTGAACATCTTCTTCGACGCCGAGACGGGCATCATCAAGGAAGTGAAGTGCGGCTAAGGGCTTAGCTCAAACTCCCCCAGACTCCCTTCCGCCTCAAAAATCCCGCTCTCCCCGGCCTTCGCCGGGATGAGCGGATTGAATGTTCTTTCTGCTCAATGTGCTAACCCGAAAACTTCCCAGCCAGTACGCAGGCCGGGCGGCCCGACGCCAGGCTGACCGTGGCGCGCTGCCCCAACCCGATCAGATAAAACGCCCGCGCCTTTTCAGCCTCGACGCTCAGCACCGCCGGGCTGGTGAACTGGCAGACGGGATAGCCGCCGAACAGCGCACGGCCGCCCTCTGGCCGCAGGAAGGCGCAGGAGACGTGCCCGGCATTCCGGCCGAACTGCACGCCGCCGTACTCGATCTT
The DNA here is from genome assembly GCF_056683955.1 of Caulobacter sp. HJHS_5. Lineage (NCBI taxonomy): Bacteria > Pseudomonadati > Pseudomonadota > Alphaproteobacteria > Caulobacterales > Caulobacteraceae > Caulobacter > Caulobacter sp. HJHS_5. The sequence goes on along the minus strand of NZ_JBWZNC010000001.1, from coordinate 653,082 downwards.
GCGCCGATCCTGATATGGCGAGGCGCGAAACGTGGCTTCATCGACCTCGCGGCAGGGCGGCCCGGCGATAGTCCATTCCGCCGCGTCGGCGATCGCCATGCGCTGGTCCGCGAGGATCTTCGGCGCGAAGCTGGCGGTCAGCAGAATGACGCCGACGATTAACCCGACTCCAGCGAGCGCCGCGGTCGGCGGCCTCGTGCGTCTGGTGACGCCGAAATCGTTGGTCGGCATGACGAAGCTCCGAACTGCTCCGGAGCTTCGTCATTCAGATTACATTCGTCAAATAAAGACTACGAACGTAAATTACTATGCCCCCGGCAGCTCACACTTGGCGACGCCGCCGCGCACGGTCACCGCCACCGGGCGGCCGACGCCCGGCGTGTAGTAGTCGTGCTTGCCGTTCAGCTCGACCTCGAGGATGGCCGGGCCGGAGAAGTTGCAGACGGCGTATTTCTCGAAGCCCATGAACCCGCCGCTGCGGTCCTCGCAGTCGGCGTTGCCGAGGGCGCGGCCGAAGGTGGTCTCGGCGTACATCAGCCGCAGGTTCTGGCGCACCTTGTAGGGATTGGCCGAGAAGGTCGCCGCGTCCACCGGCGCGCAGGCGGCGCCCAGCACGATGTCCTTCTCGCCGCAGGCGGTCAGGGTCAGGGCGGCGCAACTCAGGGCGAGGGCCGTCATCGCCGACCGCAGCGTCTTACGCATCATCGAATACCTCATTGGGATCAGGTGCTGGCCGCCTCGACCTGTTCGGCGAGGGACATCCATTCGGTCTCGGCCGCCTCGACCTGGCCCTGCGTCTTCGCGCGTCGCTCGGTCAGCGACTGGGCCTTGGCGGGCTCCTTCACATAGAGCGCTGGGTCGGCGAGGGCGGCGTCGATCTCTTCCAACTGGCGGGTGACCCGGGCCAGGGTGGCCTCGGCCGCCTCCAGCTTGCGCTTCAGCGGCTCGATGGCGACGCGCGGCTTCGGCGGCGGCGCTTCGACGGGCTTGGCCGCTTCCTTCGGCCGCTCGACCTGGGTGGGCGCGCGGGCGGCCACCCGGGCGCGGTCCAGCACCAGCTTGGCGTAGTCGTCCATGTCGCCGTCGAACGGCTTGATCGTGCCGTCGGCGGCCAGCCACAGGCGGTCGGCGACCAGCTCCATCAGCGAGCGGTCGTGGGTGATCAGGATCACCGCCCCCTGATAGTCGTTCAGGGCGTCGAGCAGGGCTCGGCGGCTGTCGATGTCGAGGTGGTTGGTCGGCTCGTCGAGGATGAGCAGGTGCGGCGAGGCCATGGCCACCAGGTTCAGCAGCAGGCGCGCGCGCTCGCCGCCGGAAAGGCTGGCCACCTTGTTGTCCTGCTTCTCGAAATTCAGGCCGAACTGGGCAAGCTTCGAGCGCCGCGAGCTTTCGCTGGCCTCCGGCATCGCCCGCCGGATGATCTCCAGCGGCGTGTCCTCGGGATCCAGCGCCTCGATCTGATGCTGGTGGAACCAGCCGACCACCGTGCGCTTGTCGCGATGAAACTCGCCGGCCATCACGTCCAGCGCCCCGGCCACCAGCTTGGCGAAGGTCGACTTGCCCGCCCCGTTGACGCCAAGGAGGCCGATGCGGTCGTCGATATCCATCCGCAGGTTCAGGTTCTTCAGGATGGCGTGGCCGTCATAGCCCACCTGCGCCTTCTCCAGCCGCAGCAGCGGCGGCGCGATCGGGCGCGGCGGCGAGGGCAGGGTGAAGGGGGCGACATGCTCCTCCACCAGGGCGCTGACCACGGGCAGCTTCTGCAGCATCTTCAGGCGGCTCTGGGCCTGGGCGGCCTTCGAGGCCTTGGCGCGGAAGCGGTCGACGAAGCTCTGCAGGTGGGCGCGCTGGGCCTCCACTTTGTTGCGGGTGGCCTCCTGCAGCCGGGCCTTCTCCTCGCGGCGACGCTCGAAGTCGTCGTAGCCGCCGGTATAGAGTTCCAGCTTCGCATCCTTCAGATGCAGGATGTAACCCACGGAATTGTTGAGCAGTTCGCGGTCGTGACTGATCACGATCGCCATGTGCGGATACTTCTTCAGCCGCTGCTCCAGCCACAGGGCGCCCTCGAGGTCGAGGTAGTTGGTCGGCTCGTCGAGCAGCATCAGGTCCGGCTCGGCGAACAGCGCCGCCGCCAGGGCCACGCGCATGCGCCAGCCGCCGGAGAACTCGGCCATCGGCCGGGCCAGGTCCTCCTGGGTGAAGCCGAGGCCGACCAGGATTTCGGCCGCGCGGCTCGGCGCCGCGTCGGCGTCGATCTCGATCAGCCGGGCCCAGATCTCGCCCATCTCCTCGGGCTCGGCGGTCTCCAGCCGCCGTGTCAGCGACTCGCGCTCCACATCGGCGGCCAGCACCGTGTCGATCAGGCTGACGGGCGTCGCCGGATGTTCCTGATCCACGGTCGCCATGCGGGCGTTGCGCGGCATGGAGAAGTCGCCGCCCGCGGCGTGAAGCTCGCCCTTCAAGAGCTTGAACAGGGTGGACTTTCCGACGCCGTTTCGCCCCACGAGGCCGACCTTGGCCCCCGTCGGCAGCATGACGTTGGCCTTGTCCAGGAACCGGCGGCCATAGGCATCCAGCGTCAGGTCTTCGATCTTCAACATTGCTGCGATGCGGGAGGTTGGCCTTACGAAAGCGCCCGGCTATAAGCCGCCGACCTTTCGGGGACAAATCTTTCCGGCCGCGCGTGCGGCCGTCACATATAAAAACGAGACTTCTCGCATGACCGAACGCACCTTCTCGATCATCAAGCCGGACGCGACCGAGCGGAACCTGACCGGCAAGGTCAACGCCGTGATCGAAGACGCGGGCCTGCGCATCGTCGCCCAGCGCCGCATCCAGATGAGCCGCGCCCAGGCTGAAAAGTTCTACGAGATCCACAAGGAGCGCCCGTTCTTCGGCGAGCTCGTGGACTTCATGATCTCCGCCCCGGTCGTGGTGCAGGTGCTGGAAGGCGAAAACGCCGTGGCCCGCTACCGCGAAGTCATGGGCGCCACCAACCCCGAACAGGCCGCCGAAGGCACCATCCGCAAGCTGTTCGCCAAGTCGGTGGGCGAAAATTCGGTCCACGGTTCGGACAGCGCCGACAACGCCGCGATCGAAATCGTCCAGTTCTTCACCGACGACCAGATCGTCGGCTGATCCTCGAGCCTCTAGGGTCAGATGGCGTCATCTGACCCGTCTAAGAGGCTCGAATTTTTAGGGTCCGGAGCGCGCTTGGCGCGCTCTGGCGGATCGTTGAACTGACAGCGGCCGGGGCGGCGACGCCCCGGCCGCTTTTCGTGGATAACGTTCTGCGCGCACTCGACGAGAACAAAATGAGAACATAAGCTGAGGTCTCCACCATGTAGGAGCTCTCCATGCCGCCCTATCGCCGCCCGCCGCTAGCGGGGCCTCTCGCGCCTCGGGGATATGGAACGGAGCCTGACCCCCAGAGCGCGGAGCCCTGGGCGGCAGACGATGACTTTTCGGCGTTCGAGCGAGGGGCGGATCAGCTTGCGCAGGGAGCGCAGCCGCCTTCGCTAACGCGCGAGGAAAAGGTGCGGCTCATCCAAGAGAGCATTCCCCAGGCCCTGAAGGACATCGGCGCCGCGGCCTTGTCACCGAACCTCAAGCCTGGGGAGAGAAGCGACCTGGCGAAGATCGCCGCGACCCTGGGCGTCGATCTGACGCCGTCCCTGGAGGGGGCGCAACTCGCCCCGTGGGAGAAGGCGTCCATGCAGGAGACGGCGCGGCTTCTGGGTGGTCGCGGGGCCATAGAGTACACCTTCGATGCTCCGCCGGGGACCGATGGAGGCGCCTCGATGATAAAAGGCGTCGGCCGCCTGCAGCTCAACCCGGAGCAGTTGGTGTCGTCGCAGGGCGTCGTCGATGTCGCAAAGCTCAGGGCGACGCTCGCGCATGAAGGGCGGCATTTTCATGATGAGCGCACGCTCGGCTTGACGGACCAATCGGATCCTCAAAAGTGGTTCGCCAATCTGGATCAGTATCGCTGGACGGGCGAGAACGCTTGGCGAGCCGAGGACGCCCTGAACAAAGCCTTGGGGCTCAAGGTCTCGGAGGAGCCCGTGGATCAGCGTGCGGAGAGGGAGGTATCTGCGGTTCGCAATGGGCCTCGGATACTCATGGACTACGGCAGCGGTAAGGGGACGACGCCTTGGAAATTTTGAGCATGGCGCGAACAAGATCGGCTCTACTCGGTGCACTGGCCGCGCTGTCTTGCTTGGCGGCTGGCTTTGGGGCGTCGGCCGGTGAGGCTTTCGACGCGACCATCAGAGGAAAGCTGATGGAGACGGGCGCGACAAGCATCTGCGACCTGGATCTCGAAAATAGCCTCGGGCGCAGGTTCGAGGTCTACGGCAACGTAGTTGCGACCCGCCGAAGCAACATTGTGATGTCCGACCCTCGTTGTCCACGTATAGTGATTGGCGTCAATTTTGCCCATCCATATATACCGGACAATGCCCTTCAAGGACACCTTGCTGTCAGAGAGCTCGTATCTGCCGCACTTAGATACAGGTCCGGATTTCTTTCGTATTGCCTTTGTGTTGGCACAATTATGAGGGCATCCGTCCCAAGTAAGTACTACCTCGATATGGATTTTTCGCGGTCTGATGACTATCTGCCCATTCAGGACGCTCCTACCTACTCGTCCAAGGTCGTGCTGGAAGATGGGCGCATCGTCCCAGGACCGGAGTTTCTGCCCCGCCGAGCCATCAAGAAGATGACGGAAGCAGAATGGCGGGCGACGACCAGAAAACCCGACTTCATTCCACCGCCGCCTTGGTAGGCTCACCAGGGTGTCGGGCGGCCGGATCGCTGAATTGAAGACGGCCGGGGCGGCGCCGCCCCGGCCGTTCTTCGTGGACAACGCCCTCCACATTTTTGACAAGAACAAGAGGGGAACGTAAGCTGAGGGCTCCAACCACGTAGGAGTTCTCCATGCCGGCTTATCGACGCCCGCCGCAGGATACTCAAAAGTGGTTCACCAATCTGGATCAGTATCGCTGAACGGGCGAGAATGCCTGGCGAGCCGAGGACGCCCTGAACAAAGCCCTGGGACTCAAGGTCTCGGATGAGTCCGTGGATCAGCGTGCGGAGGGAGAGGTATCTGCGGTTCGCAATGCGCCTCGAAAACTCAAGGACTACGGCAGCGACAAGGGGGCGACGCCATGGAAGTTTTGAGCTTAGCGCGAGGGAGATCGGCTTTTTTGCGGGTGGCGCTGGCGCTCTGTTGCTTGGCGGCTGCCTCGAAGGCTTTGGCTGGCGAGGCCTTCGACGCCATAGTGAGGGGCAGGATCATGGAAACAGGTGCGACGAGCATCTGCGACCTTGACCTTCCTGGGAATGTTGGTCGCACCGTCAAGATCTATGGCAACGCCGTTGCTACAAGAGATAGCTTGAATCTGCTGTCAGATCCCCGGTGTCCTTCTATCGTTATTGGGCTCGATACACACTATTATGGTTTTGAGGGCATCCTGCTAAGGCTCTCCGACAATTCGATCCGGAAGTATTTGTTTTCTCCGCCTGTTGATGGTGGGATTCTCTACTGCGCTTGTTATGGTGTGTTGAGGGAAACCTCAGTGAAGGGAAGGTATTACCTATTACTTGATGATGCCGACGCGGCGGGCTATCTGCCGCGAGGAGACGCTCCTTCTTACCCCGCGAAGATCGTACTGGATGACGGCCGGATCGTCCCCGGACCAGAATTTTTGGTCAGGCGAGCGACAAAACCCGTAACGCGGGAGTATCTGGAAGCGGCTTCCAAGCCCGACTTCATCCCGCCGTCGCCTTGGTAGGCTTATCGGGGTGTTGGACGGCCGTTTCTCGTTCGCGTCAGAACGAGATCGGTCTCGGACGCAGGGCGCTGAGCAGGGCGCCCAAGCCGACCGGCAGGCGTTTGCCGTCGCGGCTCGGCCATCGCACCCCGCCTGTACGCACGTCCCGCGGCAGGCGCATCTTCAGGGCGCCGTTCGCTTCGTCGGACTTCATCGGCGTGTAGTAGGCGCAGCCCTCGAAATAATAGTGCACCACCAGCGAGCGGCGCGTGCTGTTCGGATCGGCGATGGGCGATCCGCCGTGCGCGAGGTTGGCGGCCCAGACCAGCGCCTCGCCCTTCTTGATCACCGCCAGGCGGTTCTCGCCCTGGGTAGCGGCCATGCGCTCGGCGAAGCGCGGCACATAGCGGCCGGTGTAGTCGGCGAAGTTCGGACGGGCCGTCTCCACGCCCACATCCCGCATCTTCAGGATCGGCAACCTGTGGCTGCCGGTCTGATAGACCAGCGGTCCGGCGTCCAGCCTCACGTCTTCCAAGGCGATCCAAAGCCCGCACATGAAGCGTTCCGGCTGGCTGCTGAAATGCACGGCGTCCGAATGCAGGTGCTGCTCGCTGCCGCGCTGGAAGTTCAAGGTCTGGAAGGCGAAGGGCCGGCGCCCATAGGCGGCATGCAGCAGTTCGGCGACCAGCGGCTGTGTCGCCAGCTTGCGCACGGCGGGCGAGCGCGCCCAGGCGTCGGCGACGCGATGGACCTTGCCGTCGCGGAAATAGGGATCGGTCTCGGCGATCGCCGCGTCGCAAAGACCTTCTGCGTCGTCGCCCAACCGCACGACGGCCGCGCCATCGCGCGCCAAGGTGCGGATGAAGGTCTGGGTGACCTCGTCGAAGTTTCGGCTGCGAAGATAGGCTTCGACGGTATGTGGCTCGGCCTCGAAATAAGGCAGGTCCGGCAGGGCGGCGCCGCGCGAAGCTTCTCCGACCCTCGAAATCACTCCAACACCAGTTTGGCCAGCGCCGCCGGATAGAGCCGATGCTCTTCCGCAAGAATCCGCTCAGCCAAGGCATGGGCGTCGTCGCCCGGCCGGACCGGCACCCGGGCCTGGCCGAGAATCGGACCTTCGTCGACGCCCTCGGTGACCAGGTGCACCGTGCAGCCGGCTTCCAGGTCGCCGGCGTCCAGCGCCCGCTGATGGGTGTCGAGGCCGGGGTATTTCGGCAGCAGCGAGGGGTGGATGTTGACCATTCGCCCGGCCCAGGCGCGGACCAGGAACGGCGTCAGCACCCGCATGTAGCCGGCGAGGGCCACGTACTCGACGCCGGCCTGCCTCAGCGCCGCGTCGAGTTCGCGCTCGTGCGCCTCGCGGTCCTTGCCGAACAGCTTCTGGTCGATGGCCCAGGCTTCGATGCCGGCGGCCCGCGCCGTCTCCAGCCCACCGGCGTCGGGCTTGTTGGATAGAACCAGGGCGATCTCGAACGGGCAGTCGTTCGCCTTGGCCGCCTCGATCAGGGCGGCCATGTTCGATCCGCGTCCGGAAATCAGGACGCCGACTTTAGCCTTGCTCAACGGCCCTTACTCCTTGGGCGTCTTGGTCAGTTCGCCGATCACGAAGGCGTCCTCGCCGACGTTCAGCAGCGCGGCCAGCACCGGCTCGACGTCGTTCGGCGCCACGATCAGCATCATGCCGACGCCGCAGTTGAAGGTGCGGCGCAGTTCGTGATCGGTGACGCCGCCCGTGCGCTGCAGCCAGTCGAACACCGGGGGCAGGGGCCAGGCGTCCCAGTCGATCTTGGCCTCCAGGCCCGGGGCGATGGCGCGCGGCGGGTTTTCGATCAGGCCGCCGCCGGTGATGTGGGCCAGGCCCTTCACGCGGCCGGCCTGGATCAGCGGCAGCACCGACTTCACATAGATGCGGGTCGGCTCGGTCAGGGCCTCGGCCAGGGTCTTGCCCTCGGCGAACGGGGCGGGGGCGTCCCACGCCAGGCCCGAGCGCTCGACGATGCGGCGGATCAGCGAATAGCCGTTGGAGTGCGGCCCCGACGAGCCGAGGCCGATCAGCACGTCGCCGGCCTTCTGCAGGTCGAAGCGCGGCAGCACGCCGTCGCGCTCCACGGCGCCGACGGAAAAGCCCGCCAGGTCGTAATCGCCGTCGGCGTACATGCCGGGCATCTCGGCCGTCTCGCCGCCGACCAGGGCCGAACCGGAGAGCTTGCAGCCCTCGGCTATGCCGCCGACGATGCGTCGCCCGGCCTCCACGTCCAGCTTCCCGACCGCGTAATAGTCGAGGAACATCAGGGGCTCAGCGCCTTGGGCCAGCAGGTCGTTGACGCACATGGCCACCAGATCGATGCCCACCGTGTCGTGGCGGTCGGTCTCGATGGCGACCTTCAGCTTGGTGCCGACGCCGTCGGTGGTCGTGACCAGCAGCGGGTCGTGGTAGCCGGCGGCCTTCAGGTCGAACAGCGCGCCGAAGCCGCCGAGGCTGGCTTCCGCGCCCGGCCGGCGGGTGGCCTTGGCCAGCGGCTTGATCGCCTCGACGAGGGCGTTTCCGGCGTCGATATCCACGCCGGCGTCGGCGTAGGTCAGGCCATTGGTCATTTCGGGTCCGAGTTACGAGGTTACTGGCGGGTTGCAGAGTACTGTATTGCGGTTTGGCCTTGCAGACTCGGCCCCGCGCGGGGCTATAGCTAGCCGATGACGCCGATCTCGACCACCGCCGAACTGGCGGCGTTTTGCGCTTCCTTGAAGGGTGAGCCCTTTATCGCCGTGGACACGGAGTTCATGCGCGAGACCACATACTGGCCGAAGCTGTGCCTCGTGCAGGTGGCGGGCGCCAAGAATGCGGCCTGCATCGACCCCCTGGCGGAGGACATCGATCTTACGCCGCTGCTCGATCTGATGCGCGATACCAGCATCCTCAAGGTCTTCCACGCCGCCCGTCAGGACGTGGAAATCTTCAATAATCTCGGGGCCATGCCCCTGCCGCTGTTCGACACCCAGGTGGCCGGCATGGCCGCCGGCTTCGGCGAGCAGATCGCCTACGACGCCCTGGTGCGTCAGATGCTGAAGATCGAGATCGACAAGTCGAGCCGCTTCACCGACTGGTCGCGCCGCCCGCTCAGCGAGGCGCAACTGTCCTACGCCCTGGCCGATGTGACGCACCTGGCCAAGCTGTTCCCCCTGCTGCGCGAGCGGCTGGAGAAGGCGGGCCGCTGGGCCTGGGTCGCCTCCGAAATGGGCTCGCTCACCGATCCGGCGATCTACGACGTCGATCCCGACAACGCCTGGAAGCGCCTGCGCCCGCGCAAGCACGCGGTGAAATATCTCGCCGTCTTCCGCGCCGTCGCCGCCTGGCGCGAGCGCACCGCCCAGCAGCGCGACCAGCCGCGCGGCCGCATCCTCAAGGACGAGGCGATCGACGAGATCGCCACCCAGGCGCCGACCAGCGCCGACGCCCTGAACAACATGCGCAGCGTGCCCAAGGGCTTCGCCGGCTCGAAATTCGGCCCGGACCTGATCGCCGCGGTGAAGGCCGCCCTGGCCGATCCGGAAGGTTACGCCCCGGTGCTGGCCAAGCCCGGCCCGCCGCCGCCGCAATCGGCCGGCGCGGTCGTCGAACTCCTGAAGGTGCTGCTGAAGGCGCGGGCCGAGGACGCGGGCGTGGCCTCGAAACTGATCGCCACCGTCTCCGACCTCGAAAAGATCGCCGCCTCGCAGGACGACACCGCCGACACCCCGGCCCTGACCGGCTGGCGTCGGGAAGCCTTCGGCGAGGACGCCCTCAAGCTTAAGCGCGGCGAGCTGGCCCTGGTGCTCGACGGTTCGCGCGTGCGGGTGGTCGAGGTGCGCCGCGGCCCGCGCCCGGCGAGCTGATACGCTTCGATACGTCCTTCGGGGTGGACGCGACGTAACGACGCCGGGCAGAACGGGGCATGGCCTCCGTTTCCACCATCCTTCTCCTGCTGCTGGCGGTGATCGTCAGTGGCGTCGCCGCGCGAGCGACGCGCCTGCCGTTGCCCCTGGTGCAGATCGCCCTCGGCGCCCTGATCGCGATCTCGACGATCCCGACGGTTGAGCTCGAACCCGAACTTTTCTTCCTGCTGTTCCTGCCGCCGCTGCTGTTCCTCGACGGCTGGCGCATTCCCAAGGACGACCTCCGCCGCGATCGCGCCACGGTGCTGGAACTGGCCATCGGTCTGGTGGTGCTCACCGTCGTCGGCCTCGGCTTCTTCATCCACTGGATGATCCCGGCCATGCCGCTGGCCGTCGCCTTCGCCGTGGCGGCGGTGGTCTCGCCCACCGACCCCATCGCAGTGTCCGCCATCGCCGCGCGGGCCCCGATCCCGAAGCGAATGATGCATATCCTCGAGGGGGAGTCGCTGCTCAACGACGCCTCGGGCCTCGTCTGCATGCGCTTCGCCGTCGCCGCCATGCTGACCGGCGCCTTCTCGCTTCAGAACGCGGTGCTCACCTTCCTGTGGGTCGCCATCGGCGGTCTGGCGATCGGCGTCGCCGTCACCCTGGCCGCCTCCCAGGCCAAGCGGTTCGTCTCGGCCCGTTTCGGCGAAGACACCAGCGCCCAGATCCTGGTCAGCCTGCTGATCCCGTTCGGCGCCTACATCCTGGCCGAGCATTTTCACTGCTCAGGCATCCTGGCGGCCGTGGCCGCGGGCGTGACCATGGGTTTCACCGAACTCAGCGGCCGCACCCTGGCGGTCACTCGCGTGCGCCGCGCGGGCGTGTGGGACACGGTGCAGTTCGCCGCCAACGGCGTGATCTTCGTGCTGCTCGGCGAGCAGATGCCGGGCCTGCTGGCCAAGGCGCAGCAGACCGCCGCCTCGGCCGGCCACGATCAGCCGTGGTGGCTGGCGATCTATGTCCTCGCCATCTGCGCCGCCCTGGCGGTGCTGCGCTTCGGTTGGGTGTGGGCCTCGCTGCGCCTCACCCTGTTCAAGGCCGAACGCCGGGGCCTGGCCGCGCCCAAGGTCAGCTGGCGGCTGGTCGGGGCCATGTCGCTGGCCGGCGTGCGCGGCGCGATCACCCTGGCCGGCGTGCTCACCCTGCCGCTGGCCATGAACGACGGCACGCCGTTTCCCGCCCGGGACCTCGCCATCTTCCTGGCGGCCGGGGTGATCCTGGTCTCCCTGCTGCTGGCCAGCTTCGGCCTGCCGCGCCTGCTGCGCGGCCTGGAGCTTCCGCCCGAGCGCTCGGACCAGCGCTGGGTCGACGAGGCGCGCATCGCCGCCGCCGAGGCGGCCATCCTGGCCATCGAGGCCGAGCAGCACGCCTTGGCCGCCGGCCGCCCCGACGCCTACATCTACAACGACGTCTCGGCCCGGATCATGGACACCTACCGCGAGCGAATCGAGGGCGCGGCCGGCGCGGCCGAGCCGGCGGAGGACGCCGAGGTTTTCGACAAGGTCGAGCGTCGCCTGCGCCTCGTCGGCCTCAAGGCCGAGCGCGATGAGGTCTTCCGGCGGGCGCGGTCGCGGCAGTTGCAGGACGAACAGGTGCGCAAGCTGGTCCGCGAGATCGACCTGAACGAGGCGCGATACTCGGGCTAGTTTTCCAGCACCAGCCTGCGGCCGAGCAGTTCGGCCAGGGTCTTGGCGCGGCGGGCGGTCTGTTCGCCCAGCAGCATGTCCGCCCAGCCTTTGTCGGCCGAGAGCTTCAGGCTGTCGCTGTCGATGGTCAGGCGCGCCCGGCTCAGCAGGCCGGCGTTGCGCCCGGAGAGGTCGCAGCCCAGCCGCACGGCGGCGCCCAGCACGCGGGCCCGATGCAGGCGCTCGGGGTTGAGCAGGCGGCCCAGCGTCGGCCGCTCCGGCGGATCGAAGGTCGAGGTATGCCGGGCGTAGGCCGCGGCGGCCAGGAAGGCGCGCTCCGGATGGGTCTGGCCGGCGACCGGCGCGCGCAGCACCTGTTCGAACACCAGATCGGCCCGGTGGTCCGGGTGCAGCCGGGCGCCGAGCTCGGCCAGGCGGCAGGCGGCGGCCACCAGGCGGCCGTCGCTGCCTTCGAACACGGGGGGCAGGGCCTCGAAGGCGGGGGAGAGCCAGGTCTCGAGGGCCGCCCCGAGATCCTCCGCCGCGCCCTGTCGCGCGCCGAGGGCGGCGGAGCCCTCGACCAGCGGGTCGAGCCGGCGCACCGCCGGCGGCATGGCCTCGAACAGCATGCCTTCGCGCACGCCGTAAGCGCTGATCGAGACGGTCTCGACCTCCAGCTGGTTGACCAGGGCTTCGAGCACCGTCGCCGCGTAGGGCAGGGTCTCGATCCGCTTCTTCGACATGCCCGGAATGCCTTCGAGCGAGCGCTTCGATTGTCGGGCGATCAGGCGGGCGGCCTCCAGCGCCTCGCTGCGCCCCATCTCGTACTGGTGGACGACGCCGAGCGGGTAGTCGGACATCCGCATGTGCAGCAGGGCGAGGTTGCGCCAGGCGCCGCCGACGGCGTGGAAGGTCTTGGCGCGGAAGCCGGCGGCCACCGGGGCGAGGCGCTGGCGGGCGATGTCGCGCACCCGGTCGGCGTCGAACGGACCGAGGCTGAACGGGCCCAGGGGCAAGGTGACGCCTTCCCCAGCGCCGGCGGCGGTGAGGCGGATCAGCTCCAGGCTGGCGCCGCCGAGGTCGCCCACCACGCCCTCCGCGTCCGGAGCCCCGGCCAGCACGCCGAGGGCGGCGTAGCGGGCCTCCTCCTCGCCGGAAAGCACGCTGACCGTGAACCCGGCCTCCTCGCGAACCCGCTGCACGAACGCCGGCCCGTCCTGAGCCTCGCGCACGGCGGCGGTGGCGGCGACGAAGATTTCCGACGGGCGGGCGGCGTCCAACACGGCGCGGAAGCGGCGGATGGCGGCCAGGGCCATGGCGGCGCCTTCCGGCGCGAGACGGCGCGTGGCCGCCAGGTCGCGCCCGAGGCCGGCCAGCACCTTTTCGTTGTAGACCGTCCACATGGAACGGCCTTCGAGCGCGTAGACGACGAGGCGCACGGAGTTCGATCCGATGTCGATCACCGCCGCATCGCGGGTGCGCGTGGTCATGGGGCGCTGCGGCGCCCAGGAGGGTCGCTGGCGGTCAAGGGCCGTCGGCACGCTGGCTCCCGGGTTACAAGGGCCAGGGCGAACCCTGGACGCCGTCCGCGCCGTCTTAGCGCGAGCGCGGCGGGCGCGCCAAGAGCCGACGCGGGGTTACGCGAAAGGGATCAGCGTCGGTTGCCGACGTGGTCGAAGGCCTGGGGCCGGTCGGTGGCGCGCTGGCCGCGGCCGGACAGGCTGGGGTTGGTCATGAAATACTCGTGCGCCGAGAACGCGCCCTTGCGGGCCCAGGCGGGGTCGCGCGTGTAGTGACCGGTCGAATCCAGCCGCCAGCTCTGGGCCTCGTCGTTGAAATTGGCGACCATGATTTGGTTCAGCACCTGCTGGTGCACGGTCGGGTTCTCGATCGGCGTCAGCACCTCGACGCGGCGGTCGAGGTTGCGCGGCATCCAGTCGGCCGAGGAAATGAACACCCGCGCCTTGCTGCTCGGCATCTCGTCGCCGTTGGCGAAGGCCACCACGCGGCTGTGCTCCAGGAAACGGCCGATGATGCTCTTGACCTGGATGTTTTCCGACAGCCCCGGCACGCCCGGCTTCAGGCAGCAGATGCCGCGGATGACGAGGTCGATACGCACGCCCGCCTGGCTGGCGCGATAGAGGGCGTCGATGATTTCCGGATCGACCAGGGCGTTCAGCTTGGCCCAGATGGCGGCGGGCTTTCCGGCCTTGGCGTTCTGCGCCTCGGTTTCGATCATCGCCAGCAGGCTCGGCTTCAGGGTGATCGGCGAGAACTGCAGCTTGTCGAGGTAGTCGAGCTTGGCGTAGCCGGTGATGTAGTTGAACAGCTTGCCGGCGTCGCGGCCGAGCACCGGGTCGGTCGTGAACAGCGACAGGTCGGTGTAAACCCGGGCCGTCTGCGGGTGATAGTTGCCGGTGCCGAAGTGGCAGTAGGTGCGCAGGGACTCGCCCTCGCGGCGCACCACCAGGCTGATCTTGGCGTGGGTCTTGTAGTCCATGAAGCCGAAGACGACGTGGACGCCCGCGCGCTCCAGGTCGCGCGCCCAGCGCAGGTTGTTTTCCTCGTCGAAGCGCGCCTTGATCTCGACCAGGGCGGTGACGTTCTTGCCGTTGTCGGCCGCCTCGATGAGGGCGGCCACGATCGGGCTGTCCTTGCTGGTGCGATAGAGCGTCTGCTTGATGGCCACGACATTGGGGTCGCGCGCCGCCTGCTTCAGGAACTGCACCACCACGTCGAAGCTCTCGAACGGGTGGTGGACCAGGATGTCCTTCTCGCGGATGGCGGCGAAGCAGTCGCCGCCGTGGTCGCGGATGCGCTCGGGGAAACGCGGCTCGAAGGGCGGAAACTTCAGGTCGCCGCGGTCCGGCGGGATCAGGGCGCTCATGCCGGCCAGGCCCAGTTTGCCGTCGACGATGACCACGTCGTCGGGTTCGGCGCGCAGGCCTTCCAGGATGAACTCGCGCAGATCGACAGGCATGGTCGACTGCAGCTTGACGCGCACCACCGAGCCCAGGCGGCGCTTCTTCAGCCGCGCCTCGAACTCGCGCACCAGGTCTTCGGCCTCTTCCTCGATTTCCACATCGCTGTCGCGGATCAGGCGGAACAGGCCGCGGCCCTCCACCTCGTAGCCGGGGAACAGGTGGTCGAGGAACAGGATGATGAAGCTCTCGAGAGCGACGATGCGCCGCTCGGCCTTGGCGCCGGGGCGGCGGCCGGTGTTGGGCAGCTCCCAGAACCGCTTCACGTTCTGCGGCACGGGCACCAGGGCGTACAGCGGCTTGCCGTCGGCGATGCGGCGCAGCTTCAGCGCCAGCGAGAACCCGAGGTTGGGGATGAACGGGAAGGGGTGGGCCGGATCGATGGCCAGCGGCGTAAGCAGCGGGAACATGCGGGCGAGGAAAATCTCCTCGGCCTGGGCGCGGTCGCGCGGGCTCACGTCCTTGGCGTCGAGCAGGCTAAGGCCGACGCCCGAGAGCTCGTGGCGGATTTCCCGCCAGATGCGCTGCTGGTCGGCCATCAGTTCGGCGGCGTCGGCGTTGACCCGGGTCAGCTGCTCGCCCGGCGTCGCGCCGTCCTGACTGGGCTTGCGCACGCCCTCGCGCACCTGGGCCTTCAGGCCGGCGACGCGCACCATGTAGAATTCGTCGAGGTTATTGGCCGAGATCGAGAGGAACCGCAGCCGCTCCAGCAGCGGGTGGCGGGGGTTCTCGGCCTCCTCGAGCACCCGGCGGTTGAAGGCCAGCCACGAAAGCTCGCGGTTGAAGAAGCGTTCGGGCGAGGCGAGCAGGGCTTCGTCGAGGGTTAGACCCTCGCTGGCGGGCACGACGGGCGTGGCGGCGAAATTGGCTTCTAAGATCGACATGACGTCTTATCTGGGCGCCCACGGCGCGAAAGTCCCGCACCTTGGCACGGAATTGTTCCAGTTTGTCTAAACTCGCCCGGGCGGCGGTTCAGGCTTCCAGGATTTGCCGCGCCACGAGGCGTCCGACCGGCCGGTGGTGGGCGCCGGCCACCTTGTCGAGGCGGCTGACCAGGGCGTGGGCGGCCGGGATCGAGCGCTCCATGCGCTTCAGCAGGTAGGTGTAGAGGTCCGGCGCCGGGCGGATGTGGCGGTCGCGGAACAGCTTTTCGAGAACGCCCAGCATCATCTCGTCGTCCGGCGGCTCGATCTCCACGGTGGTGATGGCGCGCAGGCGCGAGCGCAGGTCGGGCAGGGTGGTGACCCATTCCGCGGGCGGCGCGCGGCCGGTGATCAGCAGGCTGCCGCCCTGCTGGGCCGCCATGTTGATCAGGTGAAACAGCGTCACCTCGCCGATGGTGTGCTCGGCGTCGTCGAGCAGCACGGGGCGGCCGGCGAGGTTCAGCAGGTCGAGCGGGGCGCGGGGGCTGGGAATTTCGGCGCCGACCCGGTCGGCCCAGGCCATGGCCATGTGCGTCTTGCCCGAGCCGGCGGGGCCGGCGAGCGCCAGGACGCCGCCGGGCCACGAGGGCCAGCGTTCCAGGGCGCGGAAAGCTTCAGCATTGCAATCGGAACGCACGAGGTCCGCCGCCGCGTAGTTCTCGGCGTGCTCAAGGCTCAACTGCAACTGTTCGATCAAGACGTTTCCGGTACTGGAGGCGGAAGCCAAATTAACCGCAAGCCGCGTTGCGGTCGATGCGCCAACCCCGGAAGCGCGGGGGATGACTGGCCCGCACCTGTGGAAATCCTCAGCCCCAGGCGGGGAAATCCCTCGAATCCTTGACAACACCCCCTCGCGCGTGCGCCTTCCGCCGCTCGTTTTCCGAACTTCGCGGCCTATCCCATGCACGCCTATCGCACCCATAACTGCGGCGCCCTGCGCGGCGCCGACACCGGCGCCGAAGTGCGCCTGTCGGGCTGGATTCACCGCAAGCGCGACCACGGCGGCCTGGTGTTCATCGACCTGCGCGATCACTACGGCATGACGCAGCTGGTGCTGCACCCGGAGACCCCCGGCTTCGCGACGATCGAGCGCCTGCGCGCCGAGAGCGTCATCCGCGTCGACGGCGAGGTGATCGCCCGCACCGCCGAGACCGTGAACCCCAACCTGCCGACCGGCGAGGTCGAGGTGCGCGTGCGCGCCGTCGAGGTGCTGTCGGAAGCCGCCGAACTGCCGCTGCCGGTGTTCGGCGAGCCGGAATACCCCGAGGAAATCCGCCTCAAACACCGCTATCTGGATCTGCGCCGCGAGACCCTGCACAAGAACATCGTGCTGCGCTCGAAGGTGATCGACAGCATCCGCCGCCGCATGGTCGGCCAGGGCTTCACCGAGTTCCAGACGCCGATCCTGACCGCCAGCTCGCCGGAAGGCGCGCGCGACTTCCTGGTGCCTTCGCGCCTGCACGCCGGCCAATTCTATGCGCTGCCGCAGGCCCCGCAGCAGTTCAAGCAACTGCTGATGGTCGCCGGCTTCGACCGCTACTTCCAGATCGCGCCCTGCTTCCGCGACGAAGACCTGCGGGCCGACCGCAGCCTGGAGTTCTACCAGCTCGACGTCGAGATGAGCTTCGTGACCCAGGAAGACGTGTTCGCCGCCATCGAGCCGGTGATGCACGGCGTCTTCACCGAGTTCGCCGACGGCAAGAGCGTGACGCCCTATCCGTTCCCGCGCATCCCGTATCGCGAGGCGATCAGCAAGTACGGCAGCGACAAGCCGGACCTGCGCAACCCGCTGGAGATGCAGGCCGTCTCCGACCACTTCCGCGGCGGCGGCTTCGGCCTGTTCGCCCGCATCCTGGAAGACGCCAAAAAGAACGCCGTGTGGGCCATCCCCGCGCCCAAGGGCGGCAGCCGCGCCTTCTGCGACCGCATGAACTCCTGGGCGCAGGGCGAGGGCCAGCCGGGCCTCGGCTACATCTTCTGGAGCGACGACCAGGGCGCCTGGGGCGGCCCGATCGCCAAGAACCTGGGGCCGGAACGCACCCAGGCGATCATGGATCAGCTGGGCCTCGGCCAGGGCGACGCCGCCTTCTTCGTCGCCGGCGATCCGAAGACCTTCTACAAGTTCGCCGGCTCGGCCCGCACCAAGGTGGGCACGGATCTCGGCCTGGTCGGCGAGGGCGAGTTCAAGTTCTGCTGGATCGTCGACTTCCCGATGTACGAGCTGAACGACGAGGGGAAGGTGGACTTCAGCCACAACCCCTTCTCGATGCCGCAGGGCGAGCTGGAGGCCCTGACCAGCAAGGACCCGCTGGATATCCTGGCTTATCAGTACGACATCGTCTGCAACGGCTACGAGCTGTGCTCCGGCGCGATCCGGAACCACAAGCCGGAGATCATGCTGAAGGCCTTCGAACTGGCCGGCTACGGCCCGGAAGTGGTCGAGGCGGAGTTCGGCGGCATGCTGAACGCCTTCCGCTATGGCGCGCCGCCGCACGGCGGTCTCGCGCCCGGCATCGACCGCATCGTCATGCTGCTGGCGGGCCAGATCGCGATCCGCGAAGTAATCGCCTTCCCGCTGAACCAGCAGGGGCAGGACCTGCTGCTGAGCGCGCCGTCGCAGGTGCGCGAGAAGCAGCTCAAGGAACTGCACATCCGCACGGCGCTGCCGATCAAGTAGCTCGGCGCGAACGCCGACGGCCTCCCGCTTGCGCTGGGAGGCGGGCTGTCCGCAGGCGCCGGACCGCATCTAGGCGGGCGCCGGCGCGTGAGGCGGATGGACGCCCGCGAGACTGGGCGGGTACGCCGCTCGTGAGGGAACGGGCTCGACCGCGCGCCTGGGCCGGTTAGGCGGCATGGCTTCGATCAGGGCGTCGGCGAGGATATGGCCGACCTCGGCCGGCGTCGGATCTTCGCCGGCCCAGACGGCTTCGGCCAAGCGGCGCCAGGCGGGGAAGGCGCCGAGGTCGTCGATGATGCGGGCGACGATGTCATCCACCGAGCCCGTGAGCCGGGGCAGGGCGGGCGTGAGGGCGCGGAGACCTTCGGGCTTCTCCGGTCGCTCATGCCAGTCGGGCGCTTCCCGGTCGTCAGGCTCCTCGATTTCACAGGGTTCGCCATCGTTCGTGAGGCAGGGCGCGCTTTCCGCAGCCGACCCCGGCGTCGACCGGACGCCGGCTTCGATCCGTTGCAAGGTTTCCCGAAGGCGCAGGTCCAACGCCTCGATGACGCGGACGGCGCGGCGCACGCGCTCGATGATGCGATACAGGCGAGAGGCGTGGGCGGGCGAAAGCGCGCTGACCGCCATCCATTGGCGCAGCAGGACGACGATGCCGTCGGCGATATCCGCCAGCCAGGCCAGCGCGGTCAGGCGCCGCAAGGTCAGAGCCTTGAGATCGTCGAGGGAGGTTTCCGGCGCGGTGGAGGGCGAAGTCATTAAGAACAAAGATAGAACATTTATCCGCCCGTGTCGATCTGGCGGGCGCGCGCAGCCGTGGAAAACCGAGCGGCGCGTGGCGTGTCGTCTATCGGGGCGTTCTGGCTTCGGCGCAGTCGCGACGGCTGCAGGAGGAAGCTCCTAGAACGAAGCGCCGACCCATGGGTGGCGAGCCTGTTCGTACACGGCCTGGGTCGGGGCGGGATAGGCCGGGTCGGCGAACGCTCCAACCGCGACGGCGATCACGCCCGGCTTCCGTAGCGGCTCCCAATAGACGGACGAGCCGCAGGTCGGACAGAAGTGAAACCTGACGTCGGCCCCGCTATCGGAAGGACGGGTGAAGGTCTTTTCGGGACCCGACACCTGGACATCGCGGGCGTCGTAAAAAGCAGCAATGCCATAGGTGCTGCCGGTCCGCCGTTGGCAGGCAAGACAGTGACACAGGGAAACCTTCAGCGGCTCTCCGGTGCATTCGGCCCGAAGTGCTCCGCAGGCGCAGGAGGCCGTCCTGATCATTATCGCCTCCGCTAGAGGAAGGCCTCAGTCTAGCCGGCCGATTGGCGACGGCAAATGAGCTTTCTGAATATCAGCTAGGGGTGGATGGCGAACCTCGGGGCCTGGCGAACCAGCTTGATCGGCCGAGGGTCAGCCCCCCTAAGCCGCCCTGGAAAAAAACCCTCGCCATGGACCCGAACCTGGCAGCCGCGGCCGCTATCAATGATTTCGCGAGCGCGCCGGTAGGCCGAGGCGCGGGTGATGTCTTTGTCAGAGACTTGCCGACCTGGTCGCCCTCGTGCTCCACGACCCACCTTCAGCGCAGCGGATGACAGCTAGAATTACGCGGTCAATTTGGGCTCTCATTCCGGCATTATTGCGCAATAGATGGGGCGAAGATTTGCCCCGCGATTAGAATTTCGTTGTGGTTCTGTAAAAGTTAGGCTAGTGTCATGGCATCAAATATCGAATTGGCTCACTTGCCGACCCGATGATTTCGAAGAAATCGCTCGGGTTATACATTTAGACCCTACCCGAAAATTTGATCTCTCAGCCTGATAATGGGCGGGAGAACGCATGTCCGGAAAGGGACTATTATGCAAACTGGCACCGTAAAGTGGTTCAACGACACCAAGGGCTTTGGCTTCATCCAACCTGACCAGGGCGGCGCGGATGCGTTCGTCCACATCTCGGCTGTGGAACGCGCGGGTATGCGCTCGTTGCAGGAAGGCCAAAAGATCGGCTTCGAGATGGAAAAAGACCAACGCACCGGCAAGATGTCGGCCGGCCAACTACAAGCGGCGTAAGACCGCTATTCCGCCGGTCTCCGGCAGGAATCGAATCGGGCGGCCAGCCATGCTGGCCGCCCGATCTCGTTTACGCCAGCAACACAACGACGATCAGGGCGGTTCGCCGGCCCCTCCTTTTCCATGCATGACCCGAGAGATGACGAGAATGGCGCGCAAGCCCAACTACCAGTTCGAACGCCAGGAGCGCGATCGTGCAAAGGCCGCAAAGATCGCATCCAAGGCGAAGCAGCGTGAGCAGGCCGCCGCCGATGGCGGGGCCACCGGCGGCGGCCCCCCGGAGCCGAGATCCTGACGATGAGCACGCTCAGCTACAACCATCAGACAGTGCAGCTTGACGGTGGGGAGTTCAGCGACTGCGAATTTTCCCACTGCCGATTAGTTTACTCGGGCGGCGCGTTGCCCCGGATCGCAGGATGCCGCTTCAACGACTGCGAATGGACCTTGCAGGGCGCCGCCGCCGATACACTCGCCTTCCTCAAACTGATGTGGGCAGCCGGTGCGAAAACCGCCGTTCAATCGACGATAAAGGACATTACATTGGCCAGCCGTTCGACATCATGAACACATCAACAATCGAACGCGCCTTCTTCCTCGCCCGAACGGGGCGTTACGACACCTTGGCCAAGCTTCACCAGCAGCTCACGACGGAGGGATGCCGCGCGGTCGATACGCTCCTGTCGCCGAGACACATCAGAAAGCATCTGGAGGCGCTGTGTGCGGCCTCAGTCCACGCGCACTCGACATAGCAGGAATACAGCAACTCGATGAAAGACTCCCTGAAGGCCGGATTCGCCGAGCGACTTAAGACGGCGGCCGCGTCAAAGCAGGCGCTCCTCGGCAAGCTTCGGCCGAAGCCAACACAGACAAACCCCGACCACGAGGCGCGCGCAGGCCTGCGGGCAGCCGAGCTGGCCGGTGTTCGAGAACGGCGCGCAAAAAGTAAGAACGACAAGCGGCAAGCTTCTGAGGAGGCCTTGGCGGCGGCCCAGTTAGCGGCCGCAGAGGCTCAAGAGGCGGAGCTGCAGGCGAAACGCGGAAAGCGCAAAGATCGCAAGGCGCTCTCGGCTGCCGAGGCCAAGGCCGCCCGAGACGCGAAGTATGCCGCGCGGCAGGCGCGCCGATAGCTTTGCCCGCCCGCCGCCTCAGCGCGGCTCGACGCTGAAGCGCGGGGCCGGCGGGACCGGGGGCCTGGGCGGGGCGGGCGGGCGCGGCGGCGGCATGGCGCGCATGGCTTCGGCGGCGGCGGCCTTGGCCTCCTCGGCGACGCGCCGGGCGTCGATATTGATGCGGAATCGCGTCTCGCCACGGCAGGGACCCACCGTCAGGCCGCGCGGCAGCACGGCGCCGCCGCTGCTGCAGGCGTCGTCCAGCTGATCCTGGGTCAGGTTGCGGGCGCCGCTGAAGGTGGCGTTGGTCAACTGCGCGTGGCTGAGGTCGGCGTCGCGGAAATCGGCGTTGGTGAAGTCGGCCCCGATCAGGTTGGCGCCGCGCAGGTCGGCCTCGCGGAAGGAGGCCCGGGTGAACCGGCCCCTGGCGAGATTCGCGCCGCTAAGGTCGGCTTCGCGGAAACTGGCGTTCGCGGCCGACACGGCGGTGAGGTCCGAACCGATCAGTTCGCTCTCGCTGAAGTCGCTGGCGTTGAGGTTGGCCTTGATGAAGGCCACGCCGCGCAGCTCCGCGCCGCTGAGCTTGGCGCGCGACAGGTCGACATTGGTGAAATTGGCCCCGGTGGCCTCGACGCCTTCGAGGTTGGCGTTGGTGAAATTCGACTGGGCGAAGGTGGTGCCCATCATCGAGGCGCCGCGCAGGTCGGCCCGGCTGAGATCGGCCGCCGCGAAGTTGGAGCCCATGAACGACGCCCCGCGCAGGTCGGACGCGACCATCACCGCCTTGGTGAAGTTGGCGCCGGTGAAGCGGGCGCCCACGAGGCGGCGGCCCGACAGCTCGCAGGAGACGCATTGGCCGCCGAACGAGACCAGGCGGGCGACATCCTTGTCCTCGGCGGCGGGGGCGCGCGCTTCGGCGGCGCCGGCGAAGGCGAGGAGGAGAAGGGAGGCGGCGGCGAAAGCGATACGGGTCATCGGCTACATCTTTGGTGACCGTTTGCGGTCGTAACCGATTTGGGCCGCCGCACGCCAGATCGCTACTTAAATCGCCGTCATGAAAGGGAATTAACGGCAGGCCGGGATGCGCAATCCGGCCGGAAGGCGGGTGGTCTGGTCGCCGCAGGCCCGGTCGAGCTGGCCCTGGCGCAGGCCGACGGCGCGGTCCATCTCGGCGCCCGAGAAGTTCGCTCCGGACAGGTTGGCGCCCGCGAGGTTGGCCCCTTCCAGATAGGCGCCGACGAAGGTGGCGTTGGTCAGGTCGGCCCCTGCGAAATTGGCGCTGGAGAATACGGCCCCGTAGGCGTTGACGTCGCGCAGGTCGCCGCCGGCGAAGACGGTGCGGTTCATCACCGACAGGGAAAGATCGGCCTGGCGCAGGCGGGCCTTGGCGAAGTTGCGGCTCTTCAGCTCGGCGCCGCCGAGATCGGCCTGGAACAGATTGCAGCCCGGGCAGTGGGCGCCGCCCCGGGCGCGGGCGATCTGGCCGGCGTTCTGGGCCAGGGCGGGCGTCACAAAAAGGGCCAGGACCAGGCTGGCGGCGGCGATGGATTTCATTTCGGTACGAGCCTTCGGCTGTCGCAGTCGATCAGCCGTACCCCAGCAACCTTAAGGCCACGTTGTTGCTAATGCGGGTTCGGGGGGGGGGCCGCCCTCGTCCTTCGAGGCTCGCGATGCTCGCACCTCAGGATGAGGGCTACTGCGAACGGGACGGACTAAGCGTGACGGTTGCTCGACCTAGCCGTTGTCGACGCGGTCGGCCTGGGCGCCGCAGGTCTCGCAGACGGTGACCGCGCCCTTGCGCACCAGGGCCAGGTCGCCGCAGGCGGCGCAGACGTCGGCGTGGGCGAAGGTGGTGCGGCGCGCCTCGTCGCCGCGCGCGCCGAACGGCAGGAACACCAGGTTGTCGGGGGCGGCCCCGCGCGAGAAGCCCTTGGAGATGAACTTCGAGGCCGGCTGCATCTGCGGGCCGTGCGGCTCGGCGCCCTGTTCCTCGTTCTTGCCGCGGCCCAGGCCGTCGGCGTCCAGGGTCTCGCCGCCCTCGGCGTTGGCCAGCTCGTTGCGCCCGAGGTAGCTGACGCCCAGCTCGCGGAAGATGTAGTCGAGGATCGAGGTGGCCGAGCGGATGCTGTCGTTGCCCGTCACCGGGCCGGCCGGTTCGAAACGGGTGAAGACGAAGGCGTCGACGAACTCCTCCAAGGGCACGCCGTATTGCAGGCCGATGGAGATCGCGACCGCGAAGTTGTTCATCAGGCTGCGGAAGGCGGCGCCTTCCTTGTGCATGTCGAGGAAGATCTCGCCGAGTTCGCCGTCGTCGTACTCGCCGGTGTGCAGATAGACCTTGTGGCCGCCCACGGCCGCCTTCTGGATGTAGCCCTTGCGGCGGTCGGGCAGCTTGCGGCGCAGGCGGTCGCGTTCGACCACGCGCTCGACGATGCGCTCGGCCGGTTCGGCCGCCGGGGCGCGCGGGGCGGCGGGTTCGGGGATGTCGAGGCGGTAGCCGGCCGGGGGGGCGGCGCGGGCCAGGCGCACGGCGCGGACGCCGGAGGCGGCGGCCTGGGCCTGCAGGGCCACGGCCTCGGCGGGCCGGGCGCCGAACGCCAGCGATAGCTCGGCGACGGCGGGGATGTCGGCGAAGGTCTCGGCGGTCGCGATCATCGCCAGGCGGGCGTTAAGCGCGATGGCGTCGGGCTCGGCCAGGGCCGCGCGGGTCGCCTCGCCCAGGAAGGCGACGTCGTCCAGGCGGCCGGCGCCGACCAGCTCGCGGCCGACCGAGGCGATGGCGGCGTCGTCCAGCCCGACCAGCGACAGCACCTCGCCCTGGCCGCCCAGCACGTCGCTGACGAAGCCGGCGCCGAGCACCGAGGGGCCGAACACATCATCGAGGCCGCGGGCCAGGGGCAGGGCGGCCTGCACGGCCGAAAGCTCATGGTCGGTGAAGCCCTTGGCGCGCAGCAGGCCGAGGTCGAGCGAGGCGGCCTGGGCGAGATCGCGCGAGCCGAGGGCGTGGCGGCGCGCGGCGGCCAGATCGGCGCCGGCGTGCGAGAGGGCCTTCAGCGCCGCGTCGGAGATCACCGGCAGGACGGCGGCGTCGGCGGTTTCGACGAGCGTCAGGGCGCCGCGCCACGGAGCGGCGCCGAGGGGCGCGGCGAGACGCAGGGCCAGTTCGGGATCTTCGGAAAGCCCGACGCGGGCGAGGTTGCGCAGGCCCACGGCGGCGGCGCGGGCGGCGGCCTCCTCCATCAGGGCGGCGGCGCGCTGGCTGAGCGGATCGGCGCTTTGGCGGGCGGCGACCGCGCGCTGGTCGAGCGTGGTGAGGCTTGTGGGCGCCGCGTCGGCCCAGGCGGGGCAAGGGGCGAAGACCGCCGCGAGGTCGGCCGAGGTCATGGCCGCGGAGGCGGAGGCCAGGGCCCAGAGGCCGCCGGCGACGGCGCGGCCGGCGTCGGAGTCGTAGGCGAGGCCGCGGGCGGCCAAGAGGTCGGCGACGCCGCCGAGCGTCAGGCCGAGGCGTCGCTCGGGCGAGGGCGGAGCGACGAGGTCGAGGGCGATCGTCGCCAGGCGGACGAGGCGCTCGAAGGCGGCGGCGTCGAAGCCGTCGGCGGTCTCGAAGGCGCGTACGTCCAGGGCGGCGCGGGGCGCGGTTCCGTCGGCGAGGGCCTCGGCGTCGGCCTGATCGAAGGCGACGGTCAGGCCGCCGACTTCCCAGCCGGCGTGGGCGGCCAGGTCGCAGGGCGCGGCCCGGTCGGTGAAGGCGACCAGCTGCGGCATGGGCGGCGGCTCGGGCCGCTCAAGCCGGGCGCGGCCGGTCTCGGCCAGGGCGATGGCCTCGGCGATGTGGGCGTCGTCGACGCCGGCCTGGCGGGCGGCCCAGGCGGCGCGGGCCAGGGCGGGGTTGCTGGCCGGGTCGGCGCAGGCCGCCGCCTCGCCGTCGCAGCGGGCGACCGCCTCGGCGATGGCCGACAGCCGGTCCTCGGTGACCTCCAGCAGCCGGGCCTGCAGGGCGGCCGAGCGGGCGGCGCCGAGGTGGCGCGCGACCTGGCGCTCGAAGTCCGGCGCCGTGCGGTCGGAGAGGGGAAGGCGCTTGCTGGCGCCGTGCGGACCGAAGGCGAGCAGGCCGCCAGCCTGGGCCTCGAACAGGGCTTCGCGGAAGGCGACGGCGTCGGCCTGGCGGTCGAACAGGCCGGCTGTCCAGCCGAGGGCGGCCGCGTGCAGGGCGAACTGGGCCGGGCCGCCGCCGAGCAGCGGGTCGTCGTGCGTCAGGGTCTTGGGAACATCGGCGGGTTCAGCGCGGGGCAGGGCGGCCGACCAGTCGGTCCAGGCTTCGACGCGGGCGTCGCTCCAGCCTTTCGGGGCCAGCACCCCGACGAGCGAATCCGCCGCCTCCAGGGTGCGCAGTTCGACCTGCGGCGCGACAGCCGGACGCCTCTCGAAACGCATACGCCGCACGCTCCCTGACGACTCGCGCCGAAGGGTATGATTCGAGTCGGGGGCATTCAATAGATGTTGGGGTCGCGGGCGCTTTGCTCCACAACATCTCGATATTCTGGCGGCGCTGGACGCTGCGGGGGCCGGCCCCTATAGTCCGGCCGTCCCTTCGACCCCCTCCCAGTTCGGACCCTCTGTGCTCAAAGCGATCTTCACCTGGTGGAACGGCGGCGCCCTTGGCCTGAAGTTCACCGTCGCCCGTCGTGGCAAATTCGTCGGCCAGGACGAGTTCGGCAACAAGTACTACGAAGCGCGCGACGACAAGGACA
Organism: Caulobacter sp. HJHS_5; assembly: GCF_056683955.1. Taxonomy (NCBI): domain Bacteria; kingdom Pseudomonadati; phylum Pseudomonadota; class Alphaproteobacteria; order Caulobacterales; family Caulobacteraceae; genus Caulobacter; species Caulobacter sp. HJHS_5. Next base: position 627,270 of record NZ_JBWZNC010000001.1, on the reverse strand, counting down.
GCTACGACAAGGGTCGCAAGCGCCGCTGGGTGATCTATCCGGGCTACGCCGAAGCCTCGAAGGTGCCGCCGGACTGGAACGGCTGGCTGAAGTACACCTTCGACGAGCCGCCGACCGTGGAGCCTCTGGCCCGTCGCGCCTGGGAAAAAGACCACCAGCCGAACCTGACGGGCACCCTGCACGCCTGGCGTCCCAAGGGCTCGATCGCCCGCGGCGGCGAGCGCGCCGCGGCCACCGGCGACTATCAGGCCTGGACCCCGGAGTAGGCGGGTGATCCCGCGCGGGCGTGCTCTGCTGATCGCGGGGACGACCACGGTCGTCGTCGCCGGCCTCGCCCACGCCATGGCCCAGACATCCGTTCAGCCGCCGCCCGCCACGCAGCCCGCTCCGGCCGCCGTCCCGACGCCCGCGCCCGTCGCCGCCCCACCGGCGGCTCCCGTCGCCCGGCCCGAGCCCGCCGAGCCGCCCAAGCCGGTGGAGCCGCTGAAGCGTTCGCGGGCGCCGACCGCCATCCTGCAGGCGCTTGACAAGGTGACGGCCGAGACCATGCGCTTCGAGGCGCCGGTCGGTCAGCCGATCCGCTACAAGACGCTGGTCTTCACGGTGCGCGCCTGCGAGACCACCGCCGCCGACGAGCCCGAGCCGGATGCGGCCGCCTATGTGGTGGTCGACAGCCAGCCGCGCTCGACGCCCGGCCGGGCCATCACCGCCTCACGCCAGGTGTTTCGCGGCTGGATGTACGCCGGGGCGCCGGGCCTGCATCCCCTGGGGCACCCGGTCTATGACGCCTGGCTGATCGCCTGCAAGGCGCCGGCCCCGCCGCCGGCGCCGCCCGCCCCGAAGCGGCCGAAGTCGCCGGATCCGGTCGTCGATCCGGCAGCGGCGACGCCCGCTCCGACCGCGGCGGCTCCAACCGCTTCCGCGCCCGCAGCGACCCCGCCGCCCGCCGTGACGCCGACGCCCGCGCCGACGGGGCCGCGTCCCGCGCCGGCCGCCTCGGCGCCGCCGCCCAGCGCCGCGCCCAGCCTGGCCCGATAGTCCTCGCGGTCGATCTCGACCGCCCCGAACTGCGTCAGATGCTCGGTGATGAACTGGGTGTCGAGCAGGGTGTAGCCGCCGACGATCAGCCGGGCGATGAGGTGCACCAGGGCGACCTTGCTTGCGTCACGGGCGCGCGAGAACATGCTCTCGCCGAAGAAGGCGCGGCCGAGCGAGACGCCGTAGAGCCCGCCGGCCAGACGGCCGTCTTCCCAGCACTCGACGCTGTGGGCCTGACCGCGCTTGAAGAGGTCGCCGTAGAGCCGCTCGATCGGGCGGTTGATCCAGGTCTCGGGCCGGTTCGGCTTGGCGGCGGCGCAGGAGGCGACGACGGCGTCGAAGGCGGTGTCGACCCGCACCTCGTAGACGTCCGACCGCACGGTGCGCGCCAGGCGGCGCGGCACGTGGAAGGCGTCCAGCGGCAGCACCCCCCGATGCTCCGGATCGATCAGGAAGATGCGGTCGTCGTCGCGCGCGTCCGCCATCGGGAAGACGCCGCGACGATAGCAGGCGATCAGATGGTCGGCGGTGAAGTGCACGCCGCCTCCCGACCCCCTAGGCCGAAGCCTCGCTCTGGCTGGCGATCCACTTTTCGAGCCAGTGGATGTTGTAGTCGCCGGTCAGGATGTCGGGCTGCTGCAGCAGGTCCTGGAACAGGGGCGTGGTGGTCTCGATGCCGCCCACCACCAGCTCGCCCAGGCAGCGCCGCAGACGGGCGATGCACTCGGCGCGGTCGCGGCCGTGCACGATCAGCTTGCCGATCAGGCTGTCGTAATAGGGCGGGATCGAATAGCCGGCGTAGATGGCGCTATCCAGCCGCACGCCCAGGCCGCCCGGCGCGTGGAAGTCCGACACCAGGCCCGGCGAGGGCGTGAAGGTGCGCGGGTTCTCGGCGTTGATGCGGCACTCGATGGCGTGGCCCTCGAAGACCACGTCCTTCTGGGTGAAGCTGAGCGGCAGGCCGGCGGCGATGCGGATCTGCTCGCGCACCAGGTCGATGCCGGTGATGGCCTCGGTGACCGGGTGCTCCACCTGCAGGCGGGTGTTCATCTCGATGAAGAAGAACTCGCCGTCTTCCCACAGGAACTCGATGGTGCCGACGCCGAGGTAGCCGATGGCCTTGATGGCGTCGACGACGATCTTGCCGATCTTCTCGCGTCCCTCGGCGTTCAGGGCGGGCGAGGGGGCTTCTTCCAGCACCTTCTGGTGACGGCGCTGCAGCGAGCAGTCGCGCTCGCCGAGGTGCACCACGTTGCCGTGGCTGTCGGCGATGACCTGCAACTCGATGTGGCGCGGCTTCTGGAGGTAGCGCTCCATGTAGACGGCGCCGTTGCCGAAGGCGGCCTTGGCCTCGGTCTGGGCCGAGAGCACGGCTTCCTCCAGATCGTCGGCGGTGAGGGCGACCTTCATGCCGCGACCGCCGCCGCCGGCGGCGGCCTTGATGAGCACCGGGAAGCCGATCTTCTCGGCGGCCGCGATGGCTTCCTCGACGGTTTCGACCTCGCCATCGGAGCCCGGCACCACGGGGATGCCGGCTTCCATCACCGTCTGCTTGGCGCTGATCTTGTCGCCCATGATCCGGATGTGCTCCGGCTTCGGGCCGATGAAGGTGTAGCCGTGGGCGCCGACGATCTCGGCGAAGCGGGCGTTCTCGGAGAGAAAGCCGTAGCCGGGGTGGATCGCCTGGGCGCCGGTGATCTCGGCGGCGGCGATGATCGAGGGGATGTTGAGGTAGCTCTTGGCGGCGGGGGCGGGGCCGATGCACACGCTCTCGTCGGCCAGGCGCACCCACATGGCGCCGGCGTCGGCCTCGGAGTGGACCGCCACGGTGGCGATGCCCATTTCCTTGCATGCGCGGTGGATCCGCAGCGCGATTTCGCCGCGGTTGGCGATGAGGATTTTGTCGAACATGGCGCGGGCCTAGTCGATGATCACGAGGCCCTCGCCGAACTCGACCGGCTGGGCGTCGGCGGCGAGAATCTCCACGACCTTGCCGGCCTTGGGGGCGGGGATCGGATTCATGGTTTTCATGGCTTCGATGATCAGCAGGGTCTGGCCGGCCGTGACCGTATCGCCGACCTTGACGAACTGGTTCGCGCCGGGGGCGGGGGCCAGGTAGACGGTGCCGACCATCGGCGACTTCACGAGTTCGCCGGCGACCGGCGTCGTGGCCGGGACCGCGGCGGCGGCGGCCGGAGCGGCCGCGGGCGCGGCGACCGGCGCCGGAGCGGCGGCCTCAGGCGCGGCGACATAGGACACCGGAGCGGCGACCGGCGCGGCGGTGCGGGCGACGCGGATCTTCAGATCGCCCTGTTCGACCTCGATCTCGGTGAGGCCGGTCTCCTTGAGGATCTTGGCCAGGTCGCGAACCGTTTTGGTGTCGATCGGGCGGTCGGCGGGCGCCTCGGGCTTGGACATCAAGCGTACTCCGATTTCATCAGGCCTGAGCCGCAGCGGACTTCACGAGACGCGCTGCCGCTTCGACGGCCAATAGGTAGCTGTTGGAACCGAACCCGGCCACCACGCCCGTCACCACCGGCGACAGATAGCTGTGGTGGCGGAACGCTTCTCGCGTCGCCGGGTTCGAGAGGTGACATTCCACCGTCGGTATCTTGAGCATCTTCACGGCGTCGAGAATGGCGACGGAGGTGTGGGTGTAGGCGGCGGCGTTGATCACCAGGGCCGAAGCCTCGGTGCGCGCCTCCTGAATCCATGTGACGAGGTCGCCCTCGTGATTCGACTGACGGCAGACAGCCTCGAAGCCGAAAACGGCCGCCCGCTCCTCGCAGAGCGCACGGATGTCTTCCAGCGTTTCGTGGCCATAGATTTCCGGCTCGCGCACGCCCAACAGATTGAGGTTGGGGCCGCTCAGCACGTAGATCGGTTTGGACATAAAGCTCCGCCGTCCGTTCGGAGCGTCTTGTATAGGCCCGGTCGAACCCCCACAAGCAAGCCGAAATGACCACTTCAGCCCTGAACCTGACGATTAACGGCGAACCCCGCGCGTTTACGGGCGAGCCGACCCTGGCCGCGCTGGTCGCGTCGCTGGGCCTCGACCTGCGCAAGGTCGCCGTGGAGCGAAATCTGGAGGTGATTCCCCGCCGCCTGCTGGGCGAGTCGCCCATCGCCGACGGCGACCGCATCGAGATCGTGCATTTCATCGGCGGGGGGTGAGGATGGGGGGAGGAGCTGTATGAGCGTTCTAGAGGATTGCTGTGTGTAGGCTGTCGTCTAGATGGACAATCGATCGAAGGGTTCCCATGAAGGTCGCTTTGGCTCTTCTCGTCGCAACCGGCCTAGCTTCGTGCGGGCCAGGAAAGCCACGGCCTACTCCGTCGGAGACTTATCCGGCCCCTTGGGTCGAACCGTCAGCCGATGTTTATAGGACCCTCTATGCCAGTGGATATCGATGCGGGGAGGGCTATCAACGCACATCCACAGTCGGTGTCGGAGAGTTCCTACTTTTTTGTCGAGAAGCTAATGGCCAGTGGACGACCTACCTTGTTTACCCGGCCATAGAAAAGGTGCTCGGTCCGGATCGGAATTACGCCTATGCTAATGGGATATTATTGCCCGACCGCTCTGAAGCCGCAAAAACAATAGCACCGTAAGGTCCGCTTCCATCCGTTGCTGTGGTGAGAGGGGCATCGCGGCACGTCATTTGCGTTGCGGCCACGCAGGCCCGATCTAGCCATCGATCAACACGTGACTGAGCGCAGATGGAAGCAGCACCCAACAATCCCGACAACAACGGCCTCGGAGCGCTGCCATTCTGCGTCGCCCGAATAACCGCAGGTGTCGCCGGGAACCCCAGCGCAGTCGCCTACGGCACGGGCTTCTTCTACCAGTTCGTGGTGTCGGGCGGTGATGTAATCTGCCTTGTTTCGAACAAGCACGTCCTTGAAGGGCGCCCTTGGGTTGAGGTCGGGTTTGCGCAGAAAACCGCCGATGGGCGCCGGGCCTTGGGGCCAGCGACCTCCCTGCGGGTCCCGGCTGGAGGTTTGCCGATCATGGGGCATCCTGACCCGGAAGTTGATCTTGCGATCATGCCGATCACCCCGCTCGTCAACGATTTGAAAACGAGCGGCTTTGACCCCTTCGTCCTGTGTCTCAACCAGGGCGTCTGCGTCACACCCAATAGGGCCGCGACATTGGAAGCAGCGACCGACGTAATTATGGTCGGTTTTCCAAACGGTCTTATGGACGAGGCCAACAACCTTCCGGTGTTGCGGCGGGGATCGCTCGCGACGCCTTATCGGGCGAACTACGCGGGCAGACGCGACTTTGTAGTAGATATCGCCTCCTTTGGAGGGTCGTCAGGATCTCCCGTTTTCGCCTTCTTCAACGGGATTGAAGCGACCCCGCAGAGCATAAACATGGGGGGGCAGTCGTTCTATTTAATTGGCGTGCTGCACTCTGGGCCGGTGCTCAATGCAGAGGGCCAGATAGTACAAAGGCCGGTTCCGACACAAACGGTAGTCATCACGCAGCAGATGATACACCTGGGCTACTGCGCCAAGATTGACCTCCTGGCCGATTTCCTACCCGAGATTGAAAGGCTTGCCGGGTCGCCACCGGCCTAACTATCTGCTTAGTCTTTGACTAACTTTCCAAAGGCCGCTTCCCACCCTACGCAGACCCTGGGTGCGTCATCCTGAGCGGCGCGCAGCGCCTGTCGAAGGACGCAGTGCGGGTCAGCTTTGGTTCGGCGGTGCGTCCTTCGACTATCCGCTTCGCGGACGCTCAGGATGACGAGGGCTTTGGGTGCACTCCCTCTTATCACCGACCCCTAGCCATGCCTCCGCGTCGCGGTCTGCCTTCGAAGGTTTGAGGGAGTTCTTCACCTGCGCGCGCCACGGGCGTAGAGCAGGGGCATGAACGCGCCCACGCCCATCGACACCCCCCTCGACCTCGCCGAAGACACCTGGACCGTCGCCGGCCGCACCTTCCGCTCGCGCCTGATCGTGGGCACCGGCAAGTATCGCGACTATGCGCAGAACGCCGCCGCCGCCGAGGCGGCCGGGGCCGAGATCGTCACCGTGGCGGTGCGGCGGGTGAACATCTCCGATCCCAACCAGCCGATGCTGATGGACTATGTGAAGCCCGACCGCTTCACCTACCTGCCCAACACCGCCGGCTGCTTCACCGGCGAGGAGGCGGTGCGCACCCTGCGCCTGGCCCGCGAGGCCGGCGGCTGGGACCTGGTGAAGCTGGAGGTGCTGAGCGACCCCAAGACGCTCTATCCGGACATGGAGGAGACGCTGCGCGCGCTGAAGCTGCTGGTCGGCGAGGGCTTCTCGGTGATGGTCTATTGCTCGGACGACCCGGTCTACGCCCGCAAGCTGGAAGACGCCGGCGCCGCGGCGATCATGCCGCTGGGCGCGCCGATCGGCTCGGGCCTGGGCATCCAGAACAAGATCAACATCGCCCTGATCGCCCAGCAGTCGAGCGTGCCGGTGGTGGTCGACGCCGGCGTCGGCACGGCCTCGGACGCGGCCATCGGCATGGAGCTGGGCGCCCAGGGCATCCTGATGAACACCGCCATCGCCGAGGCCAGGGACCCGGTGCGGATGGCCACGGCCATGAAGCACGCGGTGATCGCCGGGCGGGAGGCGTTCCTGGCCGGGCGGATGGCCAAGCGGATGTACGCTGACCCGTCATCGCCGCTGGCGGGGCTGATCTAGCCGCTGACAGCGGGGCGCCCTGCGTCTTCTTCCTTTCCCCCCTCGAAGGGGAAGGGGCAGGGATTGGGGGTGACGGCGGTTCAGCAAGCCGCACGTCGGCCAGCGTGTCGTCGAGCTGAGCGTCGGTTTAGCTTTCAAAGCTGGGACGTTCCGAGCCCTTGTCCGCCGCCGCATCACCCTCACCCCTAACCCCTCTCCCTTCGAGGGAGAGGGGGCTCAAGGGCGCCCCGAGCTTTTCGCCGTTCACTTCGCCTCCCGTTCTTGTTCATCCCCCGTTCGGGCAGCCCTGTCCAAGGTTAACAAACTTGGCCTAAGGTGGCCGGGCACGAGCAACGGGGGTTGTGGTGGCTTTGAAGATGGGATCGCGAGCGGCGCTGGCCGCGATGTGCGCAGTGTTGGCATTCGGCGCCTCGCAACCCGCAGGAGCCCAGGCGTCGGGGTTCGCGGAACGCATGGCTCCGGTTTCCCGGATTGTCGCCGAACAGAAGGCCGGGGGCGATATCGACACCCGCATCCGTCAATCGGCGGCGTGCCGGATCATGGTCGACGCGGTCGACCTTCTGATGGGGGCGCGGGTCTATCGCAATGAATTCGTCGGCGCCGAGAAGGCGCGTCGCGATGAGTACAGCCGCTGTGCGGGCGAGCGAATGGGTAAACAGTCCGAAGGCCGGCTCACCATGCGCCGCATCGCGCAGGGCCAATCGCGCCTCTATCGCGACGAGGCGTTCCTCGCGGAAATCTCAAGCCGATATATCGCGCCGCAGGATCTGCCGGCCTGGAAAGCCGCGCGGGTCGCGCGCGGCGAGGCCATCGAGGCGCAACAGGCGCAATTCGAAGCCGAGCGCGACAACCAGAGCCTCGCCAACCGTCAGCAGGCCCAGGTCGACAAGTTCCTGCACTATGTCGGTCTGGCGGCGGCGGCGGCGGTCGTCCTGGGACTCTTGTTGCTCCTCGTCGGCTTGCTGCCCCTGAGCGTCGATCTGAACGCCCGTCCGGCCCGCATCCGGGCGGCCGGCCGCCGGTTCACCCTGAATTCGGCCGCCGGCGTGACCCGCTCGCTGTCGAGCGACAATCGGACCGAATCCACGGGCGGCTGGGTGCATCACGATGCAAACTCGGGCGTGACGACCGTGGCCGGACCCGAAATCTACACGGTCCGCGACGACACGCTCTACTTCGTCGACGAGCATGGCCGCGATCAGGCTCAGCAATTCACCAACTGGCACATCAAGGCCCTGCCCGGACACAGGATCGGCGTGATCTGGGCCGTGCCCCGTTGGCGGAAGTACGGCGCCTACATGGGCTATTGGAACTTCGACCTGGACACCGGCGGCTGGGATGCAGAGCAGACACGCAAGATGTTCCGACTGAGCCCGCTCGGCCTCGTGCTGGTCTCGGGCGGCATCCTGGCAGGCAGCCTCGCGCTCAAGCTCTACGGCCTTTCCGTAGCCCTGATAGCGATAGCCGCCCTGGTCGCCTTCGCCTTCGCCTTGCCGCGCCTCCGGGGCGCGGCGTTCCGCCGCCGCTATCTGCCCGCGATCACCAGCGACCTGCGCAGCCGCGCGGACCAAGCGTTTTCGCGGGCGAACGGCGTGGGGCCGGCATAGCCCGGATCACGACAATTCATTGCCCCACGGAGCCATCCGACGCGCGGAGCATTGGACGGGTCTACAGGGCTTGGGATCGTCAGATGATCGCCTATCAACTCCACGCGCCCCCTGGCGGCGGTCAAGTTGTCGACTTCATCGCGATGGACGACGAGGGCGCGCGTTCGTTCGCCACCTCGCATTGCCTTCATGCCGATTGCGAGGTGTGGGACGGGGATCGGCTGGTGCACCGGCAGGTGGCGGAAGCGCGGGCAGACGTTCCGCTCGGCGGCTTGGCGCCGCCGAAGGCGGTTGGGTAAGGCGTCATCGAGAAAAAGCCTGGGTCCCGACTTTCGTCGGGATGAACCAGAGATTTGGGGAGGCTAGCGTGTCGCCCTCAGGTCCGCTTGAGCTTGGCCTCGGCGATCGCCTGCTTGAGGGCGGGCAGGTCGGCGCCGGGGATGACCTTGTCGCCGACGAAGAAGGCGGGGGTGCCTTCGACGCCGAGGGTGGTGGCCAGGTCGCGGACGTCCTGCAGGTGTTGCGTCACGGCCGGGTCGTTTCCGGCCGCCTTGGCCTGGGTCACGTTGAGGCCGGCCTGGGTGAGGACCGCGTCGAGGTTGCCGGCGGTGAGGGCCTTTTCCTCCATCAGGTGCTCATAGCCGGCCAGGTACTTGTTCTGGTCCTTGGCGCCGAGCTGGGCGCGGGCGGCGGCTTCGCTCTCGGCCCCGAAGATCACGAATTCCTTGAACACGAAGCGGACGTCCGGGTTCTCGCGCACCAGCTTGACGATCTCGGGCGCGGCGATCTTGCAGTAGGTGCAGCGGTAATCGAAGAACTCGACCACGGTGATCGAGCCGTTGGGGTTGGCCACGAAGTCGCGCGGATCGCGCTCCAGCGCCTGGCGGTGTTCCTTGACGGCGGCCAGGGTCTTGGTGGCGGAGGCCTGGGCCTGCCTTTCCTGCAGCCGGGTCATGGCCTCGGCGATCACCTCCGGGTGGTCGAGAAGGTAGGCGCGGACCTTGGCGTCGAAGACGGCGTCGGCGGGCGGCTTGCACGCGGCCAGGGATGCGGCGGCCAGCACCACGGCGGCCGTCATAACGATACGCTTCATCAATCCCCCGCGACGCCTCTGCGCGCCATGTCTCTCAGATCCTGGTCGGTCGGCTGGGACACCAGCACGATGTCGGTGGCCCGCCGCCAACCCGGAGTGTCCTTAGCGAGCATTTCGCGCGCCCGCATCGCGAAGGTGCGCGCCTCGCGCTTGGCGCCGAGGGCGAAATACTGCTCGGCTGTGGCCAGGCGGGCGTCGCCGTCCATGCCGAGGCTGTCGTAGGCCTGGGCCAGCAGGCGCCAGCCGTCGACGTTGTCGGTATCCTTGACCACCGCCTGCTTGAGGATGGCGATGCCTTCCAGCGTCTTGGCCTTGTCGTTCAGGTTGATCAGGGTCTGGCCGAGGTTGACGCGCAGCAGGGGAGCGTCGGGCTTCAGCTCCACCGAGCGGCGCTGGGCCGGCTCGGCCTCCTTGGCGCGGTTGAACTCGAACAGGATCTGGCCCTTGAGCTCCCAGAGGTAGGGGTTGTTCGGCTGGTCGGCGATCAGGGCGTCGGTCAGCTTCAGGGCGCGATCGGGCTCCTTGGTCTGGTAGTAGGCGATGGCGCGGGCGTAGCGGGCCGGATAGCTGGTGTCCGTTTCCTTGTACTTGATAAGGCTCTGGCCCGGATTGATGAAGCCGTCGAGCTTGGCCTTCATGATGGCGTGCTCGGCGATCTCCTCGGGGGTGTCGACGGCGCTGTAGTGGGGCAGGGCCTCGACGCGGCTGCGCAGCCGGTCGATGCGGTCGCTGGAGAGCGGGTGGCTGCGGAAGTAGGAGAACCGGCGGCTCTGGTCGAAGACTTCCTGGTAGCGGAAGTTGTCGAAGAAGTCGGCGAGGCCCTTGCCGGACTGGCCGGTGGCCTCCAGCAGGGTGGCGCCCGCCTGGTCGGCGCGGCTTTCCTGCTCGCGCGAATAGCCGAGGGCGCCGAGCTGGCCGAAGAAGCCGGCGTTGCCCAGCAGCACGGCGGCCCCGTCGGTGGAGCCGGCCATGGCGGCCAGGGCGCCGAGCCCCATGGTGAGGATCATCGGCACCAGGCCCGCGCGCTGCATGTCGCCCGAACGGAAGGAGTGGCCGCCGGACAGGTGGCCGACCTCGTGGGCGAGGACGCCCTTCAGCTCGTTGGGCGTCTTGGATTCCAGGATCAGGCCGGTGAAGACGCCGACCTGGCCGGGGGCCGCGAAGGCGTTGAGATCCTTCGAGCCGATCAGCATGACGCGGACGTTCTGCGGATCGAAGCCGGCCGCCTTCATCAGCGGGGCGGCGTCCTTGGCCAGGATCTCCTCGATCTCGGTGTCGCGGATCAGGGACATGCCGTCCTGCGCCCGGGCGACCGGGGCGGTCAGGCTGCAGGCCAGCGCCAGGGCGGCCGCGGCCGCCCCGATTCCACGGCGCCGGCGGGGCGCCGGGCGGCCGGGGACGCTGATCTGAAAACGGGCGGTCATGCTCGGCTCAGTCTCCGTTGCGCCCCCGCGCGCGCCTTATCCTAACCGGAGATCAGCCCCGGCGTCCCCACCAACCGCGTTTCGGCTTGGCGGGCGGCGCCAGGATCTCATTCGGATCGGGCGTTTTTTCGACCATGGGTGCGGGTTCCGGGGGCTCCGGAGGCGCGGGCTCCGGCGCCGAAGCGGCGACCACCAGTTCGGGGATCGGCTCGGGCAGGGGCTCGGGGTCCGGCGCGACGACCGGCTCGGGCGCGGCGACGACGGGGGGCGCGGCGATCTCCGCCTCGACCGCCTGGGCGGCCTCGGCGATGGCGGCGTCGGCGACCGGCTTGGCCTTGGCGCGGCTGCGGCGCGGCTTCTTGGCCGGGGCGGCCGGCGCGGCTTCCGGCAGCTCGACCCAGATCTCGCCCTCGAAGTCGTTGGCCGGGGCGATGGACTCGCTGGAGGCGATCACGAAGTCCGGCTCGGGCGCCACGGCGGCGACCGGCGCCGGGGCGGCGGGCGCCTGAGCCGTGGTCTGGGGCGCGGGACGGGGCTGGCGCTGTTCGCGGGGCTCACGCGGCTCCCGGGGTTCGCGCGGCTCGCGGCCACGGTCGGCGTTGGCGGCCAGCTCGGCCGGGTCGTGCCAGTTGAAGGGGTCGTCGAAGGGCACGCGCGGGCGGATCCAGACGAAGCCGTCCTGCGGCCGGGCTTCCTCGCGGACGCGACGGCCGCCACGGCGACCGCGACGGCGGCGACGGCGGGCGCCGTCGTCATCGTCGTCGGAGGCGCTGGCGCCGTCTTCGTCCTCGCCGTCCTCATCGTCGTCCGAGGCGGGGGCGGCGAGGTGCTCCGCGTCGTCGCGACGACCGCCGCGGCGGCGACGGCGACGGTTGCGACCGTTGCGCCCGCCTTCGTCCCGCTCGCCGCGAGGCGGCGGATGACCGCCTTCCTCGTCCTCGTCGGACTCGGCGGCTTCCAGCTCGAGCTCTTCCTCCTCCTCGTCCTCTTCCTCGTCGAAGACCTCGTCGTCGAGGTCGAGGGGCTCGGGGGCGGAGGGCAGGGCCAGGGCTTCGGTCAGCGGGTGCAGGGAGTGCGGGCCGCTGGCGGTGCGCTCGATCTCGTGGGCGTCGGTCCCCAGGCGCTCGTCGATGGTGATGGTGACGAACAGGTGGTGGTGCTGGTGCACGCGCGTGAGATAGGCGCGCTTTTCGTTGAGGATGTAGAGGCCGACCTCGCGGGAGACCTTCAGGGTCACCTCGCCGCCGCCCTTCAGGGCCTCGATCTCGACCGCGCGCAGGGCGGCCAGCGCGCTGGACTCCACCGTGCGGACGCGGCCGGCGCCCTGGCAGTGTTCGCAGACGTGGGTGGTGGCCTCCAACACGCCGGTGCGGCGGCGCTGGCGGCTGATCTCCATCAGGCCGAACGGGCTGATCTTGCCCATCTGAACGCGGGCGCGGTCGTCCTTCAGGCAATCCTTCAGGGTCTTTTCGACGGCGCGGTTGTTCTTGCCCTCATCCATGTCGATGAAGTCGATGACGATCAGGCCGGCCAGGTCGCGCAGGCGCATCTGGCGGGCGGCCTCGGCCGCGGCTTCCTGGTTGGTCTTGAGGGCGGTGGCCTCGATGTTGCGCTCGCGCGTCGCCTTGCCCGAGTTGACGTCGATGGCGACCAGGGCCTCGGTCTGGTTGATGACCAGATAGCCGCCGGATTTCAGCGGCACGACCGGCGAGTAGATCTGGGCCAGGGTGTCTTCCACCTTGTGGGCCACGAACAGGGGCGTGGCCTCGCGGTAGAGCTGCACCTTCTTGGCGTGGCTCGGCATGATCATGCGCATGAAGTCGCGCGCTTCGCGGAAGCCGGCCTCGCCCTCGACGAAGACGCCGTCGAGGTCCTTGTCGAACAGGTCGCGGATGGCCCGCTTCACGAGGTCTTCTTCCTCGTAGATCAGGGCGGGGGCGACCGACTGCATGGTCTTTTCGCGAATGTTCTCCCACATCCGCATCAGGTATTCGTAGTCGCGCTTGATCTCGACCTTGGTGCGCTTGGCGCCGGCGGTGCGGATGATCAGGCCCATGCCCTGCGGCACGTCCAGCGCCTGGACGACGCTCTTCAGGCGCTTGCGGTCGCTGGCCGCCTCGATCTTGCGGCTGATGCCGCCGCCGCGGGCGGTGTTGGGCATCAAGACGCCGTAGCGGCCGGCGAGCGACAGGTAGGTGGTCAGGGCCGCGCCCTTGTTGCCGCGCTCTTCCTTGACGACCTGCACCAGCATGATCTGCCGGCGGCGGATCACTTCCTGGATCTTGTAGCGACGCATCAGGCGACGGCGGCGGCGCGCCACCTCCTCGTCCATGTCGTCGTCGCCGGCCGATTCGACGGGCTCGCCGTCCTCGTCGAGGTCGGGGCCGTGATCGTCGTCATCCTCGGCTTCCTCGCGCAGCAGGGCTTCGCGGTCGGCGAGGGGGATCTGATAGTAGTCCGGGTGGATTTCGTTGAAGGCCAGGAAGCCGTGACGATTGCCGCCGTACTCGATGAAGGCGGCCTGCAGGCTGGGCTCTACGCGGGTGACCTTCGCGAGGTAGATGTTGCCGCGAAGCTGCTTGCGGGTCTGGCTTTCGAAATCGAACTCTTCGACGCGGCCGCCGTCAGTGACGACGACCCGGGTTTCCTCCGCGTGGGCGGCGTCGATAAGCATTCTCTTGGTCATGTAGTGGGGCTCCGGGGCGCGCGAGCTCTGGGCCGCGCCGCCGCCATGATGCAGGGGCGCGCGCAGCCGCGACGGTCCGACCAACGCCGCGAATGGCGCGAATGTCGGTTATCCGTGAGCGGGCGTGTGCGACGCAGCCCATGAGGTTTAAATCCCTGGTCGCGCCTGGGGCGCGGATCGGATGATGCGCCGGCGCCTAAGGAGGCGAGACTGGCGCGGTAAGGTGGTGGTCTCTCACGCGTTACGCCAGTCCGCCCTCGAAAATCGGGTGACGGCGGCGATCGCGCAGGCGGACTTAGCCACAACGCCGGTGAAAAGGAAAGCCGCGCGATTTCAAGGCGAGGTTTGATGTTCGGTTAATGCTTTTTCTACACGCGGCGGGTTAGAAGCACGGCCTTGGATGCGTCGAGTTCGGGCGCACAGGGTCCGTGTGGGTTGGAGCATTAAGCGTAGGATGAACGGCTGGGTCCGCTCATGCGCCGTGGTTTTCGCGGGGCTCGTCGCCGGGTCGATGGCCGGCCCGCAGCCGGTGACGGCGGCGGGGCAGGGCGTTCTGCGCGTGCGCTTCGGCGGCGACCGCGTCGAGACCCGCATGGTGCTCGACCTCGACAAGGCGGTCAGCGGCAAGCTGATTTCCGATTCCGCTTCCGGACTGGTCATCGGCCTGAGCGACCTGACGGTCCCGGCCGCCCAGGGCGGCGACGGCGAAGGCCTGGTGAAGAGCTGGACCGTCGACCGCGCGGCCGGCGGGGCCCGGCTGGCCCTCAATCTCTCGCCCGGCGCCAAGATCAGCCGCCGCTTCCTGCTGCCGCCCGCCGACGGCGTGACGCACTATCGCTATGTGCTCGACATCAAGGCCGCCGACGGCAGCGAGGCGCCGCCGGTGGTTTCGCCGACCTCGGGCAAGCCGCCGACCAAGGCGATCGCGGTGAGCAACAAGCCGATCAAGGCGCCGCCGATCCGCTTCAAGAAAGTCATCGTGGTCGACGCCGGCCACGGCGGCCGCGACCCCGGCGCGCTCGGCGCCTCGGTGCAGGAGAAGGCCGTCACCCTGGCCGCGGCCAAGGCCCTGAAGGCGCGTCTGGAAAAGAGCGGTCGCTTCGAGGTGGTGCTGACCCGCAGCTCGGACGTCTATGTGCCGCTGGACGAGCGGGTGCAGATCGCCCGCCGCGCCGACGCCGATCTCTTTATCTCGCTGCACGCCGACAGCGGCCCCGACGCGGGCACCCGCGGCGCCAGCGTCTACACCCTGGCCGACCGCGCGGCCGGCCGGGTGAATGAGATCGTCGATCCCGACGACTGGCTGATGAAGGCCAACGCCCCGGGCCGCGACCGGGCCATCGGCCAGATCCTGCTCGACCTCTCGCAGCGCGCCACGAAGAATCGCTCGGCCACCTTCGCCGAGATGCTGATCGAAAAGGTGGGCGAGGAGCGGCCGCTGCTGCGCCGCAGCCACCGCGAGGCGGGGCTGATGGTGCTGCTGGCGCCGGACGTGCCGGCCGTACTGCTGGAAATGGGCTTCATCACCAACCCCGGCGACGAAAAGGCCCTGACCCACGAGGCGACTCGCAAGCGCGTGGTCGACGCGGTCGGCCGTTCGATCGAGGCCTATTTCGACCGCGAGACCCGCATCGCCGCGCGCTGATCCGGGCTGCGGCGGCGTGACCGTCGCTCGACCGTTGGCGCCTTGAACGGACCACGCTAGACACGGCCAAAGCGGGCGATGCGTCCCCGCGGAGGTTCGTCGGCTTGAAACCCCCCGAAAGATGGGTCGCCATTGCAGGCGTCGCCGTGCTGAGCGCCATCGCGGTCGCCGGCTTCGCGGTGGCCATCTATGCGGCGTGGCTGTTTCACGACATGCCCGACGCCGGCGACCTGCAGGACTACCGCCCGCCGACCGCGACGCGCGTCTACGCCTGGGACGGCACGCTGATCGGCGAGTTCAGCCGCGAGCGGCGCATCTTCGTGCCCTACGACAACATTCCGCCGCAGCTGGTGCAGGCCTTCCTGGCCGCCGAGGACCGCAACTTCTTCCAGCACGGCGGCGTCGACGTGCAGGGCTTCGCGCGGGCCATGGCCAAGAACGTGATCAACGCGGCGCGCGGCCGTCGCCTCGAGGGCGGCTCGACGATCACCCAGCAGGTGGCCAAGAACGTGCTCTTGACCAGCGACGCCACCATCGGCCGCAAGCTGAAGGAAGCGATCCTGGCCCGGCGGCTGGAGCAGACGCTCGACAAGCCGCAGATCCTCGAGCTGTATCTCAACGAAATCTGGCTGGGCTATCGCAGCTACGGCGTCGGCGCGGCGGCCTATAATTACTTCGGCAAGTCGATCAACGACCTGACCCTGGCCGAGGCGGCCTATCTGGCGGCCCTGCCGAAGGGCCCCGACAACTATCACCCGACCCGGCGCAAGGCGAACGCCATCGCCCGCCGCAACTGGATCCTCGGCGAGATGGCCGACCTCGGCTGGGTGAGCCGGGCGGAGGCCTCCAAGGCCATGGCCGAGGACCTGAAGGTTCAGGCCGCCCCGGCCCGCGCCAAGTACCGCGACGCCGACTATTTCGTGGAGGAGGTCCGGCAGCGGGCCACGGCCACGCTGGGCGCCCACCTGACCGAGGGCGGCTATTACATGCGAACGACCCTCGACCCGGCGATGCAGACGGCGGCGCGGATCGCCCTGCAGGACGGGCTGGAGCGCTATGACCGCCGCCACGGCTGGCGCGGCGCCTGGGCGCATGTCACCTCGGAAACCACCACCGGCTGGGAGGCCGAGGCCCGCAAGCACCCCAAGCCCTCCGAACGCGTCGAATGGCGGGCGGCGCTGGTGGAATCGGCCGACGGCGGCGTGCGCGTGCGCACCGAGGACGGGGATACCGGCGCCCTGGCCTCGGAAGACGTGACCTGGGCGCGCAACGGTCGCCGGGCGCTGAGCAAGGGCGACCTGATCTTCGTGCAGAAGGCCGACGACGGCGGCTTCCGCCTGAAGCAGGCGCCGGCGGTGAACGGGGCCCTGGTGGCGATGGAGCCCTATTCGGGCCGGGTGCTGGCCCTGGTCGGCGGCTACAGCTTCAGCCTTTCGAACTTCAACCGGGCGACGCAGGCGATGCGGCAGCCGGGCTCGTCGTTCAAGCCGTTCGTCTACGCGACGGCGCTGGAGAACGGCTACACGCCGGCCAGCATGATCACCGACGCGGCCATGACCTTCCGCGGCGCGGACGGCCAGGACTGGAGCCCGGAGAACTATTACAAGCGCTTTTACGGCACCCAGCCGCTGCGGCGGGGCCTGGAGCTGTCGATCAACGCCATGACCGTGCGGCTGGCGCAGAACGTCGGCATGAAGAAGGTGGTCGACATGGCCAAGCGCACGGGCATCGTGCGCGAGATGGCGCCGGTGCTGGCCATGGCCCTGGGCGCCGGCGAGACGACGCCCTTCAACATGACGGCCGCCTACACCGCCTTCCCGAACGGCGGCCGCAAGGTGGACGCCCACCTGATCGAGCTGGTCGAGGATCGCGAGGGCAAGACGATCTTCAAGGCCGACAAGCGCGACTGCGAACGCTGCGACGCCGGCTTCAACGGTGACGAGAGCCCGCGCATTCCGCCACGCGGCACGCGGGTGATGGACCCGATCACGGCCTTCCAGATCAGCTCGATGCTCGAAGGCGCCGTGCAGCGCGGCACCGGCACCGGGGCCAGGATGCCGGGCCGCGCCGTGGCCGGCAAAACCGGCACCACCAACGAGTACCGCAGCGCCTGGTTCATGGGCTTCACGCCGCAGATCGTGGTCGGGGTGTTCGTCGGCTTCGACGACAACCGCAGTCTCGGCAACGGGGAGACGGGCGCGCAGGCGGCCGTGCCGATCTTCGCCCAGTTCATGCAGACGGCCGTCAAGGGCCTGCCGCCGACGCCGTTCAAGGCTCCGAAGAACGCCGTGTTCCGCCCGGTGAACGGGGTGATGGAAGCCTTCCGCCCAGGCTCGGCGCCACGCGAGGAGGCGATCGTCAACCCGCTGGGCCCGATCCCCTACAACCAGCTGCCGATCATCGGCCTGCCGACGGCTCCGGCGGCGCCCGCGCGGCCGGCG
Source organism: Caulobacter sp. HJHS_5 (assembly GCF_056683955.1). Taxonomy (NCBI): domain Bacteria; kingdom Pseudomonadati; phylum Pseudomonadota; class Alphaproteobacteria; order Caulobacterales; family Caulobacteraceae; genus Caulobacter; species Caulobacter sp. HJHS_5. The sequence continues at coordinate 609,652 of NZ_JBWZNC010000001.1, read as the reverse complement.
CCCGAGGCGGCGCCAGATCTTTCGGGGCTGTTCTGAGGGGGAAACCCCCTCCGTCTCGGCTGCATAAATCCGCCCCGTACATGACGTGGCGTGGGTGGTTCTTGTATCCACAATAAATTGACGCACCGCTTTTTTGTGGATACAAAAAGGCGGTGCTCACATTCGACCCTGCCAAGGATGGCAAGAACATTGCTAAGCACGGGGTATCGCTGGCGCGCGCGGCGGATCTCGAAGTGATCATGGTCCGCCCGGATACCCGCCGCGACTACGGCGAGCCCCGGTTCAACGCCTACGGCGACATCGACGGTAAACTCCATGCTTTCACCTTCACGGTTCGGGGTGCGGATGTCCGAGCGATCAGCCTCCGGCGATGTCGAGAGGAAGACTTACCGCCGGAATGAGCGCCAGCGGCGCGGTCGGGCCGCGGATGATGGATGGAGACGATGATGACGATGAAAACAATCAAGCCGGAACTGCCAGGCGGTCCCGAACTGGACGAGGATGACGCGCCCTACCTTACGCCCGAGATGATCGCGACGCTGCGCCCTGCCCATGAAGTCTTGCCGCCGGAGGTGCTCGCCAACTTCAAGAACAAGGGAGGGCGGCCGAAGTCCGAGCGCCCCAAGTGGGTCGGCAACATCCGGCTGAACCCCGACGTCGTGGATTACTACAAGGCCAGCGGCGCGGGCTGGCAGACGCGGCTCAATTCCGACCTTGAGCAACTGGTCGCGAAGAAGCGCGCCTAAAGCGACGTGACGGAGGGAGCCTCGGCGCTCCAGCCTTGTTCCCAAGCCGGGCAGGGGCTATCTCCGCGCCTCCCAAGTTGATGCGAGTGAATCAATGAGACCGGATGTTGCGGCCGCCGCGGCCGACATCGAGCAGTCCATCGGACTGCTCAGGAGGCGTCTTTGACTGGGAACCGGCCCTAAGGAAGCTCGACGAGCTCAACGCCCGTTCCGAAGACCCCACCCTGTGGGACAGCCCCAGCGCCGCCCAGGCGCTGATGCGCGAACGTAACAAGCTGGCCGCTTCGGTCGGCGCCGTTCAGGCCATCGAAAAGGACCTCGCCGAGGCGCTCGAATATGTCGAGCTGGCCGAGATGGAGGGCGACGAAGCCCTGCTTGAGGACGGCCGCGCGCAGCTGAAGGCGATCAAGGAGCGCGCCGGCCGCGCCGAGCTGGAAGCCCTGCTCAGCGGCGAGGCCGACGGCAACGACGCCTATATCGAAATCAACTCCGGGGCCGGCGGCACCGAGAGCTGCGACTGGGCCGGCATCCTGCTGCGCATGTACACCCGCTGGGCCAACGCCCACGACATGTCGGTCGAGCTGGTGGAAGAGACGGCCGGCGATCAGGCCGGCATCAAGTCGGCGACCCTGCTGGTCAAGGGCGAGAACGCCTACGGCTGGTTGAAGACCGAGGCCGGGGTGCACCGCCTGGTGCGCATCAGCCCCTATGACTCCAGCGCCCGGCGGCACACCAGCTTCGCCTCGGCCTGGGTCTATCCGGTGGTCGACGACACCATCGAGATCGACATCAACCCGTCCGACGTGCGGACCGACACCTACCGCGCCAGCGGCGCGGGCGGCCAGCACATCAACAAGACCGACTCGGCCGTGCGTCTGACGCACATCCCGACCGGCATCGCCGTGGCCTGCCAGGCCGGCCGCTCGCAGCACCAGAACCGCGAGGAAGCTTGGAAGATGCTGCGCGCGCGGCTCTACGAGATGGAGCTGCAGAAGCGCGAGGCCGCCGCCCAGGCGCTGGAAGACCAGAAGACCGACATCGGCTGGGGCCACCAGATCCGCAGCTACGTGCTTCAGCCGTACCAGATGGTGAAGGACCTGCGCACCGAGGTGGAGACGTCGGATACGCAGGGCGTGCTCGACGGCGATCTGGATGCGTTCATGGGCGCGGCGCTGGCGCAGCGGGTCGGGGCGACGCGGGACGCGGTGGAGGGGTAGGGGCGGCGCTCCGCAGCCTTTCAAAGTCGAGGCGTATCAGAAAAACACGACCCTTCCCCCTGGATGGGGGAAGGGCAGGGATGGGGGGGGCGCCCTGTCCGCGATAGCGGATTTGGCGGCTCTTCCCCGGCGCGCCGATGCCCTGACTTCCTCACGGCGACGGCTAGTCCGACAGGTCTTTGACGGCGGAACCGTCTCCACCCCCACCCCTGCCCTTCCCCCATCCAGGGGGAGGGATCATGATCCATTGTGCGACGTCCCACCCAATGGTGTAGTCCCGCTTCCAACGGGGAGGACGGCCATGGCCAAGCTGAACGTCAACGGCAAGGCGCGCGACGTCGAGGTGGAGGCGGGGACGCCGCTGCTGTGGGTGATCCGCGAGCAGTTGGGCCTCACCGGCACGAAGTACGGCTGCGGCGTCGCCCAGTGCGGGGCCTGCACGGTGCATATCGACGGGGCGCCGGTGCGCTCGTGCAGCCTGCCGGTCGACTCGGTCGAGGCGGGCGCGAAGATCGTCACCATCGAGGGCCTGTCGGCCAAGGGCGACCATCCGCTGCAGAAGGCCTGGGTGGAGCATGACGTGCCGCAGTGCGGCTATTGCCAGTCGGGCCAGATCATGGCGGCCGCGGCCCTGCTGAAGAGCACCCCGAAGCCGACCGACGCCCAGATCGTGGAGGCGATGAGCAACATCTGCCGCTGCGGCACCTACAATCGCATCAAGGCGGCCATCAAGCAGGCCGCCGGCGTCACGGCCTGAACGGGGAGCCGACCATGAACGCGCACGCCGTTTCCCGCCGCGGATTCCTCGCCACCGTTTCCGCCGTCGCCGGCGGCATGGCGCTGGGCCTGCACATTCCGGTCGGCGAGGCCGCCGAGGCGACGCCCGAGGTCAACGCCTGGGTGGTGATCCGCCCCGACGAGACCGTGGTGGTCCGCATCGGCCGGGTGGAGATGGGGCAGGGCACCCTGACGGGCCTGGCCCAGCTCGTCGCCGAGGAGCTGGACTGCGACTGGGCCAAGGTGACCACGGAATATCCGACCCCCGGCCAGAACCTCGCCCGCCAGCGGGTGTGGGGCAGTTTCCAGACCGCCGGCAGCCAGGGCGTGCGCGGCAGCCAGCAGGCGATGCGCAAGGGCGGGGCGACGGCGCGGCTGATGCTGCTGCAGGCGGCGGCCGACGGCTGGAGCGTTCCGGTCGCCGAATGCACGGTGGCCAAGGGCGTGATCACCCATGGCCCGAGCCGCCGAACCACGACCTATGGCAAGGTGGCCGCCGCCGCGGCGAAGCTGACCCCGCCGGCCGAGGCGCCGCTGAAGGACCCGAAGGACTGGAAGATCGCCGGCCAGCCGTTGAAGCGGCTCGACACCGCGCCGAAGACCGACGGCTCGCAGATCTACAGCATCGACATGACGATGCCGGGCATGCTGAACGCCGCCATCCGCATCACCCCGACCTATGGCGGCAAGGTGAAGAGCTTCGACGCGGCGGCGATCCGCGACATGCCGGGCGTGAAGCACGTGGTCCCCGTCGGCCAGACGGCCGTCGCCGTGGTGGCCGACACCTGGTGGCGGGCCAAGACGGCGCTGGAAGCCCTGCCCATCGAATGGGACGCCGGGCCGAACACCGGCGTTTCCAGCGACTCGATCGCGGCCGGACTGAAGGCCGGGTTGACGGCGGACGGCGCGGCGGTCGGGGCCAAGACGGGCGATGCGGCGGCCGCCATCGCCGGAGCCGCCAAACGGGTCGAGGCGGACTACGCCGTCCCCTATCAGCATCACGCGACGCTGGAGCCGATGAACGCCACGGCGCTCTGGACGCCGGACAGATGCGAGGTGTGGACGGCGACGCAGGACGCCTCGGCGGCCCTGACGACGACGGTGGCCGCCGCCAGCCTGCCGGTCGAGAAGTGCGAGGTCTATCGCCTGCATCTGGGCGGCGGCTTCGGGCGCCGGGCGACCAGCCACGACTTCGTCGAGCAAGCGGTGATCATCGCCAAGCAGGTTCCAGGCGTGCCGATCAAGCTGATCTGGTCGCGCGAGGAGGACATGCTGCACGGCTATTACCACCCGACCAGCCAGTGCCGGATGGTTGGGGCGCTGAACGCCCAGGGCGAGCTGGTGGGCCTGCACATGCGGATCGCCGGGCAGTCGATCCTGAAGAGCCTCAACCCGGCGATGACCGGCAACGACGCCCTGGTCTTCCAGGGCCTGAACCTGACCGGCGAGGAAGGCCGCTTCGGCTACACGGCCATTCCGAACCTGCTGATCGACCATGTGGCCTACGGCTCGCCGATCCCGGCCGGGTTCTGGCGCGGGGTGAACAACAATCAGAATTCGCTTTATCTTGAGTGCTTCATGGACGAGCTGGCGCACGCCGCCGGCGTCGACGTCCTGGAGTTCCGGCGCAAGCTGCTGGCGAACTCGCCCAAGCACCTGGCGGTGCTGAACGCGGTGGCAGAGAAGGGCGGCTGGGGCAAGCCGCGCGCGCCCGGGCGGTATCTCGGCCTGTCGCAGCACATGGGCTACGGCAGCTATGTGGCCGCCTGCGCCGAGGTGTCGGTCAGCGACGCCGGGGTGCTGACCATCCACAAGATCACCGCCGCGACCGATCCCGGCAATGTGGTCAACCCGCAGCAGGTGAAGGCCCAGATCGAGGGCTCGTTCGTCTTCGGCCTGTCGGCCGCCCTGCACGGCGAGATCACCGTCACCGGCGGCAAGGTCGACCAGGAAAACTTCGACACCTATCCGGTGTTGCACATGGACGAGATGCCGGAGGTGGAGTCGATCCTGATGCCGTCCGGCGGCTTCTGGGGCGGGGTAGGCGAGCCGACCATCTTCGTGGCGGCGCCGGCGGTGCTGAACGCCGTGTTCGCGGCGACCGGCAAGCGGGTGCGGCAGTTGCCGCTGAGCAAGACGGATTTGAAGAGGGCTTAGGGAGCGGAAACCCCTCTCCCTCGAAGGGAGAGGGGCAGGGGTGAGGGTGCTCGCGGTGCGCTTCGGGTAAGGCTCAAGAGGCGCCGCCTGTTGAACCTGCTCGACGAGTCCCTGCCCGCACCCCCAACCCCGTCCCTTCCCCCTTCGAGGGGGAAGGGGGCCGGTTACGCCTCGGCCCCTTGCACTAACATCGCCTCGGCGATCTGCACGGCGTTGAGCGCCGCGCCCTTCAGCAGTTGATCGCCGGCCACGAACAGCGAGAGCGTGCGGCCCGACGGGTCCGAGAGGTCGCGGCGGACGCGGCCGACCAGCACGTCGCCCTGGCCCGAGGCTTCGTTCGGCATCGGGTAGTGGTTGGCGGCGGCGTCGTTGACCACGCGCACGCCGGGGGCGGCGGCGAGCGCTTCCACCGCCTCGGCGACGCCGACGACGCGGTCGAAGGTGACGGTGAGGGCCATGGAGTGGGCGCGCAGCACCGGCACGCGGACGCAGGTGAAGGAGGCGGGCAGGTCGGGGGTGCGCATGATCTTGCGGATCTCCTCCATCGCCTTGAGCTCCTCGCCGTTGTAGCCGCTCTCGGCCTCGACCTCGGCGTTGTGGCTGAACAGGTTGAAGGCGTAGGGGTGCGGCAGCACCTTGGGCGCATAGGCCTCGCCCGCCAGATAGGCGGCCGTCGACAGCTCCAGTTCCTCCATGGCGGCCGCGCCGGCGCCGGAGGCGGCCTGGTAGGTGGCGCCGACCAGGCGCTGGATCGGCGACAGGGCGTGCAGCGGCTGCAGGGCCATCACCGCGATGGCGGCGACGCAATTGGGATTGGCGACCAGCGGGCCGCCCTTGCCGAGCAGATCGCCGTTCACCTCCGGCACCACCAGCGGGATATCGCTGTGCATGCGGAAGGCCGAGGAATTGTCGACCACGCGGGCGCCGGCCCCGAGGGCGACGGGCACGAACTCGCGGCTGACCGTGGCGCCGGCCGCGAACAGGGCGACGTCGACGCCCTCGAAGGCCTGGCGGGTGGTCGCCTCGATGGTCACCGGCTGGCCGCGGAACTGCAGCGTCTTGCCGGCCGAGCGCGGCGAGGCCAGCAGGCGCAGGGCGCCGACGGGGTAGTTGCGCTGCTCCAGGCAGCCGAGCAGTTCGACGCCGACCGCACCGGTGGCGCCGACGATGGCCACCGTCTGGGGCCGCACGTTGGGGTTCTGTTGAAAGTCCATGGTCTCGCTCTCCGGTTTGAGCCGGCGGGCGGGGCGGTCATGGTCGGCGTTTGCAGCGCTTGAGACCCCGTCCATCCGGCGGGGTCTTGGGGGTGCTACGCGGCGATCGTGCGCGCACCCCCAGGCCCCGAGAGCCCGGTGGTTTTAATGGTGCGCTTAATGATCATGATCGATCGCATGGGCGGGGCCATACAGCGAGGAGCGGCGAGTTGTAAAGGCCGGGATTGCGGAAGGCCGTGGCGGGCTAGGCCCGCAGCGCGCGGTCGAAGGCCCGACGATAGGTGCGAGTACCCTTGAGTACGGTCCCATCGCGCAGTCGAACTTCAAAATCTCCGCTGCCGGTCGGCGACGTGGAGATCACGCGATCCACCGCCACCAGCGTGCGGCGATGGATGCGAACGAAGGCGCTGGCGTCGAGGGTCGCGACCAGTTGGGCCAGGGTTCCACGCACGAGGTGCTCCCGACCGCCGACGTGGAGCGCTAGGTAGTTGCCCTGGGCCTCGACCCAATCGATGGCGGGGACATCGATCCAACGGCGACCGTCTTTCATTTTCACTGGAATTCGGGCGAGCGTCGCCGGGCGATCAACGGCCGCCGCCCCCGAAGCCTTGTCCCGCTTGTCCAGGGCGTGAAACGTCAAAACATAGCTGGCCAGACAAAACATGAGCAGCAGCAGGTCGGCGCCGATCTGCTGCGCAAGCGATCCGGTGTTTCCCCCAGGCAGGGCGACGGCGGCGAGGGCGTTAGCGACTAGGATCAGAACCAGCGCCGTGGCCGGTAAGATCGCGCCATAGCCCGCCAGGGTCAGTCCCCATCGCTCGCCATCCAGCGGCAAGCATCGGCAGAGGGCGAGCAGCGGTACGGCTGTCGTCGAACCGAGCGCCGAAGCCCCAAGGATTCGCAGCAGCTCGCGCTCAAGGCCGACGGTCTGACCTAAGCTTGAAGCCCGGATCAGATTGCCGGGTTCGAGGATCAGGAGAAAGGCGAGCCAGAAGCAGAAGCCAAGGGCCGTCTCTCGTCCGAAGCGCGGCCAGTCTCGATAAGCCGGTCGGGAGGCGATCAGGGTGGTCATCGAAGCCGTCGATCTCCGTTTGTGATGAACCGCACTGGTCATGGGATGAAGCGGGGCCAGCGAACCTCGGACTTCTTGGCGCCCCGTCACACCATGAGGGCCGCTCGCCTTTTCGAGAAGCCCTCATGTTTTCGCCCGACGTTGTTAGCGTTCCCGAGAACAATCCGGCCGCCATCGCCTTCGCCCATCAGCGCGAACTGGCATGGCTGGCCCTGCAGCTGCTGTCGCTGTCGATTCCGCTCTGCGTTTTCGCGAGCGGCACGGGCGCCCGATTGCGTGAGCTCACCCTGGGGCTCGCCGGCCATCGTTGGTGGCTTGGGGTCGGCTTGTTTTTCGCCGTCTATCTGTTCTGCGCCAGCCTATTGACGCTGCCCGCCGCCTGGTGGCTCGACGTTGGCCTGCGCCAGGCATGGGGGGCGCAGGCACCGACGAGCGGCCGATGGCTTCTCGACCGCAGCTTGGCTTTGGCGGGGCAGGTCGCCGTCGCGTTGATAGCGGCGCCGGCGGCGCTGAAATTGATACGGCGGCGTCCTGGACATTGGTGGTGGTTGCTTTCCGGCGCGCTCGTCTTGGTCCTGACCACCACGCTTCTGGTTGTGCAACTGCTCGTCACGCCGATGATCGCGCGGCTTGAGCCGCTTCCTCCGGGGGCGCTGGCGGAGCGCATTCATGCGCTTGCGGCGCGTTGCGGCGCCGGCGGCGTCAGCGTGGTCGTTGGCGGTGGGGACGACACGGTGCTGGGGCTGGGCCCAACGAGCCGCATCGTTCTGCATTCCGGCCTACTGGACTCCAAGTCGGAGGCTGAGGTCGCGGCGACCTTCGCGCACGAATTGAAGCACTATGTGCTGAACGACAATCTGCTGGCTATCGCGCTCGTCGCCATCCTGATCCTGATCGGAATGCTGCTGGTCGATCGAGTCGGACGTGCGGTGATCCGACGATGGGGCAGTCGGGCCGGCGTCAGCGACTTGTCCGACCCTGCGGCGGCGCCGCTGATGGTCCTTATCCTATCGTTTTCATGGAGCCTCGCGGGATTGCCCGCCTACAACGGCGTCCAGCGATGGGTGGAAACCGAAGCGGATCGCTTCGCCCTGGAACTCGTGCGTGCGAACGAAGCCCAGGCCCGGCACATGGCGGGGATGACGCGCAGCCGCCTGAGTCTGGTCGACTATGGCCCGATCTTCGAAGTGTTTCACGCAACCCACCCGTCGATCGCAGATCGGGTGCGAATGGCCAACGCCTATCGTCCGTGGGCGGATGGCCGGATGGGGCGCTACGATCGGTATTGCAACCGATGACTGCGCCGCCCCGAGGCTCAGCCTTCCGGCGTCACCACCGGAGCCGCCAGCGCCGGGGGGGCGGCGGGTTGCGGCGGGGGGCGTTGGAATTTCAGGCTGCGGCCCTGGAAGAAGGCGCCGGTTTCCATGGCCAGTTGTTCGTGGGTGATGTCGCCGTCGACGTAGGCGGTGCCGTGGAGGCGGACCTGCTTGGCGGTGATCGCGCCGACCACGCGGCCGCGGACCTCGACCATTTCGGCGTAGACGCCGCCGTCGACGTGGCCGGTGTCGCCGATGGTCAGGCGGCCGACCCGGACGTCGCCCTTCACCGAGCCGTCGATGTGCAGGTCGCCTTCGCCGGTGATGGAGCCTTCGATGCTGGCGTCGGCGCCGATCAGGGAGGCGACGCGGGGCGCGGCCTTCTTGCCGCTGTGGGGGGCGTCCGAAGCGGGCGCGGGCGGGGCGGCGGGGGCGGACTTAGCCGGCTTGCTGAACATACTCACCGGCCTTCAGGAAGCGGTTGGGGTTCTGCGCGCGGCCGTTGACCCACACCTCGTAGTGCAGGTGGGGGCCGGTGGAGCGGCCGGTGGAGCCCATGGCCGCGATGCGCGTGCCGATGGCCACGCGCTGGCCGACGCTGACGTTGAACTTCGACAGGTGGCCGTAGCGGGTCTTGAAGCCGCCGCCGTGGTCGATCTCGACGGTGTTGCCGTAGCCGCTGCGCTGGCCGACGAAGGACACCACGCCCGGGGCGGTGGCGACGATCGGGGTGGCGAAGGCGCCGGGGAAATCGAGGCCGGAGTGGAAGGCGGGGCGGCGGGTGAAGGGATCGAGCCGCACGCCGTAGCTGGAGCTCTGGGCCGGGTTGGTGGTCGGCTTGTAGAAGGGCAGGCGATCGGCGGCGGTTTCCAGGCCGCGCATGGCGCCCATGTCGGTGGCGGCGTCCTGGATGCGGGCGGCGAAATCGGCGTCGACGTCGAGCACGGCGGCCAGGGCGCGCGGGTCCTTGGTCTCGATCAGCGGGCCGCCGAGGGCCGAGCCGCGGGCGGCGTAGCTGTCGGGGTTCAGGCCGGCGAGGCGGAAGGCCAGACGCAGGCGCTCGGCGCGGCTCTTGGCGTAGGTCTCGGCCGCGACGATCAGGCGTTCCTGATCCATGCGGGTGGCCTGCACGCGCTGCACCGGCGAGGCGTTGGCGACGAGGCGCGGCTTGGCGGGGGCCAGGGCCTGCTGCACGCCGGGGGCGCCCTTGAAGTCCTGCAGCAGGAGCGCGAGGGCGGCGTGGCGCTTCTCGACCGAGGCGGCGAGGTCGTTGATCGAGCCGTTGGTGTCGGAGAGCTGGGCGACGGCGCTGTTGAGGCGGGCCTGACGGTCGGCGCCGAGGCGTTCGTAATAGGAGCGGAGCTGGACGAGCTGCTGGTCGTTCTGGCCCTGGGACAGGCCGCCGATCAGCATGGCGCCGGTGGAGACGAGCATCCAGACGCCGCAGGCCGCCACGGCGCCGGCGCCGATCAGCTGGTTCCTGGTGGTGAGGACGTAGCCGCGCATCTGGCCGCCGGAGCGGACGTAGAGATGCCGTTCGGGAAACAGCTGTAGAAACGAATGCCGCAAACGCTTCAAGCGCGCCACATCCATCGCCAAGCCCCCCAAACGCCGATGGTGGGGCATATGCAATGATCGGAAACAGGGGCGCAAGCGCCAACACGCCGCAGACGGGCGCAATTCGGCCGGATTCGGCTCAGTTTTTCTGAAGTAACCATGTTTGCCGCCCGGCGCCACTGGGATGGGCGGCGATCCGCACTATGCCGAGGCGCTGCGGCGCGGCCGCAACACCTGCCGGCGTCAGAGCGCCTGGACGGCGGCCAGGACCTCCTCGGCGTGGCCCGCGACCTTCACCTTGCGCCAGGTGCGGCGGATGACGCCGGCGCCGTCGATCAGGAAGGTGGCGCGCTCGATGCCCATGTAGGCGCGGCCGTAGAGCACCTTCTCGCCCCAGACGCCGTAGGCCTCGACGACGCCGCCCTCGGGGTCGGCGCCCAGTTCGACGGTGAGGTCGTACTTGGCGCGGAACTTCGCGTGTTTCCTGGCGGTGTCCTTGGACACGCCGACGACCACCGCGCCGGCGGCCTCGAAGGCCGGCTTCAAGCCCGAGAAGGCGATGGCCTCGTTGGTGCAGCCCGTCGTGTCGTCCTTCGGATAGAAGTAGAGGACGACGGTCTTGCCCTTGAGGGCGGCGAGTGAGACGCGGCCGGTGTCGGTCTCGAGGTCGAAGTCGGGGGCCTTGTCGCCGGCAGCCAGTTCGATGGTCATCCGTCACTCCGATCCGCGCGAGGTGATTGCATGCGCGGGCGTCTCCCTCTAGCGAAGACCCATGCTCGAATTCAACAGGCGCCGCATGAACCGTCTCCCCATCGCCGTGCTGATCGCCGGCTCCATTCTTTCCGCCAGCCCCGCCTTCGCCGGCGCCCAGACCGACGCGGCGGCTAACGCCCAGCTGAAGGAGTCGATCCTGACCACGACCTCGGCGGCGGCGATCAACGCTCGCTGCGAGGCGGTGCTGGCGTTGGGCGAGAAGGCCAAGGCCGAGCTGGAGGCGATGAAGGGACCGGCGACGCTGACGGCCGACTTCGCGGCCTTCGACACCCTGCAACTGGTGGTCGGCGACGGCGGGCAGGAGCTTTACCTGATCTCGCAGACCAGCCCGGTGAAGGAGGTTCGCGAGGCCGCCGAGGCCTGTGTGCCGAAGATTTCGGACCTGGGGACCAAGATCTCGCTGTCGCGCCCGATCTTCGACCGGCTGTCGGCGATCCCGACGAACGGACTTGATGCGCGTAAGACCTTCACCCTGCAGAAGATGCTGACCAACTATCGCCTGGCCGGGGTCGACAAGGACGACGCGACGCGCGCCAAGGTGACGGCGCTGCAGAAGGAGATCACCGAGATCGGCCTGAAGTTCGCGGCCAACATTCGCGACGACAAGGGCGACATCAAGCTGAAGGTCGAGGACCTGGCGGGCCTGCCGCAGGACTACATCGACAGCCACAAGCCGGCGGCCGACGGCTTCGTGCACCTGACCTACGACTATCCGGACGTGATCCCGGTGTTCGACTTCGCCAGCAAGCGCGAGACGCGACGCGTGGTGCAACTGGCCTATCGCAATCGCGGCTGGCCGGCCAACGAAACGGTGCTGAAGAGCCTGCTGCAGAAGCGCTATGAGCTGGCCCAGACGCTGGGCTACGCCGACTATGCGACCCTGATCACCGCCGACAAGATGATCGGCAATCCGCAGCGGGCGGCGAGCTTCCTCGACGACGTCAACGCCGCCGCCAAGCCGGGCGCCGAGGCCGATCTGGCCGAACTGCTGACCTTCGCCAAGACGGTCGATCCGTCGATCACGCGGCTGGAAAGCTACGACAACAGCTACATGAGCAATCTTCTGCGCAAGCAGAAGTACGCCGTCGACGCGGCCGAGGTGCGCCAGTACTTCACCTACGACAAGGCGCGGACCGGCATCTTCCAGCTGATGACCGACCTGTTCGGCGCGCAGTTCAAGCCGTGGAACACGCCGGTGTGGGACAAGAGCGTCTCGGCCTGGGAGCTCCATGACAAGAGCGGCAAGCTGATCGGGCGGTTCTACCTCGACATGCATCCGCGCGAGGGCAAGTACAACCACGCCGCCCAGTTCGGCATCCGCACGGGCGTGGAGGGCCGGCAGGTCCCGGTCGGGGCGCTGGTGACCAACTTCCCGGCCACCGGGCCGATGGACCACGGCGATGTGGAGACCTTCCTCCACGAGTTCGGCCACCTGATCCACGCGCTCTATTCGGGTCACACCGAGTACGGCGTGCAGTCGATGAGCAACCTGCAGTGGGACTTCATCGAGGCGCCGTCGCAGCTGCTCGAGGAATGGGTGTGGAACTACGACACCCTGAAGACCTTCGCCTCCAATCCGCAGGGGCAGCCGATCCCCGAGGCCCTGGTCGCCAAGATGAACGCCGGCCGCCGCTTCGGCGAGCCGACGAGCTGGAAGGGCCAACTGGCCTACGCGGCCGTGTCGCTGAACTACTACAATCGCAAGCCGGACTTCGACCTGCAGCCGATGTACGACGAGCAGATCGCCCGCTACTCGCAGTTCCCGCCGGTCGCGGGCGCGCACCCCTACGCCAGCTTCGGCCACCTGGATGGCTATTCGGCGGTCTATTACACCTACGTCTGGTCCAAGGCGATCGCGCTGGACCTGTTCACAGCCTTCGAGAAGGCGGGCATCCGCGACAAGGCCGTGGCCGAGCGCTACCGCCAGCTGGTGCTGGAGCCTGGCGGCTCGCAGGACGCCAATGTGCTGATCCAGAACTTCCTCGGCCGGCCGCTGAGCCTGGAAGCGTTCAAGGCGGAATTGCAGAAGAAGTAGGGGGTTTTGAATCCCTCTCCCTCGAAGGGAGAGGGGCAGGGGTGAGGGTGACTGCGGCGGTTCGGCTCGCCGCGCCCGTTCATGAAGGTCTGCACCCCCATCCCCGACCCTTCCCCCTTCAGCAGGGGGAAGGGAGCTTCGGTTCTAACCCGGCGTCGCCAGCTTGATGGTCTTGCCCTTGGCGACCTTGATGCGGCCTTCGGCGTCGAGGTCGGCCAGGGTCACCAGGGCGCGTTCGTCGGCGACCTTGGCGTCGTTGACCTTGAAACCGCCGCCGGCGATCAGGCGGCGCGCTTCGCCGTTGGAGTTGGCGAAGCCGGCCAGCACCGCCAGGGCGGTGTTGCTGACGCCGGCTTCCAGATCGGCGCGTGGGATCGAGAACGTCGGCAGGTCGGCCGAGACGGCGCCCTGTTCGAAGGCCTTCTCGGCGGCCGAGCGCGCCGTGGCGGCGGCTTCGGCGCCGTGCAGCATGCCGGTCGCAGCGTCGGCCAGGGCCTTCTTGGCGTCGTTGATCGCCGCGCCTTGCAGGGCTTCATAGGCCGTGATGTCCGCGTCCGAGATGTCGGTGAACAGGCGCATGAAGCGGCCGACGTCGGCGTCCTCGGTGTTCCGCCAGTATTGCCAGTAGTCGTAGGGGCTGAGGGCGTCGGCGTTGAGCCAGACGGCGCCGCCTACCGTCTTGCCCATCTTCTGGCCCGAGGCCGTGGCGAGCAGGGGCGTGGTCAGGCCGAAGGCCGGCTTGGCGTCGACGCGGCGGATCAGCTCCACCCCATTGAGGATGTTGCCCCACTGGTCGGAACCGCCCATCTGCAGCACGCAGCCGTAGCGGCGGTTCAGCTCCAGGAAGTCGGTCGCCTGCATCAGCATGTAGTTGAATTCGAGGAAGGTCAGCGGCTGCTCGCGGTCGAGGCGCAGCTTCACGGACTCGAAGCTCAGCATGCGGTTGACCGTGAAGTGCACGCCGTAGTCGCGCAGGAATTCCAGGTAGCCGAGCTTCGACAGCCACTCGTCGTTGTCGAGCATGATGGCGTCGCTGGGCCCGTCGCCGAAGGTCAGGAACTTCTCGAACACGCCCTTGATGCCGGCGATGTTCTCGGCGATGCGCTCCTCGGTGAGCAGGGGGCGCTGGGTGTCCTTGAAGCTGGGGTCGCCCACCTTGGTGGTGCCGCCGCCCATCAGGACGATGGGCTTGTGGCCGGCCTGCTGCAGACGGCGCAACAGCATGATCTGGATCAGGTGGCCGACGTGCAGGCTCGGCGCGGTCGCGTCGAAGCCGATATAGCCGATGATGGTCCCGCCGCCCGCCGCCTCGTCCAGCTCGGCCGGATGGGTGATCTGATGGATGTAGCCGCGCGCCTGCATGGTCTGCAGGAAGGACGATTTGAAGGGCAGGTCGGTCATGGCGGCTAGCTAGGTTTTGCCGCCCATGGCAGTCAAGCCGCATGCGCGTTCTCGGATTCATGACCGGCACTTCCCTCGACGCCGTCGACATGGCGGTGCTGGAGACGGACGGCGAGGCGATCACCGGCTTCGGCCCGGCGGGCGAACGCAAGCTGAGCGAGGGCGTGCGCAACCTCTTGCTGGAGACGACGCACCAGGCGCTGAAGTGGCCGCGCGGCGTACCCGCCCCGGTGATCTTCGCCGAGGCCGCCGCGGCGGTGGCCCGCGAGCACTTCGAGGCGGCCGACGAATTCCTCGCCGCCAACGGCATGGCCTGGGGCGACCTCGATCTCGTGGGCATGCACGGCCAGACGGTGCTGCATGAGCGGCCGACGCCCGAGCGGGTGGGGCGCACCGTTCAGCTGGGCGACGCCCAGGCCCTGGCCGACCGCTGCGGGGCGCCTGTCGCCTTCGACTTCCGCACCGCCGATGTCGCCGCCGGCGGGGAGGGCGCGCCCCTGGCCCCGATCTATCACCGGGCCCGCGCCCTGGCCTCCGGCCTCGCCCTGCCGGCGGCCGTGCTCAATATCGGCGGGGTGGCCAATGTGACGCTCATCGATGAGGCGGGCGACCTCCTGGCCTTCGACACCGGCCCGGGCAACGGCATGATCGACCTGCTGCTGCAGGCCCACGGCGCCGGGCGCTATGACGAGGGCGGCAAGCTGGCGGCGTCCGGCTGGGTCGACGAGGACGCCCTGCAGACCCTGTTCGACCATCCCTATTTCGCGGCGCCGCCGCCGAAGTCGCTGGACCGCTACGACTTCGCGCTCGACGCGGTGGCCGACCTTTCGCTGCCCGACGCGGCCGCGACGCTGGTCGCCTTCACCGCCCGCACGGTGGCGCTGGGCGTCGCCCAGGGCAAGCAGCGGCCGACGGCGC
This sequence comes from Caulobacter sp. HJHS_5, assembly GCF_056683955.1. Classification (NCBI taxonomy): domain Bacteria; kingdom Pseudomonadati; phylum Pseudomonadota; class Alphaproteobacteria; order Caulobacterales; family Caulobacteraceae; genus Caulobacter; species Caulobacter sp. HJHS_5. The sequence continues at coordinate 594,468 of NZ_JBWZNC010000001.1, read as the reverse complement.
TGATCGTCTGCGGCGGCGGCCGGCATAATCCGCAGATCATGAAGGCCCTGGCCGAGGTCGTGCCTTGCGATGTGAAGGCGGCCGAGGACTACGGCTGGCGCGGGGACTCCATAGAGGCCGAGGCCTTCGCCTATCTGGCGGCCCGCACCGCCAAGGGTCTGCCGATCAGCTTTCCTGGCACCACCGGTGTGAAGGCCCCGATGACGGGCGGGCGGATTGTGACGCCGTCAGCCTGAATTCGGCCGTCTTCGCGGCTCAGCTTGGCGTTCGGGCGGGCGTGACGGAGACTTCGACGATGATCGCCCGCGCCTCGCTCGCTTCCGCCGCTCTCGTCGCCGCCCTGTTGGCGGGCCCGGCCCTGGCCGCCGAGCCCGAGGTCGATGGCGTGATCGTCACCCGGCCGGGAACCCCGCCGGCCCTGACCACCGACCAGAAGATCGCCAACATCCTGGCCGCCGCGCGGGCGGAGGACGAGGAGGCTGACACGCGTGAGGTCGCCGGGCCGCGACAGGTGCATGGCGAGGCGAGCGTTTCGGTGGGCACGGGCGGCTATCGCGCCGCCTCGGTCTCGGCCGTGATGCCGGTCGGCGAGAACGGCATGGTCGGGATCGCCTACAGCCAGGCGCAGGGCGGGCGCGGCTTCGGCTATGGGCCGGGCTTTGGCTACGGGCCGGGAATGATGCGCGGCGGGCGGAGCCAGGCGCTGGGGATGTCGTTCGACTTCCACGACAGCAAAAAGGCCGACGCTTGCGCGCCGGCCTTTGGTGGTGGATCGCGGCCGGTGGAGCCGGCCTGGGGAAGCGAGACGCGCGGTCGGTCTGGGTGCGCACGATCAGACTGAGGGGCCGCCCCCGTCCTTCGAGGCTCGCTCCGCTCGCACCTCAGGATGAGGGCTACTGGAGAGGTGCATTCGAAATCCTCATCCTGAGGCGCCCGCGAAGCGGGCTTCGAAGGACGAGGTTTTCGCGCCTCAGATCGGGTTCGCCTCGATGCGCTTGTCGAGATAGGCGCCGACCCGCTGCTCGACTTCCGGCAGGTGCTCGGCCCAGAAGTGGGTCGCGCCGTCGACCAGTTCGTAGTCGATGACGATGCCCTTCTGGGTGCGCAGCTTGGAGACCACGCGCTCGACTTCGACCGGCGGGGTCACGGTGTCGGCGCCGCCGTGCAGAATCAGGCCCGAGGCCGGGCAGGGGGCCAGGAAGCTGAAGTCGTACATGTTGGTCGGCGGCGAGACGCTGATGAAACCGTCCGTCTCCGGGCGGCGCATCAGAAGCTGCATGCCGATGTAGGCGCCGAAGCTGTAGCCGGCGACCCAGGTCTGCGAGGCGGCGGGATTGTTGGCCTGCAGCCAGTCCAGCGCCGTGGCCGCGTCGGCCAGTTCGCCGATGCCGCCGTCGAATTCGCCCTGGCTGCGGCCGACGCCCCGGAAATTGAAGCGCAGGGTGGCGAAACCGCGCTTCATGAACAGGTGATAGAGCTGCACGGCGACCGGGTGGTTCATCTGGCCGCCGGCCCGCGGGTGGGGGTGGAGGATCAGCGCGATGGGGGCCGTTTCGGTCTTGCCCGGCGCGTAGCGCCCCTCGATCCGTCCGGCGGCGCCCGTCAGAACCACTTCAGGCATCAGTCCGCACCCTTCAAAAATTGCGTGGACGCAGCGGCTTAATAGTTGACCGCTGCGCTAGGTCTTCATACATCCGGGGCTTCGGCGCGCCGGCCCGGAAGGCCGCGCCTGTAGCACAGCGCCACGGCGAAAAGCACGCTTTCTGTGAAGGGTAAGCCATGCGGCTCAGCACCAAGGGACGTTACGCCGTCATGGCGCTGGCCGATCTGGCCGCCCGGCAAGACGTGGTGGCCGCGCGCGGCGTCGCCCTGGCCGAGGTGGCCGAGCGCCAGCAGATCTCGCTCTCCTACCTTGAACAGCTGTTTTCCCGCCTGCGCCGACGGGGGTTGGTGGTCAGCGCCCGGGGGCCGGGCGGCGGCTATCGCCTGTCTCGCGCGGCCTCCGAGATCAACATCGCCGACGTGGTGCTGGCCGTGGACGAGCCGCTGCGCGCCACCCGCTGCAAGGACGGCGGCAAGGGCTGCATGGCGCGCGGCGAGCGCTGCATCACGCACGACCTGTGGGACGAAATGGGCCGCCAGTTGCACGGCTATCTCGCCTCCGTCTCCCTGGCCGACGTGCTGAGCGGCTCGCTGCGCCGCGAGCGCCGCGCGCCGCAGGAGCCGGCGGCGTGGGTGGCGGCATGAACGGCGTCTATCTCGACTACAACGCCACGGCCCCGGTTCGCCCCGAGGCCGTCGAGGCTGTGACCCGCGCCCTGGCGGCGGCGGGCAATCCGTCGTCGGTGCACGCCGCCGGCCGCGCCGCCCGCGCGACCGTGGAGACGGCGCGGGCCGAGGTGGCGACCCTGATCGGCGTGAAGGTCGGCTCGGTCACCTTCGTCAGCGGCGGCACCGAGGCCAACGCCCTGGCCATCGAAAGCGCCCGCGCCGCCGGTTTCGAGCGCGTCGTCGTCAGCGCCGCCGACCATGACGCGACCCTCGAGAACGCCAAGGCCAGCGGTCTGCCGGTAGAGATCTGGCCCGTCGATGGCGACGGCCTGGCCGACCTGATCTGGCTGCGCGGAGCGATGACGCAGGGCGGCCGGACGCTGGTCTGCATCGCCCTGGCCAACAACGAGACGGGCGTCATCCAGGACGCGGCGGCGATCGCCGGCATCGTGCGCGAGGCCGACGGGTGGCTGCACCTCGACGCCGTGCAGGCGGCCGGGAAGATCGCTGTCGATTTCACGGCCTTGGGCGCGGACACCCTGGCCATCTCGGCCCACAAGCTGGGCGGGCCGCAGGGCGTCGGCGCCCTGATCGCCGGCACGCGGGCGACCGTGGCGCGCCGCCTGCACGGCGGCGGGCAGGAGCGGGGACGCCGGGCCGGCACCGAGAACGTGGCGGGCATCGCCGGCTTCGGCGCCGCGGCCAAAGCGGCGCTGGGCGATCTCGATGCGATCCAGGCCCAGGCCGAAGGGCGCGACGCCCTGGCGGCGCGGGTGACGGCGGCGGGCGGCGTGGCGATCGGCGAGGGCGCGCCGCGCCTGCCGCAGACTCTGTGTTTCGCCGGCCCGGGTTTCCCGTCCGAACTGCAGGTGATGGGTCTCGACCTGGCGGGCGTGATGGTCAGCGCCGGGGCGGCCTGTTCCTCGGGCAAGGTGAAGGCGAGCCGTGTGGTCGAGGCCATGGGCCGGGACGACCTGGCTCCCTATGTGCTGCGCGTCAGCGGCGGCTGGGCGACGACGCCCGCCGACTGGGCGCGTTGTGGTGATGTTTGGCTGGCGGCGTTCGAACGCCACTCGGCCCGGAAGGCGGTGGCGTAGATGGCCAATCCTCGGATCGCGACCCAGACGGTCGAGCATGTCGAAAGGCTCGAGGCCTACGAGCACGGCTTCATCACCGACATCGAGCAGGAATTCGCCCCCAAGGGCCTGACCGCCGACACCATCCGCTTCATCTCCGCCAAGAAGGAGGAGCCGCAATGGCTGCTCGACTGGCGGCTGGAGGCGTTCGAGCGCTGGCAGGAGCTTGAGGAGCCGGGCTGGGCGAAGGTGCACTTCCCGCGCATCGACTACCAGGACGCTTACTATTACGCCGCGCCGAAGGCTAAGGAGGGGCCGAAGAGCCTCGACGAGGTCGATCCCGAGATCCTGGCCGTCTACGCCAAGCTGGGCATTCCGCTGAAGGAACAGGCCGTGCTGGCCGGCGTCGAGGGCGCGCCGAAGTACGCGGTGGACGCGGTGTTCGACAGCGTCAGCGTGGTGACCACCTTCAAGAAGGAACTCGCCGCCGTCGGGGTGATCTTCTGCTCGTTCAGCGAGGCGGTGCGCGAGCATCCGGAGCTGGTGCGCAAGTACCTGGGCTCGGTGGTGCCGACCTCGGACAACTACTATGCCTGCCTGAACAGCGCGGTCTTCTCGGACGGCTCGTTCGTCTATGTGCCGCCGGGCGTGCGCTGCCCGATGGAGCTTTCGACCTATTTCCGCATCAACGCCGCCGAAAGCGGCCAGTTCGAACGCACCCTGATCATCGCCGACAAGGCCGCCTACGTCTCGTACCTGGAGGGCTGCACGGCCCCGATGCGCGACGAAAACCAGCTGCACGCGGCGGTGGTCGAGCTGGTGCTGCTGGAAGACGCCGAGATCAAATATTCGACGGTGCAGAACTGGTACCCGGGCGATCCCCAGACCGGGAAGGGCGGCATCTACAACTTCGTGACCAAGCGCGCCGACTGCCGCGGCGACCGCGCCAAGGTCAGCTGGACCCAGGTGGAGACCGGCTCGGCGATCACCTGGAAGTACCCCTCATGCCTGCTGCGGGGCGAGGGCTCGGTCGGCGAGTTCTATTCGATCGCCATCACCAACGGCCGCCAGCAGGCCGACACCGGCACCAAGATGATCCACCTGGGGGCCAATACGCGCTCGCGGATCATCTCCAAGGGCATCAGCGCCGGCAAGTCGTCGAACACCTATCGCGGCCTGGTCTCGGCGCACCCGAAGGCCAAGGGCTCGCGCAACTTCACCCAGTGCGACAGCCTGCTGATCGGCAAGGACTGCGCGGCCCACACCGTGCCCTACATCGAGGCCCGCAACGGCCACTCGATCTTCGAGCACGAGGCGACGACGACGCGGTTGTCGGAAGATCAGCTGTTCTACGCCCAGCAGCGCGGGCTCTCCCAGGAGGAGGCGGTGCAGCTGCTGGTCAACGGCTTCGTGCGCGAGGTGTTGCAGGAGCTGCCGATGGAGTTCGCCGTCGAAGCCCAGAAGCTGGTGGCGATCTCGTTGGAGGGATCGGTTGGCTGATGCTCAACAAGCTGCCGTCCCCCTGGATGGAAGGCGGTCAAAAATGACGACCCTTTCCCCCCTGGAGGGGGAAAGGGCAGGGATTGGGGGGGGCTGCGGCCTGTCCGCCTCTGAGGCCTCGCCTGAGACGCTGCACCCCCAACCCCGCCCGTTGGCTTTGCCTCGCTTCGCGGTCCCCCTTCAACAGGGGGAAGGGAGAGGTGAGCAAACCGGCCTCCGACCCGCACCCGGCGGCGTCAAGCGCGCGCGCCGGCTTCGCAAGGAGCAGACCGTCGCGGAGCGGACGCTTTGGACGGCCCTGCGAGCGAAGAAAATGAACTTCCGGCGTCAGGCTCCGATCGGGCCTTACGTGGTCGACTTCGTGCACCAAGCTTCGCGGCTGGTGATCGAGGTCGATGGCTACTACCACACGACCACTGACGGCGCGCTTCGCGACATCGCGCGCGACGCCTGGCTTGAAGGTCGCGGCTATCGGACGCTTCGGTTCCCCGAGGCGCTGATGCGCGACGAGATCGAGTCGGTGACTCTCCAGATCGTGGCCGCCGCCGCGTTCACCCCATCCCCGACCCTTCCCCCTTCGAAGGGGGAAGGGAGGAGTCGATAATGTTGAAGATTGAAAACCTCCACGCTTCCGTCGGCGACAAGCCGATCATCAAGGGGCTTACCCTCGACGTTCCGGCGGGCGAGGTGCACGCTATCATGGGGCCCAACGGGGCGGGCAAGTCGACGCTGAGCTATGTGCTGACCGGCCGCGAGGGCTATGAGGTCAGCGAGGGCTCGGCGACGCTGAACGGCGTCGATCTGCTGGCCCTGGAGCCGGCCGAGCGGGCGGCCAAGGGCGTGTTCCTGTCTTTCCAGTATCCGCTTGAGATTCCTGGTGTTCCGGCCCTGACCTTCATCCGCGCGGCGGTGAACGCCCAGCGCAAGGCGCGCGGCGAGGAAGAGATCGCGGCGCCGGCCTTCCTGAAGGCCGCCAAGGCCGAGGCGGCGCGCCTGAAGATCGACTTCGACATGCTGAAGCGTCCGCTCAACGTCGGCTTCTCCGGCGGTGAGAAGAAACGGATGGAAATCCTTCAGATGGCGATGCTTTCGCCAAAGTTCCTTATCCTCGACGAGACCGACAGCGGGCTGGATATCGACGCGCTGAAGATCGTCTCGGAAGGCGTCAACGCCATGCGCGCGCCGGACCGGGGCATGCTGGTGATCACCCACTATCAGCGCTTGCTCGACTACATCAAACCAGACCGGGTGCACGTGCTGGCGGCCGGGCGCATCGTCGCCTCGGGCGGGCCGGAGCTGGCCCTGCAGCTCGAAGCCGAGGGCTACGACCGCTATGTGAAGGACGCGGCATGAGCCTCGCCTCGGCCTTCAAGTCGGGCGACCTGACGCTGCTGCCGTCCAAGCGCGACGAGGACTGGCGCTGGACGGACCTGCGCGGCCTGATCCGCGAGGTTCCGCCGATCTCGCCCGCGTTCACCGGTGAGACGCCGCCGGGGGTGTTCGATCACCTGGCGGAGGACTTCCACGTCCTGGCCAACGGCGGCAAGGCCGAGATCGTCGCCGACGACGGCGAGCTGACGGCGGTGCTGCGGTTCGTGTCGGCCAGCGATGGGACGGCCCATGTGTCCAAGGTGACGGTGGATGTGGCGGCGGGCGCGAGCCTGACGCTGCTGGAGACCTACGAAGGCTATGGCGCGGGCTATTTCGCCCAGGCCGACCTGACGATCCGGCTCGGCGAGGGCGCGAAGCTGGAGCGCATCGTGCTGGCCGGCGACGACGCCGAGGCCGTCTCGGTGTCGCAGGCCGAGGTCACCCTGGCGGCGGGCGCGTCCTATGCCCAGACCGTGCTGACCGACGGGGCCAAGCGCCAGCGGATCGAAACCCGTATCGCCCATCCGGGCGCCGGCGCCTCCGTGCGTCTGGATGGCGGCTATCTGCTGAGGGACCGCCGCCATGCGGACCTGACGACCGCCATCGCCCACCAGGGCGTCGACGGGACCACCAGCCAGCTGACCAAGGGCGTCGTCGACGACCAGGCGCGCGGCGTGTTCCAGGGCCGGATCACGGTCGCCCACGGCGCCGACCGCACCGACGCGCGCATGGGCCACCACGCCCTGATCCTGTCGGACCGCGCCGAGGTGGACGCCAAGCCGGAGCTGCTGATCTTCGCCGACGACGTGCAGTGCGCCCACGGCAATACGGTCGGGGCGCTGGACGAGGACCAGCTGTTCTACGCCCAGCAACGCGGCCTGCCGGCCGAGGCCGCCCGGGCGCTGCTCACCGCCGCCTTCGTGGGGGAGGTGATCGACCGCATCGAGCACGAGACCGCCCGGGAGACGGCGCGGGCGTGGCTGAACCAGTGGCTGGGGGTGTCGGAATGATCGCCTTCGACGCCGAAGCCGTCCGCGCCGAGTTCCCGATCCTGTCGCGGCAGGTGAACGGCCATCCGCTGGTCTATCTCGACAGCGCGGCGTCGGCCCAGAAGCCGCGCGCGGTGATCGAGGCGATGACGCGAGCGATGGAAGGCAGCTACGCCAACGTTCACCGCGGGCTGCATACGCTCGCGAACGAAACCACCGAAGCCTATGAAAAGGCGCGGGAAAGCGTCGCGCAACTGATCAACGCCGACCTCAACGAGATCGTCTTCACCAAGGGCGGCACCGAGGCGATCAATCTGGTGGCCGATACCTTCGGGCGCAGTCTGAAGGCGGGCGACGAGATCGTCGTCAGCCAGGCAGAGCACCACGCCAACATCGTGCCCTGGCATTTCCTGCGCGAACGCCTCGGCGTGGTGCTGCGGTTCGTCCCGGTGCTGGACGACGGCAGCCTGGACATGGAGGCCTATCGCGGCCTGTTGAACGAGCGCACGCGCATGGTCGCCGTCGGCCACATGTCGAACGTCACCGGCGTGATCGCGCCGATCGCCGAGATCATCCGCCTGGCCCACGCGGCGGGCGCCCTGACCCTGATCGACGGTTGCCAGGGCGTGGTGCACCTGGCGGTGGACGTCAAAGCCCTGGACGTCGATTTCTACGTCTTCTCCGCCCACAAGCTCTACGGCCCGACCGGCATCGGCGCCCTCTACGGCAAGGCCGAGCGGCTGGCGGCGCTGCCGCCGTACCAGGGCGGCGGCGAGATGATCGGGGTGGTCGAGGAGCAGCGCATCACCTACGCCGAGCCGCCGCATCGCTTCGAAGCGGGGACGCCGGCGATCGTCGAGGCCATCGGCTTCGGCGCCGCCGTCGATTGGCTGGCCCAGTTCGACCGCCAGGCCGTCGCCGCCCATGAGCGCGCGCTCTACGACCGGGTCGCAGCCCGGCTGGAGGGCGACAACGGCCTGCGGATTCTGGGCACGGCGCCGGACAAGGGCGGCATCCTGTCGTTCACCGTCGAAGGCGCCCACGCCCACGATATCGCCCAGATTCTCGACCGTTACGGCGTCGCCGTGCGGGCCGGCACCCACTGCGCCGAGCCTTTGATGCGGCGTTTCGGCGTCACATCGAGCGCTCGCGCTTCCTTCGCCCTATATAACACCGAGGCCGAGGCCGACGCTTTCGTCGACGCCCTGGCCAAGGCCAGACGATTTTTTGCGTGACCATGGACGACGCCGCCAACATCCCCGCTTCCGAAGCCGCCAGCGCCCAAGCCGGCCCCTTGACGCAGGCCGAGCTCGATCGCCTGACCGATCAGCTGATCGGTCAGCTGAAGACCGTCTACGACCCCGAAATCCCGGTCGACATCTATGAGCTGGGCCTGATCTACAAAGTCGACATCTCGGACGACAAGGTGGTCGCCATCGACATGACCCTGACCGCGCCGGGCTGCCCGGTGGCCGGCGAGATGCCGGGCTGGGTGCAGGACGCGGTGATGGAGATCGACGGCATCAAGTCCTGCCATGTCGAGTTGGTGTTCGATCCGCCGTGGGACGCCTCGCGCATGAGCGACGAGGCCAAGCTTCAGTTGAACATGTTCTGATGGAAACCCAGACCCCGACCATCGCCCCCCGGCGCCGCGAGCGCCCCAAGGTCGTCAAGCTGACCGACGCGGCGGCCGCGCGCGTGCGCGAGATCATGGAGAAGGCCGAGACCCCTTACGCGGGCCTGCGTGTCGGGGTGAAGAACGGCGGCTGCGCCGGGCAGGAGTACATCCTCGAATACGCCAAGGAGGCCGGGCCCCTGGACGAGGTGGTCGAGGACAAGGGCGTGAAGATCCTGATCGAGCCCAAGGCCGTGCTGTTCCTGGTCGGCTCGGAGATCGACTACGAGATCACCCGCCTGTCGTCGAAGTTCGTATTCCGCAATCCGAACGAGACCGACGCCTGTGGCTGCGGCGAGAGCGTGACCATCGTGCCGCGCGACGCCAGCGTGCTCGGGGCGGACTAGGTCCGCGCGTCACCTCGTCCTTCGACAAGCTCGGGATGAGGTGATGGCGGGCGCGGCGGTCTTCTGAATTCCTCATCCTGAGCTTGTCGAAGGATGAGGAATTCACGCACGGTCCATCCGATGATCCGGACGATTCTGATCTATTCGATGGGCGAGGTGATCGGCGACGGGCTGATCAAGCTGCCGTTTATCGGCGCCCTGCGCCGCGCCTTCCCCGACGCCCGCATCACCTGGGCCGCCGCCATGGGCGAGACGGTCTATGCCGGGCCGCTGAAGGCCATCGTCGCGGGCGTGCTGGACGAGGTGATCGTCGATGGCGTGCGCGGGGCGGGGAGCCTCGACTGGTTGCCGGGGGTGAAGCCGCTGGGCGGCCGCACCTTCGATCTGGTGATCGACACTCAGGAAAACGTGGCGCGGGCCATGGTGGCGAGGCGAGCGGCCGCGGGGCTGTTTATCTCGCCGGCCGGGGGATTTCGCCTCTCGCAGCGCCGTCCGGCGGCGGACGATCCCGATCCCTGGCCGACCGCCGTGGTCGACCGGTTCGCCAAGCTGCTCAGCCTGGCGACGGGCAGGCCGGAGACGCTTTCGCCGCTGCAGATCGCCGACGCCCGCACCCGCGCCGTCGCGGAGGCTCTGCTGCCCAGCGGTCCCACCTATGTCGGGCTCGCCCCGGGGGCAGGGGGACGGGACAAGCGCTGGCCGCTGGATCGGTTCCTGGCGCTGGCCGAACGCCAGGTCGCCCGGGGACGCACGCCGGTGGGCTTCTTCGGACCGGACGAGGCCGAGGACGCCCGCGCCGCCCAGGCGGCTCTGCCCGCATTGCTGCTGCCCGAATGGGATCGCGACGACGACTTCCGCGACGTGAAGGGACCGGCCCTGGTGGTGGCCCTGGCGGGACGGCTGGCGGCGGCCGCCGCCAATGACGCCGGCCCGGGCCACATGTTCGCCGCCGGGGGCGCGCCGCTGCTCAGCCTGCAGAAGGATCGTCGCCGCGCCGCCAAGTTCCGCCCGGCCGCGCCGCGACTTGAGGTGTTGGTCGCCGAGGATTACGGAAGCGACATGACCGCCTTGCCTCTCGACGCCGCCGACGCGGCGCTCGAACGCCTGCTGAAGGGAACCGCCTGATGGCCATCCTCGTGCCCGTCTCGGCCGGCGAACTGGTCGACAAGATCACCATCCTGCGGGTGAAGGCCGAGCGGATCGACGCCGCCAAGGTCGAGAATGTCCGCAAGGAACTGGCGATGCTGGAGGCCGTGGCCGCCGACGCCCTGCCGATCACCGCCGACATCGAGCGGTTCACCGCCGAACTGGCCGAGGTCAACGCGGCCCTGTGGGACGTGGAGGACGGCAAGCGCGACTGCGAACGACGCGGGGACTTCGGGCCGGACTTCATCCGCCTGGCGCGGCTGGTCTATGTCGAAAACGACCGCCGGGCGGCCATCAAGCGCTCAATCAACGCGGCGGTGGGCTCGGATATCGTCGAGGAAAAGAGCTACCGGCCGTATTGAGGTGCGAAATCCTCGTCCTTCGAGGCCCGCTGCGCGGGCGCCTCAGGATGAGGATTTCGAATGCGCCTCAGTAGACCTCATCCTGAGGTGCGAGCGCAGCTCGCCTCGAAGGACGGGGGCGTACCTTAAGCCGCGTGCGGCAGCGGGTCGGCGCAGCTGACGCGGTTGCGACCGCCGCGCTTGGAGGCGTAGAGGGCCGCGTCGGCGCGTTCCATCAGCGAATGACCGTTCTCGCCGCGACGGCGTTCGGCCATGCCGGCGGAGACGGTGATGGTCCCGAGCTCCTCGTTGGTCGAGCGGCGCTTGAGTTGGCGGGACGAGACTTCCTCGCGGATTTCCTCCAGCACGCGGGCGACCGCCACGGCGGCTTCCGCCGGGAAGATCATGGCGAACTCCTCGCCGCCGTAGCGGGCGGCGAAGCGGGGCGTGGCGCCGACGCGGCCGATGACGCTGGCGACGTAGCGGATGACCTGGTCGCCGGTCTGGTGGCCCCAGGTGTCGTTGAAGCCCTTGAAATGGTCGATGTCGAGCACGGCCAGGCAGAGCGATTGGCCCAGCTGCTCGGCGTCGAAGCAGGCGCGCTCCAGTTCCTCGTCGAAGGCCTTGCGATTGGCGAGGTTGGTCAGGCCGTCGGTGGTGGCGTCGCGGCGCACCTGCTCGAGGTGCTCCTTCAGGCGATCGACCTCGGCGGTGGAGTCGGCGAGGCGCTGCTCCAGCGAGCGGTTCTCGCGCTGCACCTTGCGGGTGGCGCTGGCCAGGCTGGTGACGATGGCCTTGTAGGCCTTCGGATCCTGCGGCTCGTCGAGTTCCTTGCTGGCGCCGGCGAGGTGGCGGCCGAAGGCGGCGTGGGAGGCCTGGGCCTGGGTGATGGCCTTGGCGACGGCTTCCAGTTCCTTGCTGAGCAGGTCGCCGGCGTCGCGGATCTGGTCGTTGAGGCGGGCCTTCGGCAGGAAGGCGGCGGCGAGTTCCTCGGTGACCGCCTCGGTCAGCGGCTCACCGACCGAAATGAGGCGGTTCAGCTCCTTGGCCAGCGGCCCTTCCGGGTCGGCGACGAGGTGCGTCCAGAGTTCGAAATTCAGGGCCGTCGGCCAGACGCCGTGGGTTTCCAGGAGGTCGAGCGCGCGTCGCGTCAGGCTGTAGGCCTGTGGCGTTCGCAAAATCACTTCGACATCGACAGCCATTTTCCATTCCCCTCAAGCTCGGCCTTTGGATGGTCGAGCTTGAGAGAGGAGGTTAGGCCGAGGACGCAAACGAGCGGTTAAAGACGAACGCTGTTTTGCGAATTATTCCTAGGCGTCAGAAGGGATTTTCGGCGGCGCGCGCATCAGGAAGGCGGGCGTGTCGCCCCCAAAGCCGAGGACGGCGCGGCCATCGTCATCGTCGCGCGAGCGTCGGCCGTCACCGCGACCTTCGCCGCGATCACGCCGCGGTTCACGTTCCGCACGGGGCTCGCGTTCGGCGCGGTCTTCCCGCGTGAGGTGGGCTTCACGCTCCGGGCGCTCCCGTCGGGCCGGGCGGGCCTCGCGCTCGGCGGCCGGCGCCTCGACCGGCGCGGCCGGAGCCGGAGCCGGAGCCGGAGCCGCGGCCTCGCCGGCGGCGCGGCGCGAGCGCTGACGGCGCGCGGGCTTCTCAGACGCGGCGTCGTCGGCGACCTCGGGAACCGACGGTTCGACCGTCTCGACCGGCTTGGCCTCGGCTTCGCTCCGACGACCGCCGCGTTCCGAACGGCCACGGCCGCCCCGGTCGCCGCGTTCACCGCGCTTCCCGCGATCGCGCGGCGGGCTTTCGCCGACCTGCGACCAGTCGATCTCCAGCGGGAAGTCTTCCGGCGTCTTGCCGATGAGCTTCAGCACCTTGTCCAGGCCTTTGGAGTCGGCCGGGGTGACGATCATGTAGGTGGTGCCGAGGCGGCCGGCGCGGCCGGTGCGACCGATGCGGTGCACATAGTCGTCGGCGTGGTGCGGCACGTCGTAGTTGAAGACGTGGCTGACGGCGGGGATATCGAGGCCGCGCGCGGCGACGTCCGAGGCGACCAGCAGCTTCAGGGCGCCGGAGCGGAAGTCCGACAGGGTCTTCATCCGCAGGCTCTGGTCGAGGTCGCCGTGGATCGGGGCGGCGTCGAAGCCGTGGATCTTCAAAGATTTGGCGACGATATCGACTTCGCTCTTGCGGTTGCAGAACACGATGCCGTTGGCCACGTCGCTCTTCTTGATCAGGTAGCGCAGGGCGGTGCGCTTGGCCTTGGGGTCCGAGGTCGGGACGCGGGCGAGGTACTGGGTGATGGTCTCGGCCGTGGTGGCCGGGCGGCTGACCTCGATGCGGGTCGGCGACTTCAGGAAGGCCGTGGTCAGGCGGGTGATTTCCGGCGGCATGGTCGCCGAGAAGAACAGCGTCTGCTTGCCGGGCGGCGTCAGCTTGAAGATGCGCTCCAGGTCGGGGATGAAGCCCATGTCGAGCATGCGGTCGGCCTCGTCGACGACCATCAGCTGCACGCCGTTGAGCATCAGCTTGCCCCGCTCGAAGAGGTCGAGCAGGCGGCCGGGAGTGGCGATCAGCACGTCGACGCCGCGGTCGAGCTTGCTGATCTGGTCGGCCATCGAGACGCCGCCGATCAGCAGCGCCCAGGAAAGGCGGGTGCCCTTGGCGTATTTGGCGAAGCTTTCGGCGACCTGGTCGGCCAGTTCGCGCGTGGGGGCCAGCACCAGGGCTCGCGGCATGCGCGCCTTGGCCCGGCCCGAGGCCAGTCGGTCGACCATCGGCAGGGTGAAGGCGGCGGTCTTGCCGGTGCCGGTCTGGGCGATGCCGAGCACGTCACGGCCCGCGAGGGCGACCGGAATGGCCTGGGCCTGGATGGGCGTGGCGGTGGTGTAGCCAGTATCGGCGACCGCCTGGAGGGTCGTGGGGCTGAGCCCCAGTTCGGTGAATTCAGTCATGTCCTGCTGTGCAAGGTGCGAGAGTCGGAGCCGCCCGTGCTTGGGCGAGCGGGCGGCGCGGATTCGCCAGACCTGCTCCAGACGGGGCCTAGATAGGCGAAAGCGCTGCAAAGTCAATGAAGACAGAGAGCATCCCATGGCCAAGGTCCCGCGTTGTAAAGCGAGGGCCTGACCTGGATCGTAGACATGAAGCATGAGGTCGTCGCGCTGGTTACGGGCGCGGAATCGGGTATCGGCGCGGCCTGCTTGCAGGCCCTGGCCAGGGAGGGCGCGGCGTTGATCGCGGCGTATCACCGCGATGACCAGACCGCAAAGGCCCACTGCGAAGCGGCGCGAAGCCGCGGCGCCGAGGCGATGGCGGTGGCGATGGACGTCACCGACGAGGCGGCCGTCGAAGCGGCCTTCGCCGCCGCCGAGGCCGCCTACGGCCCGGTCGATCGCCTGGTCAACGCGGCCGGTCTAAACATGAGCGGCGTGCCGGTGGCGGACATGGGCCTGGCGCAGTTCGACCGCATTGTGCGCTCCGACCTCTACGGCCCGTTCCTCACCTGTCGAAGGCTCGTTCGCGGCCTTCCGCCGGGCCGGGGCGCGCGGATCGTCAACATCTCGTCCATCCACGAGCGGGCGCCGCGGCCGGGCGGGGCCGACTATGACGCGGCCAAGGGCGGCCTGTCGCAGCTCACCCGCACCCTGGCCCTGGAGCTCGCGCCGCGGCGCATCGCCGTGAACGGCGTGGCGCCCGGCATGATCCTGACCCCGATGAACGCGCACGCGGTGGCGGACGCCGACTATCGCGCCAGGCTGGAGGCCAATATCCCGTGGGGCCGGGCGGGACGGGCCGACGAGGTGGCCGCGCTCGTCGCCTTCCTGCTGTCCGAAGCCGCCGAATACATCACCGGCGCCACCGTGGTCATCGACGGCGCCCTGTCTCTGACCATCGCCCAGGGAGCCTGAGAGGATGGCGGACTACGTCGTCGAGGCGGTGGAGCCCGTCAGCGTGGAGGCGGACTCCCTGTACGCGGGCTATGACCTGATGAGCCCGTTCGTCTGGCGGGAAGCCGAGCGCTACCGGATGCTGGTGCGGGTCGTCCCGCGCCCGTTCGAACCTGACAGCCCCACGGGCCTGATCTGCCTGGGCGAGTCCGACGACGGCGTGGCGTTCCGCCTCGAGAAGACGCCCGCCATCGCCCCGACCCCCGATTCCGCCGACACGGGCGGTTGCGAGGACCCGACGGTGCTGGTGGGGGCCGGGGGCTACACCGTGTTCTACACCGGCGTCGACCGGGAGCGCAGGCAGGGCGGACTGCTGACCGCCCACGGGCCTTCGCTGAGGCAGTTGGAGAAGGAGCCGCTGGTGCTGAAGGCGCCGCCCGGCGAAGGCAACATCAAGGAGGCGACCCTGGTCCCCACCGCCGGGGGGGAGTGGCGTCTCTTCTACGAATACGCGGCGCAGGACGCCTCGCGCATCGGCATGGCGGAGGGGCCGACGGCCGAGGGGCCCTGGACGGTGACCGACGACCCCTTCACCATCCGCGAGCACAGCTGGGACAACTGGCATCTCTCCACCGGCCCGATCGTGGAGATCGAGGGGCGCGATCCGGTGATGTTCTACAACGGCGCCACGCATGACGCGCGCTGGCGGATCGGCTGGATCAGCTTCGACCGCAGCTTCCGGCGGGTGACGGGACGGGGCGTCGAGCCGATGATCGTGCCCCCGCCGGCGGACGACCGCGCCGCCACCGACATCGCCTTCGCCGCCTCCTGCCTGGTGGAGGACGGCGCGGTCTATCTCTACTTCTCGGTGGAGGACCACGCGCTCAGGCGGGCGAAGATCCGCGCCTATGGATGACCGCGAATGACGCCCCTGATCCTCGCCGCCACCCTTGCCGCCAGCCTTGCCGCCGCCGGGGCCGCCGCGCCGGCGCCCGAGCTTGAGGCGGCCTTCGACAACACCATCCAGTCGACCTATCCCAGCGGCCGCTCGGCGAAGCTGTGGCTGGCGCGGGACGGCTCGTTCACCGCGCGCGGGGCGAAGGGCGCGGCGTCGAGCGGGGTGTGGTCGGTGAAGGACGGCAGGCTCTGCCTGAAGCAGCGAAGACCGTTCCCGGCGCCGGTGATCTACTGCTCGCCGATCCCGGCGGACGCCAAGGTCGGCAGCATATGGGACGCCAGGAGCCTCAAAGGCGAGCCGCTGAAGAACCGGATCGTGGCGGGAAAACCGGAGGCGGCGAGGTAGCGGCTAGCGGCGAGATAAGGGCTTGCTGGGCCCCAGGTCGTCCAGATTGCCGATCTTCTCGATAGTTTTCCCGTCGACCATCCAGACGTTGGCGTCCGGAGTCAGCACGCCGACCGACCGCCCCGTCTGCAGAGCATTGAAGACGTGGGTTTCAAGCGGCGTATCGGCGACCAATTGGCTGACCATCATCGAGGCCGTTTGCCCTTCCTTGTCGAGGGGGATGGTCAGGCAACTGGTGGACATCTGTTCGGCCCGGATGATCCGGGTCCCGTCAGCGCTGACGGTAACCCTGACGTGGCCCCCGAACGGTACGCCGTCTTCTGTCCAGGGCGTGAGGAACCAGACCAGCCATTCGCCGGTGTCGGGATCGCGCAGTTCGACGTGGTTGGGAGGTTTCTCACTGCATCGAGGCCGGTTGACGCTCATGGCCGTGTCCAACGCCCGCACCTGAGCAGCTTCATCCGCTGTCAGCTCGGACTCGGTCGCGACCGCCAAGGTCGGCTTTTCGCTGCCGATGAAGAGGATGTCGTAGACCGGCTTGGGCGCCGAGCGTGAGCCCTTCAGAAATCGGACACGCACGCCGCCCGGCGTCGGCGCGGCGACCCAGCCAAAGAGACCGGTCATGTCCACCTTGGACGCCAGCATCAGGTCGGTGGCATGCCACGCCGCCTGATCTTCAAGGTACATGGCGTGGCCGAGCTTCTGGGTCTTCTCCAGGCTGAAGGTTTGAATCTTGGGGATTTCGGACTTCGGTTGCCGCGCCGACACCGGCGCGCCGGCTAGGGACGCCAGCAGGCCCGCAATCGTGAGCGACCAAAAGAGCTTCATGAGCGTTCCCCCGCCTGACCGATCCTAACCTTAGGAATGGCTCGCGGAGAAGGGGTGCTTAAGTGGCTTGCAACGCCTAGACGTCCAGGTCCGCCGAGGCGAACTCCGCATTCTCCTGGATGAAGCGGAAGCGCAGTTCCGGCTTGCGGCCCATCAGGGTCTCGACGAGGGCTTCGACGGCTTCTTCCGAGCGGGGCAGGGTGACCCGCGCCAGGGTGCGCTTGGAAGGATCCATGGTGGTCTCCTTCAGCTGCGCGGCCATCATTTCGCCGAGGCCCTTGAAGCGGCCGATCTCGGGCTTCTTGCCCTTGAACTCGGTGGCCAGGAGCTCGTCCTTGTGGGCGTCGTCGCGGCCGTAGACCGTCTTGGTCCCATGCGAGATGCGGTAGAGCGGCGGCAGGGCGAGGTAGAGGCGGCCTGCCCGGATCACGTCCGGCATGGTGCGGTAGAAGAAGGTGATCAGCAGGCTGGCGATGTGGGCGCCGTCGACGTCGGCGTCGGTCATGATGACGATGCGCTCGTAGCGCAGGTCCTCTTCCCTGAACTTCGAACCGCCCTGGACGCCGAGCGCCAGCATCAGGTCCGACAGTTCCTTGTTGGCGCCGGTCTTGTCGGTGGAGGCCGAGGCGACGTTGAGGATCTTGCCGCGCAGCGGAAGGATCGCCTGGGTCTTGCGGTCGCGCGCCTGCTTGGCGGAGCCGCCGGCGCTGTCGCCTTCGACGATGAACAGTTCGGCGCCGTCGACGGCCGAGCCCGAGCAGTCGGCGAGCTTGCCGGGCAGGCGCAGTTTCTTGGTGGCCGAGGCGCGGGCGACGTCCTTGTCCTTGCGGCGCTTCAGGCGCTCCTCGGCGCGCTCGACCACGAAGGCGAGCAGCGCGGCGGCGGCCTTGGGCTGGCCGGTGAGCCAGTGATCGAAGGGATCGCGCAAGGCCGCTTCGACCAGGCGCTGGGCGTCGGTCGAGGAGAGCTTTTCCTTGGTCTGGCCCTGGAACTCCGGATTGCGGATGAACACCGAGATCAGGGCGCCGGCCTGGGCGATGACGTCGTCGGCGGTGATCAGGCCGCCGCGCTTCTCGCCGCTGAGTTCGGCGTAGGCCTTCAAGCCGCGCGTGAGCACGGCGCGCAGGCCCGCTTCGTGCGTACCGCCCTCGGGGGTCGGCACGGTGTTGCAGTAGGACTGGATGAAGCTGTCGTGCTCGCCGAAGCCCTGCGGCGTCCAGGTGATCGCCCACTCGACGGCGCCGCCGCCCTCCTGCCGCTCGATGCGGCCGCTGAAGTTGGTGGGCGTGACGGTGGCGAGGCCCTGGGTGCGCTCGGCCAGGAAGTCGGCCAGGCCGTTGGGGAAGTGGAAGGTCGCCTCGGCCGGGGTCTGGTCCTGGATGCGCGAGGGATCGCACTTCCAGACAATCTCGACGCCGCGGAACAGATAGGCCTTGGAACGGGCCATGCGATAGAGCCGCGCCGGCTTGAAGGCGCAGTTCTCGCCGAAGATGATCGGGTCGGGCAGGAAGGTGATCTGGGTGCCCTTCTTGCGGCTCGGACCCAGGCGCTCCAGCGGGCCCAGCGGCTTGCCGCGCGAATAGACCTGGCGGTGCTCGAAGCCGTTCAGCCAGATGGTGACTTCGACCCGCTCCGAGAGGGCGTTGACGACCGAGACGCCGACGCCGTGCAGGCCGCCGGAGGTCTCATAGGCCTTGCCCGAGAACTTCCCGCCCGAGTGCAGCATGGTCATGATGACCTCGAGCGCCGACATCTGCGGATGCTTGGGGTGCGGGTCGATCGGGATGCCGCGGCCGTCGTCCTTGACGGTCAGCGCCCCATCGGCGCCGAGCGAGACCTCGATCTTCTTGGCGTGGCCGGCGACGGCCTCGTCCATCGAGTTGTCGAGCACCTCGGCGAACAGGTGGTGCAGGGCCCGCTCGTCCGTGCCGCCGATGTACATGCCCGGGCGCTTGCGTACCGGCTCCAGGCCTTCGAGGACCTCGATGTCCTTGGCCGAATAGCCGCCGCCTGTCCCAGTCGAGAGCGCGGCCGGCGAGGCCACGGGCTCGCTGTGCTGCGTCATCGGCGCGGCGGGGACGGGGGCGGAGGCGGGGTCGCCGAACAGGTCGGGAAGGGAAGGGGCGGTCTTGCTCATCGGGTGCGGAGTCTAGGCGATTCTGGTCCTCCTATGTCGGTGAACCGTCGCGCTCGGCAAGCGCGGCCGATCGGCCGGCCGATGCGTTATGCTGGGTGCAGCCCGGGAGGACGCCATGATCCGCCGCATCGTCGCCGCCGTCGCCTTCGCCTTCATCGTCGCATCCTGTGGTGCGGCCTCGCCGCCGCCGACCTCGGGGCAAGCGGGACCGCCGCCCCAAGGGCCGCCCATGTCCCGCCCCGTCGCGGAGGAAGGGCAGATGTGCGCCGGCTTCGCGGGCATCCGCTGCGGCGAGGGCCTCTCCTGCCAGATGCAGCCGGGCCAGTGCCGCACGGTGGCCGACGCGGCCGGAACCTGCCGCCGCATGCCGCGGGCCTGCACCCGCGAGTTCCGCCCGGTGTGCGGCTGCGACGGCAAGACCTACGGCAACGCCTGCACCGCCGGGGCCGCGGGGGTGAGCGTGGCGTCGGAAGGGGCATGCGCGGCGTAATCGAGGCCGACTGCAATCCTCGCCTCAGGATGAGGTCGTTAGGAGCCCCGCCAGCTCCAGCACCGTCGGAATCAGCGACAGGGCCAGCAGCAGGCCCATGACGATGTTGAAGGCCCGCAGCGTGCGCGGGTTGTCGAGGAAGCGGCGAAGGATGCGGCCGAACACCGTCCAGGTGAGGATGCACGGCGTCTGGATGACGCCGAACACGGCGACCACGATCGCCAGGTTCAGGAAATAGCCCTCGGTCGGCACGTAGGCGGTGACGGCGCCGATGGCCATGACCCAGCCCTTGGGGTTGGCGGCCTGGAAGGCGAAGGCTTCGATGAAGCGCATCGGCCGGGCGCCCGAGGTCTTGTTCGAGATGCTGTCCGAAAGCGCGATCCGCGCCGCCAAGTAGAGCAGGTAGATCGTGCCGACGACGGTGAGGACCACGTGCAGCACGGGATAGGCCACGAACAGGCTGCCGAGGCCGAGGCCGCATAGGGCCAGCAACGTGAGGAACCCCGCCCACACGCCCAGGATATGCGGCGCGCTGCGACGCACGCCGAAGTTGGCGCCCGAGGCGAGCAGCATGGCGTTGTTCGGCCCCGGGGTGATCGAGGAGGCGAAGGCGAAGAGCGCAAAGGCGCCGAGCAGGGCGGGGGTCATGGTCCGGTCCGGTTGGACCCGCCGCGAGGGGAAACGAAAAACCCCTCCGCGGCGGGAGGGGTTTTCGAAAGTTCAGGTCTCTGTCGCCAGAGCCTAGATCCCCGAAGCCTCCGCAAACGCAGCCATCCGCCAGGCCATGGCCTGACGGGGAGCGGCGATTACGATGGCGATCATCGAAGTCATGGAGCGCTGGTAGCAGGCCAGGCGTCGCCTTGGAAGAGGCGGTCTCAGGCCGAGGTCAACCGGACGCCCAGATCGTCGAAACTGTCCACCACGAGGGCGGCGCCGGCCTGGTTGAGGGCGTCGCGGGTGGCGTAGCCCCAGGTGACGGCGATGGCGTTGGAGCCGGCCTTGCGGGCGGCCTCGACGTCACGCGTCTCGTCGCCGATGCAGGCGACGCGCGTGAGCGGCACGCCCGCCGCCTTGGCCGCGGCCTTGAACTTGGCCGCCTTGCCGAACACGGCCGCCCCGCAGTCGAAGCGCCAGACCCGCGCCGCGTTGGCCGGACCGAGCACCTGGCGCACGGTGTCCTCGCCGTTGGAGCTGACAATGGCGACGGGAATGCCGGCGGCGGTGAGGCGTTCGAACAAGCTGTCGACGCCTTCGAACATCGGGATCTGGCCGGCGGCCTGGGAACTGAGCGAGCGCATGTGCGCGCCGATGGCCGGCAGCCGCCACAGCGGCACGCCCAGATAGGCCATGATCTCGCGGCTGCCCTTGCTGCGGAGCATCTCGATCTCAGCGTGATCGACCCGCTTGAAGTGGAATTTATCGGCGACCGAATTGAAGACGCTGATCACCCACGGCTCGCTGTCGGCGAGCACGCCGTCGAAGTCGAAGATGGCCAGGTCGTAGGGACGAGCGATCATTCCCCTGGGCGATAGGTGCGTTCGATATGTCCGGTCAACTGGTCAGGATGGAAGTAGACGGTCCGAAGGTCGCCCGAAGCGTAGCGTTCGGCCTGGTCGGCGAAGTGTTTCGAGGCCGGATCTCCGCTTTCGCCGCCGGCGCTGACCGCCCGCGCCGAAACCCTCGGGCCGAACTCGACGGCGGCCACGAAGCTGTTTCCGCTGGTCCCATAGTAGCGCTTGGTTCCGTCGTAGCGCCGGGCGCCGAACGAGGCGAGCGAGCCCCACTGGGCCGAGGTGAAGGGCACGGGGGTGCTGGGCTTGGCGTCGTCGAAGGTCTGGACGATCTCGCCGTCATTGCGCTGGTAGCGGTTAATCTCGCCCCAGGGCGTCTTCCAGGATCCGAAGTCCTGGGTCAGGCGGGCGACGGCCTCGTCGAGGGCGGTGAGGCGCTCGGCGGCGGTGGCGCGGTCGGCCATGTAGTCAAGGTTGGAGAGGCCCGCGGCCTTGGCGGCGGGCGCGATCTTGCCGAACAAGGCCTCGCCCCAGAAGACGGCCACGGAGGTCGGGACCGAGTCGGCGGACCAGCGGGCGTTCCAGCCGCGAAGGGCGGCGACGGGCTCGGCCAGCCGGGCGCGCATCGGGTCGGCGGCGGGCAGGGCGTCATAGGCGTCGAACAGGCCGGGCAGGGTGCGGCTGAAGGCGGGCAGGTGGCTGTCGTAGGCCGCGTCGATCAGGCCCTGCAGGGTGAAGCCGGTCTTGCCGTCGAACACCTCCAGGGCGTGCGGGGTGCGGGCGTTCCGGCCCAGGCTGTCGGCATAGCGCGGGAAGGCGTCGCGCCTGGGGCTGGTCGCGCCGGTGGCCCACCAGGGGCCGTCGTTGGAGTTGTAGACCCAGCCGGCGCCGGGGCGGAGGATGCTCGGCGTCCTGGCCAGGGCGTCGTTACCCTTCCAGTCGGTGGCCGGGTCCGAGCCGTCGACGGGCTTGGCGTAGTCGAAGCGATCGTCGCGGGTCGGCATGAACTGCGGCATGAGCAGGGCGATCTCGCCCTTGTCGTTGGCGTAGAGGGTGTCGTTCGAGGAGTTGGCGGCCAGCTCCGAAACCTTGAGGAAGCTCGCCAGGTCGTGGGTCTTGGTGCGGTCGAACGACTGCTGCAGCGCCTCGATGGGCTTGTTCATGATGGCGAAGGCGATCCACTTGTCCCCTTCGGCGCGGATGATGGGTCCATGGTGGGTGTGAAACACCGTGAAGCTGCGGCTGGCCAGGCCGCCGTCGGCGGTGCGGTAGGGGATCGTGATCGTCTGGGTGCGGACTGGCCGCTCCTCGCCGCCGTAGCGGTAGAACAGCCTCTCGCCCCTGCGCACGATGGTCTCGGCGAACTCGTCGGTGGTGTCGGCCGTCGAGGTGGTGTGCATCCAGCCGGAATGGGCGTTGAAGCCCTGGTAGATGAAGAACTGCCCCCAGGTCACCGCGCCATAGGCGTTCAGCCCCTCGTCGCTCTGCATCTGCAGTTCGGAGCGGAAGAAAAACGAGGTGTGCGGATTGATCAGCAGCATGGCGTGGCCGTCGCGCGTCACCTTCGGCGCCAGGGCGGCGCCGTTGGAGCCCTGCGGCTCGCGGAAGGCCAGGGCGTCGTCGGCCGCCGGGTTGTAGGGATCGAGGGCGGCGACCTTCGACCCGCCATAGAAGGCTTGCAGGTCGGCGAGGCTGACGCGGCTGATGTCGCCGCCGATGCTGCCCTCGGTGAACGACAGGGCCATCCAGGGCTCGAAGCGCTTGATCGCCTTGGGCTTTACCGCCGGATGCGTCGCCAGGTACCAGTTCAAACCGTCGGCCCAGGCGTCCATCAACGCCTTCAGGCGCGGCGGGCTCCTGGCGTAGAGCGCCTTCAGCTCGGCCTCGTCGATCCACAGGCGCTGCCGCAGGTCCGACCAGACGGCGCTTTCGCCCTCGGCCTGCGCCAGCCAGCCGAGGTTGGCGGCGTAGTTGATCTCCACGCGATTGAAGTCGTCTTCCGCCTGGGCGTAGACCATGCCGAACACCGCCTGGGCGTCGGTCTTGCCCTTGACGTGGGCGATGCCCCAGTCGTCCCGAGTAATCGAGATCTGATCGGCGATGGCCTTGAGACGAGAGTTTTCCTGCGCCGCCGCGGGGGCCGCCCAGGCCAGCAGCACCGTCGCCATCGCGGCCTGAATCAAACGCATCGCACGCCCATCCCTGTTGAGGTCCGAACTTGCCTTTGGCTGTTCAGGGCGGCCAGCGCCCGAGCCCCTCCCGCCGGTGTCGGCGGCGAACTGCCTGCTACTCCGGCAGCTTGGCCCCCAGCTGATCCATCAGGAAGGTCAGATAGTCCGTCGCCTCGAGAATACGGTCGTCCTGCGAGCTGCCGTGGCCGTGGCCGGAGGTGTCGCTGGTGCGCAGCAGGATCGGGCCGCCGCTGCCGGCGGCCTGCAGGGCGGCGGCGAACTTGCGGCTCTGCAGCGGGTTCACCCGGCCGTCGTTGGCCCCGGTCATCAGCAGCACGGCCGGGTAGGGCGCGCCGGCCGTTACGCGGTGATAGGGCGAATAGGCGTACAGCGCCTTGAACTGCGCCGGGTCCTTAACCGAGCCGAACTCGCTGATGTTGAAGGCCCCGTTGGGATCGAGCTCCGAGCGGATCATGTCGTAGATGCCGACCTGAGCGACCACGGCCCTGGCGAGGTCCGGGTGCTGGGTAAGCGTCGCGCCCATCAGCAGGCCGCCGTTCGAGCCGCCCTGCAGGGCCAGCCTGGACGACGAGGTGTAGCCGGCGCCGATCAGGTGGCGACCGGCGGCGTAGAAATCGTCGAACACGTTCTGCTTGTTGGTGAGGGCGCCGCCCCGATGCCAGGCGTCGCCGTATTCGGCCCCGCCGCGCAGGTTGGCGACGGCGAAGACGCCGCCGGCGTCGAGCCACAGGCGGCGGGCGCCGGGCAGGAACGACGGCGTCATATTGATGCCGTAGCCGCCGTAGCCATAGAGCAGGGCGGGATTGGAGCCGTCGAGCTTCACCCCCTTCTTGCGGATGATGTTGACCGGCACCTTCGTGCCGTCCTTCGAGGTCGCGAACTCGCGCACGACCTCGACGTCGGAATAGTCGATGGGCGAGGTGTCGGCGAGCTTGGTCTCGGCCGCCTGGCCGGTCGCCGCGCTCCAGCGGAGGTGGTGATAGGGCCGCAGGTATTCGCCGACCTCATAGATCAGGTCGCCGTTCGGCAGGGCTTCCATGGCGTCGACCGAGGCGATGGCCGGGGTTGGCAGGGTGCGGGCGTCCGAGCCGTCGAGACGCCAGCTCTTCAGGCTGCTCGGGCCGCCGTCGATGGCGACCGCGAACAGCCGCTGGCCGGTGACGCTGAGCGAGCGTTGGTAGCCGTCGACGACGATGGCCGTCTTGCCCTCGGACACGATGGTCCGGGCCTTGGCGAGGCCGCCCGTGTAAGGCGCGGCCAGCTTCACGATCTTGCCGTTGGGCGCGTTCAGGTGGCTGACGCCGTAGATCGCCCCGTCGGCCCCGAGGGCGGCGGTGACCACCTTGTCGGCGTACTCGCCCACCTTCCGCGCCGGGGCGCCCGGCGTCAGCAGCCAGTGCCGCCACTCGCCGCCGTCGCCCAGCTGCACCGAGGCGAGGGCGGCGTCGGTTGCGTTGCGGTTGTCGAGGAAGATTTCGGCGGTGCGCGGCAAGCCGTCCGTGGCGGCCAGCACCAGCGGGTCGGCCTTCCAGTCGCTTCCGAGCTTGTGGAAGTAGGCCCGCTGGAAGAAGTGTCGGTCGGCCTCGGGCGCGGTCTCGTCGGGGTAGCGGGTGTACCAGAAGCCGTCGCCGGCCTTGGTCCACGCCAGGGAGCCGCCGCCGGTGGGGTATTGCACGCGAGGGATCACCGGCTCGATCTCGCGGCCGGTGGCGACGTCGAACACGTGCAGGCTGCCGTCCTCGCTGCCGCCCAGCGACATCGAGACGGCGACCTTCGAGCCGTCGGGCGAGGGCTCGAACCAGTCGATGGCCAGCAGGCCCTGGGTGTTCAGCGCATTGGGATTGACCACCACCTGGCGGCCGGCGGGATCGGCGTCGAGGCCCATGGCGATCAACTGCGCCTGCTGGAAGGCCGGGTCGTTGTAGAGGGCGAACAGGCGCGAGCGGCTGGCGCGCAGACCGTAGGTCGAAGGCGCGGCGGCCTTCATCAAGGCGCTGATGCGGGCCTGCACGGCGGCTCGGCCGGGGATGGCGTCGAGATAGGCGCGGGTGCGGGCGTTCTGCGCGTCGCTCCAGGCCTTCACCGCCGGATCCTCGGCGTCCTCCAGCCAGCGGTACGGGTCGGCGACGCTGACGCCCTGGATCACATCGGCGGCCGGAACCGCGCGGGTCGGCGGCGGCGGGGCCGCAGGGGTGGCGGCGTGCGCCAGAACGGCCGTTGCGGCCAGACCGACCCCGCCGAGAATTCGAAACATGCAATGCGTCTCCGACTATCGCCGGATATGTAGCATGAGCTTGCGCGGGCGACAGAGGAAACGCACCGCCGGCCGCCGCCAAGGAAAAAGGCCGCCGGATCGCTCCGGCGGCCTCGTTCCTTCGTCCTAAGCTTTGCGGCTTAGCACTTGTAGTACATGTCGAATTCGACCGGGTGCGGGTGCAGTTGCAGGCGCATCACCTCTTCCATCTTCAGCTCGATGTAGCTGTCGATGAAGTCGTCATCCATGACGCCGCCGGCCTTGAGGAAGGCGCGGTCCTTGTCGAGGGCTTCGAGGGCTTCGCGCAGCGAACCGCAGACTTCCGGCACCTTCTTCTGCTCGCGCGGGGGCAGGTCGTAGAGGTTCTTGTCGGCCGGACCGCCCGGATCGATCTTGTTGATGATGCCGTCGATGCCGGCCATCAGCAGGGCGGTGAAGGTCAGGTAGGGGTTGCCCATGGGGTCGGGGAAGCGGGCTTCCAGACGCTTGGCCTTCGGGCTGTCGACGTGCGGGATGCGGATCGAGGCCGAGCGGTTGCGGGCCGAATAGGCCAGCTTCACCGGGGCTTCGTAGCCTGGCACGAGGCGCTTGTAGCTGTTGGTGGTCGAGTTCGAGAAGGCGTTGATGGCCTTGGCGTGCTTGATGATGCCGCCGATGTACCACAGGCACATGTCCGACAGGCCGGCGTACTTGTCGCCGGCGAACAGCGGCTTGCCGTCGCCCCAGATCGACTGGTGCACGTGCATGCCCGAGCCGTTGTCGGCGAACATCGGCTTGGCCATGAAGGTGGCCGTCTTGCCGTAGGCCGCCGCCACGTTGTGGATGACGTACTTATACATCTGCAGGCGGTCGGCCATGACGATCATGGTGTCGAACTTCAGGCCGAGTTCGTGCTGGGCCGGCGCCACCTCGTGGTGGTGCTTTTCCGGCTTCATGCCGAGTTCGCCCATGACGGCGAGCATTTCACCGCGCAGGTCCTGAGCGCTGTCGACCGGGTTGACCGGGAAGTAGCCGCCCTTCGGACCCGGACGGTGGCCCATGTTGCCTTCAGGATAGTCCTTGGCGCCGTTGATCGGCAGTTCGGTGGAGTCGTACGAATAGCCGGTGTTGTGCGGCTGGGTGGACCACTTCACGTCGTCGAAGATGAAGAACTCGGCTTCCGGGCCGAAGTAGACGGTGTCGCCGATGCCCGTCGACTTGACGAAGTTGAGGGCCGCCTTGGCCATCGAGCGCGGGTCGCGGTTGTAGGGCGTGCCCGAGTCCGGGTTCACGATATCGCAGTGCAGGCACAGCGTGGTCTGTTGGTAGAAGGGGTCGATGTAGGCGCTGTCCAGGTCCGGACGCAGCTTCATGTCGCTTTCGTTGATGGCCTTCCAGCCGGCGATCGACGAGCCGTCGAACATGGTGCCGTCGGTCAGGAACTCGTCGTCGACCAGGTCGATGTCGAAGGTCACGTGCTGCAGCTTGCCGCGCACGTCGGTGAAGCGGACGTCGACGTACTTGACGTCCTTTTCCTTGATCAGAGCCTGGATGTCTTTAGCGGTGGCCATTGGATTTATCCCCTTATCGCCTTAAGTCGTTGAACGCGCTGGCCTAGATGGCCGACGCGCCGCTTTCCCCCGTGCGGATGCGGATCACCTCGGTGATCTCCGACACGAAAACCTTGCCGTCGCCGATGCGGCCCGTGCGGGCGGCCTGGCTGATGGCTTCGATGGCGCCGGCGAGCTGATCGTCGGCCACCACCACTTCGATTTTGATCTTGGGCAGGAAGTCCACGACGTACTCGGCGCCGCGGTAGAGTTCCGTCTGCCCCTTCTGACGGCCGTAGCCCTTGGCCTCCAGCACTGTCATGCCCTGAACGCCCAGTTCCTGCAGGGCTTCCTTCACCTCGTCGAGCTTGAACGGCTTGATGACCGCTTCGATCTTTTTCATGCCTGGATCAGATCCTCGGGAGGCGTTCGAACAACCGCGCGACGAGCCTGTCGCGGCGCGGTCGCGGGGGAAGGAGCACGCCCCCGCGCGGCGGGACAAGTCGCACAACGGATCGGGGTCTGCCAATGCCTCGCTTTCGTGGCTGGCGCCTTAAAATTGAGCACTCGTCGCCCAAAAAGCGCGCAAATCGACAAAGTGGCCGATTTGCCCCCGACGCGGTGGGCAAATCGACGGCCCAGCGCGGCCTCGCGCATGGCCGGCGTCAGTTCCGGCGACGGAATCACGAAAACGGCGGGATTTCGGCGAAGGGCCGGATTCGGCCCCGACGGCTTCGGGCGGCGAGCTGCTGACTTTTGCGGCGGCGCAAGGACGTGACGGCGCGCGGCGGGTTTGCGACAAATCCCACATGCCGCTCGCCATCCTCACCGCCGCCGAAACGATCGCCGCCGAGCAGCGGGCGATCGCGGCTGGAACGGCGGCGACGGAGTTGATGGAGCGGGCGGGCGCGGCCGCCGCCGAGGCGGTGCGGGCGCGCTGGTCGCGCCGGCCGTGCGTGGTCTGGTGCGGGCCGGGCAACAACGGCGGCGACGGCTATGTGATCGCACGGCATCTGAGGCGGCGCGGCTGGCCGGTTCGGGTCGAGGCCCTGGCGCCGCCCTCGACGCCCGAGGCGCGCTGGGCGGCGGGGCGCTGGCGCGGCGAGGTCCATCCGCTGAACCCCGGGCTGACGCCGGCCTCGCTCTATATCGACGCCCTCTTCGGAACCGGGCTTTCCCGTCCGCTGGAGGGCGCGGCCGCCGAACTGGCCGTGGCGATGGCCGGGCAGGGCTCGCGGATCGTCGCGGTCGACACGCCGAGCGGGCTGTCGGCCGACACCGGGGCGCCGGTGCGCGGCGGCTTGGCGATGAGCGCCGCCCTGACGGTCACCTTCCACAGTCGCAAATTGGCCCATGTGCTGGCGCGGGGCCGAGCGGCCTGCGGCGAGGTGGTGGTCGCCGACATCGGCTTGCCGCCCTCGGAGGGCGAGGTCCAGCTCTGGTGCAACCGACCGGCGCTGTGGGGCCACGCCATGCCCTGGCCCAAGACCGACGCCCACAAGCATCGGCGCGGTCGCCTCGTGGTGGTCAGCGGCGGGCCGTGGACCACGGGGGCGGCGCGGCTTTCGGCGCGCGCGGGACTGCGCATCGGGGCGGGGGTCGTCACCCTGCTGTCGCCGCCGGACGCCCTGGCGGTCAACGCCGCCCATCTGGAGGCGGTGATGTTGCGGCCGATCGGGGACGACGCGGCCCTGAGCGCCGCGGCCGAACGCGCCGACGCCGCGGTCATCGGTCCCGCCGCCGGGGTGGGGGAGGCGACCCGCAATCGCCTGCTGGCCCTGGCGCGGACCGGCGCGGCCCTGGTGGTCGACGCCGACGTCTTCACCAGTTTCCAGGCCGAGCCCGAGACCCTGTTCGCCGCGCTCGATCGCGACGATGTGCTGACGCCGCACGAGGGCGAGTTCGAACGCGTCTTCCCCGGCCTGCTGGCGAGCGCGCCCGAGCGGATCACCGCCGCGCGTCAGGCCGCCAGGGCGGCCGAGGTGACGGTGCTGCTGAAAGGGCCGGACACGGTGGTCGCCGCGCCGGACGGCCGCGCGGCCGTATCGTTGAACGGCTCGCCCTGGCTGGCGACGGCCGGCTCAGGCGACGTGCTGGCCGGCTTTATCGCCGGGCTGATCGCCCAGGGGATGCCGAGCTTCGAGGCCGCCTGCGCGGCGGCCTGGATCCATGCCGAAGCGGCCGCCGGCTTTGGGCCGGGCCTGATCGCGGAGGACCTGCCGGACTTGGCGCCGGCGGTGCTGAGGCGGCTGCATGATGACCGAGCGTGAAATCCTCGCGACACGCGGCCTAATCCCGATCCGGCGCGCCGAGCGGGAAATACGACCGGAAGGGGCGGCCTTCCTCGACGCAGCGGTCGAAGGAGGGGCGGGCCAGCAGGCGGCGGCGGTAGGCGTGGACGTTGGCGAATTCCTCGGGGATCGCGTGGGTCCAGTCGGCGTAGAACAGGGCCGGGGCCGCTGC
The DNA here is from genome assembly GCF_056683955.1 of Caulobacter sp. HJHS_5. Classification (NCBI taxonomy): domain Bacteria; kingdom Pseudomonadati; phylum Pseudomonadota; class Alphaproteobacteria; order Caulobacterales; family Caulobacteraceae; genus Caulobacter; species Caulobacter sp. HJHS_5. The sequence continues at coordinate 565,158 of NZ_JBWZNC010000001.1, read as the reverse complement.
GCAGTCGGCCAGGCTGAAGGAGCCGCCCGACGCCCACTTGCGATAGGCCATCACCTCGTCGAGCCAGGCGTATGAGGTCTCCAGCATCTTGCGGGCTTCCGCGTTGCCGTATGGGTCGCGGTCGGCCTCGGGGCGCAGAGAATTGAACACGATCCGCTGCTGCGGGCTGTTTACGTAGTTGTCGAAAAACCGGTCCATCATGCGGGCTTCGATCGCCTCGTCGGCGTCCTCGGGGATCAGCTTCACCGGCCCCGGGTGATGCACGGCGAGGTGCTCGATGATGATGCTGGCCTCGAGGATGGTGCGCCCTTCGTCGACCAGGATCGGAAAGCGCTTGATCGGCCAGAGCTTGGCGAACCGCTCGCCGATCTCCGGATCGGGCCCGAGCACCCGGTACTCGAACGGGATCTCGTTCTCATAGAACGCGATCAACGCCTTCTGACAGTAGGACGAGAAAGGGTGGGCGAAGAGTTCCAGGGCCATCCGAACGTCTCCATCTGATTGCACAGCGCAAGCAGTTGTGGAATAACTCGGGTGTCGGCTGGCGGCAAGGCCGCGCCCGGCGAAAGCGGCGTTTGGGAAGAGCATGGCGTTGGAGAGCGAGTTCCGTTCCGGCTGTCCGATCAATCTGACGCTGGAAATGCTGGGCGACCGCTGGAGCCTGCTGGTCATCCGCGACCTGATGTTCGGCAATCGCCGGCGCTATCGCGAACTGCTGACCCAGTCCGAGGAAGGCATCGCCTCCAACATTCTGGCCGATCGCCTGAAGCGGCTGGTCGCCGGCGGCCTTCTGAGCCGCGCGCGGGACCCGTCGCATCGCCAGGGCGTGATCTACAGCCTGACCGAGCCTTCGATCCGGCTCGTGCCGCTGCTGGCGCACATGGGCGCCTGGGGGCGACGGCACACCGTGGCCGCGCCCGAGCTGGCGATCCGCGCCCAGCTGCTGGAGGAGGGCGGCCCGCCGCTGTGGGAGGCCTTCATGGCCGAGCTGCGTCACATCCACATGGGCGCGCCCAAGCCCGAGCGCTCGGTCTTCGCCGAGCTGACCGAGGCTTACCGCGCGGCGGTGGCGGCGAAGACGGCCTGAGGCGGCGGCGGGGCGGGGCTGGCCGCGCCCTCCTGCCGCAGCCAGGCGCCGAAGGCCTCGGCTATCGGATTGTCGCCCAGGCGGGGGCGTAGATAGACGTATCGCGCCGGCACGGGCTCGAACCCGAGGGGCGCGACGAGGCGGCCGCGCTCGATATCGTGACAGACGAAGGCCCAGGGCGCGGCGGCGACGCCCAGCCCCGCGGCGGCGGCCTCGATCATGTAGGTGTTATGCTCGAAGCCGCGCTCCAGCGAGGCGGGCGGCAGATCGACGCCCGCGCGGGCGGCCCATTCGCTGAAGGCCTGGGGGAAGGTCTCGCTATAGAGGCGGGGCAGGGCGAGCGCCCGCCTGGGATCGTCGCCGATCTCCGCCAGCAGGGCGGGCGACAGCACCGGGCCGTGAGCGTGATCCATGAATGGCACGACGCGGTAAGGCGTGCGCTCGCCCGTGTCGATGCGGATGGCCGCGTCGATCCCCCGGCTGAAGTCGACGGGGCCGTGATCCTCGACGATCCGCACCCGGCGGCCGGGATGGCGCTCCAGAAAGCCCGGCAGGCGGGGGATAAGCCACTTCATCGCCAGGGTGCCGAAGCACGAGATGACCAGTTCCTCGGCCGGTCCGGCGCCGGGCAGGGCGCCGGCGATCAGGTCGAAGGCCGTCGACAGGCCCGATGCGAGTTGGCGGCCGGCCTCGGTGAGGTGAAGGGCGTGGCGCGGCCCGGCGACCAGGGCGACCCCGAGGCAGTCCTCCAGACCGCGCACCTGGCGGCTGACCGCGCCGTGGGTGACCAGCAGCTCCTCGGCCGCCAGGGTCATGGAGCCGTGCCGCGCGAAGGCCTCGAAGGCGCGCAGGGCGGCGAGGGGCGGCAGGGCGCGGCGTGGCATGTGATCTCACCTCACAGGCCCTGCGTCCTATTCGATTGTGGAGCCGGCGCCAATCGTGGCCTCTGCGACCATGTCGAGACCCATCCAGCCCAACGACCTGCTCGCCGTGACGCTGCTCTGGGCCCTGATCGTCGCGGGGTGCCTGATCGGCGATGTGAGGCCGACGCACAGCGAGTTGGCCTTGGGCTGCCAGCCCGAGGCGCCGCTACGCCCCTAGCCATGGCGGCTCCCGCGCCGTAGAGCCTCTGCATGAGCGACAGCGACGACTACATCTACGACGAAGCCACGGGCGAGTGGATCAGCCCCGCCGAAGCGGCCGCCTCGGCCCAGGCCGCCATGGCGGCCAGCGCCGTCGAGGTGCGGGACTCCGCCGGCAACCTGCTTGCCGACGGCGACCGGGTGACCTTGATCAAGGACCTTACCGTGAAGGGCGCCGGCCAGACCTTGAAGCGCGGCACGGTGATCCGGTCGATCAGACTGACGGGCGACGACCAGGAGATCGATTGCCGCTTCGACGGCATCAAGGGACTGGTGCTGCGCGCGGAGTTCGTTCGCAAGCTCTGAGGCCGCCGGTCTGATCCGAGGCCCCGGCGCGGGAAAGCCGGCTTCCATGCGGCGGCTCGACGCAGACAAGCGGAAGTCGAAAGCTTCATCTTTCCGTCACGCATAGGTTGCGATAGCGTCGCCCCAGCTCTGGGGAGGGCGTTCAATGAAAACGGATGTTCAAATCCGTTCGCGCGTGTCGTGGTGGCGGCGGTTGCTGCTGCAGCTACGGCTCAAACGAGGGCGCTGCCTTTGCGGCGGGGCGCCGGTCGTGAGCTTCGGCATGTGCGACGCCTGCGCCCGAGACATGCAGACCTGGTAGACGAAGCCATCGGCCCAGCCGCGTCGGCGGCCATCCGGAAGACGGCCGCCTTGACCCCGGCCACCGAAAGCCCTTACGGCACGGGCACGCGGATGTGGCGGAACTGGTAGACGCACTGGATTTAGGTTCCAGCGCCGAGAGGCGTGGAGGTTCGAGTCCTCTCATCCGCACCAAATCGCGCCGGCCGTCTTTCGGTTTGGCGCCGGGCGGGCGCCGTGACATAAGGGCGCCTCGTTTTTTCCGGGCCTGCTGCGGCGGGCTCAAGACCCTATGGCGAAGGCGGATGGCGCGGCCCGACGAAGGCCCGGTCCGAGGATGATAAATGTCCCTGCAGATCGTTGAAAAGTCTGGCGAAGGCCTGAGCCGCGTTTACGGCGTGACCGTGCCCGCGGACGACCTGGCCGAAAAGCTGGAAATCCGCATCGCCGAGCTGGCCCCCAAGATGCAGGTCAAGGGATTCCGCCCGGGCAAGGTGCCGCCGGCCCACGTGCGCCGCGTTCACGGCAAGGCGCTGATGAGCGAAGTGCTGCAGGAAACCATCGACGAGTCGAGCCAGAAGGTCCTCGCCGACAACAACCTGCGCCCGGCCGGCCAGCCCGAGCTGAACCCGACCTCGGACATCGAGAAGGTGCTGAACGGCGGCGTCGACCTGTCGTACGACCTTTCGGTCGAGGTGATGCCGGACTTCGAGCCGGTCGATCCGAAGACCCTGTCGCTGAGCCGCCCGGTGTTCACCCCGGGTGAGGAAGAAGTCGACGAGGCCGTCGCCGAGCTGGCCAAGCAGGCCCGCACCTTCGCCCCGCGCACCGGCAAGAGCCAGAAGGCCAAGGACGGCGATCAGCTGCTGATCGACTTCCTGGGCCGCATTGACGGCGAAGCCTTCGAAGGCGGTGCGGCGGAAGACGCCGAGCTGACCCTCGGCTCGGGCCAGTTCATCCCCGGCTTCGAAGAGCAGCTGGTCGGCGCTAAGCCGGGCGACGAGGTCGTGGTGAAGGTGAACTTCCCCGACGAGTATCAGGCCGCGCACCTGGCCGGTAAGGCCGCCGAGTTCACCGTCAACGTCAAGGAAGTCCGCGCGCCGCAGGACGCCGAGGCCAACGACGAGCTGGCCCAGCGCCTGGGCCTGTCGGACCTGGCCGGCCTGAAGGACGCCCTGCGCTCGAACATCGAGCAGCGCTACGCCGCCTCGTCGCGCTTCAAGCTGAAGCGCGCCCTGCTGGACATCCTCGACGAGAAGCACGACTTCGCCCTGCCGCCCAAGATGGTGGACGCCGAGTTCGCCGGCATCTGGCAGCAGGTCGAGCAGGACAAGGCCCGCGGCGGCCTGCCGGAAGAAGACGCCGGCAAGAGCGATGAGCAGCTGCAGGGCGAGTATCGCAAGATCGCCGAGCGCCGCGTGCGCCTGGGCCTCGTGCTGGCCGAGATCGGCCGCAAGAACGACGTGCAGGTCACCGACCAGGAACTGACCGACGCCATCCGCCGCGAGGTGATGCAGTACGGCGCCCAGGCCCAGCAGGTGTTCGACATGTATCGCCAGCGCCCGGACCTGCAGGCCTCGCTGCGCGCGCCGCTGTATGAGGACAAGGTCGTCGACCTGATCTTCAACCAGGCCAAGATCGAGGACAAAACCGTCACCAAGGACGAGCTCCTGGCCGACGACGAAGTGCCGGAAGGCTACTGAGCCTGACGCCTTCGAGGCGAATGAAGGGGGCGGCGCAGCGATGCGCCGCCCTTTTTGTTTCAGAGGCTTTCGTCATCCTGAGTAGGCCGCGCAGCGGCCGTGTCGAAGGACGCACTGCGACGCCGCCTTGCGTGCTTCGACACGCGACCGCCGGTCGCTACTCAGCATGACGAGCGTTTGTGGGTTGCGCTTCGTTGTGTAGGCCGCTCACCTCACTTGCATCCTCTTAACCCACGCCCGATATCCGAGGGCGAAGGGGACGGCGTCGACGATTCGCGCCTGCCGTGCAGCGACTAAACGAAAGCCAATTTCATGCTTGATCCGATGACCGCCATGAACACCGCCATGAGCCTTGTGCCGATGGTGGTGGAGCAGACCAGCCGCGGCGAGCGCGCCTACGACATCTTCTCGCGGCTGCTGAAGGAGCGGATCATCTTCCTGACCGGCCCGTTCGAGGACGGCATGGCCAGCCTGATCTGCGCCCAGCTTCTCTTCCTGGAGTCCGAGAACCCCAAGAAGGAGATCGCCATGTACATCAACTCGCCGGGCGGCCAGGTGACCTCGGCGCTCGCGATCTACGACACCATGCAATACATCAAGAGCCCGGTCTCGACGGTGTGCATGGGCATGGCCGCCTCGGCCGGTTCGCTGATCCTCACCGCCGGCGCCGCCGGCCAGCGCATCGCCCTGCCGAACGCCAGCATCATGGTGCACCAGCCCTCGGGCGGCTTCCGCGGCCAGGCCTCGGACATCGAGCGCCACGCCCAGGACATCATCAAGACCAAGCGCCGCCTGAACGAGATCTACGTCAAGCATACCGGCCGCACCTATGAAGAGGTTGAGCGCACGCTGGACCGCGACCACTTCATGACCGCCGAGGAAGCCAAGGCCTGGGGCATCGTCGACCATGTGTACGAGACCCGCGAAGCCTCGGAAGCCAGCGCCTAGGATTGCGCTCGGGGCCGCGCTCACCGCGGCCCTGATTTTCTCATCCGCGGCTGAGGCCGGTCCCCCTGCGACGGGAAAGGCTGGCCAGACCTGGCGCGTCTTCCCCGACGCCAGCGCGGCGTCGCGCGATTACCTGGGCCGCGCCCAGGTGCGGGCGGTGGTCTGGTATCCGGCCGCCGCCGGCGTCGTGGAAAAGCCCATCACCATCGGCCCGCCCGGCGCCGAGACTTTCAGCGGCGGCCTCGCCGCGCCCGAAGCGGCCTGGGCGAAAGGCGGCAAGCATCCGCTGATCGTCCTGTCGCACGGCTCGGGCGGCACGGCGCTGCAGTACGGGTGGCTGGGATCGGAACTGGCGAAGCGGGGTTACGTCGTCATCGCCGTCGACCATCCCGGCGCCAGCGGCGGCGAGCGGGCGACGGACTCAGGCGCGAGAGATTGGTATCTGCGCCCCAACGATATCTCGGCGGCGATCAGCGGCGCCCTGGCCGACCCTGTCCTGAGCCAACGGATCGATCGCAAGCGCATCGGCCTTGTCGGCTACTCGCTCGGCGGGGCCACCGCCCTGCAACTGGCGGGCGTTCGGCTTGATCTTTCGGCGCTCGCCACGAGCGCCGGTCCCGACGCCTCCTACAGCGATATGATGGACCGTATCCGCCAGATGGGACCGGGCGGCGATGGTCGCATCGCCGCCTTCGCCCTGATCGCGCCCGCCGTCCTGCCCGCCTTCGATCTGACGGCGGAAATCCCGAGCCTGCCCATGCTGGTGGTCGCGGGTGACGCCGACGTCACGGTGAAGCCCGACGATAACGCCGCGCGGATCGCCCAGAGCGTGGAGGGCGCGCAGCTACAGCTGCTGCCCGGCGTGGCCCACAACGATTTCCTGCAGGTCTGCACCGCCGCCGGCCGCGCCCGCTACGCCGACCTCTGCAAGGAACCGGACGCCCAGCGCGAGGCGACCCATGCGCGGGCGGCGAGCCTGATCGGTACGTTCTTCGAGGGGGCGCTCAAGTAGCTGAAGCTTACAATCCGCCTTCCTCGGCCTTGTGCCGAGGACCCCTGTGTCCGCCGCTGCTAAGGCCGTTCGAGAGGCGCAGCGTCGCCGTTGACAGGGCCCCTCGGCACAAGGCCGAGGGAGGCGGTCTTCGAGATTCCTGCGCCGGAGACGCCGCCAATCCCCTCAGGCCGGCTTGGCCCTGAACACCCGATAGCCCTTCTCGTCGGCGATCTTCAGCATGTCGCGGTCGCCGGAAGTGTCGCCGTAGGCGGCGGCCAGGCGCACGTTGGGGCCGAATTCGCTCTGCAGGCGCAGCACCTTCTCCTTGCCCCGGCAGTTGGGGCCGAAGAGGGCGCCGGTGGCGCGGCCGGCGTCGTCGAAGGCCAGGGCCGAGCCCAGCAGGGTGTCGGCCCCAAGGCCACGCGCGAAGGGGGCGACCAGGAAGTCGGGCGAGGCGGTGACGATCACCAGCTTGGCGCCTTGGGCGCGCCAGTGCCTCCAGGTGGCCACGGCGTCTGGCCGCAGCAGGGCGGGGGCCTGTTCCTTGGCGAAGCGGCGGGCGTCTTCCTCAAGCTCCGCTCGGGTCGCGCCGCGCAGGAACTCGCGGGCGGCGGCGGCCTTCAGCGTCCCCCGGTTGTGATGCACGAGGTAGGCCGTGACCGCGGGGGCGAGGCGCGCGAGGCCCAGGGCGTAGCGGACCGGGCCGGCGCGCCATTTCAGGAAGGCGGTGAAGCTGTCGTGGGTGGTCAGGGTGCCGTCGAAATCGAAGGCGACGATGGTGTCCTCGGGCAGCGGCTCGGGCGTCACGGAGGCCGGGCCGGAGAATCCCGTGCGCCGGCTGTGGGGTCGTCTCGTCATCTCGTCCATCCAGGCGGAAGATTCGCCCTTCGTCATCCGTCGCTCCTTGCCAGAACCGCGCGCCGCCGTCTCGGCCTCACGTTGAGGAACGTGTGGGAAACCTGCGCCGTTTCGCCTCAAAGACGCGGCGTCTTGTCCCGCTTCGTCACGGACTTATCTAAGAAGCCAACGATGACTTGGCGCCCGCCGGTGAGGCGTCCTGTCGCGATCCGCCGTAAAAAGCACAGGCAAAGCTTGTGGTCCCGGGGCGGATCGGGGAATGTCAAGGATTAGACAAGACCCGCTAGGTATCCTGCAAAACCGGTCGCAGGAGCGTCCGTCGGGTCAAGCAGCAGCAGGGCGAAAGCCGGGCCGCTGCGCAGCGTGAGAGGCGATATGACCAAGGCCGCCAGTGGCGACACCAAGAGCACCCTCTACTGCTCCTTCTGCGGAAAGAGCCAGCATGAGGTGCGCAAGCTGATCGCCGGGCCCACCGTGTTCATCTGCGATGAATGCGTCGAGCTGTGCATGGACATCATCCGGGAGGAGCACAAGATCTCCTTCAAGACGTCCAAGGACGGCGTGCCGACCCCCAAGGAGATTCGCGAAGTCCTCGACGACTACGTGATCGGCCAGGACCACGCCAAGAAGGTCCTCGCGGTGGCGGTGCACAACCACTACAAGCGCCTGAACCACGCTCAGAAGAACAACGACGTCGAGCTGGCCAAGTCCAACATCATGCTCGTCGGTCCGACCGGCTCGGGTAAGACCCTGCTGGCCCAGACCCTGGCGCGCATCATCGACGTGCCCTTCACCATGGCCGACGCCACGACGCTGACCGAAGCCGGTTACGTCGGCGAGGATGTCGAGAACATCGTGCTGAAGCTGCTGCAGGCCGCCGACTACAACGTCGAGCGGGCTCAGCGCGGCATCGTCTACATCGACGAAATCGACAAGATCAGCCGCAAGTCCGACAATCCGTCGATCACCCGCGACGTGTCGGGCGAAGGCGTGCAGCAGGCGTTGCTGAAGATCATGGAAGGCACCGTCGCCTCCGTGCCGCCGCAGGGCGGGCGCAAGCATCCGCAGCAGGAGTTCCTGCAGGTCGACACCACCAACATCCTGTTCATCGTCGGCGGCGCCTTCGCGGGCCTGGAGAAGATCATCTCCATGCGCGGGCAGGGCACCTCGATCGGCTTCGGCGCCAAGGTGGCCGATCCCGAGGAGCGCCGGACGGGTGAACTGCTGCGGCTGGTCGAGCCCGAGGATATGCTGAAGTTCGGCCTGATCCCGGAATTCATCGGCCGTCTGCCGGTGATCGCCACCCTGGAAGACCTGGACGAGACGGCGCTGGTGAAGATCCTCACCGAGCCGAAGAACGCGCTGGTGAAGCAATACGCCCGCCTGTTCGACATGGAGAACGTCGGCCTGACCTTCACGGACGACGCCCTGGGCGCCATCGCCCGCAAGGCCATCGCCCGTAAGACCGGCGCGCGGGGCCTGCGCTCGATCATGGAAGGCATCCTGCTGGAGACCATGTTCGAACTGCCGACCTTCGACGGCGTCGAGGAAGTGGTGGTCAACGCCGAGGTCATCGAGGGCCGGGCGCAGCCGCTGCTGATCTACGCCGAGAAAGCCAAGTCGGCCGGCGACGGTAAGGCCTCCGCCTAAGCCGTCTCGCAGCTCTGAAATCAGGCCGGCTGGGTTCGCCCAGCCGGCCTTTTTCTTGCCGTCGATCTCCGCAAGCCTCTGACGAACATGGACGAATTGCCAAGGCTGCAGAAAATCTGCGGATGTCGGCAATCAAACTAGATTTAGCCGATAGGAATTATAGCTATCCCTGATGACGCGCCAACGAGCGCACTCGCAGAACAACGGGGCTAGCAGTGACCTTCCGACTTTCGGCCAACCAACGCCGCACCGCCGCGCGCGCCGCGCTTCTCGGCGTTCTTCTGTCTTCCGCGGCCGGCGTCGCGTTCGGCGCGGAAGTCGCCGCCGCGGCCGACGCCGCCGTCGAAGCCGCCGCCGACGACCAGCCCGGCACGGTCGACACGTTGATCGTGACCTCGCGCCGCCGTGAGGAAAGCGCTCAGGAAGTGCCGGTGGCCATCACGGTCGTGGGGGGGGAAAAGATCGACGCCACGGGCGCCTTCAACGTCGGCCGCCTGCAGCAGCTGGCGCCGACCATCCAGTTCTATTCGTCGAACCCGCGCAACACGGCGGTGAACATCCGCGGCCTCGGCGTGCCGTTCGGCCTGACCAGCGACGGCTTCGAGCAGGGCGTCGGGTTCTACATCGACGACGTCTATCACTCGCGGGTGGCGACGGCGACGTTCGACTTCCTCGACGTGGCGCAGATCGAGGTGCTGCGCGGGCCGCAGGGCACGCTCTACGGCAAGAACACCACCGCCGGCGCGGTGAACATCACCACCAACCAGCCGACCTTCGATTTCGAGGGCAAGGCCGAGGTCTCGGTGGGCGACTATCAGTTCAAGCAGTTGAAGGCCGCCGTCTCCGGTCCGCTGACGGAGACCATCGCCGCGCGCATCGCGCTATCGTCCACCAGCCGCCAGGGCGCGATCTACAACGTCACGAGCCGTCAGCATGTGAACGGCCAGGACAACCTCGGCATCCGCGCCCAGCTGCTCTACAAGCCGAGCGACGACCTCGCGGTGACGCTGGCCGCCGACTACAGCGCGCAGGACGCCGAATGCTGCGCCCAGATCTACGTGCGCACCGGGGCCACGCAGCGCCCGTTGAATCGCCAGTACGCCGCCCTGGCTGCCGCGCAGGGCTACACGGTGGCCAGCACCAATCCCTACGACCGGGTCACCGACGTCGACGCCAACCTGAACGCCGGCAACAAGATCGGCGGCGTTTCGGCCCGCGCGGTGTGGAATGTCGGCGGGGGAACCCTGACCGGCGTCACCGCCTGGCGCTTCTGGGACTGGCAGCCGGAGAACGACCGGGACTTCCTGGGCCTGTCGATCGTCTCGAAGTCGCAGAACCCCTCGCAGCAGGACCAGTACTCCGCCGAGCTGCGCTACAACTACGAGGGCGAGCGTTATGACTATGTGGTCGGCGCCTTCGCCTTCAAGCAGCGCGTCGACACCCAGGGGACCGAGGAACAGGGCCCGGCGTCCAGCAAGTGGAACATCACGCCCAGCAACGTCCTGTCCAACGACCCGAGCGTGCTGAACGGCCTGGTGGCCAAGAACACGCAATGGCTGGAGGCGACCAGCTACGCCATCTTCGGCCAGCTGAGCTGGAAGGCGACCGACCGTCTTACCCTGCAGCCCGGCCTGCGGCTGAACTACGACGAGAAGTCGGGCTACTATCAACGCCTGGTCTTCGACGGCGCGGGCGATCCGGTCCTGCTCGGCGCCGCCGGCGCGGTGCGGGCGGCGCAACTGGCGGTGTTCACCCCGCAGCTCAGCGCCCCGAGCTTCAACGACACCAACATCAGCGGCGACTTCACCGCCAGCTACGACATCAACCCCGACGTCCACGCCTACGCGACCTACGCCAAGAGCTTCAAATCGGGCGGCATCAACCAGAACGGCCTGCCGACCGACGCGGCGGGCAATCCGCTCGCCTCCGCCGGCACGATCAAGCCGGAGGACGTGAACCACTTCGAAGCCGGCCTGAAGACCCAGTTCTGGGAGCGCCGCGCGACGCTGAACCTCTCGGCCTTCCGCACCGACATCAAGGACTATCAGGCGACCGTGACCAACGGGCAGCTCGGCGTCCTGCGCGGCTACCTCGCCAACGCCGGCAAGGTGCGCACCCAGGGCTTCGAGTTCGATTTCTCCGTGCGTCCGAACTCGCGCTTCAGCGCCTATGTCAACGGCGCCTACACCGACGCCAAATACCTGAAGTTCGTCGACGCGCCGTGCCCGCCGGAGCTCTCGGGCGGCACGACCGTGGGCGCCGGTCAAGTTGCGAGCGCCCCGGGCACGCCCGGCGGCCTGAGCCCGGCCAACTGCGACATCTCCGGCCAGCGCCTGCCCGGCGTCTCGAAGTGGGCGGCGTCGTTCGGCGCCGAGGCCAACCTGCCGACGACCTTCCTGTCGCGGGAAGGGGAGGTCTACATCGGCTATGACGGCAACTATCGCTCGGACTTCTCGTCGAACCCGTCGCCCTCGGCCTACACCTGGGTGGACGGTTACACCCTCTCGAACTTCCGCTTCGGCTTCCGCACGCTTGACGGGCTGAACCTGTTCGGCTGGGTGCGTAACGCCTTCGACCAGGATTACATGGAGCTGCTGGCCGTCGGCCCGAGCAACACCGGCCTGATCGCCGGCCAGCCCGGCGACCCGCGCACCTACGGCGTCACGCTGAAGGCCGCGTTCTAGATGTCCATGGGCGGCGGTCCGCCGCCGGTCCGAGGTTCCTCCCCGGAACACTGCGCCGCCCATCGATCGTCCGCTGGATCGGACGGCAGGGCGGCGCAGCTGTTTTCACGCCGCCGCGCATGACAACGGCCGAAGCGCCTGCGACAATCCTGACGGGCTGAATGGGGGGGATCATGTGGCGTAGGAGGCTGGCGGCCCTGGCCGTCGCGGCGATGGTGTCCGGCCCCGGCGGCGTCGCGCATGCACAGGCGTACAAGGCGTCGCCGCAGGAGCAGGCCGACCAGAAGGTCGTGCGGGCGGCCCTGGAAGGCGGCTTCGCCGCTCGTCAGGAGAACCGGCCGAAGCTCGAGACGGTCATGGCCCACGCGCCCGCGAGCTATCCGCGTCGCGAAGTCGTCGGCGACACCATCGTGCTGCGTCAAGACGGAGGAGGAGGCGGGGCTCAGGCCCTCGGAGCCCTGATGGGGGAGGTCGCGGCGCAGGACAAGGGCGGACCGAAGAAGCGGGCCATCGTGGTGGACAACACCTATGGCCTCGCCGCGATGATGCTGGGCTCATTCGCGGTGGAGGATCGTGATTTCCGGGGCGCCATCGGCTGGCTGGACAAGGGCTTGGCGCTGCAGCCCGACAACTTTCTGCTCGCCAGCGAGAAGGGGCAGGCGCTGGCCGCCATCAAGCGGTTCGACGACGCCTTGGTCGCCGTCGACAGCGCCATCGCGGCCAATCACGATGGATTGGATTTCCACGGCAAGGCCCTGATCACCCGAACCCGGGGCTTCGTGCTGATCGAGCTCAACCGGCTGGACGAGGCGGAAGCCGCCTATAAGGAAGCCTTGGTGCTGGAGCCCGACCATGCGGGTGCCAAGGGCGAGCTTGAGTATATCGCGAAGCTCCGGCGCGGGGCGTCCCCGACGGACTACACGCCCGCTCTCCAGCAAGGCGGCCAGGCCGCCACGGGCGCACCTTAGTGCTATAGCGCTCGTTCCGAGTGCTTCGAGGCTTCCATGACCGCCAAGACCCTGCGTATCGACTTCGTCTCCGACATCGCCTGCCCCTGGTGCGTCATCGGCCTGGGCGGGCTGGAGGAGGCGCTGCGGCGGCTGGACGGCGAGATCGAGGCGGAAATCCACTTCCAGCCCTTCGAACTCAATCCCGAGATGCCGGACGGCGGCGAGAATATCGTCGAGCACATCGGCAGGAAGTACGGCTCGACGCCCGAGCAGTCGGCGCAGAACCGGGCGATGATCAAGGCCCGTGCGGCCGAGGTCGGTTTCACGATGGCGATGAGCGACGCCAGCCGCATCTACAACACCTTCGACGCGCACCGCCTGCTGCACTGGGCGGGCCTGGCCGGCGGCGGTCAGCAGGCGCTGAAGCACGCCCTGTTCGAGGCCTATTTCACCGAGGGCAAGGATCCGGGCGATGTCGATACCCTGGTCGAGGCGGCCGAGGCGGCGGGTCTCGATCCCTGGGCGGCGCGCGAGGTGGTGGTCGACAATCGCTACGCCGCCGAGGTGCGGGCCGCCGAGGGCGAATGGCGGCGCGCCGGCATCACCGCGGTGCCGTCGGTGATCGTCAATCAGAAGTATCTGATCCAGGGCGGCCAGCCGCCGGAGGCCTTCGAGGACGCCCTGCGCAACATCGCGGCGGCCGAAGGCGAGGCCGACGAAGCGCCTCCCGAGGGGTGAGGGGCGGGCAGGGCGTGTCGCCCCGGCCACAGTGGGGCGAGGGCGGATCGTGCAAGGCCAAGCTTTGTTTCGGCAACAGCCGTGCCGAGCGCCACGCCGCGACGACCAAGCCTCTCTAGCTTAACCCTGTTTTCGCGGCCCCATGCCGCATCGTGGCGGCGTCGCTTGAACGGCGTGGCGAACAATCCACATTATACATCGAGTTCCGCCCAATGCCGGGCGGACGGGCCGTCCGACTCAGGCGCATCGTCTGTAGTGACCACGGCTCGCGAAGGGGCCGGCCTTATCTGGCGGCCAGGAGTGATTAGAATGTCGGATATCCGCACGCTTCCGGTGTTGCCGCTACGGGACATCGTGGTGTTTCCGCACATGGTGGTGCCGCTCTTCGTGGGGCGCGACAAATCCGTGCGGGCGCTTGAAGAGGTGATGAAGGGCGACAAGCAGATCCTGCTCGTCACCCAGAAGAATTCCGCCGACGATGATCCCGCGCCGGAAGACATCTTCGATGTCGGCGTGGTCGCCACGGTGCTGCAACTGCTGAAGCTGCCCGACGGCACGGTGAAGGTGCTGGTGGAAGGCAAGGGGCGCGCCGCCGTGCTGCGCTTCACCGACCGCGACCTCTACCATGAGGCGGACATCTCGGCGATCGCCGAGGACGACGGCTCGGGCCACGAGGCCGAGGCGCTGAGCCGCGCCGTGGTCGAGCAGTTCGAGAGCTATGTGAAGCTCAACAAGAAGGTGCCGCCGGAAGCCCTGGCCGCGATCCCCGCGATCGCCGAGGCCGGCAAGCTGGCCGACAGCATCGCCGCGCACCTGTCGGTGAAGATCAACGACAAGCAGCAACTGCTCGAGATCTTCGACGTCGTGAAGCGTCTGGAGAAGGTCTTCGCCCTGATGGAGGGCGAGATCAGCGTGCTGCAGGTCGAGAAGAAGATCCGCTCGCGCGTGAAGCGCCAGATGGAGAAGACCCAGCGCGAGTACTACCTCAACGAGCAGATGAAGGCGATCCAGCGCGAGCTGGGCGAGCAGGACGATCAGCGCGACGAGCTGATCGAGCTCGAGAAGCGCATCAAGAAGACCAAGCTTTCCAAGGAAGCCCGGGCCAAGGCCGAGGGCGAACTGAAGAAGCTGCGCAACATGAGCCCGATGTCGGCCGAGAGCACGGTGGTGCGCAACTACCTCGACTGGCTGCTGTCGATCCCGTGGGGCAAGGCCAAGGCCAAGAAGATCGACGTGGCTGAGGCCGAGCGCATCCTCGACGAAGACCACTACGGCCTGGAAAAGGTGAAGGAGCGCATCCTCGAGTACCTGGCCGTGCAATCGCGGACCAACTCGCTGAAGGGCCCGATCCTCTGCCTCGTCGGCCCGCCCGGCGTCGGCAAGACCTCGCTCGGCAAGTCGATCGCCAAGGCGACCGGCCGTGAGTTCGTGCGCCTGTCGCTCGGCGGCGTGCGGGACGAGGCCGAGATCCGCGGTCACCGCCGCACCTACATCGGCTCCATGCCCGGCAAGGTCGTGCAGTCGATGAAGAAGGCCAAGGCGGTCGATCCGTTCTTCCTGTTCGACGAGATCGACAAGATGGGCCAGGACTACCGGGGCGACCCGGCCTCGGCCCTGCTGGAGGTGCTCGACCCGGCGCAGAACGGCGCGTTCAACGACCACTACCTGGAGGTCGACTACGACCTGTCGCAGGTGATGTTCGTGACCACGGCCAACAGCCTGAACATGCCCCAGCCGCTGCTGGACCGCATGGAGATCATCCGCATCCCCGGCTACACCGAGGCCGAGAAGGTGGAGATCGCCAAGCGCCACGTGCTGCCGAAGCTGATGAAGGACCACGGTCTGAGCGCCGCCGAATTCGTCGTGCCCGACCAGGCGATCCAGGACCTGATCCGCTACTACACCCGGGAAGCCGGCGTGCGGTCGCTGGAGCGGGAACTGGGCGGCCTGGCCCGCAAGACGGTGCGCGACCTGGCGCGTGAAAACGTCAAGTCGATCACCATCGACGACGCTCGCCTCGCCAAGTACGCCGGCGTTCGCAAGTACCGCTACGGCGAGACCGACGAGGTGGATCAGGTGGGCATCGTCACGGGCCTGGCCTGGACCGAGTTCGGCGGCGACATCCTGACCATCGAAGCCGTGAAGATGCCGGGCAAGGGCCGCATGACGGTCACCGGCAACCTCAAGGACGTGATGAAGGAGTCGATCTCGGCCGCGGCCAGCTATGTCCGCGCCCGCTCTCTGCAGTTCGGCGTCAAGCCGCCGGTGTTCGAGAAGACCGACATCCACGTCCACGTGCCGGACGGGGCCACTCCGAAGGACGGCCCCTCGGCCGGCGCGGCGATGGTCACGGCCATGGTCTCGGTGCTGACCGGCATCCCGATCCGCAAGGACATCGCCATGACCGGCGAGATCACCCTGCGCGGCCGGGTCACCGCCATCGGCGGCCTGAAGGAGAAACTGCTCGCGGCCCTGCGCTCCGGCATCAAGACGGTGTTGATCCCGCAGGAAAACGAGAAGGACCTCGCGGACGTGCCGCAGACGGTGAAGGACCAGCTGGAGATCATCCCGGTCTCCACCGCCGACCAGGTGCTGGCCCATGCCCTAACCGGCCCGCTGACCCCGGTGGAATGGAACGAGGAGCTCGAGCCTCTGACCCCCGCCAAGCCGGGTGAGCCGGACGCGGGCGGGATGGTCACCCACTGAACGTGGTTGATGAAGACTGAAGCGTTTTCAGACTAATACGCGGCGCGGAGCAATCCGCGCCGCGTTCGTTTGACGTGCGCCGTATAGAGACTTAAGCCTTTCGCCGCGAAGCGGCGTCAGCATCTTGCAGGAACGCCGCCGTCAAATGGCTGGGAGACCATTAATGACAAAGGCCGAACTCATTACGGCTATCGCCGACAAGGCGGGACTGAACAAGACGCAAGCCAAGGACGCCCTGGAAGCCTTTATCGACTCCGTCACGGACTCGCTGAAGGGCGGCAAGGAAGTGCGTCTCGTCGGCTTCGGCAGCTTCGTCCCGGTATCCCGCGCCGCCGGCACCGCGCGCAACCCGCGCACCGGCGAAACGGTCAAGCGTCCTGCCTCGAAGACCGCGCGCTTCCGCGTCGGAGAGGGCCTGAAGGGCGCTTTGAACTAGGAGTTCCGATCCACTAAGATCACGCCGGGGCGGCGCCGCGAGGTGGCCGCCCCTTTTCATTGAGGGCGGCTAGCTCAGCGGTAGAGCGTCTCGTTTACACCGAGAGGGTCGGGGGTTCGATCCCCTCGCCGCCCACCAGCCTTCGCGCCCCAGGGCGCTACGGCTCGGCAAGCCATGCACGCGCGAAGGCTGCCGCGCCGTAGCGTGGCGATCTTGGCGAAGGGCGTATCCTTCGCCGCCGGACAGGAGCACGTTGGGACACCGGACGCCCATCCTGGGCCGAGGTCTAGGATCATGATCGATCGCAGGCAGGTGTTCTCGGGTCTGGCGCTGTCGAGCCTGGGTGCGGGCGCGGCCCTCGGCGCGCCGCCCGCGACCTCCGACATGGGCGCGCGGATCGACGCCCTGATCGGCGACATGGCGCGGACCGAACATGTCCCCGGAGCGTCCTTCGTCGCGGTGCGCGACGGCGAAGTGGTCCATGCCGCGGCCTTCGGCCTGCGCGATCGGGAGCGCGGGCTGGCGGCCACGCTCGACACCCTGTTTCCGATCGGCTCGGCGACCAAGCCCTTCACCGCCATGGCGGCGGGCGTTCTGCAGGACAGGGGCCTCCTGAGCCTGGACGACCACCCGCGCAAGCATCTGCCGTGGCTGCGCCTGCGGGATCCCGAGGCCGACGCCCGGGTGACGATCCGCGATCTGCTGAGCCACGTCACCGGCCTGCGCGCCTACGCCGACCTGGCGGCCGAGCCGGGCGTGCTCACCCGCGAGGAATACGTCCGGGCCGCCGTCGCGGCCCGGCCGGAATATCCGTTCCGCACCCGGTTCCAGTATTCCAACGCCGCGATCACCGCCGCCGGGATGCTGATCGGCCGGGTCGGCGGCGGACCCTGGGAAGAGGTTGTGGCCCGCGAGGTGCTGCGGCCCCTCGGGATGAAAACGGCCTTGGCCAGCCTCGACACCCTGCCCAGCCAGCCCGATCACGCCACGGGCTACCTCTACGCCGCGACGACCCAGGACTGGCGGCCCGTCCCGCCGCCGAAGAGCCTGACCGTCATGGGCCCCGCCGGCGCCATCGCCGCCTCGGCCAACGAACTGGCGTTGTGGCTGAAGGCCCTGACCCGCGGCGGGGCGCCCCTGGTTCGGCCGCGCACCTTCGCCCAGATCGTCGAGCCCCAGATCGCCATCAGCGCCGACCTGGCCTACGCCCTGTCCTGGGCCGTCTACGGTTGGAACGGCATGACGGTGATCGAGCACAATGGCGGCTCGCAAGGCATCTGCGCCCTGATCAGCTGCATTCCCCAGGCGCGCACCGGTTTCGCCTTCCTGGGCAACACTTCGCCCAACGCCCTGACGCGCATCGCCTCGCTGGGGCCGCTGATCTATCCGCTGCTGCTCGGCGCGGAGGCGGGGAGGCCGGGCGCCGCTTCGCCCGTCCGTCCCAGGATCGGCCTGCCGCCGGCGGCCTCGACGGCCGAACGTTCGCCGCCGCCGGCGCCGGATCTCCCGCTTGGGCAGGTCCTGCAGCGGATCGCCGAAGCCTCCGGCCAGGCGGACGCGATGATGCGCCGCCGCACGCTCGTCGCCCGCGGCGAGAAGCGCTACGAAAATCAGGGGGTGACCGCGACGCTGACCCTGCGGGCCGCGGAGCCGGCCAGCCACGAGGAGCTGGAGGTCTGGCGGGCGGCCGGGCGCGAGATCGGCTGGGTGCGCGGCTACTTCGATGGTGAGAAGGGCGGCCAGGAAACCACCTTCGGTCAGGATGGGCTGAACGACACGGCGGCCAACGCCGCCATGCGCCGCGCTTACGACTTCCGGGCGCTGGCGAACCTCGCCGCGCTCTATCCGAACCTCGCCCTGGCCGGGACCGGCTGGGTCGGTGACCGGCCGGTGCTGCGCCTGGCCCTCCTAGGGGCGGAGAAGGTCGGCGAACAGCTGAGCGTCGACCTCGACACCTGGCGGGCGGTCGAGCTCGTCAGCGCCGGGGTGCGCACCGTCTATGACGACTACAGGCTGGTCGACGGCGCGCCGCTGGCGCATCGCTGGGAGATTCACGATCCCCTCGGCCTGACCGAGATCGCCTGGAGCGAATTCACCTTTGACGCCGCGCTCCCGCCGGGAAGCTTCACGGCCAAGCGCTGAAGTTCCCCCGAATCCGCCTTCGGCGAGGCGACGCCCGAAGCCGACGCTCGATGTCGCCTGCAACCTTCGCTTCGAGGGGCGCGTTTTTCGGACCTAACGTGGAGAAACCGGCGGGGACGGACCGGACGATCCGCAAGTTTCGGAGCACGCCATGAAGAACGTCTCGCTTACCCTGGCCCTCGCCGCCGCCACGGCGCTGTCGGGCCTCGCCCCGGCCTTCGCGCAGAGCGCCTATCGCCAAGTGCGCGACCCCTACGCCGACGCCCAGTACCAGCGCGATCTCGACGCCTACGCCGCCCAGCAGGAGCGCTATCAGGATCAGCGCAACGCCTATGACAACCGCGTCGACGCCTATCGCGACCGGGTCGACAACTACGCCAACGACCGCGCCGCCTATGAATCCCGCCGCGCTCAGTACATCCGCGACCGCGACGCCTACGACCGCCGCTACGGTTTCGGCGCCTACGACCGGCGCTATCCGATCTATTACCGCGACTACTCGCGCCCCTGGGTGGAGCGTTACGGCGCGCCGACCTACGCCTTCGACCAGCGCCGCGACTCCTATCTGCGCGATCGCGACGCCTACGACCGCCGCTATGGCGCCGGCGCCTACGACCGGCGCTATCCGGACCAGTACCGCCAGTTCGGAGCCTATGACGCCGGCGGCTACGGCGTGAACACCGCCGCCAGCGTGCCGACCTGCGATCCGAGCCGCAACACCGCCGTCGGGGGGCTGCTGGGCGCCCTGGCCGGCGCCGCGGTGGGCTCGAACGTCGCGGCCCGCAACGCCCGGACGGAGGGCGCGGTGCTAGGCGCCGTCGTCGGCGGCGCCGTGGGGGCCGGCATCGGTCGCTCGACCGCCAAGTGCGACGCTTCCGGCTACTACTATTCCTACGACCAGACCTCGGCCTATCGCGAGGCGATGGAGGACCGCCGCAACGGCAGCGGCCGTTACGACTACGACTACTACACGCGCCAGCGCTGCCGTCTGGCCCCGGCGCCGACCGACTACGCCGGCCGCACGGAAAACCGCTATGTTCGCGTGTGTCCGGACAGCCAGGGCCGCTATCGCATCACCGGCTGATCGCCTGATCGCGTAAGGTTGCGGGCGCGGATCGAAAGGTTCGCGCCCGCTCTTGTTTCGTCCCGGCAGACTCGGTCACTATCTACCGTCACAATTCGCCCTAGGTCGGCCGTTAGCCACGATCGGAACCCGGTCCTGCTTCCGAGCCTTATCGGTGCTGTAGGGCGCTCGGCGCAGTAGGTGAGGAGCATCAGCGTGGCGTTTGAGCCCTACGATCTGGATGTTCTCTATCGGTTCCAGGATGCGCTGGGGAGCGGGCGACAGGCCCGTCTCATCGACACCACCATGCTCTACGCGCCCCGCAGCGGCGGGGTGAAACGCTACATATCGGCCAAGCGCGCCTGGCTGGCCGCGCACCGGCCGACCGTGGCCCATACCCTGGTCGCCCCCGGTCCGAGGGACGCGCATGACGGCCATGGCGAGGTCTCGATCTACGCCGCGCCCCTGCCGTTCGCCGACGGCTATCGCTGGCCGGTGTCGACGGCGAGCTGGACCGAGCGGCTCATCCGCCAGCGCCCAACCCTGATCGAGGCGGGCGATCCTTACACGCCCGGCCGCGCGGCCCTGAAGGCGGGCGACCGCCTCGGCGTGCCGGTGGTGGGATTCTGCCACACCGACCTCGGGGCCCTGGCCGCCCTGCATATCGGTGAATGGGCCGAGCAGCCCGTGCGCAAGCGCTGGGCCGCCATCTATCGCCAGTTCGACCGCGTGGTCGCGCCGAGCCGCTACATGGCCGAGCGCCTGATGGCCGCCGGTGTGGACGACGCCGTCGCCCTGCCGCTCGGCGTCGATATCGAGACCTTCGACCCGCGACGGGCCGATCGCGAAGGCCTGCGTCGCCGCCTGGGACTGTCGCCGGACAAGCGCCTGCTGGTGTTCGCCGGGCGACCGGCGCGCGAGAAGCGTATCGATGTGCTGGTCGAGGCCGTGGAGCGACTTGGCGCGCCCTACCGTCTGCTGCTGATCGGGGCCGGCGCGGCGGCGACCGAGCCTTCCGACAGGGTGATCCGCATGGACTACACCCGCGAGCCGGCCGACCTGGCGGGCCTGCTGGCCAGCTGCGACGCCTTCGTGCACGCCAACGACGCCGAGCCGTTCGGCCTGATCGTTCTGGAGGCCATGGCCTGCGGGCTGCCGGTGGTCGGCGTCGCCTCGGGCGGAGTGGCGGAATCGGTCGACGCCAGCGTCGGCATGCTGGCGAACCGCTCGACGGGCGCCGCCATGGCAGAGGCCATCGACGGCCTGTTCCAGCGCGACCTCGCCGAGCTTTCGCTGGCCGCGCGCGAGCGCGCCGTGCGCCGCCACGGCTGGGACGCGGTGTTCGAAACCCTGACCGGCGTCTACGCCGACCTTAGCGGCGACGAAGCCTTTCTAGACGCCGGTGAAGCCCTGACCGCCCACTGAGCGGGTCACGGCCACGATCCGCATCAGCCGTTCGCCGAAGCCGTCGAGCTTCGGCCAGGACACGAAGTCGCCCGGCGTGTGCCCGACCATTTCCGCCCCGACCGGCGTCAGCACCGAGATGCGGCCCGCCGAAAGGTCGGCCTCGGCCGGGTAGACCAGGCTGACCGTGCGGCGCGCGCCGGTCTCCGGATCTTCCAGCTCCACATTCGAATAGAGGCCGATCACGCTGTCAGGCGCCAGGTGGTCCGGCTGCACCTCGGCGCGTTCGATCTCAGCGCGCAGAATCTGGGCGCCGGGGCTGAAGGCGCCGCCATGCCGCGCCAGATGGGCCAGCCGCTCGGCGTCGGTCTGGCTCAACACCAGCGGCGCGGGCTCGGGAACGGACTTGGCGCGGGACGACATACCGTCCCGGTCCTGCGCATATCCCGCCTCGGCGTGTCAATTCGCTGCGGTTTCCGGCATTGTTTTGTAACTTTCCGGCGAGAAGGCGGAATTTCGAACGCCGATCTCCAGCAATCTTGCGGCGCGGGAGCGCGCGGGGGTCAGGCCTCGGCCGCGCCATCCTCGGCAAGCCCATTCCGCGCCGCGCTCATCAGGCGGCGCAGTTGATCGCGCACGCCGCGGCCGGACAAGGTGCTGTCGACCATGTCGTAGCGCTCCTGGCGCAGGGCCGCGCGGACCTCGGTGATCGTCCGGTAGCCGCCGCTGGCGGCCAGTTCGAAAGCGCGTTCGATGGTGGTCTTGCGATCCGGCATTTGGGTCTCCGCCGGTGTTTCTGGCGGATTTTTGGATCGCGGATTGTTCGCTTGCCGACATTGCCGGGCTTCAGGCGCGGAAAATCGCTGCGCGCCGATCTGAAAGGGGGAGGGGAGAGTGGCGCGAATGACGGGGCTCGAACCCGCGACCTCCGGCGTGACAGGCCGGCGCTCTAACCAACTGAGCTACATCCGCACTCTTCAGTTCTCCCGGGGGAGAACCTCGCTGCAATCGCGAGGGGCGTCTGATAGGTCCGGTCGCGTCCGGGGTCAAGCGCCTTCACGAAACTTCTCACAACCCCTTATTTGAGAACGATTCTCAAGGTTCCACGGGGTTTGAACCTACCGCGGCCATGGGCTATCAAGCGCCGATTCAGCAAGGCCTCCTCCCCACATGAACGCCTTTCTTCTAGAGTACCTGCCCGTCGTGATTTTCCTGGGCATCGCCGCCATCATCGGCGTGGTGTTCATCGTGGCCGCCGCGCTGCTGGCGCCGAAATCGCCCGATCCCGAGAAGCTCTCGGCCTATGAGTGCGGCTTCAACGCCTTCGACGACGCGCGGATGAAGTTCGACATCCGGTTCTATCTGGTCTCGATCCTCTTCATTATCTTTGACCTGGAAGTGGCCTTCCTGTTCCCGTGGGCCGTCAGCCTGATGAAATTGCCGCCGGCGGCGATGCAATTTTCGTTCTGGTCGATGATGACCTTCCTCGGCGTGCTGACCGTCGGCTTCATCTACGAATGGAAGAAGGGCGCCCTGGAATGGGAGTGATCGTTCCCGCCGGTTCGGCCGGCCGCTCGACGGTCGAGGGTTACGACCCGAAGCTGCATGACCCCTTCTTCGACGGCATGAGCGATCAGCTCGCCGACAAGGGCTTTGTCACGGCCGCCGCCGACGACCTCATCACCTGGGCCCGCACCGGCTCGCTGATGTGGATGACCTTCGGCCTGGCCTGCTGCGCCGTCGAGATGATGCAGTCGGCCATGCCGCGCTACGACCTGGAGCGTTACGGCTTCGCGCCGCGCGCCAGCCCGCGTCAGAGCGACGTGATGATCGTGGCCGGCACCCTGACCAACAAGATGGCTCCGGCCCTGCGCAAGGTCTACGACCAGATGCCGGACCCGCGCTACGTCATCTCCATGGGCTCGTGCGCCAACGGCGGCGGCTATTACTATTACAGCTATAGCGTCGTGCGCGGCTGCGACCGCGTGGTGCCGGTCGATATCTACGTGCCGGGCTGCCCGCCCACCGCCGAGGCCCTGGTCTACGGCGTGCTGCAGCTGCAGAAGAAAATCCGCCGCACGGGGACGATCGAACGATGAGCGATCTCGAAGCTCTCGGTCAGTCGATCGTCGCCAACGCGGCCGGCGCCATCACCGCCGCGCATGTGGCGTTCGGCGAGCTGACCCTGCTGGGCCCGGCCCACCGCGTGGTCGAGGCCCTGACCTTCCTGCGCGACAATCCCGAGACCCGTTGCCAGGAACTGATCGACCTCTGCGGCGTGGACTATCCGGACCGCCCGCTGCGGTTCGACGTCGTCTACCACCTGCTGTCGGTGACCAAGAACCATCGCCTGCGTCTGAAGGTGCAGACCGACGAGGACACCCCCGTGCCCAGCGCCACGCCGGCCTATCCGGTGGCCGACTGGTTCGAGCGGGAAGCCTTCGACATGTACGGCGTCTTCTTCTCCGGCCACCCGGACCTGCGCCGCCTGCTGACCGACTACGGCTTCCACGGGCATCCTCTGCGCAAGGACTTCCCGATGACCGGCTATGTCGAGGTCCGCTACGACGACGCCCTCAAGCGCGTGGTCTACGAGCCGGTGAAGATCACCGAGTACCGCGCCTTCGACTTCCTCTCGCCGTGGGAAGGCGCCGACTACGCCGCGCTTCCGGGCGACGAAAAGGTGAAATCATGACCGGCGCCGCTTCGCCCGCCGAGGCCACCGACTTCTTCCGCGACGCGCCGACCACGGACGCGCCGGCCGTTGGCGAGACCCCGGTCCGCAAGTTCAACATCAACTTCGGTCCGCAGCACCCGGCCGCGCACGGCGTGCTGCGTCTGGTGCTCGAGCTCGACGGCGAGATCGTCGAGCGCGTCGATCCGCACATCGGCCTGCTGCATCGCGGCACCGAGAAGCTGATGGAGGCGCGCACCTACCTCCAGAACATCCCGTACTTCGACCGCCTCGACTACGTGGCGCCGATGAACCAGGAGCATGCGTTCTGCCTGGCGATCGAGCGGCTGCTGGGCGTCGAGGTGCCGGTCCGCGGCCAGATCATCCGCGTGCTCTATTCCGAGATCGGCCGGGTGCTGAACCACCTGCTGAACGTCACCACGCAGGCGATGGACGTCGGCGCCCTGACCCCGCCGCTGTGGGGCTTTGAAGAGCGCGAAAAGCTGATGATCTTCTACGAGCGCGCCTGCGGCGCTCGTCTGCACGCCAACTACTTCCGTCCGGGCGGCGTCCATCAGGACCTGCCGGCGGCCCTGATCGAGGATATCGACGCCTGGGCCGTCGCCTTCCCGAAGATCTGCGACGACATCGAAGGCCTGATCACCGACAACCGCATCTTCAAACAGCGCAACGTCGATATCGGCGTCGTCAGCAAGGAAGACGCCTACGCCTGGGGCTTCACCGGGGTGATGGTGCGCGGCTCGGGCATCGCCTGGGACCTGCGCCGCAGCCAGCCCTACGAGAACTACGACCAGTTCGACTTCGACATCCCGCTGGGGATCAACGGCGACTGCTACGACCGCTACCTCTGCCGGATGCAGGAGATGCGGGAGTCGACCAAGATCATCCGTCAGGCCTGCAAGATGCTGCGCGGCACGCCGGGGCCCGTGATGTCCGAGGACAACAAGGTCGTCCCGCCGCGCCGGGGCGACATGAAGCGGTCGATGGAAAGCCTGATCCATCACTTCAAGCTCTACACCGAAGGCTTCCGCACGCCGGAAGGCGAGGTCTACGCCTGCGTCGAGGCCCCGAAGGGGGAGTTCGGCGTCTATCTGGTCTCGAACGGCACCAACAAGCCGTACCGCTGCAAGATCAGGGCTCCGGGCTTCTCGCACCTTGCGGCCATGGACTGGATGAACCGCGGCCACCAGCTGGCCGACGTCTCCGCCATCCTTGGCAGTCTCGACATCGTGTTCGGAGAGGTCGACCGATGAGCGCGCGCGAAGCGATCGTCCAGGCGCAGCTCGACGCCTACAACGCCCAGGACCTCGACGGTCACTGCAAGCACTTCGCCGACAACGTCGTGGTCGGCAACTACCTCGGCGAGGTGGTGCGCACCGGCATGGCCGACTATCGCGCCAACTACGAGAAGGTGTTCGCGCAGTTCCCCAGGAACCGGGCCGTGCTGCTGAACCGCATGACCGTGCGCGACACCGTGATCGACCACGAGCATGTGGATCGCGGCGACGGCAGCGCGCCGTTCCAGGTGCTCGCCATCTACACCTTTGAAGGCGACAGGATCGCCCGCGTGGACTTCGCCAAATGAGCGTTCGTCGTCTAGCAGAAGTGCAACCCGCCAGCTTCGCCTTCACGGCGGAGACCAAGGCCAAGGCCGACTGGTGGATCGCCAAGTATCCCGCCGAGCGTAAGCAGTCGGCGTCGATCCCGCTGCTGTGGCTGGTGCAGAAGCAGGAAGGCTGGGTCTCCGAGCCCGCCATCCGCTACCTCGCCGAGCTGCTGGAAATGCCGGTGATCCGAGTGCTGGAGGTCGCGACCTTCTACACCATGTTCCAGCTGACCCCGGTCGGTAAGGTCGCCTTCGTGCAGCTGTGCGGCACCACGCCCTGCATGTTGCGCGGCGCCAACGACCTGAAGGCCGTGCTTCGCGAGAAGATCGGCGAGCCGCAGCATCTGTCTGCCGACGGCCGGTTCTCGTGGGAAGAGGTCGAGTGCCTGGGCGCCTGCTGCAATGCGCCGATGGCGGCCATCAACGACTACTACTACGAAGACCTGACGCCGGAGACCCTGGCCCAGATCCTCGACGACTTCGCCGCCGGCAAGGCGCCGAAGCCCGGCTCCTATGACGGCCGTCGCGCCTCGGAGCCGAGGGACAAGATCCAGACCCTGACTGATCCGTCGCTCTACGACGGCTCGCTGGCCAAGCCGATCGTCCTGCCGAACAAGCCGCAACCGGAACCGGCGGCATGACCCTGGACGACGCCGCCTCGATCGAGAAACGCATCGCCTACCTCGATGCCGTGCGCGCCCAGGGGCGTCACGCGCAGACGGCCGGCCTTGTCGTCTGCCTCGCGGGCGTCGTCCTCCTGGCCTGGGCGGCCACCAAGGGCCCCGGAGCGACCTCGCTGGTCGGTTTCGGCGCTCTCGGCGTCATCGCCCTGGGCTGGGTGCTGCTGATTTCCGTCATCGTGGGGCGCCAGGTCTATGTGCGCCGCCATCCCTTCGATCCGAACGCGTAAGAGACCATGGTCGGCATTCTCGAAGACAAGGACCGCATCTTCCTGAACCTCTACGGGTTGCACGACCCGTACCTCGAGGGGGCGAAGAAGCGCGGCTGCTGGAACGCCACGAAGGACATCCTCGATCAGGGTTCCGCGTGGATCATCGACAACATGAAGGCCTCGGGCCTGCGCGGCCGCGGCGGCGCCGGCTTTTCCACCGGCCTCAAGTGGTCGTTCATGCCCAAGGAAGTGAAGCCGGGCCGGCCGCACTACCTGGTGGTCAACGCCGACGAGTCCGAACCGGGCACCTGCAAGGACCGGGAGATCATGCGGCACGATCCGCACCTCCTGATCGAAGGCTGCCTGATCGCCAGCCGGGCGATGCAGGCCCACGCCTGCTACATCTACATCCGTGGCGAATACGTGCGTGAGCGCGAGGTCATGGAAGCCGCGATCAAGGAGGCCTACGAGGCCGGGCTGGTCGGCAAGAACAACGTCCACGGCTGGGACTTCGACATCTACATGCACCACGGCGGTGGGGCATACATCTGCGGCGAAGAGACCGCGCTGCTCGAAAGCCTGGAAGGCAAGAAGGGCCAGCCGCGCCTGAAGCCGCCGTTCCCGGCCGGCGCCGGCCTCTACGGCATGCCGACGACGGTCAACAACGTCGAGAGCATCGCGGTGGCGGGCACCATCCTGCGTCGCGGCGCGGGCTGGTTCGCCGGCTTCGGCCGCCCGAACAACACCGGCACCAAGCTGTTCTGCGTCTCGGGCCACGTGAACCTGCCCTGCAACGTCGAAGAGGCGATGAGCATTCCGTTCCGTCAGTTGATGGAAGACCACTGCGGCGGCATTCGCGGCGGCTGGGGCAACCTCAAGGCGGTCATTCCGGGGGGCTCCTCGGTGCCGATGATCCCGGCCGAGCAGTGCGAAGACCTGCCGATGGACTTCGACGCCCTGCGCGACCTGAAGTCGGGCCTGGGCACGGCGGCCGTCATCGTCATGGACAAGTCGACCGACCTCGTCCGCGCCATCGCCCGCCTGAGCTACTTCTACAAGCACGAGAGCTGCGGTCAGTGCACGCCGTGCCGCGAAGGCACCGGCTGGATGTGGCGGGTGATGGAGCGCATGGCGACCGGCGAGGCCGAGATGCGCGAGATCGACACCCTGCTCGACGTCACGACCCAGGTCGAAGGCCACACCATCTGCGCCCTGGGCGATGCGGCCGCCTGGCCGATCCAGGGCCTGTTCCGCCACTTCCGCCACGAGGTGGAGGAGCGGATCACCAGCTACCGCGCAGGCAAGCCGCATGTTCAGGGCGCGACCCTGATCGCGGCGGAGTAACGAGATGCCCACAGCCAAGGTCAACGGCGTCGAGACCGAGTTCGAGCCCGGGATGACGGTCCTGCAGGTGGCGGAGCTGGCGGGGGAGGAGATCCCGCGCTTCTGTTACCACGAGCGTCTGTCCATCGCCGGCAACTGCCGCATGTGCCTCGTCGAGGTGAAGCCCGGCCCGCCGAAGCCGCAAGCCAGCTGCGCCCTGCCGGCCGCCGACGGCCAGGAGATCTTCACCAAGACGCCGATGGTAAAGAAGGCGCGCGAAGGGGTGATGGAGTTCCTGCTCATCAACCACCCGCTGGATTGCCCGATCTGCGACCAGGGCGGCGAGTGCGACCTGCAGGATCAGGCCATGGGCTATGGCCGCGACGACAGCCGCTACGCCGAGAACAAGCGCGCCGTCGAAGAAAAGTACATGGGCCCGCTGATCAAGACGATCATGACCCGCTGCATCCAGTGCACCCGCTGCGTCCGCTTCATCACCGAAGTGGCCGGCGTGCCCGAGATCGGTCTCATCTCGCGCGGCGAAGACGTTGAAATCACGACCTATCTGAACGCCGCCGTCACCAGCGAGCTGTCGGCCAACGTCATCGATCTCTGCCCGGTCGGCGCCCTGACCTCCAAGCCCTACGCCTTCGAGGCGCGCCCCTGGGAGCTGAAGAAGACCGAAAGCGTCGACGTGATGGACGCCCTTGGCTCGGCGATCCGCGTCGACAGCCGGGGAACCTCGGTCATGCGCGTGCTTCCGCGCGTCAACGAGGACGTCAACGAGGAGTGGCTGAGCGACAAGAGCCGCTACGCCTGCGATGGCCTGCTGCGCCAGCGCCTCGACCGCCCGATGGCCAAGATCGGCGGCCGCCTGCAGCCGATCACCTGGGGCGCGGCCTTCGACGCCGTCGCCGCCAAGCTGAAGTCGACCCCGGCCGACCGCGTCGGCGTGGTCGCCGGCGACCTGCAGGACGCCGAGAGCATGAAGGCGGCCCTGGATTTGTTCTCGTCGCTCGGCGTCGCGAGCCTCGACTGCCGCCAGGACGGCGCGGCCCTGGGCGACGGCCCGCGCGAAAGCTGGCTGTTCAACTC
The DNA here is from genome assembly GCF_056683955.1 of Caulobacter sp. HJHS_5. Lineage (NCBI taxonomy): Bacteria > Pseudomonadati > Pseudomonadota > Alphaproteobacteria > Caulobacterales > Caulobacteraceae > Caulobacter > Caulobacter sp. HJHS_5. Next base: position 536,457 of record NZ_JBWZNC010000001.1, on the reverse strand, counting down.
GACCCTGGCCGGCATCGAGAACGCCGACGTGGTGCTGATCGTCGGCGCCAATCCGCGCCTCGACGCCCCGGTGCTGAACCAGCGCCTGCGCAAGCAGTGGATCGCCGGCAAGATGCGCCTCGGCGTCGTCGGCGAGGCTCTGGACCTGACCTATGACTACGACCGGGTGGGCGAGGGGGCTTCGGACCTCTCCAAGCTCTCCGGCGCCTTCGCCGACGCCTTCAAGGCGGCCGAGCGCCCGGCGATCATCGTCGGCGCCGCCGCTCTGAACGACGCCGGCGCCCTGGCGGCCGTGGCCAAGCTTGCGGGCGACTACGGGGTGGTGCGCGACGGCTGGAACGGCTGGAACGTGCTGCACACCGCCGCCGCCCGCGTGGGCGGCCTCGACCTCGGCTTCACGCCGAAGGCCGGCGGCAAGAGCGCGGCCGAGCTGGTCGCCAAGGGCGGGGCCGACGTGCTGTTCCTGCTCGGCGCCGACGAGATCGACCTCTCCGAGACCGACGCCTTCGTGGTCTACCTCGGCACCCATGGCGACACGGGCGCCCACAGGGCCGACGTGATCCTGCCGGGCGCCGCCTACACCGAGAAGAACGGCCTCTATGTCAACACCGAGGGCCGGGTGCAGATGGCCAACCGAGCCGTCTTCCCGAAGGGCGAGGCGCGCGAGGACTGGGCGATCCTGCGGGCGCTGTCCGAGCGCCTCGGAGCGACCCTGCCTTACGACACGCTCGACGCCCTGCGCGCCAAGCTGTTCGCCGACCATCCGAGCTTCGGCCAGATCGACTTCGCCCCCGGCTCGGTCGTTGGCAAGCCGAACCTTTCGAAGCTGGGCGGCAAGGCCAAGCCGGCCAAGGGGCCGTTCGCCCCGGCCAAGCGCGCCTTCCACCTGACCAACCCGATCGCGCGCGCCAGCGTGACGATGGCCGAGTGCGCCAGCCTGGCGGCCGGCCAGCAAAAGCAGGCGGCGGAGTAAGCGATGCAGAACTTCTGGACCACTCCCGGCGGTTGGACGCTTCTCGCCGTCGGTCAGATCCTGCTGGTCGTCGTCGTCCTGCTGGTCTCGATCGCCTTCCTGCTGCTGGCCGACCGTAAGATCTGGGCCGGCGTGCAGATGCGCAAAGGCCCGAACGTGGTCGGCCCCTTCGGCCTGCTGCAGTCGTTCGCCGACCTGATCAAGTTCGTGCTGAAGGAGCTCGTCATTCCGGCGGGCGCCGACAAGATCGTCTTCCTGCTCGCCCCGGTCATCACCGTCACCCTGGCCCTCGTGGGCTGGGCGGTGATCCCGTTCGCGCCCGGCTGGGTGATCGCCAACCTCAACGTCGGCATCCTCTACCTGCTGGCGATGAGTTCGCTCGGCGTCTACGGCATTATCATGGGCGGCTGGGCTTCGAACTCGAAGTATCCGTTCCTCGGCAGCCTTCGCTCGGCGGCGCAGATGGTGTCCTACGAGGTCTCCATCGGCTTCATCATCGTCACGGTGATCCTGCTCGCCGGCACCATGAACCTTTCCGAGATCGTCACCTCGCAGGATGGCTGGTTCTGGAACTGGTACGCCTTCGGGGGCGGCGACACCTGGCCGCTGATCATCATCATGTTCCCGATCATGGGCATGTTCTTCATCTCGGCCCTGGCCGAGACCAACCGCCCGCCCTTCGACCTGCCGGAAGCCGAGTCCGAACTCGTGGCCGGCTATCAGGTGGAGTACAGCTCGACGCCGTACCTGCTGTTCATGCTCGGCGAGTACGTCTCGATCGTGCTGATGTGCGCCCTGATCACCGTGCTGTTCTGCGGCGGCTGGAACATCGGCATCCCGATCCCCGGCCTCGATACCCTGCCGCCGACCCTGGTCAGCTTCATCGGCTTCGTCGTCTTCGCGGTGAAGGTGGTGTTCTGGTTCTTCATGATCGCCATGGCCAAGGCGATCGTGCCTCGCTACCGCTACGATCAGCTGATGCGCCTGGGCTGGAAGGTCTTCCTGCCGATGTCGCTGGCCGCCGTGGTCCTGGTCGCCGCCTGGCGCGTGTTCATGACGGCGGGGGCCTGATGCGCGCCGCCGCTCCCCTTCTGCTGCTCGGCCTCTGCGCCTGCGCCAGCGTCAATGCGGCGGCGCACGACCAGTCCTACGGCCTGCCGTCGGGCATCGCCTCCTATGACGCCCTGGCGCGCGAGGGTGCGACCTGCAAGGCGCGCGGCGGCGTGGTGAAGCCGAGCGGGCAGGGCGATCAGACCATGCTCAGCAATTACTTCTGTTCCATTCCCGCGGGGGCTTCGAAATGATCGCACGTATCGGTCAGGCGATCCGGGGCGCGGCCCTGCTCGACTTCGCCGGGGCCTTCGGCCTGGCGATGAAGTACATGATCGCCCCCAAGAAGACGGTGGCCTATCCCAACGAGCGCGGCCCGCAGTCGCCGCGCTTCCGCGGCGAGCACGCCCTGCGTCGCTACCCCTCGGGGGAAGAGCGCTGCATCGCCTGCAAGCTCTGCGAAGCCATCTGCCCGGCCCAGGCCATCACCATCGAGGCCGAACCGCGCGCCGACGGCTCGCGCCGCACGACCCGCTACGACATCGACATGGTGAAGTGCATCTACTGCGGCCTGTGCCAGGAGGCCTGCCCGGTGGACGCCATCGTGGAAGGTCCGAACACCGAGTTCGCCGTGGAGACCCGCGAGGAACTCTACTACGACAAGGAAAAGCTGCTCGATAACGGCGACCGTTGGGAGCGGCAGATCGCAAAGAATCTGGAACTGGACGCGCCCTACCGCTAAGGCAGGCGCGCCCCCGGCGAGGTGACTCGCCGGGGCGTTTGTGATGAAGGGATGCCCCCTCCGATGGCCTTGCAGGCGATCGCATTTTACCTGATGGCGGCGGTCACGCTTATTGCGGGCCTGTCGGTCATTCTCGCCAAGCACCCGGTGCACTCGGTGCTGTTCCTGATCACCGCCTTCTTCTCGGCGGCGGGACTGTTCGTCCTCATGGGCGCCGAGTTCCTCGCGATGCTGCTGATCGTCGTCTACGTCGGCGCCGTGGCGGTGCTCTTCCTGTTCGTCGTCATGATGCTCGACGTCGACTTCAGCACCCTGCGCCGAGGTTTCGCCCAGTACCTGCCGATCGGCCTGGTGGTGGCCTTCATCCTCGCGGCCGAGATGGTGGCGGTCGCCGCCGCGGTCGCCCACGGCGGCGCGGCCGCGGCCAACGCCACCCCGGCGGCTTCGGCCCCCGACGTCAGCAACGTCGTGACCATCGGCTCGGTGCTCTACACCGACTACGTCTATGTCTTCCAAGGCGCGGGCCTGGTGCTGCTGGTCGCCATGATCGGGGCCATCGTCCTGACCCTGCGCCATAAGCCCGGCGTGAAGCGCCAGAACATCGGCGCCCAGGTCGGCCGCACGCCGAAGACGGGCATGCGCATCGTCCAGATCCAGTCCGGCGCCGGCGTCGAAGAGGAGGCCTCGCGATGATCGGCCTGACCCACTACCTCGTGGTCGCCGCGATCCTGTTCACCATCGGCGTCTTCGGCATCGTGGTGAACCGCAAGAACGTCATCCTCATCCTGATGTCGATCGAGCTGATCCTGCTGGCGGTGAACATCAACCTCGTCGCCTTCAGCGCCTTCCTGCACGACGTGGCGGGGCAGATCTTCGCGATGTTCGTGCTGACCGTCGCCGCCGCCGAGGCGGCCGTGGGCCTGGCGGTGCTTGTCACCTTCTTCCGTAATCGCGGCGACATCGCCGTGGACGACGCCTCCATGATGAAGGGCTGATCTTGGAAACCCTCGTCACCTTCATCGTCTTCGCCCCGCTGGTGGGCGCGGCCATCGCCGGCCTGTTCGGTCGGCGCATCGGAAACCTCGCCTCGCAGGCGGTGACCACGGGCCTGCTGTTCGCGGCCTGCGCCGGCGCCTGGACCGTCTTCTCGATGTGGACCTGGGGCCACCTCGAGGCCTTCACCCACGTGGTGCTGCCGTTCATCAACATCGGCGACTTCCAGTCGGCCTGGTCGATCCGCATCGACGCGCTCAGCGCCACCATGCTGATCGTGGTCACCACGGTCTCGGCGCTCGTCCACCTCTACAGCTGGGGCTACATGGCGGAGGATCCGTCGAAGCCCCGCTTCTTCGCCTATCTGTCGCTGTTCACCTTCGCCATGCTGGCCCTGGTGACCGCCGCCGACTTCATGCAGCTGTTCTTCGGCTGGGAAGGGGTGGGCCTCGCGTCCTACCTGCTGATCGGCTTCTGGTTCCACAAGCCGACCGCCAACGCCGCCTCGATCAAGGCCTTCGTGGTCAACCGCGTCGGCGACTTCGGCTTCGCCCTCGGCATCATGACGGTGTTCTGGGCCTTCGGGACCATCAACTTCCACGAGCTGTTCGCGATGATCGCCGCGAACGCCGGGCGCAGCTGGACCTTCGCGGGCCATGTCTTCCCGCTGATGGATATCGCCTGCTTCCTGCTGTTCATCGGCGCCATGGGCAAGTCGGCGCAGTTCTTCCTGCACACCTGGCTGCCGGACGCCATGGAAGGCCCGACCCCGGTGTCGGCCCTGATCCACGCGGCCACCATGGTGACGGCCGGCGTCTACATGGTCTGCCTGCTGTCGCCGATGTTCGAATACGCCCCGATGGCCAAGGCCATCGTCACGGTGATCGGCGCCATCACGGCCCTGTTCGCCGCCACGGTCGGCCTCACCCAGAACGACATCAAGCGGGTGATCGCCTATTCGACCTGTTCGCAGCTCGGCTACATGTTCTTCGCCGCCGGCGTGGGCGCCTACGAGGCGGCCATGTTCCACCTGTTCACCCACGCCTTCTTCAAGGCGCTGCTGTTCCTGGGCGCCGGCTCGGTGATCCACGGCATGCACCACGAGCAGGACATGCGGTTCTACGGCAAGCTGGCCAAGTACCTGCCGGTCACCTACGCGGCCATGACCATCGGCACCATCGCCATCACCGGCCTGGGCATCCCCGGCACCGAGATCGGCTTCGCCGGCTTCTTCTCGAAGGACACCATCATCGAGGCCGCCTTCGCGGCGGGCGGCGAGGGTTCGCTGGTCGGCTCGTTCGCGGGCGTCATCGGCCTGCTGGTGGCCGGCCTGACCGCCTTCTACTCCTGGCGGGTCGCCTTCTTCACCTTCAACGGCAGCGCCCGCTGGGGCCACCACGACGCGCATGGGCATGACCACGCCCATCACGACGACCACGCGACCGCCGCCCAGATCGAGACCCATGACGAGCCGCTGGCTGACGATGGCCACGGTCACGGGCACGACGACCACGGCCATGGTCACGACCACAAGCCGCACGAGAGCCCCTGGGTGATGCTCACCCCGCTGGTCGTGCTGTCGGTCGGCGCCATCGCCGCCGGCTTCGTGTTCCACAACTTCTTCGTCGGCGAAGCCCGCGCGGAGTTCTGGCGCGGCGCCATCTTCATCGGTCCGCACAACGAGGTGCTCGAGCACGCGCACCACTCGTCGGCCCTGATCAAGTGGGCGCCGTTCGTGTTGTCGATCACCGGCCTCCTGGTCGCGGCCTACATGTATCTGTGGAAGCAGGGCCTGGGCGCGCGCATGGCCGCCAACGGCGGGCCGCTCTACACCTTCTTCTACAACAAGTGGTTCTTCGACGAACTCTACAACGCGACCTTCGTGCGTTGGGCGCGGGCCCTCGGCGACCTGTTCTGGAAGGGCGGCGATCAGAAGATCATCGACGGGCTGGGTCCGGACGGCGTCTCGGCCGTCTCCTACGCGGTCGGTCGCGGCACGGGTAAGGTGCAGACCGGCTATCTCTATCACTATGCGTTCGTGATGCTGCTCGGCGTGGCCGGCCTGCTGTCGTTCGCTCTCTGGGCGTGGGCGGCCTGAACATGACCGGTATCCTCAGCCTCATCACCTTCGCGCCGCTGATCGGCGTGGCGGCCCTGCTGGGCCTGCAAGCCACGTCCAAGCCGGGCCGGGACACCGACACCAAGGCCAAGTGGATCGCGCTCGTCACGACGCTGGTCGTCTTCGCCCTGTCGCTGGTGATGCTGTTCGCCTTCGACAAGTCGGCGACCGGCTTCCAGTTCCACGAGAACGTCACCTGGTTCGCGGGCCTCCGCTACCAGATGGGCGTCGACGGCATCTCGGTGCTGCTGGTGGTGCTGACCACCTTCCTGCTGCCGATCTGCATCATCGCCTCGTGGGAGAGCGTCGAGAAGCGCCTGATCGAATATCTGATCGCCTTCCTGGTGCTGGAAGTGCTCGTCGTCGGCGTGTTCTGCGCCCTCGACCTCGTGCTCTTCTACCTGTTCTTCGAAGGCGGCCTGGTGCCGATGTTCCTGATCATCGGCATCTGGGGCGGCAAGCGGCGCATCTACGCGGCCTACAAGTTCTTCCTCTACACCCTGCTGGGCTCGGTGCTGATGCTGGCCGCCGTGCTGGCCATGATCGGCATCGCCGGCACCTCGTCGATCCCGGACCTGCTGGTCTACAAGTTCGACCCCGGCCTGCAGATCTGGCTGTGGCTGGCCTTCTTCGCCTCGTTCGCGGTGAAGATGCCGATGTGGCCGGTGCACACCTGGCTGCCCGACGCCCACGTGGAAGCCCCGACCGCCGGTTCGGTGATCCTGGCCGGCATCCTGCTGAAGCTCGGGGGCTACGGCTTCATGCGCTTCAACCTGCCGATGTTCGCCCACGCCTCGGAGGTGTTCCAGCCGCTGGTGTTCTCGATGAGCGTGATCGCCATCGTCTACACCTCGCTGGTCGCCTTCCGGCAGACCGACATCAAGAAGCTGATCGCCTATTCGTCGGTGGCCCACATGGGCTTCGTCACCCTGGGCATCTTCAGCGGAAACCTGCAGGGCGAGCAGGGCGCGCTCTACCAGATGCTGAGCCACGGCTTCATTTCCGGCGCGCTCTTCCTCTGCGTCGGCGTGGTCTACGACCGCATGCACACCCGCGAGATCGCCTTCTACGGCGGACTGGTGAACCGCATGCCGCTCTACGCCGCCGTCTTCCTGCTGTTCACCATGGGCAACGTGGGCCTTCCGGGCACCTCGGGCTTCGTCGGCGAGATCCTGACCATGACCGGGACCTACAAGGCCTCGACCTGGGCGGCGATCGGCGCGGCGTCCGGCGTGATCCTCTCGGCCATGTACGCCCTCACGCTCTATCGCGCGGTGGTGTTCGGCGAGATCAAGAATCCGGCCCTGGCCAACATCACCGACCTGACCAAGCGCGAGGTGCTGCTGTTCGTCCCGCTCATCGCGGGCACGCTGATCCTGGGCGTCTATCCCGCGCTGATTTTCGACGTCACCGCCGCCTCGGTGCAGAACCTCGTCACGGCCTTCCAGGCCGCGACCGGCGGTTGAGGACCTGACATGAGCTTCTCCTCGCAATTCCTGCTGGCCGGCCCCGAGGCGATCCTCGCGGGCGCCGCGTTGCTCCTGCTGGTATGGGGCGCCTACCTCGGCCGTTCGACCGCCTTCACGGCGGCCTCGGTCGTCGCCCTGCTGGCGGCCGCCTTCGTCGCCGTCGTCGGCCCGCACGGCGTCGCCTTCAAGGGCGCCTTCGTGCACGATCAGGCCTCGGCCTTCTGCAAGGCCGCGCTCTACATCTTCAGCGCCTTCGCCATTCCGGTGGGCGAGAAGTGGTTCGCCAAGCGCGGCGAGGCCAAGTTCGAGTATCCGGTGCTGATCCTCATCGCCGCCCTCGGCATGGGCATGATGGTCTCGGCCGGCGACCTGATCTCGCTCTACATCGGCGTCGAGCTGCACTCCCTGGCGCTCTACGTCCTGGCCGCCTTCCGCCGCGACGACGCCAAGGGCTCGGAAGCGGGCCTGAAATACTTCGTGCTCGGCGCCCTGTCGTCGGGCCTGCTGCTCTACGGCGCCAGCCTGGTCTACGGCTTCGCCGGCTCCACGCGCTTCGACGAGATCGCCGCCGTGGCGCAGGGCGGGGCAGGGACCGGCGGCGTGCTGTTCGGCCTCGTGTTCCTGATCTGCGGCCTGGCGTTCAAGGTCTCGGCCGCGCCGTTCCACATGTGGACGCCGGACGTCTACGAAGGCGCCCCCACCCCGGTGGTCGGCTTCTTCGCCGCCGCGCCGAAGCTCGCCGCCATGGTGATGTTCGCCCGCGTGCTGGGCGACGCCTTCCCCGGCGCCGTCGAGCAATGGCGCCAGGTGCTGGTCGTCATCGCGCTGCTCTCAATCTTCGTCGGCGCCTTCGCCGGCCTGGCGCAGAAGAACCTGAAGCGCCTGTGGGCCTATTCCTCCATCGCCAACGTCGGCTACGCCCTGCTGGGCCTGGCCGCCGGCGGCGAGGCGGGCATCCAGTCCATGCTGCTGTTCATGGTGCTCTACATGGTCGACGTGACCGGCTTCTTCGCCTGCCTCACGGCGCTGGAGCGGTCGGGCAAGCCGATGGAGACCATCGACGACATGGCGGGCCTGATCAAGGAACGCCCCGGCATCGCCCTGGCCATGACCGCCTTCTCGCTGTCGGCCCTCGGCCTGCCGCCGTTCTCGGGCTTCTGGGCCAAGTTCTACGTGTTCAAGGCCGCCATCGGCGTCGGCCTGTCGTGGGCCGCGGTGCTGGGTCTGGTGGGTTCGGTGGTCGCGGCCTTCTATTACCTGCGCCTGATCAAGGCGATGTGGTTCGACGCCTCGCCGGGCGCGGTCGACGCCCCGGCGCCGGGCGCGCGTCTGGTGGCCTTCGCCGCCGCCATCTTCGCCTGCCCGGTGGTTCTGGTCGCCCTGGTCTGGCTCGATCCGTGGGCGCGCGCCGCCGCGGCCGCCTTTGGCCGCTGATCTCGGGCGGGCGTCTAGCCCAGTTCCCCTCGTCGTTCTCGACGAGGTCGACTCCACGAACGCCGAGGCCCGCCGCCGGGCGGAGGCGGGCGACCGCGGCCCGACCTGGCTGTTCGCCCACGCTCAGACCGCCGGGCGCGGCCGGCGGGGCCGCAGCTGGGAGACCGGGCAGGGCAACCTCGCCGCCACCCTGCTGCTGACCCTCGATCGGCCGCCGGCCGAGGCCGCGCAGCTCTCCTTCGTCGCCGCCCTGGCGGTGGCCGACCTCGCCTGCGCCTATGTGCCCTGCGCCATGGTCAGCCTGAAGTGGCCGAACGATCCGATGCTGGCCGGCCGCAAGGTCGGCGGCATCCTGCTGGAAAGCGGCCCCGCCGCCAGCGGCGGCCAGTGGATGGCCGTCGGCATCGGGGTCAACCTGGCCAATCCGCCATCCGCGCCGGAGCGCCCGGCCACGGCCCTGGCCCGGCACATGGCGCCGCCGGCCCCCGACCCCTTGATCGCCCTGCAACAACTGGCGGACGCCTTCGAACATTGGTTCCAGATCTGGCAAGCCGAGGGCTTCGCGCCCATCGCCGCGGCCTGGACCGCCAAGGCCCACGGCCTGGGCGAGGCCTGCGTCGCCCGCCTGGGCGGCGAGACCGTCGAAGGCTTCGCCGAAGGGCTGGATGTCGACGGCGCGCTCCTGCTTCGCCTTCCTGACGGGCTGCTGCGTCGTATCGCAGCCGGCGATGTCTATTTCGCCTCGCAATCGCCCGCATAATCCCCCATCTGCGGGACCGCATGACAAAAAATCAGAACAGCAACGAACTCGTCTTCCTGCCGCTAGGCGGCTCGAACGAGATCGGCATGAACTTCAACCTCTACGGTTTCGGCCCGCCCGACGACCGCAAATGGATCGTCGTCGACCTCGGCGTGACCTTCGGCGACCAGACGACGCCCGGCGTCGAGATCATCCTGCCCGACCCGGAGTTCATCGAGGACTACGCCGACGACATTCTCGGCATCGTCCTGACCCACGCCCATGAGGACCACATCGGCGCCGTCGCCTGGCTGTGGCCGCGCCTGCGCGCGCCGCTCTACGCCACGCCCTTCACCGCCTTCCTGCTGCGCGAAAAGCTGCGCGAGGCCGGGCTGGAGGAGGTCGAGATCAATGAGGTCGAGCTCGGCGGCTCGGTCCAGCTCGGCCCGTTCGACATTGAGCTTCTCACCCTAACCCATTCGATTCCCGAGCCGAATGGCCTCGCCATCAAGACGCCGCTGGGCGTCGTGCTGCACACCGGCGACTGGAAGATCGACCCCGATCCCTTGCTCGGCGAGCCGACGGACTCCGACGCCATCCGCCGCCTCGGCGACGAGGGCGTGCTGGCCATGGTCTGCGACAGCACCAACGTCTTCGTCGACGGCGTCGCCGGCTCGGAAGCCGACGTTCGCGTCGCGCTGAACAAGCTGATCGGCGGCCTCAAGGGCAAGGTCGCGGTCGCCTGCTTCGCCTCCAACGTCGCCCGCATGGACAGCGTGATCCGCGCCGGCCAGGCCGCCGGCCGCAGCGTCTGCCTCGTCGGCCGCTCGATGCACCGGATGGCCGCCGCCGCGTCGTCGGTCGGATTCCTCAGGGATATCGAGCCGTTCGTGACGGATTCCGAAGCGCGCCACCTGAATGAAGATCAGGTGCTCTACCTCTGCACCGGCAGCCAGGGCGAAGGCCGCGCCGCGCTCAGCCGCATCGCCGAGGGAACGCACCCGACGGTCAGCCTGGGGGCAGGGGACCACTGCGTCTTCTCCTCGCGGGTGATCCCGGGCAACGAGATCCCGATCCGCAACCTGCAGAACAAGCTCTCCGAGCGCGGGGTGCGCCTCTATACCGAGCGCGACCATCCGGGCATCCACGTCTCCGGCCACCCGTGCCGCGACGAGCTGAAGGAAATGTACCAGTGGGCCCGGCCTCAGATCGCCGTGCCGACCCACGGCGAGCGCCGCCACCTCGAGGAGCACGCCGCCTTCGCCAAGGACCTGCAGGTCCCGCAGACGGTGGCGCCCCGCAACGGCGACATGGTCCGCCTGGCCCCCGGCCGCGCCCAGATCGTCGACGAGGTTCCGGCCGGCCGGCTCTATGTCGACGGCGGCATGGTCACGCCGGAGAACGGCGATGCGCTGAAGGAGCGTCGCCACGCGGCGGCCAACGGCGTGCTGATGGTCTCCCTGGCGCTGGACGGTCGCGGCCGCCTGGTCTCCGGCCCGCAGGTCCGCTCTCTGGGTCTCGCGGGCGACACCGACGATCCGCTCGACGAGATCCTCGACGACCTGGCCGACGAAGCCGAACGCGCCCTCAAGGGCGTGAAAGGCGACGCCCTGGAACTCGACGACGCCATCGAAAGCGCCATCTCCCGCGCCGTGAAGAAAGCCGCCCAACGCGTCTGGGAGCGGCGGCCGGTGGTCGAGACAACCGTCCTCAGACTCTGACCCGACAACCCGCTCATCCCGGCGAAGGCCGGGATCCAAGCTGAGTTTGATGTGCAGGCTCTGCGGCTCGATCGAACGGGGGCGTCCCGAATTTCGGTCCCTCTCCGGCATCTCAGCTTGGGCCCCGGCCTTCGCCGGGGTGAGCGGTGATTTGCTGGCCTTATCGCGGGGGTCTAAACACCGCCCATGATCGGCCGCTTGAACCACGTGGGCGTCGCCACGCCGTCCCTCGACGAAGCCATCGCCCTCTATCGCGATGTGCTCGGCGCCACGAACATCACCGAGCGGCGCAGCCTGCCGGCGCAGGGGGTCAGCTTCGTCTTCGTCGAGCTCGGCAACGCGCAGATAGAGCTGATCGAGCCCTACGGCGACAATTCGCCCCTCCTCGGATTTCTGGAAAAGAACCCCAAGGGCGGGCAACATCACGTCTGTTTCGAGGTGGCCGACATCCACGCCGCCCGCGACGCCATGATCGAAAAGGGTGCGAAAGTGCTGGGCGAACCGCGCATTGGGGCGCATGGAACGCCGGTGATCTTCGTCCACCCCAAGGACATGGGCGGCGTGCTGATCGAACTGATGGAGACTCCATGAGCCCGTTAACGTCCGTCGCCATCTACATGACCATCTGGTGGACGACGCTGTTCGCCGTTCTGCCGCTGGGCGCGCGCAGCCACGCCGAGATGGGAATCGATCCCGGCGACGGCGGCGATCCGGGCGCCCCGGTGAACCCGAACCTGAAGCGCAAGTTCATCACCACCACCTGGGTCTCGGCCATCGTCTTCGGCATCCTGTGGCTGGTGGTGCACTTCAACCTGATTCCGCTGCCGCACCTGCCGTCCGAGGGCTGAGGCGCGGGATTGACGCGGGGGCGCCTGCTCAAGACTTGGGCGCACCCGATGCGCCCTCCGCTCATGGACTGAGCGATCATGCCCCGAAAGCCGCATTCGCGTGGGAAATCCGCCCGCCGGTCGCCGACCGTTCTAGGCTCGACGCATGGGTTGGTTCGCCAGCCCGCCTCCAGCGTTTTCCCCGATGATCCACCTTCCGGCCGCGCAGTCTCTGCGCGGCCTTCTTTTTAGCGCCATTCGTTTGCCAAGCTGCCGGGGCGAGGGCTATCTGACCCCTCCGTAGTCTTGGCCTTCCGTAATCTTGGCCCTCCGTAATCTTGGGATGCCCGCCGCATGCGCCTGTCGCGTTATTTCCTTCCCGTTCTGAAGGAAGCCCCTGCCGACGCCCAGATCGTCTCGCACCAGCTGATGCTGCGCGCGGGGATGATCCGCCAGGAGGCCGCGGGGATCTACGCCTGGCTGCCGCTTGGCCTGGCCGTGCTGCGCAGGGTCGAGCAGATCGTCCGTGAGGAGATGAACCGCGCCGGCGCCGTAGAGCTCCTGATGCCCACGCTGCAGCTGGCGGATCTCTGGCGCGAGTCCGGGCGTTACGACGCCTACGGTCCGGAAATGCTGCGCATCGTCGACCGCCATGAGCGCGAGCTGCTGTACGGGCCGACGAACGAAGAGATGGTCACCGAGATCTTCCGGTCCTACGTGAAGAGCTACAAGGACCTGCCGACCAACCTCTACCACGTGCAGTGGAAGTTCCGCGACGAGCGCCGTCCGCGCTTCGGCGTCATGCGCGGCCGCGAGTTCCTGATGAAGGACGCCTACAGCTTCGACGTCGACGAGGCGGGCGCGCGGGCGGCCTACAACCGCATGTTCGTGGCCTATCTGAACCTCTTCGCCCGCATGGGCCTGAAGGCCGTGCCGATGCGCGCCGACACCGGCCCGATCGGCGGCGATCTTTCCCATGAGTTCATCGTCCTGGCCGAGACCGGCGAGAGCGCCGTGTTCTGCCACAAGGACCTCGTCGAGATGCCGGCCCCCGGCGGCGACCTCGACTGGTACGGCGATCTGCAACCCATCGTCGACGGCCGCACCGCCCTCTATGCGGCGACCGAGGAAATGCACGACGAGGCGGCCTTCGAGGCCATCCCCGAGGGCGACCGCCTCTCGGCCCGCGGCATCGAGGTCGGCCACATCTTCTACTTCGGCGAGAAGTATTCGAAGCCGATGAAGGCCCTGGTCACCGGCCCGGACGGCGTCGACAAGCCCGTCCACATGGGCAGCTACGGCGTCGGCGTCTCGCGCCTTCTGGGCGCGATCATCGAAGCCAGCCATGACGACGCGGGCATCATCTGGCCGGAAAGCGTCGCCCCCTTCGACGTGGTGCTGATCAACATGCGCCCCGGCGACGAGGCCTGCGACAAGGCCTGCGACGAAGCCTACGCCGCCCTGACCAAGGCCGGCCGCGCGGTGCTCTACGACGACACCGACGACCGCGCCGGCGCCAAGTTCGCCCGCGCCGACCTGATCGGCGTGCCGCGCCAGCTGATCGTCGGGCCCAAGAGCCTGGCGGAAGGCAATGTGGAACTGAAGGTGCGCGCCACCGGCGAGCGGACCACCGCCCCGATCCAGAGCGTCATCGCCGACCTGTCACGGGTCGCTGACGCTTGAGCCCCGCGCCCTTCTCCTCCTGGGAGCGATCGGTCGCCGGCCGCTATCTGCGCACCAAGCGCAAGAACGGCGGCGTGGCGCTGATCTCGATCATCAGCTTCGTCGGCATCATGCTGGCGGTGGCGGTGCTGATCATCGTCATGAGCGTGATGAACGGCTTCCGTCAGGAGCTGCTCAGCCGCATGCTCGGCTTCAACGGCGACGCCTACGTTCAGGGCCCGATGCTGGCCGGGCCGCAGCGCGACGCGACGGTCGCCCGGGTCAAGACCGTGCCCGGCGTGGTGCAGGCCATGCCGGTGATCGAGGCCCAGACCATGATGATCGGCCCGTCGCAGATCAGCGGCGCCATCATCCGCGGGGTCAGCGCGGCGGACCTGAAGTCGATCAGCCTGGTGGCCAACGGCATCAAGCGCGGCTCGCTCGACGGCTTCGGCGAGGGCGAATACGGCGGCGATCTGGTGGTGCTCGGCGAGGGCCTGGCCCAGACGCTCGGCGTGAAGCCGGGCGACCCGGTGACCCTGATCTCGCCGTCCGGCGCCTCGACCGCCTTCGGCAGCTCTATGCGGCAGAAGGACTACACCGTCGCGGCGGTCTTCAACGTCGGCATGAGCCAGTACGACAGCGCCTTCGCCTTCATGCCCTTCGAGCAGGCGCAGCTGTTCTTCGGGCGCGACGACTCGGCCGACTTCATCGAGGCCAAGCTGACCAATTCCGACCTCGCCAAAGGCTTGAAGCCCAAGCTCGCCGAGGTCGCCGGGCGCGGCGCCATCGTCACCGACTGGACCGACAAGAACCAGTCGTTCTTCACCGCCCTGCAGGTGGAGCACAATGTCATGCGCCTGATCCTGTTCATGATCGTGGCCATCGCGGCGATGAACATCATCAGCGGCCTCGTCATGCTGGTGAAGAACAAGGGCCGCGACATCGCCATCCTGCGCACCATGGGGGCGGGGCAGGGGTCCATCCTGCGCATCTTCATCATGGCCGGCGGCGCGGTGGGCGTGCTCGGCACCCTGGCCGGCTTGGTGCTGGGCGTGCTGTTCTGCACCTACATCGCCGAGATCCAGCAGTTCGTGGAATGGGTGACCGGCACCTCGGTGTTCAGCGCCGACATCTATTTCCTCAGCCACATTCCGGCGAAGATCGACTGGCGCGAGATCGCCGGCATCCTGTTCTTCACCCTCCTGATGTCGTTCCTCGCCACCCTCGGGCCGGCGTGGCGCGCCTCGCGCATCGATCCGGTGGAGGCGCTCCGCTATGAGTAGCGCCAAGCCTGTTCTGCAACTGCGCGGCCTGAAGCGCACCTACGTCACCGGCTCCGGCTCGCTGCCGGTGCTGAAGGGCGTCGACCTGGACGTCTACCCCGGCGAAATCGTCGGCCTGATCGGCCCCTCCGGTTCCGGCAAGTCCAGCCTGCTGCACGCCGCCGGCCTGCTGGAGCACCCCGACGCCGGCCAGATCATCCTCGATGGCCAGGACTGCTCGAACCTGAACGAGGCCGCTCGCACCCGCGTGCGCCTGGCCACCGTCGGCTTCGTCTACCAGTTCCACCACCTGCTGCCGGAGTTCTCCGCCCTGGAGAACGTGGCCATGCCCGCGCGCATCGCCGGCCGGTCGTGGGGCGACGCGAGGAAGCGCGCCGAGGGCCTGCTCGGCCAGCTCGGGCTCGCCGCCCGCGTCGACCACCAACCCGCCCAGCTGTCGGGCGGCGAGCAGCAGCGCGTCGCCGTCGCCCGCGCCCTGGCCAACAACCCGAAAGTCCTGCTCGCCGACGAGCCGACCGGCAACCTCGACCCCACCACCTCGGGCTCGGTGTTCCAGTCGCTCTACGACCTGGCCCGCAGCACCGGCGTCTCGGCCCTCATCGCCACGCACAATCTCGAGCTGGCGCATCACATGGACCGGGTATTCGCCCTGACCGACGGCCATCTGGAGCCGTGGACGGCGCCCTGACGGGGCGCCGCCGCTCCCAGGAACCATCGCCACATTGCTTTCACGCCCGGCCTTCGCCAGGGCGAGCGCGCCTCCGCGCGCTACGTCCGAAGCTGACGTAGCGCTGCTATTGACTGTTCCACATTCGTTCCACTAGAACGTACACAGAACAATCAGGGGGCTCCCATGGTCCGCATCGCTTATGAATTCCTGTCGCTGGTCTCGGTGGTGAGCTTCGTCGCGATGGTCTGCACCGTCGCCAGTCAGGTCGCCTAGGGCGATTCAACGGCGCGGCGACGCGCGGAAACCTGTGGGCGCGGCGATGACGCGTGATCGCAACCGGCTCGACTCCGGCTATGGTCCCTGGATGCCCGATCCTGAGACCGCGCCCGCCCAGACCGGCTTCGTCCACCTGAGGGTCCGCTCGGCCTATTCGCTGCTCGAAGGGGCGATCAAGGCCGACGCCATCGGCAAGCTGGCGGCCCAGAACGAGATGCCGGCGGTCGCCCTGACCGACCGGGCCAATCTCTTCGGCGCGTTGGAATTCTCCGTCATCACCAAGGATACGGGCGTGCAGCCGATCATCGGCTGCGCCCTGCCGATCACCGGCCTCGGCGAAGGCCCGCCAGAGCGCTGGGCCCGCACCCCGACCATCGTCCTCCTGGCCCAGAACGAGAAGGGCTACCTCAACCTCGCCCACCTCTCGTCCCTGGCCTATCTCGAAGGCGGCGAGATGGCCGAGCCCAGCGTGCCCTGGGCGCGTGTCGCCGAGTTTTCCGAGGGCATGATCCTGCTCTCCGGCGGTCCGGACGGACCGGTCGATCCGCTGTTCGCAGCCGGGCGCACGACGGACGGCAACGCCGCCCTGGCCGAAATGCAGCGGGTGTTCGCCGACCGCTTCTATGTCGAACTGCAGCGCCACCACGCGGCGCCCGAAGCCGCCGCCGAGCCGGCGCTGGTGGCCTGGGCCTATGAGCACGACGTCCCGCTGGTCGCCACCAACGACGTCTATTTCCCCACCGCCAAGATGCACGAGGCGCACGACGCCCTGCTGTGCATCTCCGACGGCGCCTTCGTCGGCCAGGACGAGCGCCGGCGCGTCTCGCCCGACCATTGGTTCAAGCCGGCGGCGGACATGCGCGAGCTGTTCTCCGACCTGCCGGAGGCTTGCGACAACACCCTGGAGATCGCGCGGCGCTGCGCCTTCATGGTCAAGAAGCGCGACCCGATCCTGCCGCGCTTCCCCACCGGCGACGGCCGCTCGGAAGACGAGGAACTGGCGCACCAGGCGCGCGAGGGGCTGAAGATGCGGCTCGAGGGCCTGACCCTTGCCGTGCCCGAGGAGGACTACTGGGCCCGCCTCGACCGCGAGGTCGGCATCATCCAGAAGATGGGCTTCTCCGGCTACTTCCTGATCGTGTCGGACTTCATCAAGTGGTCCAAGGCGCACGGGATTCCGGTGGGGCCGGGGCGGGGCTCCGGCGCCGGCTCGCTGGTCGCCTGGGCGCTGACCATCACCGGTCTCGATCCGCTGCGCTTCGGCCTGCTGTTCGAGCGCTTCCTCAATCCGGAGCGGGTCTCGATGCCCGACTTCGATATCGACTTCTGCCAGGAGCGCCGCGAGGAGGTGATCTCCTACGTGCAGGGCAAGTACGGCCGCGACCGCGTGGCCCAGATCATCACCTTCGGCACCCTGCAGGCCCGCGCCGTGCTGCGCGACACCGGCCGGGTGATGCAGCTCCCGCTCGGCCTGGTCGACCGGCTCTGCAAGATGGTGCCGAACAACCCGGCCAATCCGGTGACCCTGGCCCAGGCCATCACCATCGAGCCCCGTCTGCAGGAGGCCAAGCGCAACGATCCCGCCGTCGACGCCTGCCTGACCGTCGCCCTGCAGCTGGAAGGCCTGTTCCGCAACGCCTCGACCCACGCCGCCGGCGTCGTCATCGGCGACCGGCCGCTCACCGAGCTGACGCCGCTCTACAAGGACCCGCGCTCCGAGCTGCCGGCCACCCAGTTCAACATGAAGTGGGTCGAGAGCGCCGGCCTGGTGAAGTTCGACTTCCTGGGCCTGAAGACCCTCACCGTGCTCGACCGCGCCGAGAAGCACCTCTTGAAGCGCGGCGCGGCGGTCGACCTGCAGCGCCTGGCGCTGGACGACGCGCCGACCTACGAGCTGATGGCCTCGGGCCAGACGGTCGGCGTGTTCCAGCTGGAAAGCCAGGGCATGCGCGACACCCTGCGCAAGATGCGCTGCGGCTCCATCGAGGAGATCACCGCCCTGATCTCGCTCTACCGGCCGGGCCCGATGGACAACATCGACGCCTTCGTCGACTGCAAGTTCGGCCGCAAGCCCATGGACACCCTGCACCCCTCGCTGGAGCCGGTGCTGAAGGAGACCTACGGCATCATCGTCTACCAGGAGCAGGTGATGCAGATCGCCCAGATCCTGGCCGGCTACAGCCTCGGCGAAGCCGACCTGCTGCGCCGGGCGATGGGCAAGAAGAAGAAGGAGGAGATGGACCAGCAGAAGGTCCGTTTCGTCGCCGGCGCCTCGGAGAAGGGCGTGCCGGAGAAGCAGTCGGACAGCATCTTCGAACTGGTGGCAAAGTTCGCCGGCTACGGCTTCAACAAGTCGCACGCCGCCGCCTACGCCATGATCAGCTACCAGACCGGCTGGCTGAAGGCGAACGCGCCCGTCGAGTTCTTCGCGGCCTCGATGAGCCTCGATATCTCCAACACCGACAAGCTGGCGGTGTTCTACCAGGACGCCCGCCGCTTCAACGTCACCGTGCGCGCGCCCGACGTGAACCGCTCGGGCGCCGACTTCGAGGTGGAGGACGGCGAGGTGCTCTACGCGCTCGGCGCCGTC
Organism: Caulobacter sp. HJHS_5; assembly: GCF_056683955.1. Taxonomy (NCBI): domain Bacteria; kingdom Pseudomonadati; phylum Pseudomonadota; class Alphaproteobacteria; order Caulobacterales; family Caulobacteraceae; genus Caulobacter; species Caulobacter sp. HJHS_5. Next base: position 517,906 of record NZ_JBWZNC010000001.1, on the reverse strand, counting down.
CGCAACGTCGGCCTACAGGCGATGGAGCATCTGGTGGCCGTGCGCCAGGAGGGCGGGCCGTTCCGCGACCTGTTCGACTTCCTCGAACGCGTCGATCCCAAGCAGGTCAACAAGCGGGCGCTGGAAAACCTGGCCCGGGCCGGGGCGCTCGACAGTCTGCACCCCAACCGCGCCCAGATTCTGGCCGCCGCCGACAGCCTCACCGCCTACGCCCAGAGCGTGGCCGCCGAGCGCGCGTCCGCGCAGGTCAGCCTGTTCGGCGCCGAGCAGGCCGACGCCGCCCGGCCGCGCCTGCCCAAGGTCGAGGCCTGGGGCCAGGTCGAGCAACTGGACGAGGAACTGGCCGCTGTCGGCTTCTACCTGACCGGTCACCCGCTGCAGGACATGGTCGAGGTGCTGCGTCGCCGCCGCACCACCATGCTGACCGACGCCCTGGTCGAGGCCGAAGCCGGCAAGGAGGCCTTCCGCATGTGCGGCATGGTCCGCCGCCGGCAGGAGCGGGCGGGGCAGAGCGGCGACCGCTTCGCCTTCGTCTCCCTCTCCGATCCGACCGGCGAGTACGAGGTGCTGTTCCCGCCGGAATCCCTGCGCAAGTGCCGCGATGTGCTGGAGCCGGGCAAAGCGGTGTCGATCAAGGTCCGCGCCAAGGCCCGCGACGGCGAGGTGCGTTTCTTCGGAGACGACGCCGAGCCGATCGAGCGCGCCATCGAGCACGCCACCGCCGCCCTGCGTGTGCACGTCTCCACCCAGTCGGCCGAGATCGAGGCGCTGAAGAAGCGGCTGCTGCAGGCCGAGGCCCAGTCCGGCGGCGGCGAGGTGCTGCTGGTCGCCTCGCTCGGCGGCGGCCGCGAGATCGAGATGAAGCTTCCAGGGCGCTATACCCTCAGCGCCTCCCTGCGCGGCGCGCTGAAGACCGCGCCGGGAGTGAGTTTCCTGGAAGACGCGTAGAAGCCGTCAAACCAAGGCCCTGGGAGGGGACGTCATGGCGATGCAGGAATACCAAGGCGGCTGTCAGTGCGGCGCCGTCCGCTTCAAGGCCGAGGTCGATCTCGACGGCCTGATCGTCTGCAACTGCTCGCGCTGCGGCCGAACGGGGGCGATCATGGCCTTCACCGCGCCCGACAAGTTCGAGCTGACGGCCGGGGAGGGGGCGACGCGCGAATACGTGTTCAACACCGGCAAGATCCACCACCCGTTCTGCACCACCTGCGGCATCGAGGCCTATGGCCATGGCGAGGGGCCGCGCGGCCCGATGGTGATGGTCAACGCCCGCTGCATCGACGACGTCGACGTCCACACGCTCCAAGCCAAGCCGTTCGACGGCAAGAATAAGCTCTAGCATGCCGGCTCGCCGATTGAGCGCCCTGGCCTTGGCGTTGAGCCTCGTCGCCGCGCCGGCCTGGGCCGCCGACTACACGACCGTCCTCGACCTGCCGGCCGGGACGAAGATCGATTTTTCCGTCCAGCGAACCCGGTCGGGCGGAGCCTTCCCGCGGCCGATGACGGCGACCTTCCACTACCGTCAGGAGATCGAGCCGACCCGAAAGGGCTACCGGGTTCGCCAGAAGATGACCGGCGCCGAGTTCCCGCCAGAGGTGTCGCCCGCCGAGCGGGCGAGCGCCGAACAGGCCGCCGCCGTGGTGGCCGACATCGCCTACGAGGCCGGACCCGATCTCGCGCCGCTTCGCGTCGAGGACTGGAAGGGCCTGGTCGATCGCATGGCCAAGGCCGCCGGCGCGCGGGACGATCGGCTCGTCGAAGTCACGCGGCGCGCCCTGGGCCGCATGACGGCCGAGACGGCGGCGCAAGCGCTCATGCGCGAGCAGCAGATGTCCGCCTCGATGCAGAACGCCGAGCTCGAACTCGGCCTGACCCTGAACGACACGCAGGATGTGCCCAATCCCCTGGGCGGCCCGCCGATCGCCAGCACCTATTCGATCCGGCTCGAGAGCCTGGACAAGGCGGCCGGGCGGGCGGTGATCGCCACCCGCCAATCCCTCGACCCCGACTCCGCGAGCGCGAGCGTGAAGGCGGTCGTGGAGGCCCTGGCCAAACAGGCGCGCGGAGACGCGTCGGTCAAGCTGCCGCCGGCCGATTTCAAGATCGAACGGACCTTCGAATGCCGCTCGACGATGGACCTCGCCACCGGCCTGGCGCTCGATACCGATTGCACCCAGACCGTGACCATGCTCGACGAGGCGCTGACGGCGGTGAAGCAGGTCGACCGTTGGGTGATCACCCAAAAGCTCGTCGCCCCTTAGGCGTCCCGCTCAACGTCCTTGATTTTTGAACCTTTTGCGCCTATTTGCGCCGCCATCACGCACGTGAGGCGTTCGGCGGGCGCGGGTCAATCCCCGCGCCTTGTCCGTTCCGGTCCCCGCAAGACGGGGGTTTGCTTCACGGAGGATCGAACCGGAAGAAGGAATTAGGTTCATGGCACTGCCCGACGTTTCTATGCGCCAACTGCTCGAAGCCGGCGCCCACTTCGGCCACCAGACGCACCGCTGGAACCCGAAGATGGACCGCTACATCTTCGGCTCGCGCGCCAACATCCACATCATCGACCTGTCGCAGTCGGTTCCGCTGCTGCACCAGGCCCTGGTCGCCGTTCGCGACGTCGCCGCCAAGGGCGGCCGCGTGCTGTTCGTCGGCACCAAGCGCCAGGCGTCGGACCCGGTGGCCGCGGCCGCCAAGCGCTGCGCCCAATACTATGTGAACCACCGCTGGCTCGGCGGCACCCTGACCAACTGGCGCACCATCTCGGGTTCGATCGCCCGCCTGCGCGAGCTGGAAGGCGTCCTCAGCGGCGGTGAAAGCGGCCGTTCCAAGAAGGAACTGCTGAACCTCACCCGCGAAGCCGAGAAGCTCGAGCTGTCGCTCGGCGGCATCAAGGACATGGGCGGCATTCCGGACATCATGTTCGTGATCGACACCAACAAGGAAGCGATCGCGATCCTGGAAGCCCGCAAGCTGAACATCCCGGTGGTGGCGATCCTCGACACCAACTCGGATCCGGACGGCATCACCTACCCGATCCCGGGTAACGACGACGCCGCTCGCGCCCTGCAGCTGTACTGCGACCTCGTCGCCGACGCCGTGCTCGACGGCCTGGCCGCCGGCCAAGCCAACTCGGGCGTCGACCTGGGCGCCTCGGTGGCCCCGGTCGAACCGACCCTGGCCCGCGAACTGACCCCGGAGCCGGTGGCTGAAGCCGCCGCCGCCCCGGTCGAGGCTCCGGCCGAGGCCCAGGCCAACACTGAAGCGGCGCTCGACGCCGCGGCCGAAGAGCCCGCCGCCTCCTAAGCGTTTCGGCGGGCGCTTCGCCCGCCGCGTTTGGCCGAGCTTGCGGGAGGCGCTCGAATTCGCGAGCGCCGCTCATCGGCACATCAAACTGTCATGGGCGCAGGGCTATCCGCCTTGCGCCCGCCCACTTGTGAATCGGAGAGAGAGCCATGGCTGAGATCACGGCTGCGCTGGTGAAAGACCTGCGCGAAAAGTCCGGCGCCGGCATGATGGATTGCAAGAAGGCGCTCGTTGAGAACGACGGCGACGTCAACGCCTCCATCGACTGGCTGCGCGCCAAGGGCCTGTCCAAGGCCGCCAAGAAGTCCGACCGCGTGGCTGCCGAAGGCCTCGTGGCCGTCGCGGTGCGCGACGACGGCGCCGGCCAGACCGCCGCGGTGGTCGAGGTCAACGCCGAGACCGACTTCGTGGCCCGTAACGAGCTGTTCCAGGCCGCGGCCCGCAAGATCGCGGTCGCCGCGCTCGACGCCGACGGCGTCGAAGCCATCAACACCGCGCCCGTCGAGGGCGAGGAGTCGGTGCAGGCGATGCTGACCAACCTGATCGCCAACATCGGCGAGAACATGATGGTCCGCCGCTCGGCCAAGTTCGCGGTCAGCGAAGGCGCCGTCGCGACCTACGTCCACAACGCGGTCGCGCCGGGCCTCGGCAAGATCGGCGTGCTGGTCGCCATCGAAGGCGCCGGCGACAAGGCCGAGATCTCGGCCCTGGGCAAGAAGATCGCCATGCACGTGGCGGCCACCTCGCCCCTGTCGCTGTCGTCCGACGACCTCGACCCGGCCGCGATCGAAAAGGAACGCGCGGTCCTGACCGAGAAGGCCAAGGAAGAAGGCCGTCCGGAAGCGATGATCGCCAAGATCGTCGAAGGTCAGATCGCCAAGTTCCAGCGTGAAGTCGTGCTGCTGAAGCAGCCCTTCGTCATGAACCCGGACCAGACGGTCGAGCAGCTCGTCGCCGAAACCGGCAAGGCGCTCGGCTCGACCCTCACCGTGAAGGGCTTCGTGCGCCTCGCCCTCGGCGAAGGCGTCGAGAAGCCGGTCGACGACTTCGCCGCCGAAGTCGCTTCGATGATGGGCCAATAAGCCCGTCCGTATGCTCTAAAGGGGGCGCGGCCTGTTCTCGGGCCGCGCCCTTCTTTATGCTCGCGCCACCTGCCTGTTGCCTTTGACGACGACTCCTCAGAGAGCTCATCCATGCCCTCCGACATCGCCGCAGCTACCGACACGAGCCCGATCCTTTCCGAGGCTCGGGGGAAGACCCCGCTCCGCTACAAGCGCATTCTCTATAAGGTCTCCGGCGAGGTGCTGATGGGCGACACGCCCTTCGGCATCGACATGAACACGGTCCACCGCGTGGCCGAGGACATCAAGGAGATCGTCGATCAGGGCGTCGAGCTCTGCCTGGTGATCGGCGGCGGCAACATCTTTCGCGGCCTGGCCGGCGCGGCCAAGGGCATGGAGCGCTCCAGCGCCGACTACATGGGCATGTTGGCCACGGTGATGAACGCCCTGGCCGTGCAGGACGCCCTGGAGCAGATCGGCGTCTCCACCCGCGTGCAGTCGGCCATTCCGATGGCCACGGTCTGCGAGCCCTATATCCGCCGCCGGGCCCTGCGCCATCTTGAGAAGGGCCGCGTGGTGATCTTCGCCGCCGGCACCGGCAGCCCGTACTTCACCACCGACACCACCGCCGCCCTGCGCGCGGCCGAAATGGATTGCGAAGCTCTGCTGAAGGGCACCAGCGTCGACGGCGTCTACACCGCCGATCCCAAGAAGGATCCGTCGGCCGAACGGTTCGACACCCTCAGCCACCAGGAAGTGCTGACCCGCGATCTGCGCGTGATGGACGCCTCGGCCATCGCCATGATGCGTGACAACGGCATTCCGATCATCGTCTTCTCGATCAAGGAGCGCGGCAATCTGCTGCGCGTGCTCGCCGGCGAAGGCGTGCACACCACGATCGCCTGACCGAAACTGACAGGAGAGCCGAAAATGGCCGCCGAGAAGCCCGTACTGTCGAAGTACAAGGATCGCATGGACAAGGCGATCAGCGCGCTGAAGGAGGAGTTCGCCTCCCTGCGCACCGGCCGCGCTTCGGCCAGCCTGCTCGATCAGGTGATGGTCGAAGCCTACGGCGCCACCTCGCCCATCACCGCCGTGGCGGCCGTCTCGGTGCCCGAGCCGCGCTCAATCACCGTCAGCGTCTGGGACAAGGGCGTGGTGGTGAACGTCGAAAAGGCGATCCGCGCTTCGGGCCTCGGCCTCAACCCGGTGGTCGAGGGCACGACCCTGCGGATTCCGATCCCGCCGCTCACCGAGGAACGCCGCAAGGATCTGGCCAAGCTGGCCGGGAAATATTCCGAGCAGCAGAAGATCGCCGTGCGCAACGTGCGCCGCGACGCCAACGACGACCTGAAGAAGGCCGAGAAGGACGGCGCCATCGCCGAGGACGAACGCAAGCGAATGGAGACCGAGGTCCAGAAGCTGACCGACGAAGCGGTCAAGCGCATCGACGAGACCTTGAAAACCAAGGAACAAGAGATCATGCAGGTTTGAGCGGCCGCTCCGGTACCGCGTTCGAGGAAGGCGATATGCCGACGACGACCGGCCACGCAGCGACCCCGCCGGCCGCGCCGCTGCATGCCGCCATCATCATGGACGGCAACGGGCGTTGGGCGAAGCGGCGGGCGCTGCCGCGCATCCTCGGCCACCGGGCCGGGGTCCAGGCGCTTCGACGCACCGTCGAGGCGGCGCCGGAGTGCGGCGTCGGCGTACTGACCGTCTACGGCTTCTCCACCGAGAACTGGCGCCGGCCCGAGACGGAGGTCTCCGAGCTCATGGGCCTGATGAAGACCTTCGTCGACAACGACCTGGAGCAGCTGTCGCGCGAAGGCGTGAAGGTGCGCATCCTCGGCCGCCGCGAAGGCCTCAAGCCCGACATCGTCCGGATCATCGAGCGCGCCGAGGCGCGCACGGCCGAGAACAGCCGCTTCCTGCTGCAGGTGGCGTTCAACTACGGCGGCCAGAGCGACATCGTCGACGCCGCGCGGCGGTTCGCGCAAGCCGTGGAGCGGGGCGAGGCGAGGGCGGCCGACCTCGATGAGGCGACGCTGGAGCGCGGCCTGTCGACGGCGGGCGTTCCGCACCCGGACCTGATCGTCCGCACCAGCGGCGAACGCCGGCTCTCGAATTTCCTCCTGTGGGAAAGCGCCTACGCGGAGTTGATTTTCCAGGACGTGCTGTGGCCGGACTACGGCGCGGAACACCTGAAGGCCGCGGTGGCCGAATTCAATAAACGTGAGCGCCGCTACGGCGGGACCACGGTCGATGACGTCTACGCCGCCGGCTAAGCGTTTCAACTGGCGTAATCTGGGCATCCGCGCGGCGACCGCGGCGGTGCTGATTCCGGCCGTCGTCGGCGTGGTTTTCTACGGCGGCCCCCTGTTCCTGCTGCTGGTCGTCATCGCGGTGGCGCTGCTGTCCTACGAATGGGGCGCCATGTGCGCGCCGCGCACGCCGATCCGCGTGGCCCTGGGGGTCGGGGCGCCGGTGATGCTGGCGGTCGGCCTCGCCTACGCCGGGCATAACTTGTGGGCCTGGACGGCGGTGCTGATCGGGGCCGCCTTATGCGCCTTCGTCGCCAAGGGGCGGCTGGAGCGCCGCGCCGACGCGGCCTATGGCGTGATCTACATCGCCCCGGCCTGCGTCAGCCTCATCTGGATCCGCAACGAGGCCGACGGCGTCTTCTGGACCCTGTTGGCCTTCGCCGTCTCCTGGGCCGCCGACAGCGCCGCCTTCGCTGTCGGCAGCGTGCTGAAGGGGCCGAAGCTCTGGCCGCGGTTCTCGCCCAACAAGACCTGGTCCGGCTTCTTCGGCGGCCTCGTGGCGGCGGCGGCGGCCGGCGCCGCCATGGCCTTGATCGCCATGGCCTCGCCGATCATCGACGCCCGCATCATCCCGCCCGCGGCGGCCCTGGTGGGCTTGCTCGGCGGCCTCGCCACCATGGCCGGCGACCTCTGGGAATCGGCCATCAAGCGCCGTTTCGGGGTGAAGGACAGCGGCGACCTGATCCCGGGCCACGGCGGCCTGCTGGACCGCGTCGACGGCTTCCTGTTCTGCGTCATCATCATCGCCCTCGCGCGACTGGTCGATCATTTCGGATGGGGACATTGAGCGCGATGCGCCGCGTGGTGGTTCTGGGCTCGACCGGTTCGGTCGGGGTTTCGACGCTCGACCTGTTCGACAAGGCCGAGGCCGAGGTCGAGGTCCTGGCGCTCACCGGCGGCTGCAATGTCGAGCGCCTGGCCGAACAGGCCCGCCGCTGGCGTCCCTCGCTGGCCGTGATCGCCGATGAAGCCCGCTACCCGGACCTGAAGGCCCGGCTGCAGGGCTCGGGCGTCGAGGTCGCCGCCGGCGCCGACGCCGTGCGCGACGCCGCGGCCATGGGCGCCGACTGGGCGATGAGCGCCATCGTCGGCTCGGCGGGCCTGGCGCCCACCCTGGCGGCCGCCCGCACCGGCGCCGTGGTGGCCCTGGCCAACAAGGAAAGCCTCGTCTGCGCCGGCCCGGCCCTGCTGCGCGCCGCCAAGGCGGCGGGCGGCGTGGTGATCCCGGTCGATTCGGAGCACTCGGCGATCTTCCAGGTGCTGCAGCCCGGCAATCAGGTGGCGCGGCTGATTCTCACCGCCTCGGGTGGCCCGTTCCGCACCTGGACGCGCGAGCAGATGGCCGAGGCGACCCCGGGCCAGGCCGTCGCCCATCCCAACTGGAGCATGGGCGCCAAGATCTCGGTGGATTCGGCGACCATGATGAACAAGGGGCTCGAGATGATCGAGGCCTCCTACCTGTTCGACACGCCGGGCGACCGCATCGATGTGCTGGTGCACCCGCAGTCGGTGATCCACAGCCTGGTGGAGTACGCCGACGGCTCGACCCTGGCCCAGCTCGGTCCGCCCGACATGCGCGCGCCCATCGCCTACGCCTTCGGTTGGCCGCGCCGCATCGCCTGGCCGGCCCCGCAGCTCGATCTGGCGACCATCGGCCAACTGACGTTCGAGGCGCCCGATGCGACGCGCTTCCCCGCCATCGACCTGGCCCGCGCCGCGCTGAAGGCGGGCGGGGGCGCGCCGGCGGCGATGAACGCCGCCAACGAGGTGGCCGTGGCCGCCTTCCTTGACCGCCGAATTGGCTTTCTTGATATTGCCATGATCGTAGCCGAAACCCTCGAAGGCCTGAACGGTGGGGGTGGCGAGTTGCGGGATGGGGCGGACGAAGATGCGCTCGAAAGCGCGATGATGGTCGACCGAAGCGCCAGGCGTGTCGCGTCCGACGTCATCGACCGTCGGCGCAGTTGATGGAACCCTGAACGCGGCATGATTCATTTTCTGCAGACCGCCGTCTCCTACGTGGTGCCCTTCCTGCTGGTGCTGACCCTGGTCATCACCATCCATGAGCTCGGGCACTTCTGGGCGGCCAAGGCCTTCGGCACGGCCATCGAGCGGTTCTCCATCGGCTTCGGCAAGGCGATCTTCAGTCGCCGTGACCGCGACGGCGTCGAGTGGCGCGTCGGGTGGATTCCGCTGGGCGGCTACGTGAAGTTCGCCGGCGACGCCAACGCCGCCTCGGTGCCGGACACCGACGACCTCGACCACATGCGCCAGTGGGTGGTGAAGCACGAGGGCGCCGAGGGGCTGAACAAGTACCTCCACTTCAAGCCGCTGTGGCAGCGCGCCATCGTCGTAGCCGCCGGCCCCTTCGCCAACTTCTTCCTCGCCATCGCCCTGTTCGCCGTCCTGCTGATGACCGTGGGCGAAACCACGCTGTCGGCGCGGGTCACCAGCGTTCTGCCGGGCAGCGTGGCCGAGCAGGCCGGTTTCAAGGCCGGCGACGTGATCCTCAAGACCGACGGCCGCAAGGTCGACAGCTTCCAGGACGTTCAGCAGTACGTGATGCTGCGCGCCGGGGTGCCGATCACCTTCGTCGTCGACCGCGACGGTACGCCCCTGGCCATCGACGCCACGCCGGCCCGCAAGCGGGTCGCCACGCCGACGGGCGGCGACATGGAGGTGGGGGCCATCGGCCTGGCCAACCAGCCGCGCCGCGAAGACGTGCGCCACGTGCGCTACAACCCCATCGCCGCGATCGGCGGCGGCGTGGTCCGCACCTGGGACGTCCTGGATACGACCTTCTACTACCTCGGCCGTCTCGTGACCGGGCAGGTCTCGGCCGAACAGCTCGGCGGGCCGCTCGGCATCGCCCAGGTTTCCGGCGCCGCCGCCAAGGCGGGCGGGGATGGGGCGCCGGACGCGATTCAGTGGATGCTCGGCGCGGGCGTGGCCCTCACGGGCCTGGCCGCCATGCTGTCGGTCAGCGTCGGCTTCATGAATCTGCTGCCGATTCCGGTGCTGGATGGTGGCCATCTGCTGTTTTACGCCTATGAAGCCGTGGCTCGCCGGCCACTCGGCGCGAAGGCCCAGGCGGCCGGTTATCGCGTCGGGCTTGCGTTGCTGCTTAGTTTCATGCTGTTCGCCACCTGGAATGACCTGCAGCGCCTGCGTGTGTTCAGTTTCCTCGGCGGACTGTTTTCGTAAGGCGCCCGCCCGACCATGGCAGATGTGATGACCGTTTTCCGCGCCCGCAGCGCTGCGATTGCTTCCGGCCTGGCGCTGATGCTGGGGACCACGGCGCTGACCGCGCCGTCGATGGTCTACGCCCAGGCGCAGCAGTCCGGCGTCGTCGGCTCGATTCGCGTGGAAGGCAACGAGCGCATCGAGGCCGGCACGGTGCTCAGCTACCTGCCGATCGCCGTGGGCGACACGGTGAACGCCGAGCGCCTCGACCTGGCGCTGAAGACCCTGACCCGCACCGAACTCTTTTCCGACGTCGAGATCGGGCTGGAAGGCTCCGAGCTGGTCGTGAAGGTCGTCGAGAACCCGATCATCAATCAGGTCGCGTTCGAGGGTAACTCGGCCATGAAGGAGTCGAAGCTGCAGGACGAGGTGACGATTCGTCCTCGCGGCATCTTCACCAAGGCCAAGGTGCAGGCCGACGTTCAGCGCATCATCGAACTCTACCGCCGCTCGGGCCGCATCGGCGCCACCGTGACGCCGAAGGTGGTCGAGCTGCCGCAGAAGCGCGTCGACCTGGTGTTCGAGATCAACGAAGGCCCGAAGAGCGGCGTCATCTCGGTCAACTTCCTCGGCAACAGCGAGTTCTCCGACAACGACCTGCGCGACGTCGTCGTGACCGAGCAGAGCAAGTGGTACAAGCTGCTCACCAGCAACGACAACTACGATCCTGATCGCCTCGAGTACGACCGCGAGCAGCTGCGCAAGTTCTATCGGGATCGCGGCTACTACGATTTCCGCGTCGTCTCGGCGGTGGCCGAGCTGTCGCCGGACAAGAACGGCTTCGCCGTCACCTACACGGTGGACGAGGGCCAGGAGTACAAATTCGGCAAGGTCAGCGTCGAGGCCGAGCTGCAGAAGCTCGACGCCAACCTCTTGACCGCCCTGCTGCCGATCCGTTCCGGCCAGATCTATCAGGATCAGGCGATCGAGGCCGCCACCGACTCCCTCACCTTCGCCGCGGGCGCCGCCGGCTTCGCCTTCGTGGACGTGCGGCCGCGTCCGGTTCCGAACCGCGAAACCCACACCGTGGACGTGGTCTTCCAGGTCCGCGAAGGGCCGCGCGTCTACGTCGACCGCATCGACGTCGTCGGCAACGGCCGCACCCTCGACAGCGTCATCCGCCGCGAAATGAACGTGTCGGAAGGCGACGCCTACAACCGCGTGCTCGTGGATCGGTCGCGCAACCAGATCCGGGCGCTCGGCTTCTTCAAGGACGTGACCATCGACGAGGTGCCCAGCGCCGCGCCGGACCGCACCACCCTGCAGGTCCGGGTCGAGGAGCAGCCCACCGGCGAGCTGTCGTTCAGCGCCGGCTACAGCTCGATCGACCAGCTCGTGCTCGACGTCGGCATCACCGAGCGCAACTTCCGCGGCCGGGGCCAGAACCTGCGCGCCCGCGTCTCCGCCGGTTCGCTGCGCCAGGAGGTGAACCTCAGCTTCACCGAGCCGCGCTTCATGGGGCGCAACCTCGCCGCCGGCTTCGACCTCTACTCGTCGAAGTACGACTTCTCGAACGTCGGCGCCGCCTACGACACCGCCACCACCGGCGCCACCCTTCGCGTCGGCTTCGGCCTGACCCAGAACTCGTCGATGTCGCTGCGCTATCTGCTCAGCAACGACGAGGTGGTGATCGACGACTACTATTGCTCCTCGGGCACGGTCTCGCAGGTTCTCTGCCTGCAGCGCGGCGCGCGCCTGACCTCGCGGATCGGCTATGGCCTGCGGCTCGACAAGCGAAACGATCCGATCAACCCGACGCGCGGCTATTACGCCGACCTGAACCAGGATCTCGCCGGCTTCGGCGGCGACGTGAAGTACCTGCGCACCGAGGCCGACGCCGGCTGGTACCACGGCTTCAACAAGGACTTCATCCTCAGCGCCACCGGCTCGATGGGCTACATCGAGGGCTGGGGCGGCGACACGGTGCGGATCAACGACCGCTTCTATCGCGGCGGCCAGACCTTCCGCGGCTTCGAGACCGCCGGTATCGGCGCGCGCGACACCAATCCGAACCGTTCGGACGCGCTGGGCGCCAAGCTCTACGCCATCGGCACCATGGAGCTGACGGTCCCAACCTTCCTGCCGGAGCAGTACGGCATCAAGGCCGCGCTGTTCACCGACGTCGGCACCGCCGGCCTGCTGGACGACCGCGACAAGCAGTCGTCGGTCGGCATCTTCGATCCGGCGATCAAGGACAACCTCGGGCTGCGCGCTTCGGCCGGCGTCAGCATCTTCTGGCGCTCGCCCATGGGGCCGATCCGCTTCGATTTGAGCCAAGTTTTGGCCAAAGAAGATTACGACAAGACGGAAACCTTCCGGTTCTCCACAAACACAAGGTTCTAGTTTCGATGACCCTGAAGACCATCGCGGCCGCCGCGCTCGGCGGGACCGCCGCCCTCGCGCTTTCGACCGCAGCCTTCGCCCAGGCCGCCGCGCCGGCCGCCGCCGCCGCGCCCCAAGGGCCGACGACCCATGGCGCGCCGCCCCCCGGCGTCTGCGTGTTCAACGCCCAGCAGGCCGTCGCCACCTCGACGGTCGGCAAGTTCGTGCAGACCCGCCTGCAGCAGATCAGCGGCGTCGTGAACTCCGAGCTGAACACCGAGCGCACCGCGATCGAGACCGAGGACAAGGCGATCACCGCCGCCCAGGGCCAGGCCGGCGCCTCGGCCGACGCGCTGGAAAAGCGCGCCTCGGACCTGCAGGTCCGCGCCAACGCCTGGCAGCGCAAGGCCCAGCTGCGCCAGCGTGAAATGGAAGCCACCCAGCAGAAGGCCATCGCCCGCGTCGGCAGCGAACTGGATCCCCTGCTGGTCGCCGCCTATCAGCAGAAGCAGTGCTCGCTGCTGCTCGACCGTGGCGCGACGATCTTCTTCGCCCCGGCGATGGACATCACCCCGGCGGTGGTCACGGCGCTGAACGCCAAGATCACCCAGTTCACCTTCGACCGCGAGCGCCTCGACACGGCTCCGGCCGCCGCCGCGCCCGCCGCCGCCGCACGCTAGCTATAACTAGAGATCGCCGCGAAAATCGGCGAGATTCACTCGCGCCTCCGATGATTCCGTCGGGGGCGCGAGACTGAAGTCCCGACTCGCGCCTCGCGGGCCGGGCGCTCGTAAGGGGGCGCCATGCCGGATCCGCGATTCTTCGAGTCCATGGGGCCGTTGACCCTCGACGCCCTGGCGCGCCTCACCGGCGCGACCCTGGCCGATCCCGCCAAGGCCTCCGCCCAAGTCTCCGTCGCCGCGCCCCTCGGCCGGGCCGGGGCTGACGGCGTCAGCTTCCTGGCCGGCGGCAAGCACCTGGCGGGCCTGGCCTCGACCCGCGCCGCCGCCTGTTTCGTCTCCCCCCGCCACGCCGCCGACGTCCCGGCCGGCTGCATCGCCCTGGTCAGTGACTTTCCGCAGGCCGCCTGGGCCAAGGCCGCCGCCGCCCTGCATGCGCCGCGCCGCCACCCCGCCGGCGCCCCCGCCATCCACCCCGACGCGACCTTCGAGGAGGATGTCGAGCTCGGCCCCGGCGTCGTCGTCGGCCCCGGCGCCCAGATCGGGCGCGGCGCGCGCATCGGCGCCGGCGCGGTGATCGGCCCGGGCGTCGCCATCGGCCGCGATTGCGACATCGGCCCGCGCGTCGTCGTCGGCTTCGCCCTGGTCGGAGACCGCGTGCGCCTCCACGCCGGCTGCGTCGTCGGCGAGGCGGGTTTCGGGACCGCCCCCTCTCCGAAGGGGCCTGTCGACATCCCGCAGCTCGGCCGCGTCATCCTGCAGGACGGCGTCACCCTCGGCGCCAACAGCTGCGTCGACCGCGGGGCGTGGGACGACACCAGCGTCGGCGAGAACAGCAAGATCGACAACCTCGTGCACGTGGCCCACAACGTCAGCCTCGGCCGCAACTGCCTGCTGGCCGCCTACACCGGCATCTCGGGCAGCGTCACCGTCGGCGACGGCGTCATGTTCGGCGGCAAGGCCGGCGTGGCCGATCACCTGAGCGTCGGCGCGGGGGCCGTGGTCGGGGCGTCGGCCTCGGTGTTCAAGTCCATACCGGCCAACGAAACCTGGACAGGGTTCCCGGCGCGGCCCATCAAACGGTGGATGCGGGAAACCGCCTGGGTGTCGCGCGCCGCGAACCGGCGGGGAGGGGAAGGCGAATGAGCAAGGACCAGCAGGCGGAGGCGTCCAGCGTCGGCGCTATCGACATCGCGGAGATCCTGCGCCGGATCCCCCACCGCTATCCGTTCCTGCTCGTCGACCGCGCGGAGGATTACCGCGCCCACACCTCGATCGTCGGCATCAAGAACGTCACCTTCAACGAGCCCTTCTTCCAGGGCCACTTCCCGGGCAATCCGGTGATGCCCGGCGTGCTGATCGTCGAGGCCCTGGCCCAGGCCGGCGCCGTGCTGATGTCGAAGTCGCTCGAGGTCGACACCGAGGGCAAGACCATCTTCTTCATGTCGGTCGACAACTGCCGCTTCCGCCACCCGGTCCGCCCGGGCGACGTGCTGAAGCTGGAGGTCGAGGTCACCCGCGCCCGCTCCAACATCTTCAAGTTCCGCGGCGTCGCCAAGGTCGGCGACAAGACGGCCGCCGAGGCCGAATACGCCGCCATGCTGGTGGAGACCCCGACGTCGTGAGCGTGACCATCCACCCCACCGCCATCGTCGCCTCCGACGCCGAACTGGCCGACGGCGTGGAGATCGGCCCCTACTGCACGGTGGGCGGCAAGGCGCGCCTGGGCGAGGGCGTGCGCCTGGTCAGCCACGTGGTCATCGACGGCGCCACCACCATCGGCGCCCAGACCGTCGTCCACCCGTTCGCCTTCCTCGGCGGCGCGCCCCAGCACCTGGCCCACAAGGGCGAGGACACCCAGCTGGTCATCGGCGAGCGCAACGTCATCCGCGAGCACGTCACCATGCACACCGGCACCCTGGTCGGCGCCGGCGTCACCCGCGTCGGCTCCGACAGCCTCTACATGGTCGGCTCCCACGTGGCCCACGACTGCGTGGTGGGCGACCGCGTCACCTTCGCCAACAACGCCACCCTCGGCGGCCACGTCCATGTCGGCGACTACGTGTTCATGGGCGGCCTCTCGGGCGTCCACCAGTGGACTCGCATCGGCCGCTACGCCTTCGTCGGCGCCGCCGCCCTGGTCACGCGCGACGTCATTCCCTACGGCTCCCTGTGGGGCAACCACGCCCACCTCGAGGGCCTGAACCTCGTCGGCCTCAAGCGTCGCGGCTTCGCCCGCGAGACGATCAACGACCTCCGCAGCGCCTACCGCCTGCTGTTCGCCGACGAAGGCGCCTTCCAGGAGCGCCTGGACGACGTCGCCCGCGTGTTCGCGGCCTCGCCCGAGGTGATGGAGATCGTCGAGTTCATCCGCGCCGACGCCAACCGCCCCCTCTGCTCGCCGAAGATCGAGAAGTAGGGCGGGCATGAGCAAGCTGGGCATCATCGCCGGCTCCGGCGCCCTTCCCCGGGAGGTGGCCGAGTCCTGCCGCGCCGGCGGTCGGCCGGTCTATGTCGTCCGCCTCAAGGGCTTCGCCGACGACGCCATGCTGGCCTATCCCGGGGCCGAGTTCGGCATGGCCGAGTTCGGCCACATCTTCAAAGCCCTGAAGTCCGAGGGCGCCAGGTCCGTCTGCTTCGCCGGCGCCGTCGACCGGCCGGAGTTCTCGTCCCTGAAGCCGGACCTGCGCGGCCTCGTCGCCATGCCCGGCATCATCGCCGCCGCCCGCAAGGGCGACGACGCCATCCTCCGCCAGGTGATGGGCGAGTTCGAGAAGGAAGGCTTCGCCGTCGAGGGCGCCCACCAGGTCGTCGCTGACCTGGCCCTGGGCGAGGGGGCCCTCGGCGCCATCCGCCCCACGCCCGAACACGACGCCGACATCGCCCGCGCGCTTGAGGTCGCCCGCGCCATCGGCCAGCTCGATATCGGCCAGGGCGCCGTGGTCGCCCGCGGCCTGGTCCTCGCCGTCGAGGCGCAGGAAGGCACCGACGCCATGCTCCGCCGCTGCGCCGAGCTGCCCACCGCCGTGCGCGGCACGGTGGAGCAGCGCTGCGGCGTCCTCGCCAAGGCCCCCAAGCCGATCCAGGAGCGCCGCATAGACCTGCCGACCATCGGCGTCTCCACCGTCCGCCGCGCCGCCAAGGCCGGTCTGGCCGGCATCGTCGGCGAGGCCGGCGGCGTGCTGGTGGTCGACCGCGAGGCGGTCATCGCCGAGGCCGACGCCATGGGCCTGTTCGTCTATGGCGCCGCGCCGGCGGCGGGCCATGCCTGAAGCCCGCTTTTATTCCGCTCACCCCGGCGAAGGCCGGGGCCCAGATCAAAGGGCTCAGAGGTGGGCTTTACGGATCGCCTAGACCGCACCTTCATCGCAGTGTCCAAAATCTGGTTCCCGGCCTTCGCCGGGATGAGCGGAGTTTACTGAGATCGCTATCCGGTCATCCACTCCTGCCTCCACTACCCCCACCATCATGCTCGTGGCCGCCGAGGCCTCGGGCGACAACCTCGGCGCCGGCCTCGCCGCCGCCCTCAAGCGCAAGCTGAAGGGCAGGGTGCGCCTCGTCGGCGTCGGCGGCCCGCGCATGGCCGCCGAGGGCGTGGCCAGCCCCTTCGACATCGCCGAGCTGTCGGTCCTGGGCTACGTCGAGGGCCTCATGGCCTGGCGCCGCGTCGTCCGCCGCGCCGACGAAACCGCCGCCCTGGCCGCGCGCGAAAAGCCGGACGTGGCCGTCCTGATCGATAGCTGGGGCTTCACCCTGCGCGTCGCCGCCCGCCTGCGGAAACTCGATCCCGACATCGTCCTCATCAAATACGTCGGCCCCCAGATCTGGGCCTCGCGCCCCGGCCGCGCCAAGGTCCTGGCCGGCGCCGTCGACAGCCTGCTCACCCTCCACAAGTTCGACGCCCCCCTGTTCGAGGCGGCGGGCCTGCGCACAACCTTCGTCGGCAACCCGGCCCTGGCCAAGGATTTCAGCAAGGCCAAACCCGCCCGCCTGCGCCAGGCCATCGGGGCGGGGGCGCACGACCCCATTCTCCTCGTCCTCCCCGGCAGCCGCCCGTCGGAGATCGAGCGCATGAGCGGCCCGTTCGGCGAGGCCGCGGCCCTGCTGAAGGCCGAGCGCCCCAACCTCCACATCGTCGTCCCCGCCGCCGCCACCGTCGCCCAGGCGGTGAAGGACGCCGTCGCCGCCTGGCCGGTCCAGGCCTGCCTGATCGAGGACGAAGCCCTCAAGGACGACGCCTTCGTCGCCGCCACCGCCGCCATCGCCTGCAGCGGCACCGTCACCACCGAGCTCGCCCTCGCCGGCGCCCCCATGGTCGTCGGCTACAAAATCGGCGGCCTCACCTACGCCCTCCTCAAGCGCATGATCCGCACCCCCTGGATCACCCTCTTCAACATCGCCGCCCAACGCATGGTCGCCCCCGAACTGATCCAGGACGCCTGCACCCCCCAAGCCCTGGCGGCGGCCGTCGCCCCGCTGCTCGACGACCCCCTGCGCCGCAACGCCCAGGCGGAGGAACAGGCGGCGGCGCTGGAGAAGATGGGGCGCGGCGGCCCGGACCCGTCGGAGGCGGCGGCGGACGCGGTGATTGAGGCGCTGGGGGGGTAGGGGGTCTTCTGACTCAATGCGGATATTCGGAACAGCCGACTCTGAGAATGTGTCTTCTGGCCGCTCATCGAGCCAAACTGGCGCGCTAGGGCGGCTCCCCCAAATGGCGGGGAAGTTTCCCAGTCGCGACCATCCCAAGGCTCAGGCCGAAAAGATATTACGCGCGGTCATGGTTGCCGCTGTAATTTTTCTGGTTGATGCCATTGATCTCGCCCACTCACATACCCATGTCCTGTGAATGAGGGCCGCTTCACGGCTCAATGGGACGGACGATGACGGCGACACCAACACCAACACCTAAACGCACCAAGGTTAGCCAATCGGAATTCCCGATCTTTCCGCTACAGCAGGCGTTGCGGATAGCTCAGGCTCTCTGGGACAACTTCGCTGGTAAGGGTGCAGCTCCGCACGACATCGCGATGGCAATCGATCTGAGTCCAACTAGTGGGGGCTGGCGCAACCTCTGTGGTTCCTCCATCGCCTACGGTCTGACAGAGGGCGGTTACAACGCCAATCAAATCACGCTGACCGATCTGGGTCGACGGATCGTTTCTCCCACCGAGGAAGGTGACGATGTGGCCGCTAAGGTTGCGGCGATGCTCCAACCTCGTTTGGAGAAGGCCTTCTTCGACAAATACAATAGAGCGAAGTTTCCTCCGGATCACATCGGCCCCAATGTGTTGAACCAAATGGGGCTTGAGAAGGAGCGGGCAGCGCGTGCGTTTGAAGTGCTCAAGCAGAATGGCACGTTTACGGGCGTCATCCGCAACACCAAGACCGGGCTTTTCGTCGCCCTTGATAGCCCAGTAGCGCCACCGCTGGAGTTGACCAGTAGGGCAGGCGTCTCGGGCGACGAGGTCGATGCCTTCGAAGACCCCGGCATCGCCGACACTCCCGAAGCCATTGACGAGGTACCACCGGCAGGCCTGACTGCGTCCGCGCGAGCGGTACCCACGAGGCCTCAGAACGACAAGCCCAAGCAGCTATTCGTTGCGCATGGCAAGAACCACAAACCACTGGAGGACCTGAAGAAGATCCTCACCGAGTTCAAGATTCCGTACAAAGTTGCGGTCGATGAAGCGAACAAGGGCCGCCCCATTTCCGCGAAGGTTGCGGAACTGATGAACGAGTGCAGCGCGGGTATCTTCATCTTCACCAAGGACGAGAAGTTCTTCCGGGAGGGCAAAGATGGGGGCCACGAGGAGGTGTGGCGGCCGAGCGAGAACGTCGTCTACGAGCTCGGCGCGGCGAACATCATGTGGGACCGCAAGATCATCATTGTCCGCGAGGACGGAGTGAACTTTCCGTCCGACTTTAGCGATCTCGGTTACATCACCTTTAAGGATGGCGAGATCGGGTCCCGCACATTGGAGATATTCAAGGAGCTGATCGCACTCGAACTGGTCGAAGTGCGCGCCGTCTAACGCTTAGCCCTGGAGCCATGGGCATGCAGCCAAGCAACGAGCGTCCGCAGCTTATCCAACTGACTAACGTCGTCCGGTGGGCGCTATGTAGCTGGTCGCAGATTGGGCCCGCATGAGCGGGAAGCGAACGGGGCGTCGTAGAGCGCTCTTCGGGACGGCGCCGGGGCAGGTGTTCGCCCACCTTAGCGGCGCACGACGGCCTGGGCGCAAGACCACGACCGAACCCAAACCTAAGGACACCGATGGAATCTGGTACTGGCTACGGTCTGCCGACCGCTGTCTCTACCACTACACGACGGCCGCGACGCTCTGCGACCACATCCTCGCTCGTGGGGAGCTTCGGTTTTCGAGCTTCGAGCGACTCAACGATCCCTACGAGTTCAAGACCTTCCAGCTGACCTGGGTGGCCGGCGGGGAGTTCGGGCCCGAGTTCACGCCGGCGATGATGGCCGACTATGCCGCGCTGCTGCGGCGCGACGTGCGTGTCGCGTGCTTCTCCTCCGATCTGCCGGGCTGCGAGATAACCGGTGAGATCGGGCCGATGGAGCGGACCGAACGGGTCTATCAGCGTGGCCACTCGCTGCCGCAGATGTGGGCGCATTACGGCGACAATCATGCGGGCGCCTGCCTGGTATTCGACCGGGCGGCGCTGATCGCGGCCGTCAAGGCGGCGACCTTCCGGCGCCCCCGATTGGCCCGCCGCGATTCAGCCTCGGCAGCGGGATAGAGATCGATCCGCATGCCTCAGGCAGTCAACGTCGCGTTTTTGGCGCGGACCCAATGGCAGCTAGTGGTGCATCTCTGCGGGCCAGATCCCGCGCACAGCGCTGAGCTGACCCGAACGTGCTAGGGCTTTGACATGCCTAAACCGGTCCACTTAGAAGCCGCGATCCGGCTACTGACAGCGATGCGGCCGCCCGGCGCGGATGGCCATCGCCATAGCTTCATGTTCGGTCGCCCGGGAACGCCGATGCCGCTCCGGAACCTAGGCGCCTCGCTCCACTACCAAAAGAGCGAAATGATACGGGCCGCCCACTATGTCCGTCAGAACGGCGCCCCTTATTTGAAGTACCTGGACATCGGCGACGTCTGGAGCCTGCTCACACAATTCGTCGCGGAGGCCTACTGGATTCTCGCCGACGAGTGCTGGATCGCGCGCTTCGAGGGACCCTACGCGGATCGGGTGTCCCCCAACACCTTGACAGCTTTTGCCGACGACTTGGCGGCGTCCCCGCTGTTCGCGCCGAAGGCCGTCGTCACTCTGTTCCCGCTGGTGCCGATCCGCGTCGTGGATCCGTTCGCCGGAACGACTTTCTTCCTCTGCGATCCGAAGAGCCTCGCCGTGCAGCTGGCCGACGAGCACCCGGAACGGTGGCTCGACCCACAGGTCTTCCCACCGCTGAAGGATCCGCGGATGGCGGTGAAGTCGCCCACGAGCTGGCTGGGCGTGCGCGCCCCGAATCTGACCGTGGCCAAGAAGATGCGCGCCGGAATCCTGGGCGCGGTCGCCCTGACGCCAGAACCGCGGCAACGGCATACCTTTTCCGGACGCGCGATGTTCGGCGGCCACTGCACGATCCAAAATCAGGATGTCGGCGTAGGTGGGCACAGTCCGCACACACCACCGCTGATGAGCGACATCGTGCTGGGGACGGACGACCTCCCGTGGCTGGCGGAGGTCGACCGGCTCTTGGCCTCCAGCGCGCGCGTGGATCGCCGCCGCCTGTATGCGCTCGAGTACTTCTACCGCGCCTGGCCGCTGGACGAGGCCGCGCGCTTCCCGATCTTCTGCATGGCCTTGGATGGCATTTTCGGTGACGCCAACCAAGCGACCCAGGCGGTGATCGATGGGGTGCGAGGCTTGCTCGGCGATCACCTCGACGCCGCAAGGCTGAGGGACCTGATGACCTTGCGCGCCGCCGTGATCCACGGCGGCGCGCCTGACGTCTACGATTCTCGCAAGTACGGTCGGTACTACGAGACCTATGTGGCCGACCCTCTGTTCGACCTGGAGCTCGTGGTGGCGGCCTGCCTTCGGGCACGCATCTTCGGCGACCAGATGCCACCCTACCAAGACGCCTACGCCGACCTGTTCGCCGACCTTCAGACGCAGAACCGGGTGCCTCGAAATCCGTACGAGGGCGCGATCCTCGCTCCAACGGCCCGTCAGACGCCGGGCCTCTCCCAACGGGCACCGCCGCGACGCTAGGTCCACCTACACGACCGGGCCGGCGGACTCGTCGAGGCTATCCTGAGTGCGCCTCGGACATGCGATCTTGCTCCTAGGACTTCTCGCTGAAGGTCCGGTTTCCGACGCGGGCTCAAGGTCAGGAAGTGGCGCTTCGCCGACTTTATAGGTCGTTGTTCGCTATTGGCATGTTAGCCTTGTGCTGACCAAGACCGCGACGCCGCCCGTAAGGATGCCTCATGAAGTATCCGATCGCGCTTTCCCTTGTGACCAGCCTTCTCCTAGCCGCCTGCGCATCCGCACCGCCCCCTGCCGCTCGGCGGATTTCGAGTTCCGGCCCGGTGATCGCGAAGCCGCGCAGTCCGCCGCCGAGGTGGCCGGTCGAGGTTGCCCTGGTCGGCGGTGATCGTCGAACGGACGTCGAGCCCTATAGGCCGGCGATTGTCCTGCTTCCCAAGGACAAGGGGCCGAAGGACTATCAGAGCTACGTCGAGCGCGAATTCCGTCGCGATGCGAACGCGCCCTATCAGGGCATCCGCCGCGACAAGCCCTGGTAGCCGCGCGGCGCCCCAGGCCCTGGCCTGGGTTTCTTTTCCACACGTCCGCCTCTGACGCCGCCGCTTGCTTCACTGGAGGCGTGACCCCACAGCCCGCCAGCCCCGACGATACCGAAGCCCTCGACGCACCAGCGCCGGGCGGCGCCGATTTCGCGCGGCCGCTGCTGGAGCAGCAGCTCGCCGAGCTGTCGCG
Source organism: Caulobacter sp. HJHS_5 (assembly GCF_056683955.1). Taxonomy (NCBI): domain Bacteria; kingdom Pseudomonadati; phylum Pseudomonadota; class Alphaproteobacteria; order Caulobacterales; family Caulobacteraceae; genus Caulobacter; species Caulobacter sp. HJHS_5. Next base: position 496,003 of record NZ_JBWZNC010000001.1, on the reverse strand, counting down.
TCTGGCCGCCATCGGCATGGAGATCGCCGAGAGCCTGCGCCGGCATGTCGTCCCGGCGCCCGGGCCCGGCGCCGCGCCGCTCGATCCGGCGGCGGTCACTCTGGCCTTCAGCCGCGTCTCGCGCGCCGTGCGCCTCACCTTCGCCCTGCAGAGCGAGGTGATCGACAAGCTGCGCGGCGTCGGCCGGATCGAGGATTACGAGGCCGAGGAAGCCCGGCGGGCGGCGCTGGCCGCCGCGCGGGCGGCGACGGCGCCCAAGGCTGTGGAAGACCCGCGCCTTCGCGCCCGCAAGGACGACATCGCCGCCACCGTCACCGGCATCATCGACGAAATCCACAAGGACGCCGAGGGCGGCGAGGCGCACGAACGCTGCATCCGCGAGGCCACCGAGCGTCTGAAGGACGCGGACGACCTTGGCGACATCCTGTCCCGGCCGTTCGAGGAGGTGGTGGAGCAGATCTGCCGGGACCTGGGGCTGTCTCGCGCCGCTATTAGGTCTCCCTCCCCCTGGAGGGGGGAGGGATCAAGGGTGGGGGTGGCGCCGTGTCAGGAAGAGGCATGGTTAGAAAAGCCGCACGACGCTTTTCCCACCCAAAGCCCGGCTCACTCACCGCCGGCTGAACCGCTTCCACCCCCAATCCCAACCCTTTCCCCCATCCAGGGGGAAAGGGCCGAAGCGGCGCCTCCACAGCCGACTCCCACCTACACCCCGCCGCCCGACCCCGACGCGCTCCCCGGCTACCCCGTCGGCCTGCCCGGCGAGCTGCCGCCAGACCGGGGCCGCCGCCGCCCCGCGCCGCTGCCTCCGCGCAACTACACCCACGGCTTTGACTGAAGCCGCGCGCACCCATGCCTTCTCGATCGGCGCCCAAAACAAAACCCCGTCGGACTGGCGTCCGACGGGGCTCTGAAACCGTGAAACCGGCGACGGCCTTAGCCGCGCTTGTCGACCGGGACGAAGTCGCGTTGCGTCGCGCCGGTGTAGAGCTGGCGCGGGCGGCCGATCTTGCGGCCGGGATCTTCGAACATTTCCTTCCACTGGCTGATCCAGCCCGAGGTGCGGGCCAGGGCGAACAGCACGGTGAACATCTCGGCCGGGAAGCCCATCGCCCGCAGGGTGATGCCCGAGTAGAAGTCGATGTTCGGATAGAGCTTGCGGTCGATGAAGTAGGGATCGCTCAGGGCGACCTTTTCCAGCTCCATGGCCACTTCCAGCAGCGGGTCGTTGATGCCCAGCTGGCCGAGCACTTCCTTGCAGGTCTTTTCCATGACCTTCGCGCGCGGGTCGAAGTTCTTGTACACGCGGTGGCCGAAGCCCATCAGCTTGTACTTCTTGTCCTTCACGCCCTGGACGTATTCCGGGATGCGATCGACGGTGCCGATCTCTTGCAGCATCTCCAGCGCTTCCTGGTTCGCGCCGCCGTGGCTCGGGCCCCAGAGGCAGGCGATGCCGGCCGCGATGCAGGCGAACGGGTTGGCGCCCGAAGAGCCGGCCAGGCGCACGGTCGAGGTCGAGGCGTTCTGCTCGTGGTCGGCGTGCAGGATGAAGATGCGGTCCATGGCGCGGGCCAGCACCGGGTTCACCTTGTACTCCTCCGCCGGCACGGCGAAGCACATGTGCAGGAAGTTCTCCGAGTAGGAGAGGTCGTTGCGCGGGCTCACGAACGGCTGGCCGATCGAGTACTTGAAGGTGCGGGCCGCGATGGTCGGCATCTTGGCGATCAGGCGGTGGGCCGAGATCATCCGCTGCTTGGGGTCGTCCACCTGCACGGCGTCGGCGTAGAAGGCCGAGAGGGCGCCCACGGCGCCGGTCATCACCGCCATCGGGTGCGCGTCGCGACGGAAGCCCTCGAAGAAGCGGTCGAACTGCGCGTGCAGCATGGTGTGCCGCGTGATGGTGTTCTCGAAGTCGGCGTATTCGGCGGCCGTCGGCAGGGCGCCGTTCAGCAGCAGATAGGCCGTCTCCAGGAAGTTCGACTGCTCGGCCAGCTGGTCGATCGGATAGCCGCGGTGCAGCAGAACGCCGGCGTCGCCGTCGATGTAGGTGATCTTGCTCTCGCACGACGCCGTCGACGTGAAGCCCGGATCGTAGGTGAAGACGTCCGCTTCCCCATACAGCTTGCGTACATCGACCACGTCGGGGCCCACGGAACCCTTCATGATCGGCAGATCGTACGACTTGTCGCCGATCGTCAGAGAAGCCTTATCGCTCATCCCCGAAATCCCCTCGTAGACACAAAACGCAACACGCTTTCGCTATGCGGCATGGCCTTATAGCGCTTTAGCTGCGGTGCGAAAGAGCGTCCCGTATACGATTAAGACTCTCCGCCCGCGTCAGGGCGGCCAAGGTCTTGCCCAGGTCGGGCGCTGGCGAGCCGCCGGTCAGGATACCGCGCAAGGGCGGGCCGATCTTGCCGAATCCGACGCCTTCGGCCTCCGCGAAGGCCTTCAGAGCGGCTTCCAGCGTCGCGGCGTCCCAGTGATCTTGCGTCTCAAGATGCGAGAGAAGGCGGCCGAGGCGGTCCCGTGTTTCGTCGGTCAGCAGGCCGCGGGTCTTGTCGTCGACCGCCAGCGGCCGGGCCTTCAGCAGGAAGGCGCACTGGTCGGCCAGTTCCGGCAGCGTCTTGGCGCGGTCTTTCAGGAACGGCATCGCCGCCTCGATGCGCACCTTCTGCTCGGCCGTCGGCGCTTGGTCGCGGCCCTGCAGCACGCCGTCCACCAGCCCGGCGAGGCGGTTGTCGGCGGCCGCGCGGATATAGTGGGCGTTGACGTGGGCCAGCTTGTCCCAGTCGAGGCGGGCCGCGCCCTTGTTGACGTCGGCGATGTCGAACCAGGCGATGGCCTGCGCGTCGCTGAAGATCTCGTCGTCGCCGTGGCTCCAGCCCAGGCGGGCCAGGTAGTTGCGCAGCGCCTCGGGCAGGTAGCCGAGCTCGGCGAAGTCGCCCACCGCCTGGGCGCCGTGCCGCTTCGACAGCTTGGCGCCGTCCGGGCCGTGGATCAGCGGGATGTGGGCGAAGGCCGGGACCGTCCAGTCCAGCCCGGCGTAGAGCAGGCTCTGGCGCGCGGCGTTGACCAGGTGGTCGTCGCCGCGGATCACGTGGGTCACGCCCATGTCGTGGTCGTCGACCACCACGGCCAGGTTGTAGGTCGGCGCGCCGTCGGAGCGCAGCAGCACCAGGTCGTCGAGGTCCTTGTTGGCGAACCGCACGTCGCCCTGCACCAGGTCGGCGACCACGGTCTCACCGTCCAGCGGACCCCGGAAACGGATGACGTGCGGCTGGGCTTGGTCGCCGTCGTCACGGTCCCGCCAGGGCGAGCGCAGGGCGTGGCCGGCGGCCCTCGCGGCGTCCCGCGCGGCCTCCAGCTCGTCGGCCGTCATCCAGCAGCGATAGGCGCGGCCGGCGTCCAGCATCCGTCGCACCGCTTCGCGGTGCCGGTCGGCGCGGGAGGCCTGGTAGACGACCGGGGCGTCCGAGGTCAGGCCCAGCCAGTTCAGCCCCTCGAAGATGGCGTCGACCGCCGCCTGGGTGGAGCGTTCGCGGTCGGTGTCCTCGATGCGGACCAGGAAGCTCCCGCCGGTGTGGCGCGCATAAAGCCAGTTGAACAAGGCCGTGCGGGCGCCGCCTATGTGCAGGTAGCCGGTGGGGGAGGGCGCGAAGCGGGTGACGACGGGGGAGGACATAGGCGGGACGACCGGTTCGGGGAGGGCGGCTCAGAAGGGCTGGCCTCTTAGCACGGGCCTTTCGTGGAAACCTAACCTCCCAAGTCTCTGGGCCGCCGTGCGCGCGGAGATCGAGGCCCAGGCCGAGCGCTGGACGCTGTGGAGCCCCGTCGCCTTCGGCCTCGGCGCCGCCGCCTATCTCAAGCTGCTCGCCGAGCCGCCGCTGTGGGCCGTGCTGGGGCTCGCCCTCGTGGCCGCCTGCCTGGCGTTGGCGGCGCAGCGCTGGTCGCCGTGGCGATCCTTGGCCATCGCCCTCGGCCTCGTGGCCTTCGCCGCCGGCGGCGTGCTGGCCGGCAAGGTCCGGACCCTGAGCGTCGCCGCGCCCGTCCTCGCCGCCGACGACCAGCCGCGCATCGTCGAGGGCTGGGTGGTCGATGTCCTTAGCCCCGGCGCCTCGGGCGGGCGACTGCTGATCGCCCCGTCCCGCATCGGCGACCTGCCGGCCGAGGCCGTCCCGCACCGCGTGCGGATCAGCGTCGGCGCCGACTCGGTCGTCGGGCCCGGCGCCTACGTCCGCATCCGCGCCATCGTCGGCCCGCCGCCCGGGCCGGCCGCGCCGGGGTCCTACGACTTCGCCCGCGACGCCTTCTTCGACCGCATCGGCGGCTCCGGCTTCGCCCTGGGGCGGCCCCAGGTGTTCGACGCCCCCGCGCCGACGGCGGCCCTGCGCTGGGTGCTCGGCGTCAACGCCGCGCGCTGGAGCCTCGCCCAACGGATCGTCGAGCGGATGGGGCCGGAGACCGGCGGCATCGCCGCGGCCATGGTCACCGGCCACGAGGCCTGGGTCTCGCAGGAGACCACCGACTCCATGCGCGCCTCGGGCCTGGCGCACATTCTCTCGATCAGCGGTCTGCACATGGCCATCGTCGGCGGCTTCGTGTTCGCCGCCGTGCGCCTGGGCATCGCGGCGTGGCCGTGGCTGGCCCTGCGCGTCGACGGCAAGAAGTGGGCGGCGGTCGCCGGACTTGGAGCCGTCGGCGCCTACCTCGTGCTCTCGGGCGCGCCGGCCCCGGCCGAGCGGGCGGCGATCACCGCCTCCGTGGCGTTCCTCGCCGTGCTCGCCGACCGGCGGGCGATCAGCCTGCACGCCCTGGCGCTGGCGGCCCTGGTCATCCTCTTGATGCAGCCGGAAGCGGCGGCGACGCCCGGCTTCCAGATGTCGTTCGCGGCCACCGCCGCCCTCGTGGCCCTGGCGGAGGCGTGGCCGACGCCGGCCAGGGAGATCTCCGTGCCCTGGCCGATCCGCATCGCCCAGGGCTTCGGGGCCTGGCTGGGGATCAGCATCCTCGCCAGCCTGGTGGCGGGCCTGGCCACCGGGCCGTTCGCCCTGCAGCACTTCAACCGCGTCGCCGTCTGGGGCCTGCCCGCCAACCTGCTGGTCGCGCCGCTGTCGAGCTTCGTGTTCATGCCGGCTCTCGCCATCGGGGCGGTGCTGGAGCCGTTCGGGCTGGGCGGGCCGTTCCTGACCGTGGCGGGCTGGGGCATTGGCGCGATGAGCGCCATCTCCGACTGGTTCGCCAAGGCGCCGTTCGCCCAGATCACCGTGGCGAGCGCGCCGTCGGCGGCGCTGGTGGTGGCGTTCCTCGGCCTGATGTGGCTCTGCCTGTGGCGCGGACGGCTGCGGTGGCTCGGCCTGCCGCTGGCCTTCGCCGTCAGCCTGTGGCCGAGGCCGCCGGCGCCCGACGCCTGGATCGCCTCGAACGGCGCCAGCGCGGCGGTGCGGGTGGGCGAGCAGGCGGTGCTGCTGCGGCCGGACGTCAGCCGGTTCGGCGTCGACCTGTGGAGCCGGCGCCGCGGCCTGACCATCGATGAGACCGCCCCGGGCTTCGACTGCGGGCGGATGGCCTGCACCCCGACCACCGCGCCGACCGCCCTGGCCGCGTCATGGGGCAAGCGGACGCCCAAGGCGGCGGAGATCGAGCGCCTGTGCGAGACAGGCGAGATCGTCAGCCTACGAGGGCCGGCGCCGAGCGAATGGCCGGCAGTGTGCGAGGGCAAGCTGCGGTTGACCGGCGAGGACTTCGCCCGGGGCGGGGCGGCCGAGCTCTATCGGACGGCGGGCGGCTGGCGGATCGTCTGGGCCCAGACGCTGAGGGGCCGCCGGCCGTGGACGGCGGCCGCCTCGGAGGACGACGGCTAGCGCCGGATCAGTGGTAACGGCGGATCAGGCCGACGAGCTTGCCCTGCACCTGAACCTGGTCCGGTCCGAAGATGCGGGTCTCGTAGGCGGGGTTGGCGGCTTCCAGGGCGATGGAGGCGCCTTTGCGGCGCAGGCGCTTCAAGGTGGCTTCCTCGCCGAGGATCAGGGCGACGACAATCTCGCCGTTGTTGGCGTTGTCGCCCTTGCGGATCATCACGAAGTCGCCGTCGAGGATGCCGGCGTTGATCATCGAGTCGCCCTGCACCTCGAGGACGTAGTGCTCGCCGGCGCCGAGCATGCTCTCGGGAACCAGCAGGCGGTCGCGCTCATGCTGGATGGCTTCGATCGGGGTGCCGGCGGCGATCTTGCCGAGGATCGGCAGCTCGCGCATGTCATTGGCCGCGATGGCGGCGCCGGTGTTCTCGACCATCTTCGGCGTGAAGGCGCCGCGACCGCGTGGCGGGGCGGCGGTGGTGGCCTGCTGCGGCAGCTTGACCACTTCCAAGGCCCGGGCCCGGTGGGGCAGGCGGCGCAGGAAGCCGCGCTCCTCAAGGGCGGTGATCAGCCGGTGGATGCCGGACTTGGACGCCAGATCGAGCGCCTCCTTCATCTCGTCGAACGACGGCGAGACGCCGGTTTCCTTGATGCGCTCATGGATGAACATGAGCAGCTCGTGCTGTTTGCGGGTGAGCATCGGCAAGGCCCTCGCTGCGAATCTCTGTGTCGATGACTGTAGCGGAACAAACCGCAAACGTCGAATTCGTTCTCTAGGCGTTCTGTGGTTAACGCCGTCTTACCAAGGGTCGGCCTGGAACATCGGCGTCGAGAACAATCAGAGAAAAAGGCTCAGGCGAGCAGCGCCCGGGTCGCGGCGGTCACGTCCGCCTGGCGCATCAGGCTTTCGCCGACGAGCATGGCGCTCGCGCCGGCGGCGGCGCAGCGGGCGACGTCGGCGGGAGTGAAGATGCCGCTCTCGGCGACCAGAAGGGCGTCGGTGGGCGCCATTGCGGACAGCTTTTCCGTCCAGGCCAGATCGACCTCGAAGGTGCGCAGGTTGCGGTTGTTGATCCCGACGAGGTCGGCGCCGAGGGCGTTGGCGCGCTCCATCTCGGCCTCGTCGTGCACCTCGACCAGGGCGTCCATGCCGAGGCGCAGGGCTTCGGCGTAGAGGTCGGCGGCCAGGGCGTCGTCGACCATGGCCATGATGATCAGGATGGCGTCGGCGCCGAGGGCGCGGGATTCGGCCACCTGCCAGGGATCGACCAGGAAGTCCTTGCGGATGGCCGGCAGGTCGACGGCGGCGCGGGCGGCGACGAGGAAGCGGTCGTCGCCCTGAAAGCTGGGCGCGTCGGTTAGCACGGAGAGGCAGCTGGCGCCGCCAGCGGCGTAGGCCTGGGCCAGCGACGGCGGATCGAAGTCGGCGCGGATCAGGCCCTTGGAGGGCGAAGCCTTCTTGATCTCGGCGATCAGGGCGAGCCGGCCGGGGGCGGCGTCGCGGGCCAAGGCGGCGCGGAAGCCGCGCGGGTGCGAGGCCTCGGAGACGTCGACGGTCGGGCGCGCGGCTTTGCGGACGGCGATGTCCTCGCGCTTGTAGGCGGCGATCTTGTCGAGAATATCAGCCATTGGTGGCCTCGATCAGCAGGTCCAGGGCGGCGCGGGCGCGGCCGTCGTCGATGACGGCTTCGGCCAGTTCGACGCCCTCGCGCAGCGTCTCGACCTTGTCGCCGACCAGGAAGGCGGCGGCGGCGTTCAGCAGCACGATGTCGCGATAGGCGCCCTTGGCCCCGCCGAGCAGGGCCTCGATGGCCCCGGCGTTGACGGCCGGGTCGCCGCCGGTGAGATCGGACAAGGCCGCGCGCGGCAGGCCGACGGCTTCCGGCGTGATGGTGAAATGGCGCACGGCGCCGTCGCGCCATTCGCTGACGTGGGTCTCGCCGGTGGTGGTCAGCTCGTCCATGCCCTGGCCGTGAACGGTCCAGGCGCGGGTCGCGCCGAGGGCGCCGAGCACGCGGGCCAGCGGCTCCAGCAGGCGCAGGTCGTAAACGCCGAGCACCTGGCGCTTGGCGCCGGCCGGGTTCGATAGCGGGCCCAGCAGGTTGAACACCGTGCGGAAGCCGAGTTCGGCCCGGATCGGGGTGACGTGGCGCATGGCGCCGTGGTGGGCCGGGGCGAACAGGAAGCAGATGCCGGCTGTTTCCAGAGCTTTCAGTTGGGCTCCAGGACCGGCGTCGAGCTTGACGCCGAGGGCCGCCAGCACGTCGGACGAGCCGGAGCGGGAGGAGAGGGCGCGGTTGCCGTGCTTGGCCACCTTCAGCCCGCCGCCGGCCGCCACGAAGGCCGCGGCGGTGGAGACGTTATAGGTGTGCAGGCCGTCGCCGCCGGTGCCGCAGGTGTCGATGACGTCGAACGGATGCTCGAGCATCACGGCGGCGCGGCGCATGGCGCGGGCGCTGGCGGTGATCTCGCCGACCGTCTCGCCGCGCAGGCGCATGGCGGTGAGGGCCGCGGCCACCTGGGCCGGGGTCGGCTCGCCGCGCAGGCAGGCGGAGAAGAAGGCGTCGGCGTCGTCTTCCGACAGGGTCGCGCCGTCGGCCAGCTTGGCCAGCAGGGGCTTGAAGGCGTCGCTCATGGGTTCAGGCGTCGGCGAGGCGCTTCACGCCGGCCAGCTCCAGGAAGTTGGCGAGCAATTGGTGGCCGCCTTCGGTGGCGATGGATTCCGGGTGGAACTGCACGCCATGGACGGGGCGGGTTTTGTGCTGGAAGCCCATGATCTCGCCGTCCTCGGTCCAGGCGGTGACCTCCAGGTCGTCCGGCAGGGTGTCGCGGCTGACGGCGAGCGAGTGGTAGCGGGTGGCCGTGAAGGGGTTGGGCAGACCCTTGAAGATGCCCGTGTCGGCGTGGTGGATGGCGCTGGTCTTGCCGTGGAGGATCTCCTTGGCGCGGACCACGTCGCCGCCATAGGCCTGACCGATGGCTTGGTGACCGAGGCAGACGCCGAGGATCGGCAGGTCGGCCGGGGCGCCGCGCAGCAGAGGCAGGCAGATGCCGGCCTGGTCCGGCGTGCAGGGGCCGGGCGACAGCAGGACGGCTTCCGAACCCAGGCCCAGGGCTTCCTGCACCGACAGGGCGTCGTTGCGGCGCACGACCGTCTCGGCCCCCAGCTCGTTCAGATAGTGGACGAGGTTGTAGGTGAAGCTGTCGTAGTTATCGATGACCAGGATCATGGGCCGAACCTTTCAGGCCGTGTTCTTTGGGGTTCCGCGTCGCGCGACGCAAGGGCCTGGGTTAGGCTCGGCCCATGGCGATGACCGATTCCGCCCTCGATCCGGCGGCCGTAAGCTACATCCGCGGCCTTCTGAAGCCGCCCCTGCAGAAGGACGGCCGCTGGGCCGCCTTGGCCGCCGCGGCGTTCGCCGCACTGGCGGCGATGGCCTTCGCGGTCTCGATGATCCTGGCCCCGCCGACGACGACGCGGCATCTGCCGGCCGAAAGCGAGAGCATCACCCTGAGCATGACGCCGGCGGTGCGGTAGAGAGCGAACCCGTTCCGACGGCGATGCCGAGTGCGAAGGGTGTCAAGGCGCACAAGTCTGCGTGCGAGCGCGGGCTCGCCTTCCGAATTCGAACGGGGGTGCAACGTGAGGTCAGCCTGGCTTGGCGGTCTTGACCCTGTCGAGCGCGGCTCGAAGGCCGGTCGCCAGGGTCTTGGCGTCGGCATTGGCCCAGAAGTGCATGAAGAACAGACGCGGCTCGTCATCGAGCATGTGGTTGTGCAGGGCCGTGACCTCGATGCCGTTGGAGCGCAGCGCCCTGATGACCGGGTTCACCTCGTCGGCGGTCAATACGAAGTCGCCGGTGATCGCCGCCTTGCCCTGGCCGGTGGGCTGGAAGTTGATGGCGATGGCCGAACCCATGGCGGTCGGCGCCGCCATGCCCCCGACCTTCGGCGTCTCGGCGCGCGGAATGTTGAACTGAAGGACCCCGCCGTTGGACGCGCCCTTGGCGCCGAGCGCCTGCTCGATTCCGGCGACGTCGAAATCAAGGGGCGCGGGCGGCGCGGCGGAGGCGGGGGCGGGCGCGGTGAAAGGCGTGCCGCTCTTCGCCAGGGCGGCGTGAATCGCTGTCGCCAGCTTCACCGGATCGCCGTGGCCGCCGATGTGCATGTACATGGTCGAGGGCGTCGAACGCAGCAGGTGGTTGTGCAGGGCGGTGATCTCCAAGCCCTGCTCGATCAGCGCCGACATCACCGGATTGACCTCGGCGTGGGTGAGGACGAGGTCGCCCATCACCATGCTCTCGGCGCCCATGTCGTCGAAGGCCACCCAGGAGCCGAGCGCCAGCGTCGGCTTGATGGCGACGCCGTCGAGCGTGACCTGCAGGTCGGTGCGCGGCAGGCCGACCCGATAGACGTTGCCGGTGACCGTGCCGGTCTTGCCGAGCGCCTTGCCGACGGCCGCCCAGTCGGCGGCCATGACCGGCGAGACGAGCAGGGCGGAGATGAACGCGGTCGCGGCGATCAGGCGGGATCTCATGGCGGGCCTCCGTCGGGATGCGACGGAGGCGGGCTCCGGTCGCTCTTGAAAACACCCCTGCAGTCTGCTCGCGAAGTTTAAGGCAGTTTTAGAGGGCGGCGCCGGGGCGAAGGGCTCTTAAAACAGCCATAAAACGAACCGCGCCCTATCGCGTTTCGAAGCTGCGAGGAGCCATGCGTCTGTTGGTCGTCGAGGATGAGCGGCGGATCGCCGACCTGGTCGCCGCGGGCCTGCGCCAGGCCGGTTTCGTCGTCGACGCCGTGGCGACGGTCGCTGACGCCGAGGCCGCGCTGGAACTGACTTGCTATGACGCCGCCGTGCTCGACCTCGGCCTGCCGGACGGCGACGGTCTGCGGCTGTTGTCCGACCTGCGGCGCAAGCCGGATACGCCCCCGATCCTGGTTCTGACGGCGCGCGATGCGGTGGAGGATCGAGTGGCCGGGCTGGACGCCGGCGCCGACGACTACCTCATCAAACCCTTCGCCCTGGCGGAAGTCATCGCGCGGGTGAAGGCCCTGCTGCGGCGACCGGGCGGACCGCTCGGCGTGCGGCTGGAGGCCGGCAACCTGGTGCTCGACACCGTGGGGCGCGACGTGGAGGTCGATGGTCAGGTTGTGCCGCTGGCCCGGCAGGAGATCGCCATTCTCGAACATCTCCTCCGCCGCCTGGGGCGGGTCGTGCCGAAGGCGCTGTTGGAGGAAAAGCTCTACGGCATGGGCGACGAGTTGGAGTCCAACGCCATTCCGGTGCACGTGCATCACCTGCGGCGAAAGCTGATCGAAGCCAAGGCGGCCTGCACGATCCATACGGTGCGGGGCGTCGGCTACTTCCTGGAGGAGGGGGCGTGAGGCGGGTCTTCCGGCCACGTTCGCTGGAGGGAAAACTGCTGCTCCGGCTCGGCCTGCTGCTCGCCGTGACTCTCGGCGGCGGCCTGGCGGCGGCCATCGGCGCCGCGGTTCACGCGGCCAGGACGCTGTCGGAGGACGGCAAGGCCGACAAGTTCGTCGCCGAGTTCATGGGGGACATCGGCTGGATGGTTCCCATCCTCTTCATCGCCGTGCTGACGATCGCCGTCCTCACCCTTCGGACCAGTCTGAAGCCTCTTCGCGCGGTCGCGGCTCAAGCCGCCGCCGTGACGCCTGGCGCCGTCGGAGTGCGCCTGTCGAGCGAGGGCCTGCCCTCGGAACTGCAACCGGTGGTGGCCGCCGTGAACGAGGCCTTCGACCGCCTGGCCAAGGGGTTCGAAACCCAACGCCAGTTCACCGCCGACGCCGCCCATGAGTTGCGTACGCCCCTGGCTATTCTGACTGCGGGGCTCGAGGCGCTGCCGCCGTCCGACGAGGTCGGCCGCCTGCGACTCGACTCCGAGCGGATGAACCGCCTCGTGGCCCAATTGCTCGGCGTCGCACGCCTGGACGCCCAGCCGCTCAGCCTGGGACAGACGGTCGATCTCGGCGCGGTCGCGGCGCAGGTCGTCGAACATTTCGCGCCCCTGGCGGCCAAGGCCGGGCGCAGTCTCGCGTTCGAGTCCTCGGCCACGCCGGTGTTGGTGACGGGCAACGCCGACGCCCTGGGCGATGCAATCCGCAATCTGGTCGAAAACGCCATCGCGCACAGCCCTTCGGGGGAGGAGGTCACCGTCGGCGTCGGCGCAGACGGGTCGGTTGCGGTGACCGATCGGGGGCCGGGCGTCGAGGCCCAGGATCGCGATCGGATTTTCGAACGCTTCTGGCGCAGTCGCGAGCGGCGGACCTCCGGCGCCGGCGCCGGGCTGGGCCTATCCATCGTCGCTGAGATCGCCCGCGCGCACGGCGGGTCGGTCGCGTTGACGGACGCTCCTGGAGGGGGAGCGCGCTTCATGCTTACCGCGCCGCTCGCGCCGCCCCCTAGCCAGCATGCCTGATTGAGGGTCATTCTCCCCCGCCTCCGCCGAGCGAACGAGCGGAGGTGAAAACGATTCCAGGCTGGGGAGGCGTGGCGATGAGGTTGCGAGCACTGGCGGTGCTGGCGGGGGCGATAGCGCTGGCGGCGCCGATACCCGGTCAGTCGATGACGGCGGCCGCGCAGGCGCCGGCGCGGCCGACGATCACGCCGAACATTCCGCCGCCGCCGACCAGCCCGGGGGCGGGGTCGATCCCCGAGGGCTTCACCCGCATCTTCAACGGCCGGGACACGACCGGCTGGCATCCGAGCCGCACCAGCCACCACGGCCGCACGCCCAGCGTCACCGTGAAGAACGGCGCGATGTACATCCTGCAGGAGCCGTTCGGCATGGGCGGGGTGGTGCTGAGCGACAAGCCGTACGGAAACTTCGAGTTCTACGTCGAGACCGACCTGCGGCCCGGGTACAACAGCGGCATCTTCGTGCGCTCGACCGAGGAGGCCTCGGCCTATCAGATCGAACTCGACGCCCTGGGCGGCAACGGCAACCCGCTGGGCGAGATGATGAACAATCTGGGGCGGCCGGAGCGGACGAACTTCACGCCCATCGCCCAGGTGTGGAAGCAGGGCGAGTGGAATGCGTTCCGCCTGCGGGTGGAGGGCGCCGCGCCGCACATCACCCTGTGGGTGAACGGGGCGAAGATCTGGGAGGTGAAGTACCCGGTGAACGGTCGGCCGGATGGGGCGACCAAGGGCTTCATCGGCCTGCAGTACCACTTCCTGACGGCGATGACGCCGTCGCCGATGGTGATGCCGCTGACCTACAACACGCCCGGCGTGCCGCTGGGCTTCCGCAACATGGCGATCAAGGAGCTGCCGTGATGATGTCGCGAACGCTCTTCACCGTCGCCGGGCTTGGCGGCGTCTTGCTGGCCGGTTCGGCCGCCTCGCAGCCCCTGCCGCCAGCGCCCCCCGGCGTGGTGCAGCCGGGCGCGCCGCCCGCGCCCTATTATCCGCCGGTCGCCCGGCCGCCGATCACCCCGGCGGACTACACCAACAGCGTCGGCATGGACTTCATGCGGATCAAGGCGGGGACGATGATCGCCGGGGCTTATGAGCCGTGCGTGATCCTGCCGCCCGACCCGAACGCCGCGCCGCCGACCCCGGCGCCTCGGCCGCCCGCCGCCGCGGCGCCCGCCGGGCCGCCGCCGGTCGACCTGACGCCGCTGCCGCCGGCTTCGCCCGTGCGGTTCACCTGCCCGACGACCTTTGGGACCCAGCGGCCCGGCTGGTCGCCGGAGCAGTATGAGCGGGCCGAGGAGATGGTGCGGCAGGCCACCGTGCCCGGCTTCGTGGTGACGATGAAGAAGCCGTACCTGATGGGGCGCTACGAAGTGACCCAGGGCGAGTGGAAGAAGGTGATGGGCGGCAACCCTTCGATCTTCCAGGGCGCCAAGGTGACCGACAACGCCGACCGGCATCCGGTGGAGAACGTGACCTGGGCGGACGCCAAGGCCTTCGTGGCGAAGCTGAACCAGATGGAGAAGACTACCGCCTATCGCCTGCCCACGGAGATGGAGTGGGAATGGGCGGCGCGGGCCGGATCGTTCCGGGCGCCTTCCGTGGCGGGGCAGCCCGGCGAGAACGTCATGGCCCATGTGGGGATGCAGGGCCCGACCGCGCCGGTGGGGACCAAGGCGCCGAACGCCTTCGGCCTGTACGACGTGATCGGCAATGTGTGGGAGTGGGTGGACGACTTCTATAACGAGAAGATCGTGCCCGGCCCGACGCCGCCGGCCAGCGGCAAGACCCACGTGCTGAAGGGCGGCAGCTACATGTCGCACGTCAACGACCTGGGCTCGGCGATCCACGCCGGCGGGCCGGGCGATCCGTTCACCACGGGGTTCCGGATCGTGAAGGACGTCGAGTAGTCAGCGGACGGTTCGGCCGATCAGCCAGAGGTGCAGGGCGTGGGCCCCGACCAGACCCATGCCCTGAAACAGCATCACCGGGACGCCGAGGTGCTCCTGTCCGACGCGAGGCGGCGGTCCCGCAACGAGGAGCGCCGCCGTACCGCCGAGCAGGAGCGCGCCGAGGACGGGGGCGAGGGCGATGTGGCGCGGCGCGGTCCAGTTGACCTCGCCGGAGAAGCCCCACTGCATCGGCAGGCGGAGATGGTCCTCGTAGCGCCGGTTCGCCCGAACCGAGAGCGCGATCAGCAGAGCCGTGAACACCGTGGCGATCAGGACTTCGAGCATCGGCCTCCTCCTCAGGGGAGTTTGCGCCGAGGAGGCTTCGGTCGTCCAGAAGCTCTGTCATGACACGAAAAGCATTGCCGCCGGACACGGCTTTGCTTTGCTGCGGGGGTCGAGGGCGGTTGGCTGAAAACGCACCGCGCCGGTGAAGGAGCAGCGATGACGTGGCGGCCCAAGAAGACCGACAAGCTGGAGGTTCGCCTCTCGACCGAGACGAAGCAGGCGTTTCTCGCGCGCTGCAAACTCGAGGGCCGGTCGGCGAGCGAGGCCGTTCGCGATTTCATCGAGCTCCACCTGGCGCGGCCCATCAGCCAGGAGACCCTCACGATGATCGCTCGTTCCCCCTTCGCCTATGCCGGGCTCGCCGCCGCCGCCGTCGCGGGCTTGGTGATGATCTCGGCCCAGCCCAGCCGCGCCGAGCCTGACTTCGCCGGCGCTTTCAAATCGATCGACCGCGATGGCGACGGGCGGTTGAGCCGGGACGAGTTCGGCGGGCCGGGACCGGCCGGGGCCTCCAGCGCGCCCGCGAAGCCCAGCGAGGGCGGGACGCTGAGCCTCGACTTTTCGGAGGCCGACACGAACCAGGACGCCGCCATCAGCTTGGCCGAATTTACCGCCTCCAGCCGCGCCGCCATCCTCAAGCGTTTCCTGGCGCTGGACGCCGACAGCGACGGGAAGCTGACCCTCGCCGAACTGGAGCGGAGCGGGGCGCTGCTGAAGCCGGTCGCGCGGGAGGGCGCCAAGGGGCCGCCCTCGGGCATGGCGATCTCGGGGCCCGTGCAGCGTCTGTTCGCCAAGACGGACAAGAACCACGACGGGTTCGTGACGCCCGCCGAGTTCGGGGTGCAGCCCTAGGCTGCGCGGCAGGGATATTAGTGTGGGCTAATATCGGACCATTAGCGCCGGCTAATGGGCATATTAGTTTCCGCGAATATGCTTATGAGGCGGCGCTAATATTAGCCGAATCTGGTTACCAAGGCGCATGAACGCGCACGCCCCAGCAGCCGGATTTCATTCGCCGCCGACCGAGCAGGCCTTCGACGTGCTGGGCGACCCGGTGCGCCGTCGCCTGCTCGAGCTGCTGGCGGGCGGCGAGCGGACTTCCGGCGAGATGACGCTGGTGGTTCAGGCGGAGTTCGGGATCAGTCAGTCGGCGGTGTCGCAGCATCTGAAGGTGCTGCGCGACAGCGGCTTCGCCACGGTGCGGGCCGACGGGGCGAAGCGGATCTATGCCGTGGCGGCCGGGCCGCTGAGCGAGGTCGACGCCTGGCTGCAGCCGTTTCGGGTGTTCTGGACGGTGAAGGTGGAGGCCCTGGCGACCGAGGCGCCGCGCGGGAAGAAGCGGCGGGCGATGGAGGTCCAGCCTGCCGCGGATGACGGGCAACTGGAGATGTTTTGAGAAATGTTGAGATCGGAACCCCTCTCCCTCGAAGGGAGAGGGGCAGGGGTGAGGGTGCGTGCATGGTGTTGGAGATAAGGCACTTGAGGGCGCTGCCTCGAACCCATTTACCGAAGCGCCTCGCGAACACCCCCATCCCCGACCCTTCCCCCTTCGAGGGGGAAGGGCGTGCGCCCGCTAGTTAAACCGCCAGGCTTCCTCGGCGGCGCGTTTGAGGGCGCGGGACTTGTGGAGGGTCTCGTCGTACTCGGCGTTGGGGTCGCTGTCGGCCACGAGGCCGCCGCCGGCCTGGACGTAGAGCATGCCGTCCTTCACCAGGCCGGTGCGCAGCACGATGCAGGTGTCGACCGAGCCGTCGGCGCCGAAGTAGCCGACCGCGCCGGAATAGCCGATGCCGCGCTTTTCGACTTCCAGTTCGTCGATGATCTCCATCGCCCGCACCTTCGGGGCGCCGGAGACGGTGCCGGCGGGCAGGGCGGCCATCAGTACGTCGACCGGATCGACCCCTTCCGGCGCATCGCCCTCCACGTTGGAGACGATGTGCATCACGTGGCTGTAGCGCTCGATGATGAAGCTGTCGGTGACGCGGACCTTGGGGGTGCGGGCCGGCTTGCCGGGCTGGTTGCTGTGCTCGTCCTTCAGGCGGGCGACGCGGCCGACGTCGTTGCGGCCGAGGTCGAGCAGCATGAGGTGCTCGGCGCGCTCCTTGGGATCGGCCAGCAGTTCGGTTTCCAGGGCCAGGTCCTGCTCGGGCGTGGCGCCGCGTGGGCGGGTGCCGGCGATCGGGCGGATGGTGATCTTGCCGTCCCTGAGGCGCACCAGGATCTCCGGGCTGGAACCCACCAGCTGGAAGCCGCCGAAGTCGAGGAAGAACAGGAAGGGCGACGGGTTGGTCCGGCGCAGCGAGCGGTAGAGGGCGAGCGGCGGCTGGGTGAAGGGCGCGCGGAAGCGGTGGCTGGCCACGACCTGGAAGATGTCGCCGGCGGCGATGTAGTCCTTGGCCTTGCCGACGACCTCGACGTAATCCGCGCGGCTGACCGGAGTTTCGAACGGAGCCTGTTCGATGGGGGCCGTGACGGTGGGCGCGGGCAGGGGGCGGCGCAGTTCGTCGCGCACCGACTCCAGCCGGGCGACGGCGGCGGCGTAGGCGTCGGGAGCGCTCGCGGACGAAGGGCGCACCGTGGTGGCCAGCAGGATTTCCTGGGCGATGGCGTCGAACACCGCGACGACCGACGGGCGGATCATCACGCCGTCCGGCAGGCCCAGCGCATCGGGATTGACGTTGGGCAGGCGCTCGGCCAGCCGGATCATGTCGTAGCCCAGGGCGCCGAACACGCCGGCGACCATCGGCGGCAGGCCGGCGGGCAGGTCGAAGCGATTGGCGGCCACGAGGTCGCGCAGGCTGTCGAGCGCGCCGCCCGACTGGGCGACGAAGCGGCCGGCGGCGATGGCGTCCGGGCCGTCCGCGATCTCGGCCACGTCGCCCGTGCAGCGCCAGACGAGGTCCGGCCGCATGGCGATGGCGGAGTAGCGGCCGCGCCAGGCGCCGCCCTCGACGCTCTCGAAGAGGAACGAGTAGGGGCGGCCGTGGGCGATCTTCAGATAGGCCGAGACCGGGGTCTCGAGATCGTCGATCAGCCGCGTCCAGACGACCTGGGGAAGCCCGGCGCCATAGCGTTCGGCGAAGGCCTCCGGGGCGGGCTCGAAGCTCACTGAGCGGCCTTCTCGGCTCCGGCGCCGCCCATGGTCTTGGGATCGATCCCGAGGGCCATGCGGGCGCGGTTGAGATCGGTCTTGGTCTTCAGCAGGCGCGCGGCCTCGCCGCGGGCGCCGTTGGCCACGGCGCGCAGGACGCCCTCGCCCGTGGTGCGGTCCTCGCCGAGGCTGGCCTGGGCGATCGTCTCCGTCGGGCCGGGCTTGACCGCGTCGAGCTTGACGACGGCCATGCCGCCATTGGCCTGGGCGACGAAGACCTCGCCGGTCTTGGCGGCGAAGGCGTGCTGCAGGATGTCCTGACCGAGGGCCTGGTTTTGCTGGGCGCGCAGGCGGTCGAGGCCGGGGGCGGTCTGCATCTTGGCGCCGGTGGAGGCGGCGATGGCGCTGAGCGCCTCGCCTTTCTTGGCGCGTTCCGCCAGGGCTTCGGCCCGTTGGGTCAGGCGATCGATCATCTTGCGCTGCATGTAGGCCTGGGTGAGCTCGGTCTTGACCTCGGCCAGGGCGGGCAGGGCGGGCGGGATGATCCGCTCGACGCGGACGGCGTAGTACTCGCCTTCGCCGGCCTCGGTGACGTCGCTCTCGCCGCCGGCCGGCAGGCCGTAGGCGGTTTCGAGGATCTTCGGCGTGATGCCGGTGTTCGAGCCGCCCGGCAGCACCTGGCCCTGGGCGCTGATCGGGCCGACGGTGAAGGTCGTCGCGCCGGCCTTACCGGCGGATTCCAGCAGGTTGGAGCCGGCGTTGTGGGCCGTCTCATAGGCTTCGGTCTGCTTGTCGACCTGTTCCAGGGCGGTCTCGTTCTTCAGCTCGGCCTCGATGGCCGAGCGATTGGCTTCGAGCGTCGGGACGACGCCGGGGGTCACCTTGAGGACCTTGACCACGACCGTGCCCAGGTCGCCGGCGACCGAGCCGGAGACCTCGCCGTCCTTCAGGGCGAAGGCGGCGTCGGCGACCTTGCGGTCGGGCAGGGCGGTCTTGGGCTTGTCGGTCAGGATCAGGGCGTCCTTGCCCACCGACTTGGCGACCGCGGCCGGATCCTCGCCCTTGCGCAGGCGGTCGGCGACGCCGGCGGCCTGTTGCGCCGTGACCGGGATCACCGCCACCGAACGCGTCTCGGGCTTGGCGAGGCCGTCCTTGCGGAAGTTGAAGCGCTCCTGAACCTTGGCCGGATCGACGGTGGCGCGGGCGGCGATGGCCGGCGCCGAGAAGCGCACGATCGACAGCACGCGGAATTCCGGCCGGGTGAGCTGGGCCTTGTTCTCGTTCATGAACGCCGTCAGCTCGGCGTCGGTCGGGGCCGGCACGGCGCCGACCATCTGCGGGGTGACCGTCAGATAGGAGATGTCGCGCTGCTCCAGGGCGAAGGCGGCGGCGAGGGCGTTGTAGATGCGCGGCGGCTTGAGGCCGCCGCCGACGCCGGCGACGAAGTGGGTGGTGGCGATCTCGTCGCGCAGCAGGGCCTCGTAACGCTCCGGCGTCAGACCGCTCTGGGCCAGGCGCTGTTGATAGATGGCGTTGTCGAACTGGCCGGTGACCGGGTTGAACAGGCCGGTGTTCTTGCGCAGCTCGGCGGCGATCAGCTTGTCGGACGGGCGCACGCCAGCGCGGCGCAGCCATTCGGCGAGGGATTCACGGGCGGCCAGTTCCTGCAGCACCTGACGGTCGCCGCCCTGGGCGACGACTTCCTCGACGGTGGCGGGGCGCTGGTTCTGCTGGTCGACCTGGGCCTTGAAGCCGTCGAAGTTCCGCTTGAACTCGTCGGGCGACATGGTGCGCGAGCCGGCCTTGATCACCCAGTCGCTGACGCGACCGGAGTTGAACACGTCCTGAATGCCGAAGACGGCGAAGCTGACGATCAGCACCGCCAGGAGGACGGCGGCGTAGGGAGACTTCGCGAACTTGCGAACGGCGGCGAGCATGACGGAGAAACCTTCGGTCTTTGCGGCCACGGGCGCGCGAAAGGCTCGGCCGTGAGCGGAGCGGTATAGTAGACGCCGCTGCAAGGCCGCAAGCGCCGCGGCGGCGCCCATCGGAAGGCGCCGTTCTTGGAAATGAGAGCTGTATACAGTTGTGAGGGTGACAGGCCGCGCGGCTTCGCTTAGGCGAGACGGATCAATCGCCTAGGAGCGCCCCGTTGTCACGACCACGCCCCCTGATCGCCGGAAACTGGAAGATGAACGGCGTGTCTGGCGATCTGGACGAGCTGCGGACGCTGATCGCGGGGCTGGACCGCCAGCCCGTGGCGGCCCGCGTGGGCCTCTGCCCGCCGGCCACGCTGCTGCACCGGATGGCGGAGATCGTCGGCGGCACGCCGATCCAACTGGGCGGCCAGGATTGCCACGCCAAGGCGAGCGGGCCATGCACGGGCGACGTTTCGGCCGAGATGCTGGCCGACGCGGGCGCGCGACTGGTGATCGTCGGCCACTCCGAACGTCGCACCGACCACGGGGAGACCGACGCCCAGGTGCGGGCGAAGGTGGAGGCGGTGCTGCGCGCCGGCCTGGAGCCGATCGTCTGCGTCGGCGAGAGCGCCGCCGACCGCGCGGCGGGCCGCTGCGTGGAGGTGGTGAGCGGCCAGGTGGAAGGCTCGCTGCCGGACAGCCTGGACGGCAAGGCGTTCAGCGTCGCCTATGAGCCGATCTGGGCGATCGGCTCGGGGCGCACGCCGACGCTGGAGGAGATCGCCGAGGTGCATGCGGCGATCCGCGCGGCGCTGACGGCGCGTTTCGGCGAGACGGGCGCGACGACGCCGATTCTCTATGGCGGCTCGGTGAATCCGAAGAATGCGTCGGAGATCCTGAAGGTGGCCGAGGTCGGCGGGGCCCTGGTCGGCGGCTGCTCGCTGAAAGCCGCGGATTTCCTGCAGATCATCCGGGCGGCTTGATCCCCGCCGCGACGACCCCAGCTATGGCGTGCGACGCCGGCTGGTGATAGACGGCGCGTTTTCCAGAAGACGGCCCAAGAAGTTCCATGCTGATCGGCATCCTGCTCACCATCAACATCATCGTCTGCCTGGCGCTCACCGGCGTTGTGCTGCTGCAGCGCTCCGAGGGCGGCGCGCTGGGCATGGGCGGCGGGCCGACCGGCTTCATGACGGCGCGGGGCGCGGGCGACCTCTTGACCCGCACGACCTGGATTCTGTTCGGCGTGTTCCTGGTGCTGAGCCTGGCCCTGACCATTCTTTCCGGCCGCAGCGAGGCCAGTTCCTCGGTCGTCGACCGCCTGAAGATCGACGGCGTCGATCCGAACAGCCTGCAGGCCCCGGCGGCGCCCGCGCCGACCACGCCGGCCCCGACCAGCCCCAACGCCACGCCGGGCGCGATCACCGCCCCGACGCCGCAGGTCAGCGGCCTGCCGCAGCCCGCCGCCCGCACGCCGGCCGCCGCCGCGCCGACGCCGACCGTTCCTGCCCCGACCGCCCTGACGCCGACCGCCCCGGCGCCGGCTCCGGCGCAATAAAGCTGTTGGCGAATTTGCGGAACCGGAGCGCCGATCTCGAATCGGCTCTAATCTGATCGCCCATGGCCCGGTACATCTTCATCACCGGCGGCGTGGTCTCCTCCCTCGGAAAAGGCCTGGCGTCCGCCGCTCTCGGCGCGTTGCTGCAAGCACGCGGTTACAAGGTCCGTCTGCGTAAGCTGGACCCCTATCTCAACGTCGATCCGGGGACGATGAGCCCCTATCAGCACGGCGAGGTCTTCGTCACCGACGACGGCGCCGAGACCGACCTCGACCTGGGGCACTACGAACGGTTCACCGGGGTTTCGGCCAGCAAGGCCGACAACATCACCACCGGTCGGATCTACCAGACGATCATCGAGAAGGAGCGGCGAGGGGACTACCTGGGCGCCACCGTGCAGGTGATCCCGCACGTCACCAACGAGATCAAGGAATTCGTGCTCAGCCCCGCGCTGGACGAGAACGGCGACGAGGCCGACTTCGTGCTGGTGGAGATCGGCGGCACGGTGGGCGACATCGAGGGCCTGCCGTTCTTCGAGGCGATCCGCCAGTTGCGCCAGGAGCTGCCGCGCGGCGAGACCTGCTTCGTGCACCTGACCTTGCTGCCGTTCATCAAGACGGCCGGCGAGATGAAGACCAAGCCGACGCAGCACTCGGTGAAAGAGCTGCGTTCCATCGGCATCCAGCCCGACGTGCTGCTGTGCCGCTGCGAGCAGCCGATCCCGCCGGAGGAAAAGCGCAAGATCGGCCTGTTCTGCAATGTGCGGTCGAGCGCGGTGATCCAGGCGATGGACTCGGCCTCGATCTACGCCGTGCCGATCGACTATCACCGCGAGGGTCTCGACGCCGAGGTGCTGGACGTGTTCGGCATCAAGGACGCCCCGGCCCCCGACCTGTCGCGCTGGCAGGCGATCGACGACACCGTGCGCCACCCTGACGGCGAGGTGACCATCGCCGTCGTCGGCAAGTACACGGTGCTGAAGGACGCTTATAAGTCGCTGATCGAGGCCCTGACCCATGGCGGCCTGGCCAACAAGCTGAAGGTCAATCTCGACTGGGTCGAGAGCGAGACCTTCGAGGGCGAGCCCGGCGCGGCCGCGGCGCGGCTGGAAGGGGTGCACGGCATCCTGGTGCCGGGCGGCTTCGGTGAGCGCGGGTCGGAAGGCAAGATCCGGGCGGCGCAGTTCGCGCGCGAGCGCAAGGTGCCCTATCTCGGGATCTGCTTCGGCATGCAGATGGCGGTGATCGAGACCCTGCGGAACGTCGCCGGCATGCCCGACGCCTCGTCCACCGAGTTCGGCCCGACCGACAAGCCCGCCGTCGGCCTGATGACCGAGTGGATCAAGGGCAATGAGATGGTCAAGCGCCGGGCCAACGACGACCTGGGCGGCACCATGCGCCTGGGGGCGTTCGACGCGGTGCTGACCAGCGGATCGAAGGTGGCCGAGATCTACGGCTCCAACGCCATCAGCGAGCGCCATCGCCACCGCTATGAAGTGAACATCGGCTACGGCCACCTGCTCGAGAAGGCGGGGATGCAGCTTTCCGGCCGCTCGCCCGACGGGGTGCTGCCGGAGATCGTGGAACTGACGAACCACCCGTGGTTCATCGGGGTGCAGTTCCACCCGGAACTGAAGAGCCGCCCCTTCGCGCCGCACCCGCTGTTCTCGAGCTTCATCGCCGCGGCGAAGGAGCAGAGCCGGCTCGTCTAGGGGCGCTCTTCGTCCGAGCCCCCTGCGGTTCTCAGGCGGCGTCGGCCGCCGCGAAGTGGGCCATCTGGTCGGCGTAGGCCTTCTTGAAGGCCGGGCGGGCCGTGGCGCGGGCGACGAAGGCGTGGCAGGCGGGATGGTTCGCCAGCCCGTCGAACTTGTTCACCTGACGCAGCACGTCCGCCATCAACAGGTCGGCGACGGTGAAGCGGTCGTCGACCAGCCATTCGCGCGTGGCCAGCACGGCCTCCAGGCGGTCCAGGCGAAGCTTCATGAAGGTCTCCACGAACTCGGCCTCGGGAGACTGGCGGGGAAAGCCCATGAAGCGGAACAGGGCCCAGGGCTGGCTCGGCAGATCGACCGAGTTGAGCGCGGCGATGACCCATTCGAGCACCTGGGCGCGGCCGCGCGGGTCGGTGGGCATCAGCGCCGGGCTCTTTTCGGCCAGGTGCAGCAGGATGGCGCCGCTTTCGAAGACGACGATATCGCCGTCGGTCAGCCACGGGACCTGGCCGAAGGGCTGGGCGGCGAAATGATCGGGGCCGCGATCCCGGAAGGGCGTGGAGTCCACCCGGTAGGGTAGGCCGGCCTCTTCCAGCGCCCACCGCACACGCAGGTCGCGGACGAGGCCGCGCGGCGCCTCGGGAACCCAATCGTAGGTGGTGAGGATCAGGTCGCTCATGGTTGGACTCCCAGGAAGACAGGCAGTTTGTCGAGCAAGCCGTTCCAGCCGTTTTCGTGGCTGGCGCGGGCGGCTTCGTCGGGCAGGCGCTCGTGAGTGAGGGTGAGGACGGTTCCGTCCTCGGCCGGCTCGAGCTGGAAGGTCACCAGCGACTGCGGCTCGGCCACGCCGGGCAGGTCCCAGGTGAAGGCCAGGGTCTTTTCGGGGATGACCGTCTGGTACACCCCGGTCGGATTGTACTCTTCACCGCCGAGCACCCGGAAAGTGACGCTGAAGCGGCCGCCGGGGCGCACGTCGCAGTCGACGGCGAGGGTCGGCCCCGCGTCGGGCCCCCACCAGAGCAGCATCTGGTCGGGTTGGGTTATGGCCGCCCAGATGCGGGCTGGCGAGGCCTTGATGCGGCGGACGAGGGTGACGCTGGGCAGGTGAGGGGGCATGCCTTAGTCGTCCTGTTCAACGAGGGCGGTGAGGCGATCGAGGCTGACCGACCAGAAGCGTTCGTAACGATTGAGCCAGGCGACGGCTTCCCGCATCGGAGCCGGCGAGAGGGTGACCGCCACGGTGCGGCCGGTCTTGGTGCGGTGGATCAGGCCGGCGTCGGACAGCACGTCCAGATGCTTGGTCATGCCCGGAAGCTTCAGGGAGAAGGACTCGGCGAGGTCGCTGACCGACAGGCCCGGCTCGTCGATCAGGCGCTGCAGCACGCCCCGCCGGGTGGCGTCGGAAAGGGCCCAGAAGGTGCGATCCATATCGGAGGAATAATGCTTCGCCATGTAGCGAAGTGTTGTCCGGGCGACCCGTTGCTGTCAAGACGCGAGGCGTTCGGGTGGCGCGTTGCAGCGGGTCTTGATCCTGCCGCCAGATTCAGGCATAAGCCGCGCCTCATTCGGCGGCCCGATGCGGCCGCCGTTCCCTTTTACGCAGACCTTCGAGTTATCCGATGGCCGTTCCCAAGCGAAAAACCAGCCCTTCGCGTCGCAACATGCGTCGCTCGCACCACGCTCTGGGCGCCAACTCCTATGTCGAGGACAAGGAAACCGGCGAACTGAAGCGTCCGCACCACGTCGACCTGAAGACCGGCATGTACGGCGGCCGTCAGGTCCTGACGCCGAAGGAAGACTAGTCTTTCACGCGTTTGCGTAAGCGACGGCGCCCCCGGCGACAGCCGCGGGCGCCGTTTTGCGTTTGGGGCCAAACCGTTGGACAAGACCGATCTGCGGGCCTGTTTCCTGGGTGACAGCTATGTGCTGGGCCAGGGCGACGAGGCGGCGCTGGGGTGGCCAGGCCGGGTGGCGCAGGCCGCGCTGGCGCGGGGCTGCAGGCTGACCGCCTACAACCTGGGAATTCGCGGCCAGGCGGGGTTCGAGATTCTGGCCCGCGCGCCGGCGGAGGTCGGGCCTCGGCTGGCCGGCGCGGACGCCCGCGCCCTGGTCATCGCCTTCGGCACGAACGACCTGAGGCTATCGCGGCCGCTCGCCGAATCCCTTGGCGCGCTCGAGGGCCTGCTGGCCCTGGCCGACTCGCTGGATGCGACGCCCTTTGTCGTTTCGCCGGTACGCCGGCTTGGTCCGACCGACCGGTTCCTCGCCGAGCTTTCCGAGGGCATGGCCAAGACAGCGGCGCGCGCCGGGGCGGCATGGCTCGATGTGCGGGCGACGGGCGTCGACTGGAAGCTGTGGTGGCGGGAGGCGCGGATGCGGGATGGCGCGCACCCCGGGGCGGCGTCCTATTCGGCTTACGCGCAGGCGTTCGACGCCTGGCCCGACTGGCGCGCCTGGACGCAAGCGGCTAAAGGCACGGCCACGCACAACTCCGAGGAACTTCCATGACCGAGATCGTCGATATCGTCGCCCGCCAGATTCTGGACAGCCGGGGCAATCCGACGGTCGAGGTCGACGTCACCCTGGAAGACGGCGCCTTCGGTCGCGCCGCCGTGCCGTCCGGCGCCTCGACGGGCGCCCACGAGGCGGTCGAGAAGCGCGACGGCGACAAGAGCCGCTGGCTCGGCAAGGGAGTGAGCCAGGCCGTGGACGCGGTGAACGGCGAGCTGTTCGACGCCCTGGGCGGCATGGACGCCGAGGACCAGCGCCGCATCGACGCGACGATGATCGACCTCGACGGCACCAAGAACAAGGCGCGCCTGGGCGCCAACGCCATCCTCGGCGTCAGCCTCGCCACCGCCAAGGCGGCCGCGCAGTCGGCCGGCCTGCCGCTGTACAAGTACGTCGGCGGGGTTTCGGCGCGCGTGCTGCCGGTGCCGATGATGAACATCATCAACGGCGGCGCCCACGCCGACAATCCGATCGACATCCAGGAATTCATGATCCTGCCGACCGGCGCGCCGGACTTCGGCGAGGCGCTGCGCATGGGCGCCGAGATCTTCCACGCCCTGAAGAGCAAGCTGAAGGCCGCCGGCCACAACACCAACGTCGGCGACGAAGGCGGCTTCGCCCCGAACCTGGCCTCTGCCGAGGAGGCCCTGGCCTTCATCGTGAACGCGGGCGAGGCGGCGGGCTACAAGGCCGGGTCCGACTTCCTGCTGGGCCTGGACGTGGCCTCCACCGAGTTCTTCAAGAACGGCAAGTACGAGCTGGAAGGGGAAGGCAAGACCCTCGATCCGGCCGGGATGGTCGACTACCTGGCGGGCCTGGTCGGCGCCTTCCCGATCGTCTCGATCGAGGACGGCTGCGGCGAGGATGACTTCGAAGGCTGGAAGCTGCTGACGGACAAGCTGGGCGGCAAGGTGCAGCTGGTGGGCGACGACCTGTTCGTGACCAACCCCGAGCGCCTTTCGATGGGCATCGAGAAGGGCCTGGCCAACTCGATCCTGGTGAAGGTGAACCAGATCGGCACCCTGTCGGAAACCATCGACGCCGTCGACATGGCCCACCGGGCGGGCATGACCTCGGTGATGAGCCACCGTTCGGGCGAGACCGAGGATTCGACCATCGCCGACCTGGCGGTGGCGCTGAACTGCGGTCAGATCAAGACCGGCTCGCTGGCCCGTTCGGACCGGCTGGCCAAGTACAACCAGCTGCTGCGCATCGAGGAGATGCTGGGCGATCAGGCGATCTACGCCGGCAAGGCCGCCCTCAAGGGCCGCGGCTGACCCTGACGACGACGGGCGAGGGCGATTAGGCCCTCGCCCGCTCGGCCGCCTCGGCGCCGTGCGCGCCGTGGGCGATGAGCCAGCCTTCCCAGGCTGCGACGAGGATCATGATCAGGGTGGTCGCCCCGCTGAGCGCGAGCGGCGACAGATGGCTCGCGACCGGCCATAGGGCGGCTATGGCCAGGAGGCCGGCGACGCGCGGGGCCGAGACCTTGCCGCTGACGGCGTATTTGAACAGCGCCGCGCCTAACAGATAAAGCGCCCCGCCGGTCAGGATGACGGCGATGGTCGAGCCCTCCGCATGGCCGGTGGGGTGGTGCAGCACCTTCTCGTCGCCGACGGCGGTGACGATGATCCCGGCGACGATCGGGATGTGCAGATAGGTGTAGGCCGAGCGGGCGAGGGCGCCGGGGTCCTGCGCGTGGCTGATGCGCTGGGCGCCGAGTTCGACGACGTTGCTGAAATAGATCCACCACATCGCCACCGTGCCGAGGAAGGCGACGGCGAAGGCGGTCCAGTTGATGGGCGCATTGGGGAGGCCCGCGGCGCTGGCCCCGGTCGACAGGATGGATTCGCCCAGGGCGATGATGATGAACAGGGCGCAGCGCTCGGCCAGGTGCGCGCCTTCGACGTTCCAGTCGGCGCTGTGGGCGCGGCCAATGAAGGGCAGCCAGAAGCCGGCGAGGGCGCCGCAGCTTTCGAAGAGGATGGCGCCGCCCCAAATCCAGAGGCGGGCGTGCTCGTCGGCGAAGGCACCGACCGCCCAGGCCGAGGCGATGACGCCATGCCAGGTCAGCAGGCGGATGAAGGTGCCGCGCACCGGCCGGTTGGAATGGCCGGCCCACAGCATGAAGCCGCTGCGGGCGATGTGGGTGAAGCCATAGGCGAGGCCGAAGATGACCGCGCGCTCGGCGAAGGCCCGCGGCAGGGAGGTGGAGATGACCAGGCTGGCGAGCATCAGGGTCAGCAGCGCCAGGCGGACGGGACGCCGCTCGGGATTGAGCCAGTTGGTGACCCAGGCGGTGTCGATCCACTGCCACCAGACGCCCAGCAGCAGGATGCCGGTCTCCAGCCAGCCCTTGGGCGAGGCGTCGTGCAGGAGGGTGTGGGAGAGTTGGGTGATGGCGAAGACGAAGACCAGGTCGAAGAACAGTTCGACGTAGGTCACGCGGCCGGCCTCGTGGCCGCCGCTTCGCGTGCGTAGCAGTCGATCCGACATGCGATTCCCCCTGGTTTCGACATCGCCTCGCAACGGAGCCTTAACCACGATCGCGGAGGGTTCAACTGTCGCCGACTCGCGTTTCGGCGAGGGAGAATTCGTTCCGGTGCTGCTGTCTCGCCTGAAGCCTTACGCGCCCACCGCGGCCCTGCTGACGCTGATCGTCTATTTTGGATTTCATGCGTTTACGGGAGATCGCGGCCTGCTGCTCCGATCGCAGCGACAGGCCACTTTAGCCATGCGCGAAAAGGAACTTAACACTGTTCGCACTGAGAGGATGGACCTGGAAGCACGGGCCCGTCTATTACGTGATGAGAGCTTGTCGGCCGACCTGCTCGAAGAACGAGCCCGTTCTCTGCTTGGGTTGGCCGACCCCCGCGATTACGTAATCCGCCTCGGGCGCTGACGGGTTTTTTCACCTGTCCGTCAAGAAGTCGGACAGGGAGCGAACATGGCGAAGACCCCCCGGAAGCCTGCGGGCGCCGAGGCCGGCAAAGACGAACTGCTCGGCTATTATCGTGAGATGCTGCTGATCCGACGCTTCGAGGAGCGGGCCGGTCAGCTCTATGGCATGGGCCTGATCGGCGGCTTCTGCCATCTTTACATCGGCCAGGAGGCCGTTGCGGTGGGGATGCAGGCCGCGTCCCGGCCGGGCGATCAGGTGATCACCGGCTACCGCGACCACGGCCACATGCTGGCCGGCGGCATGGACCCCAAGGAAGTCATGGCCGAGCTGACCGGCCGGGCCGGCGGCTCGTCCAAGGGCAAGGGCGGCTCGATGCACATGTTCGACGTCGGGACCGGCTTCTACGGCGGTCACGGTATCGTCGGCGCCCAGGTGAGCCTGGGCACGGGCCTGGCGTTCGCCGACTGGTACCGTCAGGACGGCAAGGTGGCCTACGCCTACTTCGGCGACGGTGCGGCCAACCAGGGCCAGGTCTACGAGAGCTTCAACATGGCGCAGCTGTGGAAGCTGCCCGTGGTCTATGTGATCGAGAACAACCAGTACGCCATGGGCACCAGCATCGAGCGCTCGGCCTCGGAGATCCGTCTCCACCGCCGCGGCGTCTCGTTCAACATTCCGGGCGAGGAAGTCGACGGCATGGACGTGCTGGCGGTGCGCGCCGCCGGCGAGAAGGCCGCCGAGCATGCCCGCAGCGGCCAAGGCCCCTACATCCTTGAGATGAAGACCTACCGCTATCGCGGCCACTCGATGTCCGACCCGGCCAAGTACCGGACCAAGGACGAGGTCGACGACGTCAAGAAGACCCGAGACCCGATCGACCACGTGCGCATGCTGCTGAACAACGC
This sequence comes from Caulobacter sp. HJHS_5, assembly GCF_056683955.1. Taxonomy (NCBI): domain Bacteria; kingdom Pseudomonadati; phylum Pseudomonadota; class Alphaproteobacteria; order Caulobacterales; family Caulobacteraceae; genus Caulobacter; species Caulobacter sp. HJHS_5. The sequence goes on along the minus strand of NZ_JBWZNC010000001.1, from coordinate 466,874 downwards.
CGGCGCGACCGAGGACGAGCTGAAGGCCATTGAGGAAGAGATCAAGGCCATCGTCGCCGAGGCCGTGGAATTCGCCAAGACGAGCCCTGAGCCGGACGTGTCCGAGCTGTACACCGACATCTATCTGGAGGCCGCTCAATGAGCACGGACATCCTCATGCCCGCGCTCTCTCCCACGATGGAGGAGGGCACCCTGGCCAAATGGCTGGTCAAGGAAGGCGACACCGTGAAAGCCGGTGACGTCATCGCCGAGATCGAGACCGACAAGGCGACCATGGAGGTCGAGGCCGTCGACGAGGGCGTGATCAGCGCCATCCTGGTGGCCGCCGGCTCCGAAGGCGTGAAGGTCAACACCCCGATCGCCCGCCTGGGCGGCGAGGGCGGCGAGGGCGGCGCGGCCGAACCGGCCGCCGCTCCGGCCCCCGTGGCCAAGGACGCGGCCGGCGAAAGCAAGGCCGGCGATCCCGAGAAGGCGCCGCCGGAAGCCGCCAAGGCTCAGCCGGAAGGCGAGGGCCCGACGCCAGTGAAGCCGACCGCGCCGAAACTGGTCGATCCGGAAATCCCCGCCGGAACGAAGATGACCAAGATCACCGTGCGCGACGCCCTGCGCGACGCCATGGCCGAAGAGATGCGGCGGGACGACCGAGTATTCCTGATGGGCGAGGAAGTCGCTCAGTATCAGGGCGCCTACAAGGTCAGCCGCGACCTGCTGCAGGAGTTCGGCGACCGCCGGGTGATCGACACCCCGATCACCGAGCACGGCTTCGCCGGCGTGGGCGTGGGCGCGGCCATGGCCGGGCTGAAGCCGATCGTCGAGTTCATGACCTTCAACTTCGCCATGCAGGCGATCGACCAGATCATCAACTCGGCGGCCAAGACGCTCTATATGTCTGGCGGCCAGATCAAGTGCTCGATCGTGTTCCGCGGTCCGAACGGCGCCGCCGCTCGCGTGGCCGCACAGCACAGCCAGGACTACAGCGCCTGGTACGGCCAGATCCCCGGCCTGAAGGTCGTCGCGCCCTATGACGCGGCCGACGCCAAGGGCCTGCTGAAGGCCGCCATCCGCGATCCCAACCCCGTCGTCTTCCTCGAGCACGAGATGATGTACGGCCTGGAGTTCGATATCCCGGAGGTCGACGACTGGATCGTGCCGATCGGCAAGGCCAAGGTTCGCCGCGAAGGCTCGGGCGTGACCATCACCGCCCACTCGCGGATGGTCGGTTTCGCCCTGAAGGCGGCCGAGGAACTGGCGGCCCAGGGCATCGAGGCCGAGGTCATCGACCTGCGGACCATCCGCCCGCTGGATCACGAGACCATTCTCGAGAGCGTCAAGAAGACCAACCGTCTGGTCACGGTCGAGGAAGGCTGGGGCCCGATGGGCGTCGGCGCCGAGATCGTGTCGCGGATCATCGAGCATGGGTTCGACTACCTGGACGCGCCGCCGCTGCGCGTCCACGGCGAGGACGTGCCCATGCCCTACGCCGCGAACCTCGAAGCCCTCGCGTTGCCCTCGGTCGACAAGATCGTCCAGGCGGCGAAGTCCGTGGCCTACAAGTGAGGTCAGGCCTGTGCCTGACCATCGCCTGACAAACGTCTGAGAGAGCCCGATATGGCCATCGACATCCTCATGCCCGCCCTGTCTCCGACCATGGAGGAGGGGACCCTCGCCAAGTGGCACGTAAAGGTGGGCGACACCGTCAAAGCCGGTGACGTCATCGCCGAGATCGAAACCGACAAGGCGACCATGGAGGTCGAGGCCGTCGACGAAGGCGTCGTCGAGGCCATCCTCGTGGAGGCCGGCGCCGAGGGCGTGAAGGTCAACGCCCCCATCGCCCGTCTGAAGGGCGAGGGCGAGGCCAGCGCGCCGCCGCCGGCCAAGGCGGAAGCGCCGAAGGCCGAGGCCGCCCCGGCGCCCAAGGCTGAAGCGCCCGCGGCTGCGCCGGTTCCGGCGGTTGCTGCTCCCGCGCAGGTCCCCGCCAAGGCCGAGGGCGAGCGCATCTTCGCCTCGCCGCTGGCGCGCCGCATCGCGTCGCAGAACGGCGTCGACCTGAAGGCGGTGAAGGGCACCGGCCCGCGCGGCCGGATCGTCAAGGCCGACGTCGAGGGCCTCAAGGGCGCCGCCGCCGCTGCGGCGCCTCAGGCCGCCGCTGCTCCGGCCGCCGCGCCCGCCGCGGCTCCGGCCCAGCACAAGACGCTGGCGCAGCTCGGCATTCCGGACGGCACCTACGACCTCGTGCCGCTCAACAACATGCGCAAGACCATCGCGCGCCGCCTGACCGAGTCGTTCCGCGACATCCCGCACTTCCCGCTGACGGTCGACATCGAACTCGACAAGCTGCTGGCCATGCGCGGCCAGGTGAACGCCCTTCTCGAGAAGGAAGGCGTCAAGGTCAGCGTCAACGACATCGTCATCAAGGCGGCCGCGATCGCCCTGAAGCGCGTGCCGGAAGCCAACGCCTCCTACACGCCGGAAGGCATCGCCATGCACCACCACGCCGACGTGGCGATGGCGGTGGCCATCGACGGCGGCCTGATCACCCCGATCATCCGCGCCGCCGAGACCAAGGGCCTGGCCCAGATCGCCAAGGAAACCAAGGATCTGGCCGAGCGCGCCCGGACCATGAAGCTGAAGCCCGAGGAGTACCAGGGCGGCACCTTCTCAGTCTCGAACCTCGGCATGTTCGGCATCAAGAGCTTCTCGTCGATCATCAACGAACCGCAGGGCGCGATCATGAGCGTCGGCGCGGGCGAGCAACGTCCGGTCGTCAAGAAGGGCGAGCTGGCCGTGGCCACGGTGATGACCGTGACGCTGACCTGCGATCACCGCGTGGTCGACGGCGCGGTCGGCGCGAAGTTCATCTCGGTGTTCAAGACGCTGCTCGAAGAGCCGCTGAGCATGCTGGCGTAAGCCGGCGGACCTCGCGACACGACTTCGAGACCCAGGAGAGCGGCATGGCTGTTGAGTTCGACGTAATCGTTATCGGCGCCGGCCCGGGCGGCTATGTCGCCGCCATCCGCGCCAGCCAGCTGGGCCTGAAGGCCGCCATCGTCGAGCGCGAGAACCTGGGCGGCATCTGCCTGAACTGGGGCTGCATCCCCACCAAGGCGCTGCTGAAATCCGGCGAGGTCTATGAGCAGCTGTCGCATCTCGACGGCTATGGCCTGGCGGTCGAGAAGGCCTCGTTCGACTTCGACAAGATCATCCAGCGCTCGCGCGGGGTGGCCAAGAACATGTCGGGCGGCATCGCCTTCCTGATGAAGAAGCACAAGATCGAGGTGATCGAGGGCGAGGCCAAGCTCGAGAAGGGCTCGCCCGCGCCCAAGGTCGTCGTCGCCCTGAAGGCCGGCGGCTCGCGCACCGTGCAGGCCAAGAACGTGATCCTGGCCACCGGGGCTCGCGCCCGCAACATCCCGGCCATCGGCGCCGTCTCGGACGGCGACAAGGTGTGGACCTATCGCGACGCCCTGGCGCCGAAGTCCATGCCGAAGTCGCTGGTGGTGATCGGCTCGGGCGCCATCGGCATCGAATTCGCCAGCTTCTACCGCGCGCTCGGCGCGGAGGTGACGGTGGTGGAAGCCGTCGACCGGATCATGCCGGTCGAGGACGAGGAAGTGTCGAAGGCCGCCCAAAAGGCGTTCGAGAAGCGGGGCATCAAGTTCCGCGTCGGCGCCAAGGTGACCAAGATCGACAAGACCGCCTCGGGCGTGTCGGTCGCCGTCGAGGCCGGCGGCAAGGCCGAGAGCCTGACGGCCGAGAAGTGCATCGTGGCCATCGGCATCGTGCCGAACACCGAGAACCTCGGCCTCGAAACCCTGGGCCTCGAGCTCGACCGCGGCCATGTGAAGACCGACAAGCACTGCGGCACCAACGTGCCCGGCCTCTACGCCATCGGCGACGTGGCCGGCGCGCCCTGGCTCGCCCACAAGGCCAGCCACGAAGGCATTCACGCGGTGGAGCACATCGCCGGGCTGAAGGCCCCGACCGTGCATTCGCCGATCCCGGGCTGCACCTACGCCAATCCGCAAGTCGCCTCCGTGGGCCTGACCGAAGCGGCCGCCAAGGCCGCCGGCTACGAGGTGAAGGCCGGCCGCTTCCCGTTCCGCGTCAACGGCAAGGCCGTGGCGGCGGGCGAGACCGAGGGCTTCATCAAGACGGTGTTCGACGGCAAGACCGGCGCGCTGCTGGGCGCCCACATGATCGGCCACGAAGTGACCGAGATGGTGCAGGGCTTCGGCATCGCCATCACCATGGAAGCGACGGAAGAAGACCTGTTCAACGTGGTCTTCGCCCACCCGACCATGAGCGAGGCCATGCACGAGGCCGTGCTCGACAGCTGGGGCCGCGTGCTCCACATCTGACCCGACTGCGACGGCGCGCCGAGACAACCCGGCGATGAGGGAGGGTGGGTTTGAACCCACCGCCCCCTAAGGCGCGTTCTCCGCCGCCTTGCCCTTGGCGTCGAAGCCCACCGAAAGGGCCGAGGCTGAGACCACCAGCATGATGGCGACCCACTGGGCGACGGTGAGCAGCTCGCCGAGCACCAGCATGGCCGAGAGGCCGCCGATGGCCGGCTCCAGGCTGAGGAGGACGCCGAAGTTGCGGGCCGGGATGCGGCGCATGGCGACCATCTCCAGGCTGTAGGGGATGGCGCTGGAGAGGACGGCGACGACCAGGCCGCCGAGGATCAGTTCGGGCTTGAAGAAGCCGGCGCCGGCGCTGTGCAGGCCGAAGGGCACGGTGACGACGGCGGCCACCGCCATGCCGAGGGCGACCGACGGGCCGCCCGGCAGGTGGGCGGTGCGCTTGCCGAGCAGGATGTAGAGCGCCCAGCAGACGCCGGCGGCCAGGGCGAAGCCGACGCCGACCGGATCGAGCCCCCGGCCCTGGTTCCAGATCGGCAGCAGCAGGGAGACGCCGAGGGCGGCGAGGGCGATGGCGACGAAGTGGATCGGCCGGCGGGACAGGGCCAGCGACAGGCTGAGCGGGCCGAGGAACTCGATGGCCACGGCGATGCCGATCGGCAGCGTGCGCAGGGCCATGTAGAAGGTGAGGTTCATGACCCCCAGCACGGCGCCGTAGGCGGCGATACGCATGGCGTCGTCGCGCGTGAGCTTCATGCGCCAGGGCCGGAAGACCATGGCGAGGATCAGGGCCGCGAAGCCGACGCGATAGGCGGTGAGGGCCTGAGGCCCGACGAGCGGGAACAGGTGCTTGGCGAAACTGGCGCCGCCCGCGATCACCAACATGGCCCCGATGAGCGCGAGGTACGGCACGTGGGATCCCTCTGCGGGCTGGCGGGCGGTGATGGTGGCGGCGCTGGACATGGCCGGCAAGCTAGCGAGATGACGGCGGCGCTTCTCGGCGATATCCTGCGTAAGGTGACGATAAGCACCGGAATTGAGGCATTGAATGACGGAAACCGTCGATCTGGACAGTTTCGACCGGCGGCTAATCGAGGAGGCGCGGCGCGACAACCTGCAGCCGGCCCGCGAGCTGGCCGCGAAGGTGGGACTCTCCGAAAGCGCGGTGCTGCGCCGAATGCGACGCTTGCGGACCGAGAAGGTGATCGTCGCCGATGTCGCGGTGATCGATCCGCGCCGTCTGGCGCCGGCGATCACCATCCATGTGCTGGTCGAGTTCGAGCGACACAACCTCAAGGCCGAGCAGGCCTTCGCCGACAAGCTGGCGGGCTATCGCGAGGTGGTCGGGGCCTGGAACGTGACTGGACGGACCGATTTCCTGGTGACGATGAGCGTGCCCTCCATCGTCGCCTTCCAGCAGTTCGCCGACGAGGTGCTGGCGGCGGACGAGAACATCAAGTCTTTCGAGACGCTGGTCAGCCTGCGGGAGATCGTGCGGTTCGATCCGATGCGGGGCGGGGAGGCGGTTTAGATCTCAATAGAGCCCATCCATCCGTCATCGCCGGGCGAAGTCCCGGCAATCCATGCGTGGTGAGTTGGAAGATGCGCGTTCGCGCCCGCGACGCCGGTGTTCATGGTTAGCCGGCACAAGGCCGGCTATGACGCGGAATGGGGTGCGGGTATTGTCTACCCCGCCTTCGCGTCCGCCTCCGCCATTCGCTGCACCGCCACGTAGTCGGTCTTGCCCGTGCCGAGCACCGGGATTTCCTGGGCCTTGAGGATGCGGCGCGGGGCGGCGATCTCGGGGGCGCCGATGGCCTGGGCGTGGGCGATCAGGGCGGAGGCGGCGGCGTCCTGGCGGTCGGTGACGAGGACGATGCGCTCGCCCTTTTTGGGGTCGGGCAGGGAGACAACCGCGTGGCGGTTGCCCGGCCAGACGGCCGCCGCCAGGTCCTCGGCGGCCGTGAGCGAGACCATCTCGCCGCCGATCTTGGCGAAGCGCTTCACGCGGCCCTGGATGGTGATCCAGCCGTCGTCAGTCATGGTGACCACGTCGCCGGTGTCGTGCCAGCCGCCCTCGGGGGTGTCGACGCCCCCGGCCTCGTTGAGATAGCCGGCCATGACGTTGGGGCCGCGAACCAAGAGCTTGCCGCCGAACGGGATGCCCTCGACCGGCTCAAGCCGGTGCTCGATGCCGGGCAGGATGCCGCCAACCGTGCCGTGGCGGTTGTCCTCCGGCTTGTTGACCGCGATCACCGGGGCCGCCTCGGTGGCGCCATAACCTTCCAGCAACGGCACGTCGCCGAACTTCTCGCGCACCAGGGCGTGGGTTTCGGCCCGGACCTTTTCGGCGCCGCAGACGATGAAGCGCAGGCCGGCCATCTCGTCGCGCTCGGCCACGCGGGCGTACTGATTGACGAAGGTGTCGGTCGACAGGAGCACGGCCGCGCCGGTGTCCTTCAGCAGCGGCGGAATCTGCTTGGAGTGCAGCGGCGAGGGGTATTCGAACGCCTTCAGGCCATTGAGCAGCGGCAGGATCACGCCGCCGGTCAGGCCGAAGCAGTGGAAGACGGGCAGGGGGTTGAAGAACACCCAGTTCGGATCGAGGTCGATGTGGGCGGCGATCTGCATCGCGTTGGAGACCAGGTTCGCCTGGGTGAGCACCACGCCGCGCGGGGCGCCGAAACTGCCGGAGGTGAACAGCACCACGCCGGGATCGGACGGCTGGGCGGCGGCGCGGAACTGGCCGGGGAAGAGGCCGGCGACGGCGGCGTAGAGCTTGTCCGCCCCGCCGATCGATTTTCGGACGTCCTCCAGGTAGACGATCGTCGCCTGCCCCTCGAGGGCGTCGATCAGGTCGTGCAGCTTGGCCTGCTCGATGAAGCGGTGCGAGGTGAGCACGTGCTTCACCCCGGCCAGCTTGCAGGCGGCCTTGAGGTTGCGGATGCCGGCCGTGAAATTGAGCATCGTCGGGGTGCGGCCGACCGCATGCAGGGCGAAGAAGGTGACCACCGCGCCGACGCTGGAGGGCAGCATGATCGCCACGTGCTCGCGCGGCGCGGTGATGGCCGACAGCTTGCGGCCGAGCGCGAAGCTGGCGCGGATCAGGTCCTGGTAGGTGAGGGCGCGGCGATCCTGATCCTCGAGGATCGGCTTCTTCATCCCGTACTTGCGGGCCGCGTCGAGCAGGGCGTCGAAGACGGAGCGCTGCCCCTGGCGCGGATCAAACGCAGTCGCCATGCGGCGATACCTCCCTGGCGAGTCTCGCCCGCTTGCGGCGGGGACCCTAGCGGCGCGGGCCGCACAAGCAAAGCGTGAGGGGCCTTATCGATCCCGCCGGGCGCTGTTCGCGGGCCTTGGAGACAGCCACAACTTGTCGGCGCCGAGGTCGATCGCGAACCGGAACCTGGAGAGGAGCTTGTAACCCAAGAGGCCGTCGGCCGGCAGTCCGGCCATGTCACGCTCACAGACTTCGACATTCTGCAGAGTCGCGTCACCCAGAGTCAGGTCCTTCAGTTTCGCCGTTCGCACATCGTCGATGCGCCCCAGAATGTCGGTGCTCGACCGCTGGGTCTCCTCGGAGAGGTGTGGGGAGAGCGACGCCCACACCGCTGGGGAGACGCAGAGGTCGCTGCTCTGGCCGGTATCGATGATCACCGAGAAGTCTCGCCCGCCCGCCGAGACCGTAGCGATCGGAACTCCACGTCTGAGTTCCAGCACCTGGGCGTCGCGTAGCGACCTGAGCGCTCCGCTCGGGGCGACCTGGAACTCGTTGAGGCTGGGCTCGACCATCAAGACCAGGGACCGCAGGAAATCCTGCCCGAGAATGAAATCGACGTCGCGGGCCAGATTTCCGGAGATCGCCGACAGATCGGCGGCGCGAAACTGCGACATGTTGAGGCTGAACTGTCCGGGGACGGCAAGCGTGACCGCCTTCGTCCTCCACAGCAACAGGTCACCGCCGCCTGTCGTGCGGAGCGTCTCCGGATCCGGTTCCGAAACGAGGTCGAGGTCGCGGGCGAACTTCAGATCGATCAGGCTAGCCGAGGCGCCAGTGTCAAGAACGGCCAGGGCCGGGCGATCAGCGACTGTCATCCTGAACAGCATGGCGCCGCGCCAGACCTCGTATGGCACGGGGCTTCGCTTCTCGGCGGCGACGATCTGGCCTTGAGGCGGCGCGGCGGGGGACGGCGACGGCTGCGCGAGCGCGTACCCAGGACCCACGCCGGGGGCGGCGATCAACGTTGCGGCGACCGCCAAGACGGCCAAGAAGCGCACCTAGTTTGCGCCGCCGCTCGTCGCGGCGCCCGTCCGCGAGATCGGCTGTAACCACGTTTTGCCTAGAGTTGTGTCCATGGCGAAGTTGAATCTCGACAGGAGGCCATAGCCGACCGTGCCGTCGCGCCCATCTTCCGCACGGGACTCTTCGCAGATGTTGAGGTTCTCCAGCTTACCGCCCGCGAAGGTGACTTCCTTCAGCTTCGCTTGCCGATTTGCGCCATCGGCGGCTGACGGCGAGGAAACCTCCGAGATCGACGATGAGAGCGACGTCCAAGCCGCCGGCGAGAGGCAGAGGTCGAAGCGGGTGGCGGTGGAGAGCGCCACGACGAGGCTCTTGTCGCCCACCGAGATCGTCGTGGTCGGCGTGCCCGGCTTGCGCCAGTTCCACGGATCCGGGCGGCCCGCCCGTCACGACGCCGGTCGGCGCGAGATCGAAGGCGTGCTTCTCGGGGTTTATCATCACCACCATCTGGCGAAGAAAATCCTGGCCGAAAACGAAGGCGACCCTCTGGTCCAATCGAGCCATGAGGGGCGCAAGATCGGTGGCCCGCAGTTGGGACAGGGTTATCTTGAACTGGCCGGGGACCGTCAGTGGAACGTCCTTCGCCCGCCATATCGCCTGGGACTTGCCCTCAGGCGTCTGGAGGGTGGCGGGGACGGATTCCAGGGACAGGCCAGTGTCGCGGGCGAGCTTCTCATCGATCAGGCTGACCGGCAGAGCGGTGTCGAGTAGGGCCCAGACGCCCCGGTCGCCGACCAGCATCTGGAAGAGTACGACCCCCTGCTGGTCCTCATAGGGCACAGGGCCGCGTCGCTCGACGGGGAGGAGGCGATCCTTGGGCGGCGGCTGAGCGTTTGCGGGGGGTGTTTGCGCGAAAGCCGTCGCGCTCGTCAGCAGAAGCGCCGCCGAAGCGGCCAAGACTCCCAGCGTACGCATCGTCCCTCCCAGGGCCATGGCGCGCGACCTGCTTGTTTGTTCAGGTCAACCGCAGCGCCACGAAGGTCGAGGTTAGACTCAGGGTTGATGTTTGCAAGACCGGCGTTCATTGACTTTCGGCCGCTTCAGCGTCCTTCGCCAGCGGTGCTCCACTGTCCGATGAAGTCGTCGAGGGCAGCGAGCCACGCCTCACGGGCGGGATCACGCTCGCGAGGCAGGTCGCGCCAAGCGTTGGGAATGGCGGTCTCTGCGCAGGCGGGCAGGCTGTCGCACAGCCTTTCGGACACAGCGTTGTCGTCCTCGGCGGCGGTGAGCAGGAGGGTCGGCGTCGAGAGCCGACCCTGGGCGGTTCGGGCGGCGTCGGACGTCTCGCTGAGGGCCGCCAGCCAGCCGAAGGAAGGGCCGCCCATGCGCAGGTCGGGGTTGGCTTCGGCCCAGGCGCGACGCAGGGCGCCGCGGATCGGATCGTGGGTCAGGCGGTCGGCGGGCGCGTCGCGGCGCCAGCCGCCCTCGCCGGGCGCGCGTAAGGCCCCGAGGCCGAGGCGGCGGATCCAGCGGCTGTCGATCGGACCGAGTGTCGGCGGCGGGGTGAGAAGCGGCGCCGAGAGCACGAGGCCATCGACGCCGAGGCCGGATTGGACGGCGCGCAGGGCGATGAGGCCGCCGAGGGACTGGCCGACCAAGATCAGGGGCGTCTCGCCGGTGGGGCGGATGACCACGCGGACCATGGCGCGCACGGCGACGATGTCGGGATCGAAGCTCGTGGCGTGGCCGAGGTCGCGGTGGCCGGTCAGGCGGGCCGAGCCGCCCTGGCCGGCGCGTTCGAGGAGCCAGACGACATAGCCGCGACGGTTGAGGTCGGCGGCGGTTTCGAACCAGGTCTCGGCCGGATCGTCATAGCCGGTCAGGATCAGGACGTTGGCCGTGGGCGCGACCGGCGGGGCGGAGACGCCGTAGCGCTGCTCGGGCGACGATCCGACCTTCACCAGGCCCCAGGCCCAGCCTTCCGGCGGGTAGAAACGCGGCGCGACGGAGGGCGGGACGCGGCTGTCGGTGAACGCCTCACGGGCGCCCTGCGGACCGCAGGCGGCCAGGGCGAGGAGCAGGGCGGCGGGGACGGCGCGGCGAAGCATCCGCCGGAGCATTTCGCGGCTCGCCGGATGCGGCAAGTCGTTACAAGTGAAAGGGTTGATTGCAGCGATGGAAAGGCCGATCTAGGCCGCATGGTCACGTTGATCGACAATCGGGGCGGCCCGCCCCGTCCGCGTCACCCCGAAAAGCAATCCCGGCCGGATACGCCGCTGCTGCGGAAGCCGGATTGGCTGCGAGTTCGAGCTCCCGGATCCGCGGGCTACAACGCCACGCGCGACATCGTGCGGTCGCATGGTCTGACGACCGTCTGCGAAGAGGCCGCCTGCCCGAACATCGGCGAGTGCTGGACCCAGAAGCACGCGACCATGATGATCATGGGCGAGATCTGCACCCGCGCCTGCTCGTTCTGCAACGTGGCGACCGGCAAGCCGAATCCCCTGGACCCCACCGAGCCGCAACGCGTGGCCGACGCCGTGGCCAAGATGGGCCTGAAGCACGTGGTGATCACCTCGGTGGACCGCGACGACCTGGTCGACGGCGGCGGGGCGCACTTCGCGGCCGTGGTGCGGGCCATCCGCGCCGCCGCGCCGGGCACGACCATCGAGATTTTGACGCCGGACTTCCTGAGGAAGGCGCCGAGCGCCTCCGAGATCGTCATCGACGCCCGCCCGGACGTGTTCAACCACAACCTCGAGACCGTGCCGCGCCTCTATCTGAGCATTCGGCCCGGCGCCCGCTACTACAACTCGCTGCGCCTGCTGGAGCGGGTGAAGGAGCGTGACCCCAACCAGTTCACCAAGTCCGGCCTGATGGTCGGCCTCGGCGAGAGCAAGGAAGAGGTCATGCAGGTGATGGACGACATGCGCTCGGCCGGCGTCGATTTCATCACCATCGGCCAGTACCTGCAGCCGACGCGCAAACACGCGGCGGTGGACCGCTTCGTCGATCCGGACGAGTTCGCCGCCTATGAGGCGATCGCGCGCGCCAAGGGCTTCCTGATGGTCTCGGCCAGCCCGCTGACCCGCTCGTCGCACCACGCGGGCGAGGACTTCGCCCGCCTGAAGGCGGCCCGCGAAGCCCAGGCCGCCTAACCACCGACGCCGGCGTGAAGCACACGGTCTCCCGCGTTCTGCCGTACGCGCCCGAACAGCTATGGACGCTGGTCGGCGATGTGGACGCCTATCCCGAGTTCGTGCCGTGGATCACCGCCATGCGGACCTGGAACGCGCGGCTGGAGAGCGAAACCGTGCAGGTGGTCGACGCCGAGGCGCAGGTGGGCTTCTCGTTCCTGCGGGAGAAGTTCGCCACCCGCGTGCGCCGCGACGCGGCGGCGCGGACGGTGGAGGTGGGGCTGCTCTACGGCCCGTTCCGCAAGCTGGCCAACCGCTGGCGGTTCTCACCGCATCCGCTGGGGGCGCTGGTGGAATTCGACATCGATTTCGAGTTCAAGTCGCGCCTGCTCGACGGCCTGCTGGCCGCCAACTTCCACCGGGCGGTCGACAAGCTGATCGCGTGCTTCGATGCCCGGGCCAAGGCCCTGTACGGACCGCCGCAGACGGCGCTGCAGTAGGTGCAGTGCAACGCTCTGGAAGTTCCATGTCGTTACTTGCTTCGTCATGGCCGGCTTCGCCCGGCGATGACGGAGGAAGGGGAGAGGGCTGAAAGTCGCCCATAGTCAGGTCAGGCGCGGACCAGGTTTCGCAGCATTTCCAGGGCCGTTTCGACGGCGGCGAACTGGACGCCGCCGCGGTCCAGGCCGGTGAACACTTCGTGCCGGTGCAGGGTGAGGCCGTCGCGGGCGGCGGCGAAATGCACCGTGCCGACCGGCTTGGCCGGCGAGCCGCCGCCGGGGCCGGCGACGCCGGTGACGGCCACGGCGACATCGGCGCCCGAGGCGGCCAGGGCGCCTTCGGCCATGGCGCGGGCGACCGGTTCGGACACCGCCCCGTGGGCGGCCAGCAAGGCGTCGGGCACCCCGATCATCGCAGCCTTGGCGGCGTTGGAATAGGTGACGACCCCACGGTCGAACACGTCCGAGGCGCCGGAGATCGAGCAGATGGCCGCGGCGACGAGGCCGCCGGTGCAGCTTTCGGCGGTGGTGACGGTGAGGCCGGCGGCGCGCGCCTCCTCGATCAGGGCGCGGGCGGCGGCGTCTATGGCTTGCGGAAACATCGCGGGTCAGACCTGATGGGCGAAGGGAGGGGCGACGACGGCCCGCAGTGTAGCTGAATCGATGCGATGACCGACACCGTCGCCGTTGCGCCGCCGCCATCCGCCGGCGGGGCGCTATTGTACCCCGCCGCCGTGTTCGCCAGCGCCGCCTTGGTGTTCCTGGTCGAACCGATGGTCGCCAAGCTGGTGCTGCCGCTGCTGGGCGGCTCGCCGGCGGTGTGGAACACCAGCCTGGCGTTTTTCCAGATCGCGCTGCTGGTCGGCTACGGCTACGCCCACCTGCTGCAGCGCCTGCCGACGGTGAAGCAGCAGGCGACCGTCCATATCGTGGTGATGATCCTGGCCGCCCTGGCCCTGCCGCTGCGGATCACCGGCCTGCTCGGCGATCCGTCGGTGGATTGGCCGGGGCCGTGGCTGCTGGGCGCCCTGGCGCTGTCGATCGGCGCACCGTTCGCGGCGCTTTCGGCCACCGCGCCCCTGGTGCAGGCCTGGTACGCCCGGTCGGCGGCGCGGGAGGGGGGAACGCCCTACGCCCTCTATGCGGCGAGCAATCTCGGCAGTCTGCTGGCGCTGCTGGCCTATCCGATCGTCGTCGAGCCGCTGCTGCGGCTACAGACTCAGCGGCTGGCGTGGACGCTCGGCTATCTGGGGTTCGTGCTGCTGATGGCGGCGCTCGCCTGGCGCGCCTCGCGGGCCGGGGCCTCCGCGCAGGCCCCGGTGACGTCGGAAGACGAGGACGCGCCGCCGGTGACCTGGCGCCAGCGCCTGTGGTGGGTGGGCCTGGCGGCGGTTCCCTCCAGCCTGATGATGGGGGTGACCACCCACCTGACCATGGACGTGGCCTCGGCGCCGTTCCTGTGGGTCGTGCCGCTGGCGCTGTATCTGCTGACCTTCATCCTGGCGTTCGGCGATCGGCAGCGCCTGCCGTTCGGCCTGTCGCTGTTCCTGCACGCCGCCTCGCTCGGCGTCTGCGTGGCGATGATTCCGTTCCACGCCGGCCATATCGCCGTGCAGATGGCGGTGACCCTGTTCGCCTTCTTCTTCGCCGCCATGGTCTGCCACCAGGCGCTGTATTACCGGCGGCCGGCGGCGGGGAGGCTGACCGAATTCTATCTGTGGATGTCGCTGGGCGGGGTGATCGGCGGCGGGTTCAACGCCTTCCTGGCGCCGGTGATCTTCGACCGGGTCTATGAGTTCCCGCTGGCCCTGGTGCTGTCGTGCCTGGCGCGGCCGTGGCGACGGCGCTGGCCGACGCCCCTGGAATGGACGGCGATCGTCGCGGCGGTCATCGTCTGCGCCATGGTGGTGGGGCTGGTCGACCGCTACCAGTATCGCGGCGAGCTGACGGCGCTGCTGGTGCTGCCCGCCGCCGCGGCCTTCTTCCTGCGCTACACCACGCCCGGCTACACGGCGGTGATTCTGTCGCTGACCGTCGCCGCGACCGTGATCGGCGACCGGGCTCATACCACCTACACGGCTCGCAGCTTCTTCGGCGTGCTTCGGGAGTCCGTCACCCAGGTTCCCGGCCTCGGCGGCACGGTGCGGATGCTGACAAACGGCACGACCTTGCACGGCGCCCAAGCGCTGTCGCCGCAGTATCGCTGCCAGCCGCTGATCTACTATGCCGACAAGACGCCCATCGCCCGGGCCTTCCGCGCGGTGCAGGCCCGCAAGCCGAACGCGACCCTGGCGGCGGTGGGCCTGGGCGCGGGGACGGCCAGCGTCTACGCCCGGCCGGGCGACAGCTTCACCTTTTTCGAGATCGATCCGCTGGTGGTGCGGCTGGCCACCGATCCGAAGCACTTCAGCTACACCACCGCCTGCGCCAAGACGCCGGTGGATTATGTGCTCGGTGACGCGCGGCTGACGCTGGACAGGCAGCCGGACGGCAAGTTCGACGTGTTGCTGATCGACGCCTTTTCCTCGGACGCGGTGCCGGTGCACCTGCTGACGGTCGAGGCGATCAAGGGCTACCTCAAGAAGGTGAAGCCGGACGGCCTGGTCATCCTGCACCTTTCGAACCGCAACCTCGAACTGCTGGGGCCGACCCAGGCGGCGGTGAAGGCGGCGGGGGCGCTGAGCATCATCCAGGACTACCAGCGCGACTACATGACCCCGCCGCTGTGGGAGTCGAGCGAGAACGTGGTGGTGGCGGCGAGGAGCTGGCAGGCGTTCGGCGAGCTGCGGGACGACCCGTTGTGGGAAACGCACGACGACCACCATGCGCGCGCCTGGACCGACGACTACGCCAACCTCGTGGGCGCGTTGTACGCCAAGCTGGTGGAGCGCTGGCGGGTGATGCACCCGGCGAGGGAGCCTTGAGATTGAAATAGATCCCTCTCCCTCGAAGGGAGAGGGGCAGGGGTGAGGGTGTGGCCTCTGAGGTTTCGGCTATGTGGTAGGGGCGCTGCCTGTTGAGTGTGTCTGGAAGGGCCCTGCGAACACCCCCATCCCTGACCGTTGGCTTCGCCTCCGCTTCGCGGTCCCCTTCGAGGGGGAAGGGAAGCTAAGCGGGGGTTTCCACGCTGGCCACGGCCTGGGCGGCGATGCCTTCGCGGCGGCCGGTGAAGCCGAGCTGTTCGGTGGTGGTGGCTTTGACGCTGACGCGGTCGAGGGGCAGGTCGAGGAGTTCGGCGAGGCGGGCGCGCATGGCCTCGCGGTGCGGCTTCACCTTCGGCGCCTCGCAGATCAGGGTGACGTCGACATTGATCACCCGGCCGCCGCGCACCTTCACCCGCTCCACGGCGTAGGTGAGGAATTTGTAGGAGGGCGCACCCTTCCACTGCGGGTCGGTGGGCGGGAAGTGGTCGCCGATGTCGCCGTCGCCGATGGCGCCGAGCAGGGCGTCGGTGAGGGCGTGGAGGCCGACGTCGGCGTCCGAATGACCGACCAGGGCCTGGCTGTGGGCGACCTCGACGCCGCAGAGCCAGACGGAATCGCCGGGGCCGAAGGCGTGGACATCGAAGCCCTGGCCGACGCGGGTGATCCGGGCCGTGGAGGCCAGTTGCTCGGCCATGTCGAAGTCCTCCGGATAGGTCAGCTTCATCAGCATGGGGTCGCCGGGGGCCAGTGCGACGCGGCCGCCATCGGCCTCGATCACGGCGGCGTCGTCGGTCGGCTCGTCGGGACCGGCCCAGGCGGCGTAGGCGGCGCGCAGGCGGCCGAGTGGGAAGGCCTGCGGGGTCTGGGCGCGCCAGAGGCCAGTGCGGGAGACGGTGGTGACGCGACCACCTTCGCGCTTAAGCGTGTCGGCGACGGGCAGGGCGGGCACGGCGCCGTCGGCGTCGGCGAGGGCCGCGAGCAGGCTTTGGACGTGTCTGGCGGTGACGAAGGGGCGGGCGGCGTCGTGGATCAGCACGGCGTCGGTCTCCGCGCCGGTGAGGGCCGCGAGGCCCGACTGCACGGAGAGGGCGCGGGTGGCGCCCCCCTCGACCGCGCGCCAGCCGGCAAGACCAGCGAGGGCCGACTCGGCCAGAGGCGCCCCGTCGGGCGGCAGGACGACGACGATCTCGTCCACGCCGGCGGCCAGCAGCCGCTCGACCGACCAGCGCAGCACCGGACGGCCGGCGAGAAGCCGCCACTGCTTGGCGGCGCCGGGTCCTGCCCGATTTCCGGAACCGGCGGCGACGATCACGGCGGAGAAGCGCATGGCCGCGTCTTTACGGCGCGCTGTCGGCTTGTCCAGCTTTGGGGCTTTACTGCACCGCACAATCTGCCTAAAAAGACAGCGATGGAGATGCACACAAAATGAGCAGCGTGCTCAGGATCGGTGAAATACAAGCCTCCACGGTCTGGCTCGCGCCGATGACCGGGGTCACCGATCTGCCGTATCGCGCCATCGCCGCCGGGCTCGGCGCCACCTATCAGGCGACGGAGATGGTGGCCTGCGACCAGTTCGCCCGGGGCAGGGCCGACGTCGTGCGCCGCGCCGCGGTCGGCGAGGGTCTGCCCCTCAACATCGTTCAACTGGTCGGCCGCGACCCGCGCTGGATCGCCGAGGGCGCGCGCCTGGCGGTCTCCGCCGGGGCTCAGGTGGTGGATCTCAACTTCGGATGCCCGGCCAAGGAAGTGACGGGCGCCCAGTCCGGGTCGGCCCTGATGCGGGAGCCGGAACTGGCCGAGAGCCTGGTGAAGGCGGCGGTGGACGCCGTTTCGGTCCCGGTGACGGTGAAGATGCGGCTGGGTTGGGACGACGCTTCGCGCAACGCCGCCGAGCTGGCGGTGCGGTTCGAGGCGCTTGGCGCGAAGGCGCTGACCATTCACGGGCGCACCCGCTGCCAGTTCTACACCGGCCAGGCCGACTGGGCCGCCGTGCGGGCGGTGAAGGCCGCCGTCTCCGTGCCGGTGGTGGTCAATGGCGATGTCGTCGATCTGGCCAGCGCACGTGAAGCGCTCGCGCAGTCGGGCGCCGACGCGGTGATGATCGGCCGCGGCGCGGTCGGGCGGCCGTGGCTGGCGGCGGAGATCGAGGCCGGTCTCGCCGGGCGGGACTTCGCCGAGCCCGAGGCCGCCGTGCGGTTGCAGATCGTCCGTGACCATCTGGCCCGCAGCCAGGCCTTCTACGGCGAGCGCCTGGGCCTGCGCATGTTCCGCAAGCATCTGGCCGCCTACATCGAGGCCGCGCCCTGGCCGGCCGAGGCGGCGGCGCGGCGCGAGGCGCGGGGGCGGCTCTGCCGCCTGGAGACGGCGGCGGATGTCCAGGCGGCGCTGGGCGCGCTCTGGATGGATGGCGAGAGGAGGCTGGCGGCATGAGCGATCGCGCCTGGTCCGTGAGCGGCCCGCCCGCCGGCGACGCCCTGAAGGCGGCGGCCTTCGAGCTTTCGCCCGAGCCCGCCCTGG
Source organism: Caulobacter sp. HJHS_5 (assembly GCF_056683955.1). NCBI lineage: Bacteria > Pseudomonadati > Pseudomonadota > Alphaproteobacteria > Caulobacterales > Caulobacteraceae > Caulobacter > Caulobacter sp. HJHS_5. The sequence continues at coordinate 449,192 of NZ_JBWZNC010000001.1, read as the reverse complement.
TGGTCGACGCCAACGGCGCCCTGGTGGCCGTGAACGAGGCGGCCGAGACCCTGTTTGGTCAGGGTCTGACCCTGCTGGCGCGGGGCCGCTTCCTGGCCGCCTTGCCGCACGGCTCGGCCGTGGTGTCGCTGCTGCGCCGCGCCCTGGAAGAGGGCGTGCGGGTGCGCGAGCATGGGGTGCAGATCAGCCTGTTCGGTCAGGCGCCGTTCGAGGCCGACGGGGCCGCTTCGCCGCTGGGCGACGGTTCGGTGCTGCTGACTCTGCATGTGCGGCACAGTCAGCTTTCGGTCGAGCGCGACCAGGCGGGCCTGCGCTCGGTGGTCGGGCTGGGCCGGATGCTGGCGCATGAGATCAAGAATCCGCTGGCGGGCATCCGCGGCGCGGCGCAGTTGCTGAAGGCGGGCGCCGTGAGCGAGGACCAGCCGCTGGCGCAGTTGATCGTCGACGAGACCGACCGCATCCGCCGGCTGGTCGACCGGATGGAAGTGTTCTCCGACAACGCGCCGCCGACCCGCACCCCGGTCAACATCCACCAGGCGCTGGACCGCGTGCGCGCCCTGGCCGCCAACGGCGTGGCCGACGGCCTGATCCTGCGCGAGGTCTACGACCCCTCGCTGCCGCCGGTGTGGGGCGACGACGACCAACTGATCCAGATCTTCCTGAACCTAGTGAAGAACGCCGCCGAGGCCGCCCACATGCGGCGGGATAGTCGCGGCGAGATCGTGATCACCACGGCCTACCGCCATGGCGTGAGGGTGCGCGGCCCGGACGGCCGCACCCTGAAGGACGCGCCGCTGGAAGTGCGGGTGCAGGATAACGGCCCCGGCGTGCCCGAGGAGCTGAAGGAGCACCTGTTCCAGCCCTTCGTCACCACCAAGTCGAACGGCACGGGCCTGGGCCTGGCGCTGGTGTCCAAGCTGGTCACCGGCCACGGCGGCCTGATCGACTTCGAATCCGAGCCTGGCCGCACCGTTTTCCGCGTGCTGCTGCCCGTAGCGCCCCACCAAATCGTCGAGGAAGCGTCCCAAGCATGAGCGCCGCCACCAAGAAGATTCTGATCGCCGACGACGACAGCTCGATCCGGCTGGTCCTGAGCCAGGCGTTCACGCGCCTGGGCTATCAGGTGCGGGCCACCGGCAACGCCACCACCCTGCTAAAGTGGGTGTCGGACGGCGAGGGCGACCTGGTGGTCACCGACGTGATGATGCCGGACGAGAATGTGTTCGACGTGCTGCCGCGCATCCGCAAGGAGCGGCCGAAGCTGCCGATCATCGTGATGAGCGCGCAGAACACCCTGCTGACGGCGGTGGGCGCCGCCGACGCCGGGGCGTTCGACTACGTCTCCAAGCCCTTCGACCTCGACGACATGACCGCCGCCGCCCGCCGCGCCCTGTCGCGCCCGGCCGATAGCGAGGCCTCGAAGGCCCAGGCCCGCGCCATGCGCGACGAGCGCCTGCCGCTGATCGGGCGTTCGGCCCCGATGCAGGAGGTCTATCGCACCATCGCCCGCCTGGTCGGCGCCGACCTGACGGTGCTGATCACCGGCGAGAGCGGCTCGGGCAAGGAGCTGGTGGCGCGGGCGCTGCACGATCTTGGCCGCCGTCGCGACGGCAAGTTCGTGACCATCAACCTGGCGGCCGTGCCGCGCGAGCGGGTGGAGGTGGAACTGTTCGGCCGGGGCGACGGCGACCTCGGCAAGCTGGTCGAGGCCGACGGCGGCACCCTGTTTCTTGACGAGATCGGCGACATGCCGCTGGACGCCCAGACGCGCCTGCTGCGGGTGATCGACGGGTCCGAGCCGGTGCTGAATCCCAAGACAGGGCGGCGTCCGAACGTGCGGATCATCGCCGCGACCAACCGGCCGCTGCGCGGGCTGATCGGGCAGGGGCTGTTCCGCGAGGATCTGTTCTTCCGCCTGAACGTGGCGCCGCTGCGCCTGCCGCCGCTGCGCGAGCGGGCCGAGGACATTCCGGAACTGGCGCGGTCCTTCCTGCTGCGCGCCAACCGCGAGGGCCTGCCGGCCAAGACCATCGATTCCGGCGCCCTCGACCGCCTGAAGGCGCACAGCTGGCCGGGCAATGTCCGTGAGCTGGAGAACCTGATCCGCCGCATATGCGCCCTCTACGGCGAGGAGCTGATCACCGCCCGCATCGTCGAGCGCGAGCTGCAGGACCAGGCGCCGCCGCCGCCGGGCGAGGAGGGGCCGGTCACGCTCTCGGCCCTGGTCGAACGCCACCTGGCCTCGCATTTCGCCGACCAGCCGGACGGCGTGCCCGCGCCGGGCCTCTATGATCGGGTGCTGCAGGAGGTGGAGCGCCCGCTGATCCAGCTGACGCTCTCGGCGACGCGCGGCAATCAGGTGCGGGCGGCGGAAATCCTCGGTCTGAACCGCAATACTCTGCGCAAGAAAATCCAGGATCTCGGCGTCGAGATGGCCCGCGGACGGCGGTAGTCGCCGGCTGTCGCATAGGTCAAAATCGCCTGACGTAATCCGGCCACATCGCTGTTGAGTTTCGGGCACAGTCGGCGGTAGGCTGGCCGTCATGGCGTCCGTCCTGTCCGCAGTTCGCCCGCCGCCCCTGAAGCCGATCCTACGATCGATCTGGGGCGCGCTGGGCCGACAGTCCCGATATGTGCTCGGCGGGGGCTATGCGCTCGCCGCGACGATCACGGCCGCGGGCGTGCTGCTGGCCTCGAACGGCTCGGCCGGATCGCCCGGCGCCACCTCCAGCATGGTGCTCGGGCTGCTCGGTCTGAACCTGGTGCTGATCCTCGGGCTCTGCCTGCTGATGGTCGGCCGGGTGACGCGGCAGATCAACGTCGAGGCCGGCGGGGCCGGAGCCCGGCTGCACCTGCGCTTCATCACCCTGTTCTCCATGGCGGCGGTGGCCCCGGCGGTGATCGTGGCCCTGTTCTTCGGGGTGCTGGTCACCCGGGGCGTCGAAAGCTGGTTCAGCGCCCGGGTGCAGACCGTGGTCGAGAACTCCGCGACGGTGGCGCGCTCCTATGTGGAGCAGCAGAACCAGTATGTCGGCGAACATCTGCACATGATGGGCATCGAGGTGAACCGCGCCGCGCCGGCCGTGGTGCAGTCGCCCGTCGCCTTCGGCCACTTCCTGGCGCAGGAGATCCGGGACAACGGCTTTTCCGCCGCCTACATGATCGATCGCGACGGCCGGGTGCTGGCCCGCGCCGAGGACAACGCTCCGCCGTTTCTCAGCCCGCCTCCGCTGAGCTTCCAGTTCGCCGACGAGGGCGGCATTTCGAGCGAGTCCTTCGCCTCGGCGAACCTGTTCCGGGCGCTGTATCGGCTGCCCGACTATCCGAATTCGTACCTCTACATCGTCCGGCCGGTCGACACCGGCATCATCGCCCACCTGCGCGAGACCGAAGCCGCCCTGGTCTCGTACCGCGAGGCGGACCAGAGCCGCGCCCGCATCCAGGCCGCCTTCGCCCTGAGCTATGCCGAGACGGCGCTGCTGGTGCTGGTGGGGGCCGTATGGCTGGGCGTCGCCGCCGCCAACTCCATCGCCTCGCCGGTGGCGCGGGTGGTGCAGGCGGCCGGCCGGGTGGCCGGCGGCGACCTCGACGCGCGGGTCGACCAGCACGAGGGGCCGGCCGAGATCGCCATGCTGTCGCGCGCCTTCAACCAGATGACCAGCGACCTGCAGAGGCAACAGGCCGATCTGCGCGCCGCCAGCGTCGACGCCGAGCAACGGCGCGAGTTCATCGAGACCGTGCTGGGCGGGGTGAGCGCAGGGGTCATCGGCCTGGACGCCGAGGGCCGCATCTCGGCGATCAACGCCCGGGCCGAGACCCTGCTGGACGTTTCGCAGGCGCGGGGACTGTCGCTGGCCGAGGCCGCGCCGGAGCTGCTGATCGTGGCCGATCGGGCGTCGGCCATCGGCCACGACGCGGAGGACGAGGTGGACGTGGTGCGCGGCAGCGAGACGCGCCGCCTGCGGGTGCGGGCCAGCCATTCCGCTGAGGGGCTGGTGCTGACCTTCGACGATATCACCCGGTTGCTGGCGGCCCAGCGCAACGCCGCCTGGCGCGATGTCGCCCGCCGCATCGCCCACGAGATCAAGAACCCGCTGACCCCGATCCAGCTTTCGGCCGAGCGCCTGCGCCGCAAATACCGCAAGGACATCGTCAGCGATCTGGAGACCTTCGACCGCTGCACCGACACCATTATCCGCCAGGTGGGCGACATCGGGCGGATGGTCGATGAGTTCTCATCCTTCGCCCGGATGCCGGCGCCGAAGTTCGATCCGGCCGACCTGGTCGAGCTGGTTCGCCAGGGCGTGTTCGCCCAGCGCGTCGCCTCGCCGGAGATCGAGGTGGAGATGGTCGAGGGCGGGCCGGAACTCATCCTCAACGTCGACGCCCGCATGGTCGGCCAGGCGCTAACCAATCTGTTGAAGAACGCCGCCGAGGCGGTGGGCGCGAGGACGGCGAGCGAGCCGGAGCCGCAGGGCCGCGTGCTGGCGCGCATCGTCCAGGGGGCCGCAGGGATCGACGTGGAGATCGAGGACAACGGCGTCGGCCTGCCGACACGCGACCGCGACCGCCTGACCGAGCCCTATGTGACGACCCGGGAAAAGGGCACCGGCCTGGGCCTCGCCATCGTCAAACGCATCATGGAGGATCACGGCGGCGCCCTGATCCTCACCGACGCGCGGGAGGGCCGGGGCGCCCTGACCATCCTGCGCTTCCCCCTGTCGGCGGTCGTTGCGCCGACACTCGAAACCGCCGCGGCATCTTAGGGAGAACGTATGTCAGCCGACATTCTGGTGGTCGACGACGAGGCCGACATCCGCGATCTGGTCGCCGGCATCCTGTCCGACGAAGGCTACGCCGTGCGCACGGCGGCCGACAGCGAGGCCGCCCTGGCGGCGATCCGCGCGCGAAAGCCGGCGCTGCTGGTGCTCGACATCTGGATGCAGGGCGGCGGCATGGACGGGCTGGAGCTGCTCGACCTGATCAAGGAGCTCGACGCCGACCTGCCGGTGCTGATGATCTCGGGCCACGGCAACATCGAGACGGCGGTCAACGCCATCAAGCGGGGCGCGTACGACTTCCTCGAGAAGCCGTTCAAATCCGACCGGCTGCTGGTGCTGGTCGAGCGGGCCATCGAGGCGTCGCACCTGCGGCGCGAGAACCGCCGCCTGCGCGTGCAGTCCACCGACGCCAGCGCCCTGATCGGCAAGTCGGCCGCCAGCCAGGCGCTGCGCCAGATGATCGCCAAGATCGCCCCGGCCAACAGCCGCGTGCTGATCGCCGGCCCGCCCGGCTCCGGCAAGGAGATGGTGGCGCGGATGATCCACTCGGGCAGCCCGCGCGCCCGGGGCGAGTTCGTGGCCATCGGCGCGGCGGGCATGGCGCCCGAGCGCCTGGACCTGGAACTGTTCGGCGAAGAGGGGGAGGGCGGTCGCCCGCGCAAGATCGGCGTGTTCGAACGCGCCCACGGCGGCACCCTGTTCCTCGACGAAGTGGCCGACATGCCGCGCGAGACCCAGAGCCGCATCCTGCGGGTGCTGGTCGAGCAGCGCTTCCGCCGCCTGGGCGGGGACTCGGACGTGCAGGTCGATGTGCGCGTGGTTTCCGCGACCTCGCGCGACCTGCGCGAGGAGATCGCCCTGGGGCGCTTCCGCGAGGATCTGTTCCATCGCCTGAACGTGGTGCCGGTGCGGGTGCCGGGGCTTTCCGAACGGCGCGACGACATCCCCGAGCTGGTGAACCACTTCATCGAACGCATCAGCGAGGCGACCGGCATGCCGCGCCGCCGCCTGGCCGAGGACGCGGTGGCCACGCTGCAGGTGCATGACTGGCCGGGCAACGTGCGCCAGCTGCGCAACAACGTCGAACGGCTGCTGATCCTGGCCTCGGGCGACCCGGCCGAGATCATCACCGCCGACATGCTGCCGTCGGAGGTGGCCAGCGCCGGGCCGGCGGGCGCCATCGCCGCCGAGCGGATCATCGCCCTGCCGCTGCGCGAGGCGCGGGAGCTGTTCGAGCGCGAGTATCTGAACGCCCAGATCATGCGCTTCGGCGGCAATATCTCGCGCACCGCCACCTTCATCGGCATGGAGCGCTCGGCCCTGCACCGCAAGCTGAAGTCGCTCGGCGTCGGCGCGCGCGGGCTGGAGGGCGACGAGGAATAGGATGTCGCGGGTTGCGTATGTGAACGGGCTCTACGTCCCGCACGCCGAGGCGGCGGTGCACGTGGAGGACCGCGGCTATCAGTTCGCCGACGCCGTCTATGAGGTGTGGTCGGTGATGGGCGGCAAGCTGGCCGATGCGGCCGGCCACTTTCAGCGGCTGAGGCGCTCGCTGGCCGAGCTTTCGATCGCCGAGCCGATGGGCGAGGCGGCGCTGCGGGTGGTGCTGCGCGAGGTGATCCGTCGCAACCGCGTGCGGGAGGGGCTTGTTTATTTGCAGGTCTCGCGCGGCGTGGCGCGGCGGGATCACGTGTTCCCCAAGGACGTGGCGCCGGCCGTGGTGGTCACCGCCCGGCGGGTGGACCGCGCGGCGCAGGACGCCTCGGCGGCGAAAGGCATCGGGGTGATCACCACGCCGGAAACACGCTGGGGGCGTTGCGACATCAAGACAGTGGGCCTGCTGCCGAACCTCCTGGCCAAGCAGGCGGCCAAGAACGCCGGCGCGACGGAGGCCTGGTTCGTGGACGCCGACGGCAATGTGACCGAGGCGACCTCGGCCAACGCCTGGATCGTCGACGCCGACGGCGTGCTCCGCACCCGCGAGACCACGGCCAACATCCTGCGCGGGATCACTCGGACGACCCTGCTGGAGGTGCTGCGGACCGAGAACCTGAAGGTGGAGGAGCGGCCGTTCACCGTGGCCGAGGCCCTGTCGGCGCGAGAAGCCTTCGTTTCAGGCGCCGGAGGCCTGATCCAGCCCGTTGTGCGCATAGACGGCCGCCCCATCGGCGATGGCAAGCCCGGCCCCGTGGCGGCGCGACTGAGGGCCGCCTATATTGAAACCGCGCGCCGCAACGCCGAATAGCGAAACGGCGCGTTGCAGGTGTCATAGCCTGCGGCCTAAGCTGAACTTTCTCGTGTGTGGGAGGCGTTTGGTCTCCCGATCAACAAAGAGGGGAATCCCCAATGTCGGCCGATAAGAAGCAAAACCTGCAGGACACGTTCCTCAACAGCGTCCGCAAGTCGAAGACGCCGCTCACCATCTTCCTGGTCAACGGCGTGAAGCTGCAGGGCGTGGTCAGCTGGTTCGATAATTTCTGCGTGCTGCTGCGCCGCGATGGCCAATCGCAATTGGTGTACAAGCACGCCATCTCCACCATCATGCCGTCGCAGCCGGTGCAGCTCTACGAGCCCGGCGAAGACGATTGAACTGAGTCCGCTTGAGCAAAACTCCCGTCGATAGATCCGCGCCCGTCCAGAAGGCGCTCGTCGTTCATCCCGTCCATGCGCGCGAAGCCAATCCGCGCGACCCCGCCGCCCGCCTCGAAGAGGCGGCGGGGCTGGCGTTCGCCCTCGATCTGGAGGTGCGCGAGCGCCTGGTCGCTCCCCTGCGCAGCCGCGTGCCGGCTACGCTGTTCGGCTCCGGCAAGGTCGAGGAAATCAGGGCGATCTGCGAGGTCGAGGAGATCGACGTCGTGATCGTCGACGACGCCCTGACCCCGGTGCAGCAGCGCAATCTTGAGAAGGCCATGCAGGTGAAGGTCATGGACCGCACCGGCCTGATCCTGGAAATCTTCGCCCGCCGAGCGCGGACCAAGGAAGGCAAGCTGCAGGTCGAGCTGGCGCGCCTGAGCTACGAACGCTCGCGCCTGGTGCGCACCTGGACCCACCTGGAGCGCCAGCGCGGCGGCTTCGGCGTGATGGGCGGCCCCGGTGAAACCCAGATCGAAACCGACCGGCGCCTCCTGGCCGGCAAGATGGCCAACCTGAAGAAGGAGCTGGTGGAGGTGCGCCGCACGCGCGGCCTGCAGCGCAGCGCCCGCAAGAAGGTCCCGTACCCGACCATCGCCCTGGTGGGCTACACCAACGCCGGCAAGTCGACGCTGTTCAACCGACTGACCGAGGCCAAGGTGCTGGCCAAGGACATGCTGTTCGCGACGCTCGATCCGACGCTGCGGACGCTGAAGCTGCCGAACGGCCGGCCGGCGATCATGTCGGACACCGTGGGATTCATCTCCGACTTGCCGCACGAACTGGTTGAGGCCTTCCGCGCCACGCTGGAGGAGGTGCAGGACGCCGACGTGGTGCTGCATGTGCGCGACATCGCCAGCCCCGACACTGACGCCCAGAAGCGCGACGTCGAACTGGTGCTGGCCGAGCTGAAGGTGACGCCGGACGCCGGCAAGACAATCATCGAGGTGTGGAACAAGGTCGACCTGCTGGCCGATGAGGATCGCATCGACGTGGAGGGCGAGGCGCGTCGGCGCGGGGCCCAAGCCGTCTCCGCGGTGACAGGCGAAGGCTGCGAAGCCTTGCTCGAACGGTTGGGCGGATTGATCGACGATGCGCCGCCGGTCGAGGTGGTGCTGCCTGCGGACGCGGGCGAGGCCCTGGCCTGGCTCTATCGCAACGGGCGGATCACCGAGCGCGAGGAAGCCGACGACGGGGCGACCCGGGTTTCGGCGCGCCTGGACGCCCAGGCCCAGGCACGGTTCGAACGGCTGTTTCCGGAGCTGATCCTGGCCGAGGCCGCGCAATAGCGGCGGGCGGTGAATCCGATAGGGCCGGATTGATCCAAAGCATCCAAACCCTCGCGGCGCCGCCGGGGAAACTCGACCCTTCCCCCTGGATGGGGGAAGGGGCGTGGGAAATTGGCGGGTTACAGAGGCGGAAGGCGTCAGGTTTCCTATAGCCGCCTCAAGTGCGCTTCCTACTTCGCCTTCTCGGCCGCCTTCGCGTCGTTCCAGAGGCCGTCCATCTCCGCGAGGTCCGACTGGGCGGGCGCCTTGCCGCGCTCGGTCAGCGCCGCCTCGATAAAGCGGAAGCGGCGGATGAACTTGGCGTTGGCGGCGCGCAGGGCGTCCTCCGGTTCGACGTCGAGCTTGCGGGCGAGGTTGGCGCAGACGAACAGCAGGTCGCCCAGTTCCTCGCGGATTTTCTCCTGATCGGCGACGTCGATCTCAGCTTCGAGTTCGGCGGCTTCCTCGCGCAGCTTGTCGAGGATTTCGTGCACGGTCGGCCATTCGAAGCCGACGCGGGCGGCGCGTTTGGTCAGCTTCACGGCGCGGGTGAGGGCGGGCAGGCCGACCGGGACGTCGTCGAGCACGCCGCCCTTCGACTTCGCCTTGCGTTCGGCGGCCTTGATGGTCTCCCAGTCATCCTTCTGCTCGGCGACCGAGCTGTATGCCGTGTCGGCGAAGACGTGGGGATGGCGGCGGACCATCTTGTCGGCGATGGTCGCGGCCACGTCGTCGAAGGCGAAGGCGCCCTGTTCCTCGGCCATGCGCGAATGGAAGACCACCTGCAGCAGGAGATCGCCCAGCTCCTCCTTCAGATCGGAAAGATCGCCGCGTTCTATGGCGTCGGCTACCTCGTAGGCTTCCTCGACGGTGTAGGGGGCGATGGTGGCGAAGGTCTGCTCGACGTCCCACAGGCAGCCGTCCTTGGGGTCGCGCAGGCGGGCCATGACCGCCAGCAGGCGCTGCAGCGGGTCGTCCGGGAGCGGCGCGTGGGGCATGGAAATCCTAGTCGTCGCGCCGCTCGAGGGCGCGGCGGATGTCGTGGTGGATGCTCTCGGTCAGCGGATAGCCGATCATGGCGAGGGCCGACAACAGGCCCAGCAGGCCCGGCAGGCCGATGAATAGGAAACGCAGCATGTCGAGGCCGCCTTCGCCCTTGGCGGCGTCGAAGCCGGCCCAGGCGAGGAGGGGGAAGGTGATCCCCACCGCGAGGGCGTAACCGACCTTCGAGGTGCCGGCGAGCAGAGCGTAGAACTGGCCGGTGCGGTCGGCGCCGGTAGCCAGCCGCACCTCGTCGCCGACGTCGGCCAGCATGGAGCGCAGCAGGAGGGCGGGGGCGGAGTAGGGCAGGCCGCAGAGGGCGACGAACAGGCAGGCGGCCGCGAGGTTGCCCGCCGGCATCAGGAACAGGCTGCTCTGCACGGCGGCGTAGGCGAGACCGTTGAGGATCAGGGCGCGATGCTTGCCGAGCTTGTGGGCGACGGCGGTCCACAGCGGCGCCGAGACGAAGGCGGCGACGAAATAGACCAGCATCAGGATGCCGGTCTGGGTGCGGTCGAAGCCCTTCACTCGCTCGAAGTAAAAGAAGAACAGCGCCCCTACGATTCCGGGAGCAAGGTTGGTCAGGAGATCGACCAGCATGATCCGGCGCACGGCGTCGCGCTTGAAGAGGGTGAGGTACTCGACGAATCCGGCGCCCTGCGGCCTGGCGGCGGCGGGCGGCTCGTCGACGCGCCAGACAGCGAGCAGGATGGTGAGCGGCGCCAGGACGATGATGAACCAGCCCATGGCCTGGACGCCGAGGGCGTAGGGCGCGCCGAGGATGACCTGGGTGGCGGCCAGCAGCAGGGCGGCGATGATGCCGATCACATTGGCCGCCTGCCAGAATCCGTAGACCCGCGAGCGCTCGGTGTAGGCGGTGGACAGCAGGGCGCCCCAGCTGGTCTGGGCCAGGACGCAGATGGAGAAGGCCATGTAGGCGACGGCCAGCCAGACCCAGAGATAGGCGATGGTGACGCCGGGACCGGCGAAGAACAGCCGCCAGCCGGCCAGCATCAGCAGCGGAATGCCGACCAGCAGCCAGGGGCGGAAGCGGCCGAGGCGCGTGCGCGTGCGGTCCATCACCACGCCCATCAGCGGATCGAACAGGATGTCGATGGACCGGATCCAGAAGAAGGCGGCGCCGACGGCGGCCAGCGGCAGGCCGAGCTCGTTGGCGTAGTATTCCGGCAGGGTGACGACCAGCGGCAGGCCCAGCGCCGCCAGCGGCAGGCAGGGGGCGGCGAAGGCCGCGAGGGTGAGGGCCGATCGCCGCTGCGTCGTCATCGCTTCCCCCGAAACCCCGAATCGAAACCGCCCGCGACGGCGGTCGCGGGCGGCGGATGACAGCGTGGGGACGGCGGCTTGGCAAGCCGCCGTGAGTTCAGTTCTGGGCGACTTTGCGGGCGTAGCCGGAGAAGGTGTTCTGAGCCGTGGCCCAGGGCGTCAGGCCATAGAATACCGACTGGGTCAGATCGATGTCGTAACGCTGAAAGTTCAGCGGCGTGCGCTGACCGTCGGCCGAAATCCGCACGCCTTCCAGCTTGGCCCCGCCGATCGACGGGCTGAGCGGCGAAAGGCCAGGCTTTTCGCTCATCTCCCAGAAGGTGGGCCGGTTGGGCTTCAGGTCGGTGATCGTCACCTCGATGCGGTCGCCGTCCGGCGAGACGCCGGCGCGTCGCTCAATATTTCGCTGCAGCTCGCGCGTCAGATAGTCGAGATCGCGCTGGTCGTAGCGGGCGGTGCGCTGGCCGGCCTTGGCCTGCAACTCGGGGCTGATCTTGACCGCGACCGAGGAGACCGGCGCGGCGAGGGCGACCGAGGCGGCCGCCGAGGCGACGAGGCCGCCGCCGAAAAGGATGCTCAAGCGCATGGCTGAAACCTCTGAACCTGCATCGAAAGATAGGGGCTGCGAGCCCCATCGCCAATGGCTACCCTTATGGCAGCGGTTGGCGGCGGATTTAGGGCGCGCTGGCGCCGAACCTTTGCCACGCCTAGGCTGAGGACATGGCCAAGAACCCGTTCGAAATCCAGATTCGCCGCGCGACCCCGGCCGACGCGGCCGAGCATCCCACGCACGGCTATGTTGATGCGATGACGATGTTTCAGGCGCTGTAGCCATGGCGCGAGCGGCAGGAAGAGGGGGCAGGGGCAGGGCGTTCGCCGCCGTGGTGGCGCTGGTCGCCTTCGCGGGCGTCGCCATTCAGTTTCGGTCGACCCTGGCCAACGTCGGTTCGATCGGCGGCGCCGTCTGGGTTCTGCTGCGGTACTTTACGATCATCGCCAATCTCATCGTCGCCGGGGTGTTCGCCGAGCGCGCGTTAACGAATGGAGCGCCGAAGCGGCCCTGGCTGCTGGGCGGCGCCGTGATCTCCATCGGCCTGGTGGGCGTGGTCTACATGCTGCTGCTGCGTGGGCTGCTGGAGCTGAGCGGCGGCCAGGCCTTGGCGGATTTCCTGCTGCATTATGTGAGCCCGGTGCTGGCGCCGGCGTGGTGGCTGCTGTGCGCGCCGAAGGGCGGGCTGCGATACCGCGACACGCTGATTTGGTGCGCGCTGCCGCTGGGCTACGTGATCTACGCGATCGCGCGCGGCGCCGTCGACGGCGTCTATGCCTATCCGTTCCTCAACATCGACGAGCGGGGCTTGGCGAGGGTGGCGACGACCTGCGCGGTGATTGCTGTCGGCTATCTGGTCGGCGCCTGCGCGTTCGTGACGCTGGACGGTCTTCTGGGCCGTCGGAAACGGCGTTGAGGGCGGCGCACTCGCGTTGATACATTTTGCGCCTAAGGAATATTATCGGAAATAAGTGTGGCGATTAGAGCGGCAGTTCAAGCCGGAGACCGTCAAACGCCAGCTCCACGCCCGCTGGAAGTTCCGCGCTCAAGGCATTGAAATCGATGTCGATGTGCAGGTTTGTCAGAATGGCGCGGCGTGGCTTCACGCGGGCGATCCAGTCCAGGGTGCGCTCGACATGGGCGTGCGTCGGATGCGGTTTGAAGCGCAGCGCGTCGACGATCCAGACATCGAGGTCTTCCAGCTCGGCGAAGCTGGCCTCCGGCAGTCCGTTCACGTCTGGCGAATATGCGAGGCGGCCGACGCGATAGCCGACCGATCGGATGTCGCCGTGCTCCTGATCGAAGGTGCGCACCGGAATGTCGCCGGACGGCCCGCCGACCGTCCAGTCAGTGTGATGCGGCGGCAGCGCCCGCAGGTCGGCGATGGCCGGATAGCCGCCCTGGGCCTGGAAGACGTAGTCGAAGCGACGGTTCAGGTTGGCGGCCGAGGCGGCGTCCATATAGGTCGGGATGCGCGCGCCCTGCTTGATGAAGAAGGCCCGGATGTCATCGATGCCATGGCTCTGATCGGCGTGGTCGTGGGTGTAGAGCACCGCGTCGAGCCGGGTCATGCCGGCCGCCACGGCCTGGATTCGAAAATCAGGAGAAGTATCTATAATAACTGTAGTTTCTGGCGACTTATTCGCGGATTTTCGACGCAGGAGCACCGAACAGCGCGAGCGACGGTTCTTCGGTTCGCCGGCATCGCAATCGCCCCAGTCGCCATCGGCTCGCGGAACGCCGCCGGATGAGCCGCAGCCAAGGATGGTGACTTCCAGAATCCCGCTCATGATCTTGGAATCGTGCGGAAAAGCCGGAAGAAGGCGTCTTCCGTGCGCGCCTCGGTCTCGGCCAGCGTCCAGCCGCGGATTTCCGCCAGCTTGGCCATTATGTGCGGCAGGTAGGCGGGCTCGTTGCGCCGCCCGCGCATCGGCACGGGCGCCAGATAGGGGCAGTCGGTCTCCAGGATGATCCGGTCGGCCGGCATGTCGGCGATCACCGCCCTCACCTCCTCGGCGGCCTTGAAGGTGGCGATGCCGGAGACCGAGAAATAGGCCCCCAGCGCCGCGGCCCGCGCCGCCAGTTCCGGACCGCTGGTATAGCAATGCATGAGCAGCGGAAACGCGCCCCGGCCCATCTCGTCTTCCAGAATGTCGCCCATGGCTTCGTCCGCCTCGCGGGTGTGGACGACCAGCGGCAGGCCGGTCTGGCGGGCAGCGGCGGCATGGGCGCGGAAAACTCGAGCCTGCACCTCGCGCGGGCTGAGGTCGTAGTGGAAGTCGAGGCCGCATTCGCCGATGCCGACCACCTTCGGCCGGGCGGCCAGCGTGACCAAGGTTTCAGCCGTAAGATCCGGGTTTTCCTTGGCCTCGTGCGGATGCGTGCCGACCGTCGCCCAGATGTCGCCGTGAGCCATGGCGATGGCGTGGACGGCCTCGAAGGACGAGACCTTGTCGCAGATGGTGACCATCAGGCCGACGCCGGCGGCCCGGGCGCGATCGATGACGTTGGCCTGGTCCTCGGCGAACTGCGGCGCGTGCAGGTTCACGTGGCTGTCGATCAACATGGCGGAAACTCAGGACGCGGCGCGGCGCAGTTCGCGCACGGCGGTGAACAGGCTGTCGGTGCGGTCGAGGTTCAGGGCCTCGGCTTCCTCGGGGATGCGGCGCAGGAGCGCCCAGGCCTCGGCCCAGCGATCCAGGCCCCGCGCCCTGCCCTCGGCGGCGTCGCGCATGGCCATGGCGTGGACCTGATCGGCCAGGCGTTCGAACAGCAGGGTGAAGCGGGCCATGCCCTCCCCGCCCCGGAAGCTGTCGGCCAGGGCCAGAAGGGCGGCTGGATCGCTGCCTGGCAGGGCGCGGAGGATTTCGCGGGCCTCGCGGTCGGCCTCGAGCGCGCCTGAGGCCGAGAGCTTCAGGGCCTGGCCGATGGCCCCGCGGGCCATGTGCGCCAGGGCCGCGGCGTCCTCGTCGGAGACGCCGGCGATGGCGGCCGTGCGCTCGGCGGCGCGGGCCTCGTCGAGCGGGGCGATGGGCAGCCGCCGACAGCGCGAGCGGATGGTGGGCAGCAGGCCGCCCGGCGCATGGGAGATGAGGAACAGCACGCCGCGCTCGGGCGGCTCCTCAAGAGTTTTCAGGACGGCGTTGGCCGAATTGACGTTCAGGTCGTCGGCCGCGTCGATGATCGCCACCCGATAGGGGGCCGAGCCCGGCGCCTTGGAGAAGAACTCCGGCAGGCGGCGCGCCTCGTCGACCGGAATGACCTTGCGGGGCTTGCCGTCCTCGCCGATCCGCTCCAGCACCATGAGGTCCGGGTGGGCGCGCGAGGCGACCTGACGACTGACAGGATCGTGGGGCGACACGCCGAGCGCGCCGTAGGCCGGGTCCGGCCGGGCGCCCAGCAGACGGCGGGCGGCGCGGTAGGCGAAGCTCGCCTTGCCCACGCCCTCGGGGCCGGTGAGCAGCCAGGCATGGTGCAGGCGGCCGCGCGTCAGGGCTTCGAGGAAGGCGGCGTCGGCGGCCTCTACCCCCTCCAGGCTGAAGGTGTCGCGCGGGTGCGGCAGGTCGGCGGGGTTGAAAGCCATCAGGCGACTCGCAGCCGCGTGCTGACGGCGGACCAGACGGCCTCGGCGACGGCGTCCATGTCGGCGGCGGCGTCGATGACGGCGCAGCGTCGGGGCTCGCGCTCGGCGATGGCGAGGAAGCCGGCCCGCAGCCGTTCGTGGAAGGCCAGGCCCTTGGCCTCGAACCGCGCCTCGCCGCCGCCGCGCGAGGCGGCCCGCTTGAGGCCGTCGGCGACCGGCAGGTCGAAGATCAGGGTAAGGTTCGGCCAGTCGGCGGCGTCGAGGGCGAAGCCTTCGAGGGCCGCGATCGCTTCGAGGGACAGCTCGCCGCCCGCGCCCTGGTAGGCGCGCGTCGAGTCGGCGAAGCGGTCGCAGAGCACGGTCGCGCCGCGTTCGAGCGCAGGGCGGATGGTGCGTTCCAGGTGGTCGCGCCGGGCGGCGTACATCAGCAGCGCCTCGGTGGCGGGCGACCAGCGGTCGGTCGCGCCATTGACCAGCAGGTCGCGGATGGTCTCGGCGCCGGGGCTGCCGCCGGGCTCGCGGGTGACCACGACGTCGTGGCCGGCCTCTTTCAGGCGTTCGGCCAGCCGACGGATCTGGGTGGACTTGCCGGCCCCCTCCCCGCCTTCGAATGTGATGAACCGTCCGCGCGCCACGGCCCTCAAATCCGATGGATCGGGCCGCTTGTCACGCGGGAACTAGGGGCGAAGCACCCGAGCGTCGGCGAAGCCCTGCGACGCCGCCAGGTCGCGCAGCGCCCAGGCCGCCGGCTCGTCGGCCGCGGGGCCCAGGATCACGCGATAGATTTCGACCCCGTCCCGCGTCGTCGGCTCGATCACCGCCTGGCCGAGCATGGCCACCGCCCGTTCGGCGTTGTCGCGGTTGGCGAAGGCGCCGGCCTGCACGCGGTAGACGCCGGCGTCGGCCAGGGGGAAGCGCGTGGCGGGGCCGGCTATGGGCGGCGCGGCGGCGGCCGGCGGAATCTGGGCCATGGCGACGTAGGTCGGCGTCGAAGCGGGCGGCGGAATGTAGGGTGGCGGCGCGGTCGGCGGCGACAGGGGCGCGGGCCTGGCTTCGGCGATGCGCTGGCCGTCGAAGGGCGACTTGGGCGCGGGCCCGATGTAGCGCACCCGCACCTTGGCCACGCCCGACTGGCGATAGCCGAGAGCCTCGGCCCCCGCGCGCGACAGGTCGATGATGCGGCCGTCGACGAAGGGGCCGCGATCGTTGACGCGGATCACCAGCCTGCGGCCGTTTTCGAGGTTGGTCACCTCGACGAGGCTCGGCAGCGGCAGGGTCTTATGGGCCGCCGAGATGCGGTCCATGTCGAAAATCTCGCCGTTGGAGGTGGTGCGGTTGTGGAACTGCTCGCCGTACCAGGAGCCCATGCCGACCTCGTTGTAGTCGGGGTCCTCGGCCGGATAGTACCATTTCCCGCGGATCTGATAGGGCCGCATGGTGCCCGGCACGCGGGCTCCGGAAGCGCCGCCGCCTGGCGGCCGCGAGGCCTGAACGCCCGAGCCCGGAAGGCGCGTCGCCATCGGCGTGGCGCAGGCCGCCAGCCCCGCCGTGGCCATAACCACCACCGCCGCGCTTCGCATCCAGCGCGCCGCCTGTCGCATGCCATCCTCCGCGCCAATCCGAGGCCAGGATGACCGACGCAGGTTCAGGACTTGTTAAGGCTACCGCCAATGGGTGGCGCCCCCCTGCCCCACCCTGCTAAGAGGCCTGCTCCGCGCAGGGACAGGTGGCCGAGCGGTTTAAGGCAGCGGTCTTGAAAACCGCCGTAGGTGGAAGCCTACCGTGGGTTCGAATCCCACCCTGTCCGCCATCTCTAGAATCGCGAGCCCGACGGACGGCGGCGCGGGTCGGCCTTGGTTTAGCAGGCCTGACGGCGATACTACCTAGAGCTTGGGCGTCACACCCTGCCCCTGTCGCGTGCGAACGGCCTCGGCTTCCAATTGCTTGACCCATTGCGTGGACCGCCGTTCGTTCGCAACCATGCTGCCCTGGTCGATCAGCCAAACGTAGAAATCGGCGATCGGAAAAGCGGGGTTGTTCGCAGGCCCGCCCCAGGTGTAGCGCAGCACGCGGCCGCAGCGTGCTACGTCGATGGACGCCCCCATCGTGCGGCGCAGATTGGGATGCTGCTGGCGCGCCAGTCCCTCGAGCACGCCCGCGGCGTTGGGCGGGAGCAGGGTCTCGTTGCCGCCGTCCACCGCGATCCGGCCCGCCGCTTGAGTGCTGACGGCGCAGTCCGGTTTGCCCGGCTCGTTCCATTGCGCGATATTGGTCCCCCGGCTCGGGTCGTAATGAAGTTGAGGGGAGCCGTATTTCGCCGCCAGCGCAGAGACGAATTGGGCGCGGGCCGGTGGGGTCGGAACGCCTTGGGCGTAGCGATGAATGGCGTAGACGCGGGACTCGCCAGGTGGGCTCGCGAACCAAATTCTGAACCGTGAATCCGCCGTGCGGAACTCCAGTTCGCTCAGAAATGCTGGAGTCTGGTGACCTGTCACCCCATCGGAATAGGCATAATGCGAGAGGCGCCGGTTGGTCAGTTGGGCCTTGGCGTCGAAAGCCCTGATCGCTTGGATCGCTTCAGCCTCCGTCATGCCAAGTCGGAGTCCGGCCACTTCCATCTTGTCGGTCGGCGCGTTCTGGGCCTGGGCTGACGCGGAGACGCTGAGAAGCGCGCCCACCGCCAACAGCTTCGTTGTCGCTCGCATGATCGCTCCTGAAGCTCAGATCAACCGTTCCGCAGCATCTGGGCCGCGCGCGTGTAGGTGTAGGCCTCGTAGAGGGTCCACAGGCCGACGCCGATGAAGAGAATCCCGATCATGAAGATCAGCGTCATGACGCCCAGCACGATGAACGTCGCGCCCATCAGATACCCGACCGTGGTCGGGATGCTGTAGACGGCGCGTGTCTTGTCGTTGCGCAAAGCTAGCGCCTTGAATACACCGTTCTTCTCACGCCCGGCGAGGGTGACGCTGTCTCCATCGCGGATGTCGGGCACGTCGGCCAGCTTGATCTGCGCCGACCGCTCGCCGACCCGGAAGGCGATGACTTGGCCGGTCCTCACCGAGCCGCCGTTGCGGCCCACCGTGCCGCGGGTCTCCGTTGAGTGCCGGATGCCGCTGACGGGCCCACTCAATGTTACAAGTCCCATGTCGTTCCTTTGTGGCTGGAAGGCTTCGCGAGCTTTCGCTCCCGCACGGTCTCCCGCGGACGGCTGCAAGGGGGCGACCACGCGACGGTGTCAGCCTGTTACGTCGCTGATGTCGTTGGCGCGCCAATCGGGCGGCATGCTCGACTGGGCGCAGTAGCGGGTGCTGCGCTGCCAGCCGTGTTCGCTTTTTGAGGTGAAAGCCGTATCGCCCTTGAGCGTGTAAGTGGCGACGGCGAATTCCGGCGGGGCGCTATCCTGTAAATCCGCACAGGCTTCCGTCACGCGGTAGGTGTTAGCGCCCGTCTGCTCGATTTTCTTGAACTCGCAGAAGTCGCGAGAGCCGCCGATGCCGTTCCGGCGCAGCAGCGTCGTGGTGGCGTTGGAGGCTTGGCCACACGGCGTATCGCTCTCAACGTAATAGCCGCGTTTGAGCG
Source organism: Caulobacter sp. HJHS_5 (assembly GCF_056683955.1). Lineage (NCBI taxonomy): Bacteria > Pseudomonadati > Pseudomonadota > Alphaproteobacteria > Caulobacterales > Caulobacteraceae > Caulobacter > Caulobacter sp. HJHS_5. Next base: position 430,472 of record NZ_JBWZNC010000001.1, on the reverse strand, counting down.
GCAGCGCCGAAACCGTGGCCGGTTGCGCCACGGCCGGTGCGGCGGGTGCAGCTTGGTTTGCGGTGACGCCATTGGCTTCGGCGGCGGCCTTCTCCGCCGTCGCGGCGTTCTGTCCGCAAGCGGCAAGCCCGACTACGATCGGTAGCAACCCAGCGAGGGAGCGCGCTCTGCTCATGACTTATCCGCGTGAAAATCCTTCCCAGCATGGTTAAGGTGCGGCGAGCGGGCGTTCGTCCCCTAAATAGGGGAGAAATCAGGCACGGCGGGACGGCGGAGCCGCCAACCCGCCATATTGTTCGACAGGGGTTATTCGCGGGCGGCGCCGGAGGCGTCGGATGAATGAGGGGGCGTTACACGGCCATGCCGTCGCAAGAACTCTATGAATCATCCCGCGTCTCGGGCTTGATTTCGCATCTTTATGATGCGGCCATAGATAACGCCCTGTGGTCAGGCGCCGCTACCCGTATCGCGGAAACCTTCGGCTCGACCAGCGCAGTTCTTAAACTCCACGGCGACGGCGCGCGGGTGAACCTGCTGGAATGCACGGACAACCTCATGGTGTCCGAGCGGGACCAGGCATGGGCGGACGGCTGGCATCGCAGGGATTTATGGGTGGGGCGCAGTGTCGCCTATGGCATGTCTCGGGTGGTCACCGATGAAGATCTGGTGACGCGCGAGGAGCAAGAGCGAAGCGGCTTTTATCAGGAATGGCTCCGACGCCTTGGCATCTATCATATGCTCGGAGCGGTGTTTCCGGCGGCGGACGGGGCTATTGGGGTGTTGGGTATCCACCGTCCACGCGAAGCTGGAAGCTATACAGGGCTGGAGCGGCAACAGGCTGCGCTGGTGCTGCCGCACTTGCAGCGAGCGCTTCGTCTCGGGCAGCGCTTCGCGGCGGTATCCCATTTACACGCCACAACCTTGCAGGCGCTCGACCGCTTGGATACCGGCGTCCTGATGATGGATGGTTCTTGCCGCGTCATTCACGCGAGCCACATGGCGGAGCGCCTTTTGCGCGAGAACGTGGAACTGGCGGTAATTCGCGGACGGCTGGCGCTGCGTTTGCCAGCCCTTCATGACAAGCTGCTGGCGTTGGTACGCGGGGCGATGGACACCGCGCGGGGCAGGATCGCCAAATCTGGTGCGACGCTGGCTATCCCGCGCCTCCACCGCATGCCGTTGGCGCTCGAGGTGACGCCCTTGCGCCCAACTGTCTCGGCCTTTGGTGAGCAGCAGCCTTCCGTGCTGGTGTTTATTCGTGACCCCGAAGCGCCGATCGTGGCGGCACGGTTGTGCGAACTATTCGGCCTTACCCGCACCGAGGGCGCAGTTGCAGCCGCCCTCGGGCGCGGAGCCTCGCTTGAGAATATCGCGGCTGGCATGGGCGTCGGGCTTGCGACCGTGCGCAGCCATCTCAAGCGTATTCTCGCCAAGACGGGTACACACAGACAAGCAGAGGCCGCCGCTCTGTTGGCCCGCAGTTTTTCGACCGTCTAGTTCCCAGTTTGACGTCAGGAGCCACGAACGCCCCCCGCACGGGCTGCGTCAATCTCGGCCCAGATCACCTAACGCACCTATCGTAGCGCTATAGAGTAGGCGTATCGCCCATCCTCATCGGGCGTGACCTTCGGTCAGCTGAACTTCGATACGGCAAAGCCAGGCGGTCCAGGCGCCCACCACCGTCGCGCCGAGATAGGCGACCGGGTCGCCGGCGGTGGTCCAGAGCGACAGAACGCACACGTGCGCAACGCCCGCCATGCCGTAGGCCGCGAAAGCCCGCGCCGGCATCGGCAGGAAATCGAACAGCTCCATGTTGATGCGCCCCCAGGGCAGGGAGATCGCGGGCACCAGCACCGCCAGATAAAACGCGAACGTGGGCTCGAACATGGCTGCCTCCGGTAACGGAGCGTAATCCCGCATACATGTTTTGTCATCGTTCGGTTGGGCGGCCTGCAATCTCGCGCAGGTCGCGGCTCCGTCGTAAAAGGGTCTCAAGCTGGGCTCTAGGCTTAGCTGTCTCCAACGGAGTTCGCCATGAACCTGATCAATGGACTGCTCGGCCAACTGGCCGGGAACGTGGATATCGAGAACCTGGCTCAGAAGATCGGCATCTCGCCGGAACACGTCGAACAGGCCGTGCAGGCGCTGGGTGTGGCGCACCACGAGCCGGGCGACACGGCCGAGGCCGCGGCGGCCAACACCGGCCTGCCGATCGACAAGATCCAGGAGATCATCGGCCACATCGGCGGCGAAGGCTCGCTCGCTCGCTTCGCCGACCTGCTGAAGGACCAGGGCGGCGCCGCCGACCTGCTCGGCGGCCTCGCCTCGGGGCTGTTGGGCCGCAAGTAACGACATCGGATCACGGCCGGACCGCACGCGTGGTCCGGCCGGATAGATCAGTCCGCCAGGGCTTGCTTCAGATCCGCGAGGATTCCAGGCCAGTCTTCCGGCTTGTGCTGCCGCCAGAGGCGAACCTCCGGATACCAGGGAGTCTGGTCGCCCGACGCCGCCCACCAGCCCGAGAAGAAGGGCAGCAGCAACCACAGCGGCACGCCCAACCCCGCCACCAGGTGGGCCACGCCGGTATCGCAGCTGACCACAAGGTCGCAGCTGACCGCCAGTTCGGCGGTGTCGGCGAAATTCTTCAGATCGTCGCCGAAGAAGGCGACGTCATGTTTGGCGAGCAGCGCGCGTTCGGCCTTGGTCGCCTCCTTCTGCAGCACGATGATCTCGCCGGCGCCGACGACCGCCTTCAGCAGGTCTTGCAAGGGGATGGCGCGAACCCCGCTGAGGCCGAAGGGCGTGCCGCCGGACCAGACGACGCCGATACGCCGACGCTCGGACCGAGGCGGCGCGACGAGGCGGCCTTCCGCGGGGACAGGACGCAGATAGGGCGCGGCGGGCAGGTTGTCCGGCGTCGCCTTGAAGGCCAGGGCCAGGCTGGCCATCGGGATGTAGCGATCCGCCCGCACCGGCGGGTTGTCTTCCATCGCCAAGACCGTGATCCGTGGGTCGAGGCTCTGGAGGATGTCCTTCAGGGCGTACGGCGCGTTGACGATGACCTTGGCGCCCAGATCGGCGAGCTTTGGGACGAAGCGGCAGAACATCAGCATGTCGCCGAAGCCTTGCTCGCCCTCGACCCAGATCGTCTTGCCGGCGATATCGCCCTCGCCGAGCCAGACGCCGGGGATCCGGTGAATGGGATCGACGATGTTGTTGACGCCCCAGCGGGCTTCGTAGTGCTTGAAGCCTTCCAGCCAATCTCCCCGACGCAGGCATGACCCCGCGTAGTTGAAGCGCGGCAGCGGGTTGTTGGGCTGGAGCTTGAAGGCCTTCTCGAAGTCGGGATGCGCTTCGTCGTGGCGTCCGAGCGCCGCCTTGACGTTGGCGCGGCCGACCAGCGCCTGAATGAGGTTCGGATTGATCGCCAGGGCGCGGCTGAAGGCTTCATTCGCCGCCGCCTCCTTGCGCTGGGCCGCCAGGGTGACGCCGTAGTCGGTCCACAGGTTGGCGGACATCGGATCGATCTGCACGCCCTTGGCGTACTCGGCGAGCGCATCCTCCGTGCGCTCCATCCTCACCAAGCCATAAGCCGCCTTGTGTCGCGCCTCGGTCAGACGGCGATTCATCGACACGGCCGTCCGATAGGCCGTCACGGCCTCCGCCAGCGCGCCTCGCCCGTCCAGCAGGTCGCCCAGCCGCAGCCATTCCTCGGCGGTGAGTTGGCCGCTGCGCCGCAGGTCCTGATAGCCGCGAAGCGCCGTTTCGCTGTCGCCCCGACGTGTCGCCGCCTGGATGGCTTCGCGGGTCGCGGTCGCCCTGGCGAGCACCGCGACCTGGGTTTCGCTGAGTTTTCCGGGGGTCTTGGCCATGTCCGGCCTCTAACCCATCTGCGTTGGGCCGCAAATAGCAACCCGGAGGGGCGCGCGGTCCGGCGGGCCGCGCGCCCTCCCCGCCTCAGAACGCCGTCGAGAAGGTGACCTGCACGGTCCGGTGCGAGCCCGGACGGAAGGTGGCGGGGCTGTTGGTCGTGGTGGAGATCGTGCCGAGGTAATCCTCGTCGAGAAGGTTATCGATGTTCACCCGCGCCTTGATCGATTTCAACGGGCCGGCCGAGAAGCCGTCGCCGAGGTCCACATAGGCGTTCCAGAGGGTGTAGCCGTCGGTCGTCTCATTGTTCACGAAATTGGTGAAGCGGTCGGTGATGCGGCGGGCCGAGAGGTTCATCACCACGCCCTCGACCGGCTCGAAGGTCACCCCGCCCTGGAAGACGTATTCCGGGAAGTCCGGCACGCTGTTTCCGGCGATCAGGAACGCGGCGAAGTTATCCTGGAACTCCGACTTGTTGTACGACAGGTTGCCGTTGAAATAGATTTTTCCGCCCAAGGCTTCCGGCTTCCACTGGCCGCTGAATTCGACGCCGTGGGCCTCGACTCCGCCGACGTTGGCGAAAAAGGTCTCGGTCGTCGTGCTGCCGGGCACGATCTGGGCGAAGGACTGCAGCCGGTTCTCGAAGGTCGTCTTGTAGACCACGAGCGAGGCGTTGAAGGTCGGACGGTTGGCGCGGTAGCCCAGCTCCAGGTTCTTGGCGGTCTCGGCCTGAGGCGCGGGCACGGTGGGGCTGGCGGCGGAGAAGATGTCGTCGGCGCCGCGCGGCAGGGCCATGTTCTCGGAATAGGAAGTGAAGATCTGGTCGCGGCCGATCGACCAGACGGCGCCCACCTGCGGCAGGAAGCTGTCGCTCCAGTTGGTGGAGATGCTGGGCGCGCGCAGGTTGATGTAGTCGGCCGGCAGGCGCTTGCCGCTGATCTGGTAGTCGATGTCCAGCGACTTGAAGCCGAGTTCGATCTTCAGGGCGTCGTCCAGCAGGCTGATGGTGTCCTTCAGGAAGAATTCCACCGTGTCGCGCGTCGAGACGTAGTTGCGCTGGAGGTGGACGGGCTCGTTGAACAGCGGAGCGCCGTCGGGGTGGCCGTCCTGCACGTTGTAGCGCGCCTGGGTGCGGTGGTAGTCGTCCTTCTCCACCCAGACCCCGGCCTCCAGGCGATTGGCGCCGACGATCCATTCGCCGCGGGTGGTGACGCCCTTCCGCACGCCGTCGATGCCTGAGAGGCCGTACTGGATGCCCCGGGGCGCGACGAGACCGGGGATGATCGCGGCCTCGTTCCGGTAGTTCTGCAGCGAGGTGGCGTAGGCCTCCGGCGACACGCCGTAGCCGCCCTTGTCTTCGTAGTAGGCGGTGGCGCCGAGCTTGATGTCCTCGCCGATCGGGACGTTCAGGGTCAGGCCGTAGAGGTGATCCATCCGATGGTTCACCGCGAACTTGTAGTACTGACTGTAATTGCCGTTCGAATAGACGGGCCCATCCTGCACCGCCGGCAGGCTGCCCAGGGTCGGGTCGGTCCCAAACGGAGTTGGGGTGGGCACAACGCCGAGGTAGGCGAAGTTGCGGCCCCTGCGGCCGAAGGGGTCCGCAACCGTGCCGGCGTACTGCGCCTTGGTGATCGAGGGGCTGTCGTAGTCGAAGTAGTTGTTGTGCACGGTCTGAAAGACCAGGTCGGCGCCGCCGCCGAACGCGTAGCGCAGCTTGCCCTCATAGTGTTCGCGCTCGATCGTGCCGGGGCCGCGCCACAGGTCGCCGTCGATCACCGAGCCGCTGACATAGCCGGTCAAACCGCCGACCTGACCGAGTTCCAGCCGCAGGAAGGTGCGCCGCAGGCCGTCGCTGCCGAAGGTCTGGCTGAAGGCGCCGCCGCGCTCGGCGGAGGGCCGGGCGGTGATGTAGTCGACGATGGGGCCCAGCGACGAATAGCTGGGCAAGGCGACGTCGCCGGACCCGGCCGAGGCGGTGACCCGGTCGAGGTTCTCGTTGTCGACGTAGCGGTAGATCGGGCTGCCGCCGAACTGGTCGCTGCGCCCCATGGGGATGGAGTCGAGCAGGAAGCCGATCTGCTGGAAGTTGAAGGCCCGCACCGAGACCGAATTGCCGAATTCGTACATGCCCAGGGCGTCGTTGGCCTGGACGTTGAAGCCCGGCAGGCTCTCCAGCATCTTCAGGCCGGTGACCCCGGCAGGGGCCGAAAGCAGCGCCTCCTTGGTGATCGAGACCGTCGCCGTGGCTTCGTCGGTGCCGATGGCGACACTGGCCTCCGACAGGCGGGCGGCGGTGACCACCAGCTCCTCCACGCTGCTGGAGGCTTCCTGGGCCGATGCGGCGCCCGTCCACAGCAGGCTGAGGCCGGTCAGAGCGGTGGCGGCGAGCAGGCGGGCGCGGGCCGGGTTGCGAGTGTGCATGAGCTATCCCCTCTCAGTTGCGGGGACAGGATCGATGCGAACGGCAACCGTCGCAGGCGCAAATCGCCGTCACCCCCGAGGTTCGTCGTATTTGCTTCAAACTCGCTCAGAGCGGCATGATCCCTCGTCATATTGATATGCATCCGGGGCCTTGCGCCGCCTTGGCGCGTCCCGCACAAGCCCGCGTCATGGCCTTCACCCGACGTTACGAAGAGACCGAGCCCCAGCGCGTGAACCGCTGGCTGGCGCAGAGCGGAGTCTGTTCGCGGCGGGAGGCCGAGGCGCTGATCGCGCGGGGGCTGGTGAGCATCGACGGCGAGCGGGTGGAGGACGTCGGCCGCAAGATCCTCCCCGGCCAGATCCTGACCCTCTCCGACGAGGCGGAGGCGACGATCGCCTCAGCGGTGTCGGTGATCCTGCACAAGCCGCGGGGCGTGGTGTCGGCCAATCCCGAGCGGGGACAGACCGAGGCGGCCCAGCTGCTCGGCGAGACGGCGCGCTGGAACGCCAACGGCGATCCCCTGCCCGCCGAGGCCAAGCCGGCGCCGCTGGGGCGGCTCGACCGGGACTCACGCGGTCTTCTGCTGATGTCCGACGACGGGGTGCTGGCCAAGGCGGTGATCGGACCCGCCTCGGTGCTGGACAAGGAGTACCGGGTGGCGGTGATGGGCGAGATCACCCCCGCCAAGCTCGAGCTGCTGCGCTACGGCCTGGAGCTTGACGGGCGGCGCCTGAAGCCGGCGGAGGTGGAGGTCATCAGCGATCAGCGGTTGAAGTTCGTGCTGCATGAAGGCCGCAACCGGCAGATCCGGCGAATGTGCGAGTTGGTCGAGCTGAAGGTGGTCGACCTCTTTCGCGTGCGCGTCGGTCCGCTCGATCTCGGAGACATGCCGGAGGGGCGCTGGCGACCGTTGACCGCGGATGAGCGGGCCGCGCTGCTTGCCGCCGGCGGCGAGGGCGCATGATTTTCGGGCGCCGCCTGTTCGCTTGACACGCGAATTCAACACCATATGCGGTTGAGCTTCATCGACCGTTGTTCTTGGGATTTTCGCAGGCATCCATCCCGGCATTGGTGCGTTGCAACACCCGAACGCCCCCGGAACGGAGGGCAAGATTTAGGTGTAATGATGCTCGAGCTGACCCCCAGCCTTCGTAATCGACGTGAGCCTTCCATCTCGGCGCGCCCCGTCGGACGAATGGCGATGGTCGGCAACTTTCCGCCTCGCCGTTGCGGCATCGCCACCTTCACCGGCGACGTCTACGAGGCGCTGACCACGGCCTATCCGGAACTCGCCTGTGACGTGTATGCGATGACCGACACGGGCTCGCGCTACGACTATCCAGACGAGGTGAAGTTCGAGCTGCGGGCCGGCGCCCTGATGGATTACGCGGACGCCGCGCGCCGCATCAACGCCTCGGGCGCCGAGGTGGTCTGCATTCAGCACGAGTACGGCATCTACGGCGGCCCGGCCGGCGACTATTTGCTGACCCTGCTCGACGGCTTGCGGGCGCCGGTGGTCACCTCGCTGCACACCGTGCTGACCGAGCCGGATTCGGATCAGCGGCGGGTGATGAACCGCATCATCGAGCGTTCGTCGCGCGTGATCGTGATGACCCGCAAGGGTCGCGACATCCTGCGCGATGTCTACGGCGCCCCGGCCGGAAAGATCGCCGTGGTCGCCCACGGCGTTCCGGACCGCCCGCTCGTACCGACCGACGAGGCCAAGCCGCAGTTCGGGTTGGAGGGCCGCGAGGTGCTGATGACCTTCGGCCTGCTGTCGCCGGGCAAGGGCATCGAAACGATGATCCGCGCCCTGCCCCGCATTGTCGCCGAGCGCCCGAACGCCCTCTATCTGATCCTCGGCGCGACCCACCCCCACCTGGTGGCGCGCGAGGGCGAGCGCTATCGCGAAAGCCTGGCCGAACTGGCCGGGAGCCTGGGCGTCGGCGAGGCGGTGCGCTTCGTGAACGCCTATGTCGATACGCCGAAGCTGCTGGAATACCTGGCCGCGGCCGATGTCTATGTGACGCCCTATCCCAACGAGGCGCAGATCACCTCCGGCACGCTGTCCTACGCGGTGGCGCTGGGCAAGCCGGTGGTCTCGACGCCTTACTGGCACGCCGCCGAACTGCTCGCCGAAGGGCGCGGCGTGCTGACGCCGTTCAACGATCCGGCCGCCATGGCCGAGGCGGTGCTCGGGCTGATGAACGACCCCGAGCGCATGGCCGCCACCCGCGACAAGGCCTATGCCGCCGGTCGCGAAATGATCTGGAGCCGCTTGGCCGAGAGCTTCATGGGTCTGTTCCGCGCCGTGCGCAGCGACACCCTAGTCGGCCTGCACAGCCCGTCGAACATGGAGTTGCCCGAGCCGGCGCTGGGCGGCGTCGAGCGGATGAGCGACGGCGTCGGCATCCTGCAGCACGGGCTGATCAGCGTGCCGGATCGCAACCACGGCTATTGCGTGGACGACAACGCCCGCGCCCTGATGCTGATGCTGCGACTGGAGCGCGCCGGGTTCGAGGCCCCGCCCCGCCTGACCCACGCCTACGCGTCGTTCCTGCACCACGCCTGGAACGACGATGTCGGTCGGTTCCGCAACTTCATGGGCTACGACCGACGCTGGCTGGAGGACGTGGGCTCGGATGACAGCTTCGGCCGCAGCTTCTGGGCCGCCTGCTATACGGCCGCCAACGCCCTGCGGGACGATCTGCGGGTGTTCGGTCTCAAGATCGCCCAGGCCGCCCTGCCCCGCGTCGGCGACTTCCCGTTCCTGCGGACCAACGCCTTCCTGATTCTGGGTCTATGCGAGCTGACCCGCGCCATGCCGGGCTCGGAAGCGGTGCAAACGCGGTTGCGCGAACTGACCGCGCGGCTGATGGACGCCTTGCGCGCCGAGCGCAGCGCCAGCTGGCTCTGGTTCGAGCCCTTCCTCTGCTACGACAACGCCCGCCTGCCGGAGGCCCTGCTGCGCGCCTCGGCCATCCTGCAGGACGCCCGCATGGAACGGGCCGGCCTCGACGCTCTGGAGTGGCTCTGCCAGATGCAGACCGCGCCCTCGGGCTGTTTCCGACCGATCGGGACGGAAAGCTTCGGCGCGCACTACGCGATCCCGGAGCCTTTCGATCAGCAGCCGCTGGAAGCCACCGCCACGGTGGAAGCCTGCGAGGCCGCCTATGCCGTGACGCAGAATCCCCGCTGGCTGGACGAGGCGCGGCGCGCTTACGCCTGGTATCTCGGCGATAACGACCTGGGCGTCCGCATGATCCAGGCCGAGGAAGGCGGCTGCTACGACGGTCTGACGCCGGAGCGCGCCAACCTTAACCAAGGCGCGGAATCGCTGCTCTCGTTTCAGACGGCGACTTGCGTTATGCACGCTCTTGCCCGCTCAGCCGGCGTCGCCGCACCTGCCGCGGCGCGCCGCTGATAGGCCCTCCCCAGGCTGACCACGGAAGCGCATGCCTAGATTGCATCACACGCCGATCCGGCTGGCCCCGGACGCGTCGCGGGTCGTGATTCGACCGTTCCACCTTGGGCCTGCGGGGTCGGCCCGCGCCGCCCGTATCGTCGACGCCGTGATGCAGATGGACAGTCGCACCTGCCAGGCCGAGCTCGCCCTGGTGAACCGTGACTTCGAGACGCGTCACTGGCAGACGCGCAGCATCTATCTGGAGCGCTATCGGCACATCAAGGCCGAGCTCGGCTTGAACGGAAAGCTGCGCGAGGCCCAGAAGGAGCTGATCGGCGCCTACTTCTGCCATGAATACTCCTACGCCGCCGCCGCCCTGATGAACCCCAGCGTGGTGCCGCACCCGGACCAGTCGGGCCTGACCGCCGGCCATGTGCGCATCGCCATGTCGCTGCGGGCCGTGGGCGAAGGCCACATCTCGTCGATCGCCTTCCGCGAGGGCATCCTGGCGCCCGATGGCCGTCTCGACCTGATGCCCGAGCCGCCGTTCGCCATGGCGGCCCAGATGCACGATCCGCCGCCGGCCGGCGGGCCGGTGACGGCGCATCGGCATCCGGAAGCCTCCCTTTCCGGCACGGTGATCTTCCCGTTCACCGCCCAGCAGCGGAACGGGCTGGAGGACCTGCGCCTCGTGCGGTTCACCGAGGACGACGGCGAGGTCACCTACTACGGCACCTACACGGCCTATTCCGGTTCGGCGATCGCCTCCGAGATGATGGTCACCAAGGACTTCCGCAGCTTCGACCTGATCCCGATCAGCGGCTCGGCGGCGCGCAACAAGGGCATGGGCCTGTTTCCCCGCCGGGTGAACGGCAAGTACGCCATGATCGGCCGGCAGGACGGGGAGAACCTGTTCTACATGACCTCGGACGATCTGCTCACCTGGGAAGGCGGCGACTTCTTCATGGGGCCGAAATACCCGTGGGAACTGGTGCAGATCGGCAATTGCGGAGCCCCCATCGAGGTGGACGAAGGCTGGCTGCTGCTCACCCACGGCGTCGGAGCCATGCGCAAGTACGCCATCGGGGCGGTGCTGCTCGACAAGGACAATCCGCAAAAGATCATCGGCCGCCTGACCGCGCCCCTGATCTCGCCGGCCGACGAGGACCGCGAGGGCTATGTGCCCAATGTGGTCTATACCTGCGGCGGCATGGCCCATGGTGAGCGCCTGTTCATGCCCTATGGGGTGGCCGACAGTTCGGTGGCCTTCGCCTGGGTCGATATCGACGAACTGATCGCCGAGATGCAGTGAGCGACTCAAACCAGATTTTCGGCGAGATCCTCGTCGACGCGCGCGGCCACCGCTGCCCGGTGCCGACCCTGCGCCTGCGCCGGGCGGCCGAGGCGGCGAAGCCGGGCGCGCGCCTGCGTCTTCTGGCGGACGATCCCCTGGCCCGGATCGACGTGCCGCACTTCGCCAACGAGGCCGGGCTGACGGTGCTGGAACGCGGCGAGGACGGCCCGACGTTGAGCTTCCTGATCGCCAAGCCCTAGCTTGGGGGCTGTTTCCCCACCTGACCATCATAGCCGGCCCTGCGCCGGCTGTGACGGCCGGGAGGGGTATTCGTCGACTTTAGTGAAGCGTCGCCGCCGCGGCGGCCTCGCGTTCGGCGATTCTGACCTCGGCGGCCTTGATCTCGATCTCGGCCTCGGTGGCCAGGGCGCCTCCGAAGAAGATGCAGTTCACCGTCCACGACAGCCAGATCAGGAAGATGATCACCGCGGCCACCGAGCCGTAGGTGGCGCCGAGCTTGGCGATCTGCTCGACATAGATGGCGCTGAGCCAGGAGGCGGCCAGGGACATGATGGCGGCCGCGACGCCGCCGGCGATGGAGGCCCGCCAGCCCACCGGGTCTCGCGACATGGCGTAGCGATAGATGAGGGTCATGCCGAAAATCACGGCGACGCTGCCCCAGGTCCATTCGCTGTAGATCCAGGAAAGGCCGGCGAGCGGCGTCAGATGCAGGGTTTCGGCGACGACGCGCATCCCCAGGAAGGTGGCCGAGGCGACGCCGAACAGCACGAAGGCGGCGACCAGCACCAGCAGCGCCATCACGTTGAAACCGACGAAGCCGCGCTGGCGGTCTTCCTCATGGATGAACGACAGGCCGGCCAGCAGGGCCTTGAAGCCGCGATGCGAGGCGTAGGCGCCGATGACCAGGGCGACGCCGCTCTGGGTGGATATGGCGCCGGCCTCGGCCCCGCCGAGCCGACTCAGTTCGCCCGCGAACAGGGTGCGGGCCTCGGGCGGCATGATGTGGGACAGGGCGTCGGCCTGGCTGGCCGCCTGGGCGGGATCGACGAACAGGCTGTAGAGGCCGATCATGATCGCCAGGCCCGGGAACACGGCCAGCAGGGCGAAGAACGAGACGCCGCCGACGTAGAGCATCACGTCGCGACCCCACAGGCGCCCGAAGGCCTTGCCGGTCACGCGCAGGACCGCGGCGACCCAGTGGGTCACGTCGAGGTCGAGGTTGTCGAAAATGGATCGCATCGGCGCGGAACCTGCCCGCGCCCCCCGTCCGGCGCAAGTCGCGGCGAACAAGGCCGGCGCGCCGCCCACGAGGGACGACGCGCCGCCAGAACGGCATGGCCCGTCCTGGTCCGTCCGAGGCCGCGTCGAGGGACGGGATGAAGCGACCGCAGGCGATGAAACGAGCATCGCGCCCGACGGCTGAACCCGGGCTGAACAGTCCTGTCACCTGCGCGCTATCCGCTTCTATCGCCGGAACGCGCGGCGTGCTTATGCTGGCGACATGCGAATCCGGCCCGGTCTTCGGGACGGTGAAGGGGCGCGTCTTTGTCGGTAAATGCCCGGATTCTGATTATCGCCCGCGACGACGGCCTGGTTGGGCCGTTGGCGGAGGGGCTCGACCGGTTGGGCTGGCGCACCATCACGGCGCGCGGCCCCTATGCCGCCATCGCCGCCCTCGCGGACCTGAACATCGAGGCGGCGATCGTCGACATCGCCTCGGGCGGACATGAGGCGCTGTCGCTGGCGCGTCGCCTGAAGGCGGCGTGCGCGCCGCGCCGGTTGCCGGTGATGGCGATCGGCGAGCCCGATCCCAGCCTGCAGGATGAGGGCTTCGACCTGACCCTGGCCCCGCCGCTGCATCCGGCCCAGGCGGTGATGCGTCTCGAGTCGCTGGTGCGCATGGCCATCGCCGAGGAAGAGTTCGAGCTGCGGCTGGAGACGTTCGCCGAGCGGGGGCGCCGCCTCGATCTGCCCGAGCCGACCTCGGCCGCCTTCCGCGTGCTGGCCATCGGCGAGCCGGCGCCGCAGTTCCTAGCCCTGTCGAACGTGCTGGCGCGCAGCGGGGCCGACGTGGTCGGCGCCTTCACCGCCTACACGGCCTTCGACTACCTGCACGAGCGGCCGTTCGACGCCGTGGTCCTGTGGGCCGGCGAGAACCCGCAGGAGGCGCTGAGCATCGCCGCGGGCATGCGGCGCAACACCCGCCTGTTCCACATCCCCGCCCTGCTCTACCTGCCCGAAGAAAGCTACGTGACGACCTCCGAGGCCTATCATCGCGGGGTTTCGGACGTCGCCTCGCCGCAGACGGCCGAGGCCGAGACCGCCAAGCGCGTGGTCGAGCTGGCTCGCAGCCATAGGCGCGGCGAGTCGATCCGCGCCGCCCTGGAGAAGGCGCGCAGCAGCGGCCTGATGGATGCGGCGACCGGCCTGTTCACCCGCGATCTCTTCGCCGGGCATCTCGCGCGCCTGGCGAAGGCTTCGATCAGCCGCAACCGGCCGCTGTCGGTCTGCGTGTTGAAGGTTTCGAATCGCGCCGACGTCGTGAAGGCCCGCGCCGGGGGCTGGCTGGACCGCGCGATCCCGCAGATCGGCTCGATGATCGGCCGCCTGGTGCGCGTGGAGGACACGGCCGCGCGCCTGGGCCCGGAAGTCTTCGCCCTCGCCCTGCCCGCCACCTCGGCCACCCAGGCCCGCTCGGCCGCCGAGCGGATCGCCGCGGTGATCGCCTGCACCGCCTTCGACGCCGGCGAGGGGCGGACGCCCTTCACCGTCGAGTTCGATATCGGGGTTTCGCCCGTCGAGGGGGGAGAGGACGCCGGCCGCGCCCTGGAGCGGGCCGCCGCCCAGGCCTTGCGGCGCGAAGCGGTCTGATGCCCACCACCGGCGCTCCGCCCAACATGGCCTGGATCGCCATCCCCATCATCCTGCTGGTGCTCGTCTTCCGACTGCGCGGCATGAGCCGCGACCGGCGGCTCCGCGTCGAATGGCTGTGGCTGACGCCGGTGCTGCTGCTGGCGGTGGCGGGGCTGGTGATCGCTCAGTCCCGGCTGGCCGGATTCGATTGGGCGTGGCTGATCCCCGCCTTCGCGGTGGGGGCGGCGATCGGCTTCTGGCGCGGACGGCTGACGACGGTGACGGTCAATCCCGAGACCCACGCCCTGACCAGCCGAGCCTCGCCGGCGGCACTCTATCTGCTGGTCGCGGTGCTGCTCGTCCGTGTCGGCCTGCGCTATCTGCTGGCGGCGGAGGCCTCGACGCTGCACATCAACGCCGCCCTGATCACCGACGCCTTCCTGGCCTTCGCGGTCGGTCTGGTGGCGGTGCAGCGGCTGGAGGTGTGGATCCGGGCGCGTCGGCTGCTGGCCGAGGCGCGGGCGCTGACGCCAGTCGCCTAGCCTTTTTCCGCCACCGCCCGCGCCAGGCGGGCCAGCTGCACCAGGATGCGCTCGGCGGCGTCGAGGCGCTCGCGCGGGGTTTCCCACTCGCCCTTGACCACGAACTTGTGGTCGGGCCGCAGCTTGAAGACGGCCGGGTTCTTCTGGACGAGGCCGACCAGGCCGGGAACGTCAGCGAAGGTGTCGTTGCGGAAGCTGGCCACCGCGCCCTTGGGGCCGACATCGATCTTGGCGACGTTGGCCTCGCGGCAGAGGCCCTTGATGGCCACGACCTTGAGCAGGCTGTCGGCTTCCGGCGGCAAGGGGCCGAAGCGGTCGATCAGTTCGGCGGCCAGGGCTTCGCGGTCGGCCTGCTTCTCGGCTTCCGACAGGCGGCGATAGAGCGACAGGCGGACGTTGAGGTCCGGCACATAGTCTTCCGGGATCAGCACGGCGGCGCCGGTGTTGATCTGGGGCGACCAGCCCCGGTCGTCGAACAGCCCCTCGCCCGAGGCCTTGAGGTCGGCGACGGCGTCTTCCAGCATCTGCTGATAGAGCTCGACGCCGATCTCGCGGATGTGGCCGCTCTGCTCGTCGCCGAGCAGGTTGCCGCCGCCGCGCTGGTCGAGATCGTGGCTGGCCAGCTGGAAGCCGGCGCCCAGGCTGTCGAGCGACTGCAGCACCTTCAGGCGCTTCTCGGCCGAAAGCGTGATCTGTCGCTCGGCCGGGGTGGTCAGGTAGGCGTAGGCGCGGGCCTTGGAACGGCCGACGCGGCCGCGGATCTGATAGAGCTGGGCCAGGCCGAACATGTCGGCGCGGTGCACGATCAGGGTGTTGGCGCTGGGGATGTCGAGGCCGCTCTCGACGATGGTGGTCGACAGCAGCACGTCGTACTGCCCCTCGTAGAAGGCGGTCATCACCTCCTCGAGTTCGGTGGCGCCCATCTGGCCATGGCCGATGACGAACTTCACTTCCGGGACGGATTCGCGAAGGAATTGCGCGAGATCGGGCAGGTCCTTGATGCGCGGGGCGACGTAGTAGGCCTGGCCGCCGCGATACTTCTCGCGCAGCAGGGCCTCGCGCAGGGTCACCGGATCGAACGGGCTGATGTAGGTGCGCACCGCCAGCCGGTCGACCGGCGGCGTGGCGATGATCGACATCTCGCGGATGCCGCTGAGCGCCATCTGCAGGGTGCGCGGGATCGGCGTCGCCGTCAGCGTCAGCATGTGGACGTCGGCGCGCAGGTTCTTCAGCGCCTCCTTGGCCTTCACGCCGAAGTGCTGCTCCTCGTCGACGATGACCAGGCCGAGGTTCTTGAACGAGACCTGCTTGGAAAGCACCGCGTGGGTGCCGACCACGATCTCGAACTCGCCGGCGGCGAGGCCGGCGCGGGTTTCGGAGGCTTCCTTGGCGGGAGCGAGGCGCGACAGGCGGCGGATCTTCACCGGCCAGCCTTGGAAGCGCTCGACGAAGGTCTTGTAGTGCTGGCGCGCCAGCAGGGTCGTCGGGCAGACGACGGCGACCTGCTTGCCGCTCATGGCCACCACGAAGGCGGCGCGCAGGGCGACCTCGGTCTTGCCGAAGCCGACGTCGCCGCAGATCAGGCGATCCATCGGCTTGCCCTGCGCCAGGTCGCCCAGCACGTCGGCGATGGCGTTCAGCTGATCTTCCGTCTCCTCGTAGGGGAAGCGGGCGCAGAACTCGTCGAACACGCCGGACGGCGGCTCGATGTCGTCGACGTTGCGCACGGCGCGGGCGGCGGCGATGGCGATGAGGCCCTCGGCCATCTCGCGCAGGCGCTGCTTGGCGCGGGCCTTGCGGGCCTGCCAGGCGGCCCCGCCCAGCTTGTCGAGCTGCACCCCCTCGCCTTCCGCGCCATAGCGGGTGAGTAGGTCGATGTTCTCGACCGGCAGGTAGAGCTTGCTCTCGCCGGCGTAGAAGATCTCCAGGCAGTCGTGCGGCGCGCCCTGCACGTCGAGGGTCTTGAGCCCTTCGTAGCGGCCGATGCCGTGGTCGATGTGAACGACGAGGTCGCCGGCGGTCAGGGCCGAGGCCTCGGCCAGGAAGTTGGCGGCGCGGCGCTTGCGTCGGGGACGCGCCAGGCGGTCGCCGAGAATGTCGGTCTCGGAGATGACCGCGAGGTTTTCGGTCTCGAAGCCGGCGTCGAGCGGCAGCACCACGCGCTGCGGCTTCTTCGGGTCCGCCGCCTTGGCCGCCTGCCAGTAGGGCGCGAAGGCTACGTTCTTCAGGCCGTGGTCGGCCAGCATGGCCCCGAGACGTTCCGACGAGCCTTCGGACCAGGAGGCGAACAGCACGCGCTTGCCCTTGGCGGCCAAGGCCTTGGCGTGGTCGGCGGTGGCTTCGAACAGGTTGACGCTGTCCTGCGCGCGTTCGGCGGCGAACTGGCGGCCGAGGCGCGCGCCCATGTCGACCACCTGCTCGCCGGCGTCGACCTGAAAGGGCGTGAAGCGGCGGTTGGGGCGGTGGCTGACGCGCCGCTCCCACTCGGCGGCGTCCATGTAGAGCGCATTCGGCTCCAGCGGGCGGTAGGACGACTTGCGGTCGGCGGTGGCGCGGGCGTCGTAGGCGTCGGCGATCATCGCCAGGCGCTCG
The DNA here is from genome assembly GCF_056683955.1 of Caulobacter sp. HJHS_5. Taxonomy (NCBI): domain Bacteria; kingdom Pseudomonadati; phylum Pseudomonadota; class Alphaproteobacteria; order Caulobacterales; family Caulobacteraceae; genus Caulobacter; species Caulobacter sp. HJHS_5. The sequence continues at coordinate 413,469 of NZ_JBWZNC010000001.1, read as the reverse complement.
TCACGGGCCTCGGCGGCCAGGTGGTCGATGGCGACCAGGGCGGCGTCCGGCAGATAGTCGAACAGGGTCGCCATGCCATCGTAGAACAGCGGCAGCCAGTGCTCGAGCCCGGCGCGGCGGCCGCCCTCGCTGATGGTGTCGTAGAGCGGGTCGTCGCCCGGGGCGCCGAAGGCGGCGACATAGCCCTTGCGGAAGCGCGCCACGGCGTCGGCGTCAAGCAGGGCCTCGGACACCGGCAGCAGATCGACCTCGCGCAGCTGCTTGGTCGAGCGCTGGGTCTCGGGATCGAAACCGCGGATCGATTCCAGCGCATCCCCGAACAGGTCGAGGCGCACCGGCTCCTCGGCGCCCGGCGGGAAGACGTCGATCACCCCACCGCGAATGGCGAATTCGCCGCGCTCGGACACCGTCGAGGCCCGCTGGTAGCCGTTGACCGCGAAATAACGCTCAAGGTCGGCGATGACGACGCGGGCGCCGACCTTGGCGGAATAGGACGCGCGATTGACCACGCCCTTCTGCGGCACGCGCTGCAGGGCGGCGGGAGCCGGGGTCACGAGGATCGCGGGCTTGGAGGCGCCGAACGCGCCGGAGGCCAGCTTCGCCAGGGTGGCCATGCGCTGGGCCGAAACCGCCGAGGATGGGCCGATGCGGTCGTAGGGCAAGCAGTCCCACGAGGGGAACAGCGCCGTCTCGACCTCGGGCGCGAAGAACTTCAGGGCGTCGATGAAGGCCTGGGCGCGGCCGCCGTCGCGGGCGACGAACACCGAAAGGCCGCCCCGCGCCCGGGCGATGTCGGCCATCACCAGGGCGTCGAAGCCTTCCGGCGCGCCGATCAGGTCGAGGCGGCCGTCCTGCTTGGCGATGCGCTTGGCGTCGGCCGGCGACGGGCCGCGAGGCTCTGCATCAAGCGCCAAGGTTTTCGCCTCGCTGATCGAGAGCTTCGTAGCGGAAATCTTTGATCTTGCGCATGATCTCGTGATCGAACTCAGGTGGGGTCGGCGCGCGGCCCACGATCCAGGCGTAGAGATCGTGGTCGAGCTGATCGAGCAGGGTCTCGAACGTCGCCAACTCTTCGGAGTTCATCGTCGGGACATGACGATCCGCGAACGGCCCCAGAATGAGGTCCGCTTCACGAAAGCCCCGCCGCCAGGCGCGGAACCGCAGCTTGTTACGCTCTGCGTCGTCCATGCGAGCGGTCGATATAGAGGTCGGGCCGCGCTCGCGCCAGCGCGCTATGCTCACTTCGATGCGCCCGGAGATTCTCTTTCCGCTGTTCGCCCCCTCCAGCTCGCTGAAGGGCGTCGGGCCGCGCCTTGCGCCGCTGCTGGACAAGCTGGCGGGGCCGCTGGTGCGCGACGTGCTGTTCCTTTCGCCGCAGAGCCTGATCCAGCGTCGGACGACGACCGTCGCGGCGGCCGTCGAGGGCGAGGTGCAGACCTTCTCGGTGAGCATCGACGCCCACCTGAAGCCGGCGCGGGCCAACCTGCCCTATCGCATCCGCTGCTTCGACGGCTCGGGCTTCATCACCCTGGTGTTCTTCAAGGTGTTCGGCGACCACCTGGAGCGGCAGAACCCGCCAGGCTCGCGCCGCGTGGTCAGCGGCAAGGTCGAGCGGGACAAATATGGGTCCGAGCTGCAGATCGCCCACCCGGACTATCTGTTGCCCGTCGAACGGGCCGGCGAAATCCCCGAGGTCGAGCCGGTCTATCCGGCGACGGCGGGCCTGCCGTCGCGCACGGTGCGGAAGTTCGCCCAGGAGGCCCTGGCGCGGGCCGGGGAACTGCCGGAGTGGCAGGACGCGGCCTGGCTGCAGCGCGAGGCCCTGCCCGGCTGGCGCGCGGCGATGACGGCGCTGCACGCGCCACGGACCGAGGGCGATCTCTCGCCGCTGTCGCGCGCCCGGCGGCGGCTGGCCTATGACGAACTGCTGGCGCACCAGCTGGCCCTGGCCGAGCGGCGGCTGCATCGCCGGGCCGAGCCGGGGCGCGAGATCGTCGCCTCGGCGACGGCCGACGCCATCGAGGCGGCCCTGCCCTTCCGCCTGACCGGCGCCCAGCAGATGGCGCTGGCCGAGGTGCGGGGCGACCTGGCCAGCGGCGAGCGGATGGCGCGGCTGCTGCAGGGCGACGTCGGCTCCGGCAAGACGGTGGTCGCCCTGCTGGCCATGGCCGACGCGGCGGCGGGCGGCATGCAGTCGGTGCTGATGGCGCCGACCGAGATTCTGGCGCGGCAGCATTTCGAGACCATCTCCGGACCTCTGGCCGGCCAGGGGATCACCGCCGTGCTGCTGACCGGGCGCGACAAGGGCGCGGGCCGGGCGGAGACCCTGCGGATGATCGCCGACGGTCGGGCGGCGGTGGTCGTCGGCACCCATGCGGTGTTCCAGACCGACGTGATCTATCGCGCCCTGGCCCTGACCGTGGTCGACGAGCAGCACCGCTTCGGGGTCAATGAGCGTCGCCGCCTGCAGGAGAAGGGCGAAGGCGTGCACCTGCTGGCGATGTCGGCGACGCCGATCCCTCGGACGCTGGAGCTGACGCTCTATGGCGACCTCGACGTCTCGCGCCTGGCCGAGAAACCGCCGGGGCGCACGCCCGTGGCGACGGCGGCCGTGCCGATCCCCCGAATGGCCGAGGTGGTCGACCGGCTGCGCAAGGCGATCGCCGGCGGGGCGCAGGCCTTCTGGATCTGCCCGCTGGTGGCCGAGAGCGAGGCGGTGGACCTGATGGCGGCCGAGCAGCGGGTCGAGGACCTGCGGCGCTGGCTGGGGCCGAGCGTCGGCCTGATCCACGGCAAGATGACCGGCGCCGCCAAGGATGCGGTGATGGCCGATTTCGCGGCGGGCAAGCTGAGCGTGCTGACCGCCACCACGGTAGTTGAGGTGGGCGTGAACGTACCCAACGCCTCGATCATGGTGATCGAGCATTCCGAACGCTTCGGCCTGGCCCAGTTGCACCAGCTGCGCGGGCGCGTGGGGCGCGGGGCGCGGGAGAGCGCCTGCGTGCTGCTGTACGACCCGCCGCTGTCGCAGGTGGCGCAGGCGCGGCTCGATATCCTGCGCAAGGCCGACGACGGCTTCCTGATCGCCGAGAAGGACCTGGAGCTGCGCGGCGGCGGCGATCCGCTGGGCCTGCGCCAGAGCGGGTTTCCGGCCTATCGCTTCGCGGACCCCGTGGCGCATCGCGACCTGATCGCCGTGGCGGCCGACGACGCGCGGCTGGTGCTGAACCGCGACGCGGCGTTCCAAAGCCCGCGCGGCAAGGCGCTGCAGGTTCTGAAGGCGCTGTTCGACTGGAAGCCCGGCAGCGAGCGCGAGGCAGGCTAGCTGGCGGGCTGGCTCGGCGCGGGGCGCGGGAACTCGGGGCGGTTCATCAGCGCGGCCACGCGGGCCTGGGAGTCGGCCTCGAGGTCGGCGTAGAACAGGTTGTAACCCGGCGCGCGGCGGGATTCCGCCCAGGTGCGAGCGGGGCGCAGCGACTGCGACTTCGGCTTGCTGACGATCAGGACGCCCTTGTCGCACTCGGCCGAGACCTGGCGCTGCAGGAAGGCCGGGCGCGCGCCCCATTCCAGGCCCGTGGCGTTGGCGGCCCCGAGGTTCAGACGGGCGGCGGCGCGGCCGGGCTGCGCCGATCCGGTCAGCGGATTGACGCACAGGGCCTGGCGGCCGTCGAAGTCGACGAGCTGGCCGGCGCCGTCGAACGCCATGGCGCGGTCGCGCAGCGACTGGGCCCGCTCCACGTCTCCCTCGCTCGCCTGGGCCCAGGCGACCACGCAATGGGCCTGGTTGCGGCGCTCGCAGGCGGGGAACGCCGCGCCGGCCGCGTAATCGGCGGCTGGGACGGTGGTCTGGATCAGGTAGGTCGCGGCCAGGCGACCGGCGAGCGCCGGATCGGCGGCGATTTCCTCGCGTAGCAGGCGGGCGGCCAGCGAACCGCCCTGCTCCACCCCGACCAGGATGAACGGCCGGTCGTGGTTGTAGCGTTCCACATAGAGGCGGAAGGCGGCGCGGATGTCGCCGTAGGCGAAGCGGCGCGCCTCGCGGGCGTCATCGCGCAGGGTCAGCAGGGTGTAGAGGCTGGCCTGGCGGTAGCGCGGCGCGAACAGTCGTCCGGTGCGGAAGTACGGCCCGGCGTAGTTGGGCAGCATGACCTGCGACAGCAGCCGTTCGGCGTTGCGCGTGTGCAGCGGGGCGTTCCAGTGCGGGCCGCCGTCGTAGGTGGTCGGGTGGATGAAGAAGACGTCGGCCGGCGGCGCCCCCGCCGCGATCTTCAGCGGATCGCCCGGACGGAGGGCCCAGGCGTCGGCCTGTTCGTAGTTGGGCGCGGGCGGCGGGTCGTAGGTCTGGAACGGCACCTTCGGGTCGAGGGCGGTGCGCAGGATGTCGTCGCGCCAGATGGCGCCGGCCACGGCCATGAGCGCCACCAGGATGAGCGCCCCGATGCCGACGCAGCGCTGCAACTTGGCGGCTTCGACCGCCATCTCAGATGTAGGGGTCCGGTTTGGACAGATAGCGGCCGACGTAGTCCGAGACGCCGGCTTCCAACGACGTGAATTGTCTGTCGTAACCCACGGATTTCAGTCGACTCATGTCGGCCTGGGTGAAGTATTGATACTTGTCGCGGATCTCTTCCGGCATCGGGCGGTAACTGATGTCAGCCGGACGATCGAGCGCTTTGAAAACCGCCTCGGCGAGATCCTTGAAGCTGCGCGCCCGGCCGGAGCCGAGATTGAAGACGCCGTTGACCCGGTCGTGCTGCAGCAGCCACTCGACGACGTCGACCACGTCGCGGACATAGACGAAGTCGCGCAGCTGGCCGCCGTCGGGATAGGCGGGATTGTGCGAGGCGAACAGGCTGACGCCCTCGCCGGCCGCGATCTTCGGATAGATCTGGGCGGCGACCGACATCATGCGGCCCTTGTGGCCCTCGTTCGGGCCGTAGACATTGAAGAACTTCAGGCCCACCCACTGCGGCGGGGCGGCGTTGGCGGCGGCCTGGCGGGCGGCGTAGAGGTCGAACAAGGCCTTGGACCAGCCGTAGGTGTTCAGCGGCCGCAGGCTCGTGAGGCTGTCGATGTCGTCGGCGTCGGCGAAGGTTTCGGCCGCGCCGTAGGTGGCCGCCGAGGAGGCGTAGATCAGCCGGCGCTGATGCTCGGCGCACCAGCGGTGCAGATCGCGCGACAGGGTGAAGTTGGAGTGGACGATGTGGTCGGCGTCCAGCTCCATGGTGGACGACACCGCGCCCATGTGGACCACGGCGCAGACCTGGTGGGCGTTGCGCTCCAGCCAGTCGAACATGCCGTCGGGCGAGACGAAGTCGGCGATCGGCGACTTGGCGAGGTTGCGCCACTTGCCGGTCTCGACCCCGCGCAGGCGATCGCAGGCGACCACGTCGTAGTCGGGGTTGCGCGACAGGCGCGCGACGATGTTGGAGCCGATGAAGCCGGCCGCCCCGGTGACGAAGATCACGCGACGCTTCAAGAGGCCTTCTCCGTCGGCATGTTGTCCTTCAGGCGGGCGATGGCGGCGGTGGTCGAGAACCCCTCGATGATCGTCGCCCGCTTCACCTCGCCGCCCCAGCCGAGCACCTCCCTGGCGCCGACGATTTCCTCGACTTCGTAGTCGGCGCCCTTGATCAGGACGTCGGGACGGGCCGCGTTGATCAGCGTCAGCGGCGTGTCCTCGTCGAACGACGCCACCAGATCGACGTGGGCGAGGCCGGCGAGGACCACCGCGCGGGACTCCAGGTCGTTGACCGGACGCCCCTCGCCTTTCAGCTCCCGCACCGAACGGTCGCTGTTCACGCCGACGATCAGGCGGTCGCACCAGGCGCGGGCCTGGGCGAGGTAGCTGACGTGGCCCTTGTGCAGGATGTCGAAGCAGCCGTTGGTGAAACCGACGCGCAGGCCCTGGGCGCGCCAGCGCTGCGCCACTTCGGCCATGCGGGCGGGCGTCACGACCTTGGCCTCGGCGGGCGCGAGGTGGGCGCTGATGGCGGCTTCGACCAGTTCCTCGGGCGAGACCGTGGCGGTGCCCGCCTTTTCGACGGCGACGCCGCTGGCCAGGATGGCGAATTCGATGGCGCGCTCGATCGGCGCCTTGGCGGCCAGGGCGAGGCCGATGGCGGCCAGGGCCGTATCGCCGGCGCCCGAGACGTCGAACACCTCGCGAGGCGCGCCCGGGAAGTGACGCACCGGCTTGCCCCGCTCGGCCAGGGACATGCCGCGGGCGGCGCGGGTGACCAGGATGGCCTTGCAGCGCGAGAGCGCCAGGGCGCGCGCGAGGGCGGCCTCGACCTCGGCGTCGGTGTCGGCCGGCAGGTCGGCGGCGGCGGCCAGTTCGGCGGCGTTGGGCTTGATGATGCCGACGGCGCCGTAGCGCGCCAGGTGGCGGGCCTTGGAGTCGACGATCAGGATGGCGCCGGAGGCGTTGGCCACGGTCAGGCAGGCGTCGATGATCGTCTGGCCGATGGCGCCCTTGCCGTAGTCCGACAGCAGGATGGCCCCCGCCCCTTCGGCCGCGTAGCGCACGGCGGTGGCGAGGCGGGACTCGACGGCCTTGGACACCGCCGAGGCGTCCTCGGAATCGACGCGCAGCAACTGCTGGCCGGCGGCGACGTAGCGGGTCTTGACCGTGGTCGGGCGATCGTCCGCCGAGATCAGATGCCCCTCGAGGCCGGGTTGCCGGCCGACCATGCCGAGCACCTCGTCGGCGGCGGCGTCCTTTCCGAGCACGCCGGCCAGGGCGGCGAGGCCCCCGAGGGCGGCCACGTTGCGCGCCACGTTGCCGGCGCCGCCGAGCATCGCCGCCTCGCGACCGCGCGCCAGGACGGGCACCGGCGCCTCGGGCGAGGTGCGGTTGACCTCGCCGTAGACGAAGCGGTCGAGCATGACGTCGCCGATGCAGGCGACGCGGACACCGACGACGGACGCCAGGAGCTGTTGAAGGGCCGAAAGGTCCATGGGGCGGTTCTAGACCCGGGGACTCAGGCGGCCAACCGGCGCTTGGCCAGGGCGTCGTATTCGAGCAGTTCGCCGACGAGGCCTTCGAACTGGCTGAGCGGCACCATGTTGGGTCCGTCCGACGGCGCGTGGTCCGGGTCGGGATGGGTTTCCATGAACACCGCCGAGACGCCGACGGCGACGGCGGCGCGGGCCAGCACCGGCACGAACTCGCGCTGCCCGCCGCTGGATGTGCCCTGCCCGCCCGGCTGCTGCACCGAGTGGGTGGCGTCGAACACCACCGGGCAGCCGATCTTGGCCATTTCCGGCAGGGCGCGCATGTCCGAGACCAGGGTGTTGTAGCCGAACGACACGCCGCGTTCGCAGGCCAGGACGTTGGGATTGCCGGCGCCGACCACCTTGGCGATGACGTTCTTCATGTCCCAGGGCGCGAGGAACTGGCCCTTCTTCACATTGACCGCCTTGCCCGTTTGGGCGGCGGCGATCAGCAGATCGGTCTGACGGCAGAGGAAGGCGGGAATCTGCAGCATGTCGACCGCCTGGGCGGCGACGGCGCATTGCTCGATCTCGTGTACGTCGGTGATCACCGGTAGGCCGACGGTGTCGCGGATTTCGGCGAAGATCGGCAAGGCGCCCTCCAGGCCGATGCCGCGCGCCGCGTTGGCGCTGGTCCGGTTCGCCTTGTCGAAGGACGTCTTGTAGATCAGGCCGATGCCGAGGCGCTGGGCGATCTCGCGCAGGGCATGGGCCGTCTCCAGCGCGTGCTGGCGGCTTTCCAGCTGGCAGGGACCAGCGATCATCGCCAGGCGTTCCTTGCCGCCGATGCGCACGGCGCCGCCTTTGGCGTTGGCGATCTCGACGACGGCGTTGGGTTTCAGGGTTTCGGTCACTCGGGCGATCCTTTGCGATGCTTCGCAGGGGGCAGATGTGGCGCGCGCCGCGCGCGCGAGCAAGGGTGTGGCGCGCGCCGCGCGCGCGAGCAAGGGCGCATGCTTGAAGGCGCATCCGGATCGGCCTCTTGGGCGTATGGGGATCAGGCCTTATCTTGGCCGTGCGGGGTAAGGAGCAAGGCCATGGTGCATCGTCCTTCAGTCGCTTGGAATGACGCGGACCTGAAGCAGGCGCCGCCTCTTTTTCGCAAGGTGGTCGAGATGGCCGCCCGAGGGTGGAAGCACGGCACGCTGCTCTTCACCCTGCCCAGCGGGCGCGACATCAGCATCGGCGGCGAGCGGCCGGGGCCATACGGCCACATCATCATTCACGACTACCGCTTCGTGCGACGCGCCCTGGCCGGCGGCGACATCGGCTTCGCCGAGGGCTACATGGCCGACGAATGGGAGACGCCCGACCTCTCGGCCGTGCTGGAGGGCTTCTCGCTGAACTACGACCACGTCCAGCGCCTGGCGGGCGGCGGCCTGGTCAGCCGCATGTTCAGCACCGTGAACCACTTTCTTCACCGCAACACGCGGTCCGGGTCGAAGAAGAACATCCACGCCCACTACGACCTGGGGAACGCCTTCTATTCGCAGTGGCTGGACCCGACGATGACCTATTCCTCGGCGCGCTACGAGCGGCCGGGGCAATCGTTGCCCGAGGCGCAGCGGGCGAAGTATGCGGCCCTGGCCCGCACCATCGACCTGAAGCCGGATCAATCGGTGCTGGAGATCGGCTGCGGCTGGGGCGGGTTCGCCGAGTTCGCCGCCAAGGAGGTGGGCGCCAAGGTCACCGGCGTGACCATCTCCAAGGAGCAGTACGATTTTGCAAGGAAGCGACTGTTCGACCAGGGGCTGGCGGAAAAAGCCGACATCCGCCTGATCGACTATCGCGACATCGACGGACAGTTCGACCGCGTGGCCTCGATCGAGATGTTCGAGGCGGTGGGCGAGGAATACTGGCCGACCTATTTCAATAAGGTGCGCGAAGTGCTGACGCCCGGCGGCCGCGCCGGGCTGCAGATCATCACCATCCGCGACGAGCTGTTCGACGGCTATCGGCGGCGGCCGGACTTCATCCAGAAGTACGTCTTTCCCGGCGGCATGCTGCCGAGCGAAGCGCGTCTACGCGAGGAGACGGCCCGGGCCGGTCTGGAATGGCGCGACATCACCCGCTTCGGGCAGAACTACGCCGACACCCTGGTCGAATGGGCTCAACGGTTCGAATCCGCCTGGAGCAACATCAAGGGCATGGGCTTCGACGAGCGCTTCCGCCGGCTGTGGCGCTTCTATCTCAGCTATTGCGAGGCCGGCTTCCGCACGGGTCGCACCGACGTGATTCAGCTCGGCTTGGCGAAGGCCTGAACATTTCTGACTTGCGAACCACGGCGGCGGCGCGATCTAGAAGCACGCCACGCTGCTGAGAGTCCCCATGACCGTTCGCGCCCCCTCGATTGCGTCTGGTGTCCTAGACGCCATCGGAAACACGCCGCTGATCCGGCTGAACCGCGCCAGCGAGGCGACGGGATGCGAAATCCTCGGCAAGGCGGAGTTCATGAACCCCGGCCAGTCGGTGAAGGACCGGGCCGCGCTGGGGATCATCCGCGACGCGGAGGCCAAGGGGCTGCTGCGTCCGGGCGGGCGAATCGTCGAAGGCACCGCCGGCAACACCGGCATCGGCCTGGCCATGGTCGCCGACGCCCTGGGCTACAAGACCACCATCGTCATCCCGCGCACCCAGAGCCAGGAGAAGAAGGACGCCATCCGCATGCTCGGCGCCGAGCTCGTGGAGGTGGACGCCGTCCCCTACTCCAACCCCGACAACTACGTGCGCTATTCCGGCCGGCTGGCCGAGGAGCTGGCCAAGACCGAGCCGGGCGGCGCAATCTGGGCGAACCAGTTCGACAACGTCGCCAACCGCAACGCCCACTACGAAAGCACCGGGCCGGAAATCTTCGAACAGACAGGCGGCAAGGTCGACGGCTTCATCTGCGCGGTCGGTTCGGGCGGCACGCTCGCCGGGGTCGCCATGGCCCTGCGCGAGCGCAAGCCGGGCGTCAAGATCGGCCTGGCCGACCCGTACGGCGCGGCGCTGTACAGCTGGTACTCGGCGGGCGAGCTGAAGTCGGAAGGCAATTCGATCAGCGAGGGCATCGGCCAGGGCCGGATCACCGCCAACCTGGAAGGCCTGACCATCGACCATCCCTTCCGGATCGACGACGAGACCATGCTGCTGACCATCTACGACCTCGTGCAGCACGAAGGGCTGGTGATGGGCGGCTCGACGGGCATCAACGTCGCTGGGGCCATCGCCATGGCCAAGGAAATGGGGCCGGGCCACACGATCGTGACCATTCTCTGCGATCACGGCGCCCGCTATCAGTCGAAGATCTTCAACCGCGCCTTCCTGGAAGAGCGCGGCCTCCCCGCCCCGCCCTGGATGTAGAAGGACCGGACCATGTCAGACCCGATGGTCTCCACCGAATGGCTGGCCGAGCGCCTGGGCGGCGAGACCCTGCGGGTGATCGACGCCAGCTGGTTCTTCCCGCACGAGAACACCGACGCCGGGACGGCGTTCGAACAGGCGCACATTCCGGGCGCGGTCGCCTTCGACATCGACGCCGTGGCCGATCATTCCACCGACCTGCCGCACATGCTGCCGACGCCGCATGAGTTCGCCGAGGCGGTCGGGGCGCTGGGCGTCGGCAACGACAGCACCGTCGTCGTCTACGACCAGATCGGCCTGCGCTCGGCGGGCCGGCTGTGGTGGACCTTCCGGGTGATGGGCCACGAGCAGGTGTTCGTGCTGGACGGTGGTTTGCCCAAGTGGCGCGCCGAGGGGCGGCCGGTCGAGAGCGGGCCCGCGAAGCCGACGCCGGCGGTGTTTCATCCGACCTTCCATCCGCACCTCGTGCGCTCGATCGACGATGTGCGGGCGGCGCTCGAAGCCGGCGGCCAGGTGGCCGACGCCCGTCCGGCCGGGCGGTTCACCGGTGAGACGCCGGAGCCCCGCGAAGGCCTGCGCGGCGGCCACATGCCGGGCGCGCGCACCACGCCGATGGGCAGTCTGCTGAACGCCGACCAGACCCTGAAGTCCGCCGACGAGTTGAAGGCGGTGTTTCAGACCGCTGGAGTGGACCCGGCCGCGCCGGTGATCACCTCCTGCGGTTCGGGCATCACCGCCGCGGTGGTGTCGCTCGCCCTTGCCCGCCTGGGCGGCGAAGGCGCGGTCTATGACGGCTCGTGGACCGAATGGGGCGGGCGCGAGGATACGCCGGTGGCGACCGGCGCGGCCTGAGGCTCACCGCAGCGGCGGCGCGTAGAGCAGGCCCGGCTTGGCGGCGTCCCAGCGGGCGTTGAGGCCGCGATCCAGCTTCAGCGGCGAGCGGGCGCCGATGTTGCGGTCGAAGATCTCGCCGTAGTTGCCGACCTGGCGGATCGCGCGCTCGGCCCAGGCGTCGTCGAGACCCAGCGGCGCGCCGACGCCGGGCTCGGCCCCCAGCAGGCGTCGCGCCTCGGGATTGGCGGACTCGCGCCGCATGGCCTCGGCGTTGGCGGCGTAGATGTTCAGCTCCTCGGCGAGCACCAGGGCGTTGAGCGTCCAGCGCACGAGGTCGGTCCAGGCCGGGTCGCCCTGGCGGACGACGGGGCTCAGCGGCTCCTTGGAGATCACGTCGGGCAGGATGACGTGGGCGTCCGGGCTGTTCAGCAACGAGCGGGACGAGGCCAGGGTGGAGACGTCGGCCGTGAAGGCGTCGCAGCCTTCGGTTTGGTAGACTTCGCGCGCCTTGGTCTCGTCGGCGACGACCACCGGGGTGTAGTTCAGGCCGCGGCTGCGGAAAAAGTCGGCGAGATTCAACTGGCTGGTGGAGCCGGCCTGGACGCAGATCTTGGCGCCGCCGAGCTCCTGGGCGCTCTGCAGGTTCAGCGAGCGCGGGGCCATGAAGCCCTGCCCGTCGTAGTAGCTGACGCCGGCGAACTCGACGGCGTCGCCGACATCGCGGCTGAAAGTCCACGAGGTGTTGCGGACCAGGAGGTCGACGCGCCCGGCCTTGAGCGCGGTGAGGCGGGCGGTGTTGTCCAGCGGCACGAACCGCACCTTCTGCGACGAACCGAGGGCCACCGCGGCCACGGCGCGGCAGAAATCGACGTCGAAACCACGCCATTCGCCGCGGTTGTCGCGGAAGGCGAAGCCGGCGAGGCCCGGGTTCACGCCGCAGAGCAGAACGCCCCTCGCCCGCACGGCCTTCAGCGTGGCGCCCTGCGCGGCGGCGGTCGTGACGGGAGAGCTGCCGGCAGGCGGAGCGCCGCCGGCGTCGGTCGGAGCCGGTCGGCCGCACGCCGTCATCGCCAGGACCAGCCCGGCGGCGATGACGACACGACGGCAGTTGCGCAGGAACACCCGCATCGCTCCTTGATCGGCCATGCCGAAGCAGACAGGGTCCGCGAATGGACGAACAGACCCGGCTTATCCACGAAGGGCGCACGCCGCAACGCCTGGCGCGCACCGTCGGCCCGCCCGTGCAGCGCGGATCGACCGTGCTGCTGCCCAGCGCCCGCGCGCTGTATGACGGCTCGGAGCTGAGCTATGGCCGCTCCGGCCTGGCCTCGCACGCCGCGCTCTGCGAGGGGCTGGCGGCGCTGGAGGGCGCGGAGCGGGTTTCGCTCTACCCTTCCGGTCTGGCGGCCATGACCGGCGCCCTGCTGGCCCTGCTGAAGGCCGGGGACGAGGTGCTGCTGGTCGACTGCGCCTATCGGCCGACCAAACGATTCTGCGACAACGTGCTGGCGCGGTTCGGCGTCACGACCCGGCTCTACGATCCGAAACTGGATGCGGCGGGCGTCGCCGCCCTGATCGGCGAGCGGACGCGGGCGGTGGTTCTCGAGTCGCCAGGCTCGCTGAGCTTCGAGATCCAGGACGTGCCCGGCATCGCCGCCGTCTGCCGCGAGCGCGGGGTGCTGACCTTGATGGACAACACCTATGGCGCGGGCCTGCTGTTCAAGCCCCTGGCCCACGGCGTCGATGTCTCGGCCCAGGCGCTGACAAAATACGTCTGCGGCCACGCCGACGTCTTCCTGGGCTCGGCGGCGACCCGCGATCCCAAGCTCGGCAAGGCGCTGGAAATGGCCGGGCATGACATCGGCTGGGCGGTGTCGCCCGACGACGCCTACCAGGCGCTGCGGGGCCTGCGGACGCTGGAGACGCGGCTGAGGCAGCATGAGGCTTCGGCCCTGACGGTCGCCCGTTGGCTCAAGGAGCAGCCGCAGGTGGCGCGCGTGCTGCACCCCGCCCTGCCCGACGCGCTGGGACACTCGCTGTGGAAGCGGGATTTCAGCGGCGCCAACGGCCTGTTCGCCTTCGAACTGACGCCGGGGCCGCAGACGGCGGTGGAGGCGCTGCTCGACGCCCTGAGGGTGTTCGGCCTCGGCTTCTCGTGGGGCGGCTTCGAAAGCCTGGCGATCCACTGCGATCCCCAGTTCTCGAACCGCAAGTTCAAGCCGGACCTCGCCGGTCCGCTGGTGCGGCTGCACATCGGCCTGGAATCTCCGGACGACCTCATCGCCGATCTGGCTCTCGGCTTGGCGGCCTACGGTCAGGCGCGGCGTTGACTGCCGCGAGCGACAAGGCGGCCGAGGACCTCTTCCGCCGCCAGGTTGAAGGCGCGCTGAGCGACGCCTGGCTTTCCGAACGCGAGTGGATGGCGCTGCGGGATTCGGTCTCGGCCAGCGGCCTGGCGGAAGATCGAGCGCGCGCGATCTACGAGGAGGTCGCCCAGTACCTCCTTGCGGCCCGGATTCATGAATCGCTCGCTGAAGGCCGGTTCAGCCCCGACGAAGAGCGCGACCTGGCGGCGCTCGCCGCTGACCTCCGCATCGCGTTCACGCCGGGCAAGGAAACGACCGCGGTGTTTGACGATGCGCGCCAGGCCTGGCGACTCGCCCTGGACTCAGCCCCCGTTACCGATGGCGACGCTTCGCCGGCGACGACGCGCAAGGGAGCCGCGGCGGCGTTCGCCGCCGTCCTGGCGCGAATTTGGAAGCGGCCGCGCGCCTGACCGCTGGCGACCCCGGCAGGATTCGAACCTGCGACCGTCCGCTTAGAAGGCGGATGCTCTATCCAGCTGAGCTACGGGGTCAGTGGGTCCACGGAATCTTGCGGCCGGCGGCGAAGTTGTCCGCATAGGCCTTGATGATGCGTTTCGGCGTCTTGGGCTCGAACACCTGGAACGGGATGCCGCGGTGTTGGGCGTAGGCGATGGCCTCGTCGCGAGTTTCGAAGTCGAGGCGGACCTGGCCGTTCATGTCGCTCGACTGGGTCCAGCCCATGAGCGGGTCGGCCTTGCGCGCGGCCGCCGGCTCGAACTCGAGCACCCAGTCCTTGGTCTTGGCCTTGCCCGACTGCATGGCGGTCTTGGCGGGGCGGAAGATGCGAGCGAGCATGGCGGCCTCTTAACGTCTCGTCGTCGCGATGGTCGGGGCGAGAGGATTCGAACCTCCGACCCTCTGCTCCCAAAGCAGATGCGCTACCAGGCTGCGCTACACCCCGAAGCTTTCGCGACGCCCGGTAGCTACAGGCGTTTCTTCCGCCGGGCAATTGCTGAGCGCCTGAAGATTTGGGCTTGAAGATCAGGGCTTGAAGAAAGGATGCCTGATCTGATCGCCGGGCAAGAGGCCGATTTCGGCGGCCCGGCCGCCGGCCAGTTCCAGCACCCCGATGGCCGGGCCGCCCGATGGGACCGGACTATCGTCGAGCGGACGGGCGTTGCGGCCGATCGAGACGACCCTTCCGTCCTGGCCGATGTAGACGATGTCCAGCGGCACGAGGGTGTTGTGCATCCAAAAGGCTTGCGGGCGCGAGGCCTCGAACTCGAACAGCATGCCCCGGTCGGCGGCGACGCTGGTGCGGCACATCAGCCCGTACTGGCGTTCGGCGTCGGTGTCGGCGATCTCGACCTGGAACTTGACCACGCCGGAGCCGGTGACGACCTCCAGCGGCTCCAGCGCGCCGGAATGCGGATTGCGCAGGGTGTTGCACTCGGCGGGGGCCGGGGCGGCCGTCACGGCCGCGCTCGCGGACGCGGCGGCTGGGGCAATGGCCGAGGGCGCTTGGCTGGGCGCGGGCGGCGGCGCGGGGTTCTTGGACGAGGCGTCCGAACAGGCGGCCAGCACCAGGGCGAAGGCGGTCCACAGGGCGGTCGTTTTCATGTCGCGTGCTTACTCCGCCCCGCCCGCCTTGGAAATGGCGGCCGCTTTAAGGCCCCAATCGGGCCGTTAAGCTGAACCGATGATCGAGGCGCGCCGCATTGCCGTTTCCCTGCTCGCCTTGGCCGCCCTCGCGGCGCCGGCGCTCGCCCAGGCGCCGACGCCGCCTCCTCCTGAGGCAAGCGCCTCCGCGACCGTCCCTGACCGTCTCTATACGGCGCGGATCGTCCGCAGCTTTCCCCACGATCCCTCGGCCTTCACCGAGGGGCTGCTTTACGAAGACGGCGCGCTCTACGAGAGCACCGGCCTGGTCGGCCGCTCCTCCATGCGCAAGAGCGAGCTGGAGACGGGCAAGGTGCTGCTGCAGCGCGAGCTCGCGGCCCCCTACTTCGGCGAAGGCATCGTCACCTGGAAGGGCAAGGTGGTGCAGCTGACTTGGCAACACCAGATCGGCTTCATCTACGACGCGACTGATTTCCAGCCCCGGGGCAGCTTCAAATATCCCGGCGAAGGCTGGGCCCTGACCAAGGATGACCGTCGCCTGATCATGAGCGACGGCACTGACCAGATCCGCTTCCTCGATCCCGACACCCTGAAGGAGACCGGGCGGATCAAGGTGACCTTCCGTGGGCAGCCGGTGCGGGAGATCAACGAGGTCGAGTGGGTGAAGGGCGAGATCTTCGCCAACATCTGGCAGACCGACGTGATCGTGCGCATCGATCCGAAGACCGGCCAGGTGGTCGGGCGTATCAGCCTGCGCGGCCTGCCGCTGGATCAGGACCGCAACGGCTCAGAGGACGTGCTGAACGGCATCGCCTACGACGCCCAGGCCGACCGCCTGCTCGTCACCGGCAAGCAGTGGAGCAAGATCTACCAGATCGAGCTGGTCGAAATCCCCTGACGGCTCAGCCGTTGTTGGAGATTTCGGCGACGACCAGACCCTTGGGGCCCTCGGCGAAGCGGACGATGACGTCTTCGCCGGGCTGCAGGTCCTCAAGGCCGCTGCGGCGCAGGGTCTCGATATGCACGAAGATGTCGCCGGGCTCGTTGTCGCGCACCACGAAACCGTAGCCCTTGGTGCGGTTGAACCACTTCACCTTGCAGCGCTCGGGCGGACCGTTGGGTTCGACCGGGCGGCGGGGCGGACGGGCCCCGAAGCCGCCTTCACGGCCGGAGCCGTAGCCCTCGCGGCGCTGACCGCCGTAGCCGTCGCGCGAGAAGCCGCCGCGGCCGCCGTCGTCATAGGCGCGGCGCGGGCGATCGCTGACCGGCGTGGCGGACGACTCGTCGAGGTTCACCACCTCGGAAACCTGCCAGCCCTTCTGACGACGCACGACGTCGCAGACGATGATCGAACCTTCGAGGGCTGACTCGCGGCCGCAGTTCCGAAGCGAGGTGACGTGCAGCAACACGTCTTTCATACTGGTCTGGGAGGGATCGTCGGGCACGATGAAGCCGTAGCCCTTACCGGCGTCGAACCACTTCACGCGGCCGCTGATGCGGACCTGCGGATCATGACCGCCGTCTTCGTAATCGTAACTCATGCCGCCCCTGTATCCCGCCCTTAGTCCTTAAATGGACGAGTTTCGGGTTACAGTGTTCTCGCAACTCAATAGTCGTCAACAGGCGATTCGCTATAAAAGCGAAATTCTGTTATGCGGGCGACACACCTGCGCACCGTTTAGGCGATGTGGGGAAGCCCGCGCTGGCAGTCCCTAGGGGAGTCGAACCCCTCTCTTCAGATTGAAAATCTGACGTCCTAACCGATAGACGAAGGGACCGCGTGCGCGGGAGACGGCGATATATCCACCTTCGTCCGGGCGCGCAAGCGGCCGTTCGTAAGGAAAAGAAGTTTCTAGACGGGACGCATCCGCGGGTCGGCGGCGTCCTCGATTTCCAGCTCCACGCCCTCGCGCCCCTGCCAGTCGTCCGGCCGCAGGCGCCCGACCACATGCAGGCCGCCGCCGCCCGCCAGCAGGCGCTTTCCAAGCTCGCTGTCCCCCGCCCGCCAGGCCACGGCCTTGAGGCCCCGCCCGGTCGGTCCGGCCAGGGTGACGCGAACATGGCCGCCGTTCATGGCCATCGGGCGTTCGACCCGCACGTCGGAGATGGCGAACAGCGGCTCCGGATTGCCGGGGCCGAACGGGGCCAGGCGCTGGAAGTCGGTCCAAAGGGCGCGGTCGCAGCCGCCCGGCTGCACCAGGGCGTCGATCTCGACCATCTCCGGCCCGGCCGCCTCGCTCTCGCCGGCCAGGCGCTCGGTGAGGAAGGCGCGAAGCTCGGGGATGGCCGATGGGCGAATCGTCAGGCCGGCGGCCATGGCGTGGCCGCCGCCGGCCATCAGCAGGCCCTCGTCGAAAGCGGCCTGCACGGCGCGACCGAGATTGATTCCGGGCTGTGAGCGGCCCGACCCCCGCCCGACGTCGGCGGCCCGGTCGACGCCGATGACCAGGGCGGGCTTGCGATAGCGCTCGCGCAGGCGTCCGGCGACGATGCCGATGACGCCGGGGTGCCAGTCGTCGCCCGCCACGACGATCACCGGCGATTCGGGATCGAAGTTGCTCTCGCGCTCGAGCGAGGCGACGGCGGCGTCGACGACGGCGGCCTCGACCGCCTTGCGCTCGGCGTTCAGGGCGTGGAGCTCGGCGGCCAGGGCGCGGGCTTCCGCCGGATCGTCGGTGGACAGCAGGCGCGCCCCGAGGTCGGCGCGGCCGATGCGGCCGCCGGCGTTGATGCGCGGGCCGAGGATGAAGCCGGCATGGAAGCTGCTGGCGGGCTTCTGCTCCCCGCCTGAGGCCTCCAGCAGGGCCGCCAGGCCCGGGTTGCGCCAGCTCGACATGGTCTTGAGCCCGAGCGAGGCCAGGGCGCGGTTGAAGCCCACCAGCTGGGTCACGTCGCAGATGGCGCCCATGGCGGCGAGATCGAGCCATTGGCGCAGGTCCGGCTCGGCCCGGTCGGCGAACAGGCCCCGTCGGCGCGCCTCGCGATTGAGGGCGGCCAGCAGCACAAAGGTGACCCCGGCGGCGGCCAGAACCCCCTGCCCCGACCCGCAGCCGGGCCGGTTCGGGTTGACCACGGCGGCGGCGGCCGGGGCCGCGCCCTCGCGCATCAGGTGGTGGTCGATGACCACGACCTCGAGGCCGATCTCGCCGGCGGCGGCGATGGCGTCGTGCGCGGCGGCCCCGCAGTCGACGGTGACCACCAGTTCCGCGCCCTGGTCCTTCAGGCGGCGGAACGCGGCCGGACTGGGTCCATAGCCCTCGGCGATACGGTCGGGGACGTAGATCGCAAGCTCGCGCCCCATGGTGCGGAACCAGCGGACAAGCTGGGCGGCGCTGGAGGCGCCGTCGACGTCGTAGTCGGCGAAAACGGCGGTGGGCCTGCCCTGCTCCACCGCGTCGACCAGCAGGCTGGCGGCGCGATCCATGTCCATGAAGCTGGAGGGATCGGGAAACAGCGCTTTGAGCGTCGGCGACAGGAAGTCGTCGGCCCGCGCCCCATCGACGCCGCGCGCCGCCAAGGCCCAGGCCAGGGGTTCAGAGAGGCCGAGTCGGAGCTGGTGATCGCGCGCCGCGGATTCATCGGCCGCCCGGCGGCGCCAGGCCCGGCCGGTCAGCGAGCGCTCGACATCCAGAAAGGCCGCGGGCGCGGGGCCCGAGCCCTCGGGCATCGTCAAATCTTCCGCTTCATCCGCACGTCGCGGACCGTGCGGGTCGACGAGTTCATCACCAGGGTGTGGGTGTGGACGTGGCCGTCCTTGTAGACCACGCCGTCCAGCAGGGCGCCGCTGGTCACGCCGGTGGCGGCGAAGATGGCGTCGGCCCGGACGATCTCGTCGAGGGTGTACTTCTTGTCGAGCTCGGTGATGCCCCAGCGGGCGGCGCGGGCGCGCTCGTCGTTGTTGCGGAACACCAGGCGGCCCTGGAACTGGCCGCCGACGCACTTCAGGGCCGCGCAGGCCAGCACGCCCTCGGGCGCGCCGCCGGAGCCGATGTAGAGATCGACGCCGGTTTCGGGATCGGCGGTGTTGATCACGCCGGCCACGTCGCCGTCGGTGATCAGATAGACGCGCGCGCCGACCGAGCGGATCGAGGCGATGATCTCGGCGTGACGCGGACGGTCGAGCACGCAGACCGTGATCTCGGAGGCGTCGACGCCTTTGGCCTTGGCGATGGCCCTCACGTTGTCGGCCGGCGACTTGTCGAGATCGATGACGCCCGCCGGCAGGCCGGGGCCGCAGGCGATCTTGTCCATGTAGGTGTCGGGGGCGTTGAGCAGGCTGCCCTTGGGCGCCCAGGCCATCACGGCGCAGGCGTTGGCCATGGCCTTGGCGGTCAGCGTGGTGCCTTCCAGCGGGTCGAGGGCGATGTCGATCGCCGGGCCGCCCTGGCCGACCTTCTCACCGATGTAGAGCATCGGGGCTTCGTCGCGCTCGCCCTCGCCGATGACGATCTCGCCGTCGATGTTGAGCTCGTTCAGCGCGTTGCGCATGGCGTCGACGGCGGCCTGGTCGGCCGCCTTCTCGTCGCCGCGTCCGACCATCTTCCAGGAGGCGATCGCCGCCGCTTCGGTGACGCGCACCGCGTCGAGGACCAGGGCGCGATCGAGCGAAGGGGTGGTCATCAGGCTTCTCCGGCGTTCGCTCGACCTTCGAGCGAGTCTCAGAT
Organism: Caulobacter sp. HJHS_5; assembly: GCF_056683955.1. NCBI lineage: Bacteria > Pseudomonadati > Pseudomonadota > Alphaproteobacteria > Caulobacterales > Caulobacteraceae > Caulobacter > Caulobacter sp. HJHS_5. Next base: position 393,707 of record NZ_JBWZNC010000001.1, on the reverse strand, counting down.
GCGCGCTATGCGCAGCAGGCGAGGACGCTCTAGCACAGCCGGCAATTTTTCCATCCGGTTTATGGCGTCGGTGACGACCGATTCCGGCGTCGCATGGGTGGTGAGCACAATCGGCACGCCGCCCGCGTCCGGCGCCGGTTTCTGCAGGAAGCTGTCGATCGACACTCCGCACTCGGCCAGGGTTTCGGCGATCACGGCGATGACGCCGGGCTCGTCCTTCACCAGCAGGCGGATGTAGGCCTTGCCGACGCTGCGGCTGGGATCGAGGGCCGCGAACGGTCGCAGGGTCTCGGCCGGCGCCTGGAATACCGGACGCACGCCTCCAGCCATGACGTCGGCGATGTCGGCGGCGACGGCGGCGGCGGTCGGACCCGCGCCGGCGCCCGGCCCCTGCAGGAAGATGCGGCCGATGCGCGTTCCCTCGATGAACAGGGCGTTGAGCGCGCCGTTGGCCTGGGCCAGCGGATGGTCGAGCGGCGCCAGCACGGGGCCTACGCGGACCAGCACGCCGTCCGGCCCGCGCGAGGCCTGGGCGACCAGCTTGATGCGATAGCCGAGCTCCTTGGCGAGCTTGATGTCGAGCAGTTCGATCTGGTCGATGCCCTGCACGTGGGCGGCGGCGTAGCTGGGCGCGCAACCGAAGGCCAGGGCGGCCAGCAGGGTCACCTTGTGGGCGGCGTCGAAGCCGCCGACGTCCATGGTCGGGTCGGCCTCGGCGTAGCCCAGGCGTTGGGCCTCGCTCAGCACGTCGGCGAAGGCGCGGCCGCCGGCCTCCATCTCGGTGAGGATGTAGTTGCAGGTGCCGTTGAGGATGCCCGAGACGCTGGCCACCTCGTCGCCGACCATGGCCTCGCGCAGCATCTTCACGGCCGGGGCGCCGCCCATGACGGCGGCTTCATAGAGCAGCATCGCCCCGCTGCTCTCGGCGATGGCCGCCAGTTCGGCGCCGTGCTCGGCGAGCAGGGCCTTGTTGGCGGTGACCACCGGCTTGCCGAGCCGCAGGGCGGTTTCGACCGCGGCCTTGGCCGGGCCGTCCGAGCCGCCGATCAGCTCGACGAAGATGTCGACGTCCGGCGCCGAAGCCAGGGCGACGGGATCGTCGTACCAGGCGAGGTTCGAGATATCGACGGTGCGCGGCCGCGAGCGCGAGCGCGCCGAGACCGCCACCACTTCCACGCGCCCTTCGGCCGGGGCGAAGTCCGGCCGCTCGGCCAGGAACTGCAGGAGGCCGCCGCCGACGGTGCCGAGCCCCGCGACGCCGACGCGCCAGGTTTTCTGAGCCATAATCTCTTCCAGAACTCTATTGAGCCGCGAGGGCGTTGTGCGCCCGGCCCAGGATCTCGTCCGCGTTGGCCAGGAACTTCTTCACGTTGCGCGCGGCCTGACGGATGCGGTGTTCGTTCTCCACGAGGCCGATGCGGACATAGCCCTCGCCGTACTCGCCGAAGCCGACGCCGGGGGCGACGGCGACGCCGGCCTCCTCGATCAGCAGCTTGGAGAACAGCATCGAGCCCGCCTCGCGGAACGGCTCGGGAATCGGGGCCCAGGCGAACATCGAGGCCGGCGGCGGCGGAATGGTCCAGCCGGCGCGGGCCATCGACGACACCAGGGTGTCGCGGCGGCCTTTATAGATGGCGCGGATCTCGTCGACGCAGTCCTGCGGGCCGTTGAGGGCCGCGGCCGCCGCCACCTGGATGGGCGTGAAGGCGCCATAGTCGAGGTAGGATTTCACGCGGGCCAGGGCCGCGCAGATGCGGGCGTTGCCCACCACCATGCCGACGCGCCAGCCGGCCATGGCGTAGGTCTTCGACAGGCTGTTGACCTCGACGGCGATGTCCTTGGCGCCCTCGACCTGCAGGATCGACGGCGGCGGATTGTTGTCGAAGTAGATCTCCGAATAGGCGATGTCGGACAGCACGAGCAGCTCGTGCTTCTTCGCCAGGGAGATGACCTCCTTATAGAAGTCGAGGTCGACCCACTGGGCCTGCGGGTTCGAGGGGTAGCTGACGATCAGCACGGACGGCGGCGGCGCCGAGTGCTTCATCGCCTTGGAGATGCCCGACAGATACTCCTCGGGCGACAGGGCCGGCACGTGACGCAGCACCCCGCCGGCCATGATGAAACCGTAGGCGTGGATCGGATAGGCCGGGTTCGGGCAGATCACCGTGTCGCCCGGCGCGGTGAGGGCCTGGGCCAGGTTGGCGAAGCCTTCCTTGGAGCCGAGGGTGGCGATCACCTCGGTGTCGGGGTTCAGCTTCACGCCGAAGCGGCGGTCGTAGTAGCCGGCCATGGCGCGGCGCAGGCCGATGATGCCCTTGGAGGCCGAATAGCGGCCGGACTTCGGGTCGCGGGCCGTTTCGATCAGCTTGTCGACGATGTGCTTGGGGGTCGGCATGTCGGGATTGCCCATGCCGAAGTCGATAATGTCCGTACCCTGGGCGCGCAGGCGCGCCTTGATGCGGTTCACTTCTTCAAAGACGTAGGGCGGCAGACGCCGAATGCGGTGGAAATCGGGGGTCATGAGATCAAGGACCTGGCGCTCATAGCGCCGAAAGAGCGGACGGAGGCATGGATAGCCCCGGCGGGGGGCGTAGCCAAGCGGCTGCAGGTGAGTTTTGCCTCCGCCAGGCCCGTCTAGCGGGTCGACGAAGGCGGGCTAGCCTGCTGGCGTGCGCGGGCGGCGTAGGCCTCGGTGGCCGCGCGGTCGGCGGCGGTCGGAGCCGCGGGGGCATTGCGCAGGGCTTCATTGCGATTGCGCTCGGCGAAGGCCTCGGTGTCGCCCTTCAGGGCGAAGGTCTCCGGCGCGCTGTCGCGAAGAATCTGCTCGCGAATCCGCTCTTCCTCGCCCACGGCGGTCCGCCAGGCTTCCGGCTTGCGCACATCGGTCGGCGCCTGGGGAATGTTTTCGAAGCTCGGCTCCGGCGCCGGAACCGCCACGGCGGCGGCCATGGCCTGCGAAATCGGCGTGGCGCCCGTGGTCGGGTCGCTCAGGCAGGCGCACAGCGGCAAGGCGATGCCGCACACCGCCGCCAGAAGCCCGAATTTTCGCATGCCGTCGTTCATTTCCCTTGGTCTTATGCGATGATCGCGTCCGACGAAAGAGCGGCGCCACGCAAAGGGATAGACGCATGACGGACAAGCCTGTCGCCAAGCCGCGCGCCGCCGGTAAGAGCGCCGCCGCCAAGGTGAAGGTCGTCAAGGCGGACAAGCCCGACAAGGCGAAAACCAAGAAATCCAAAGCGCAACCGCCGGCGGCCGAACCGGCGAAGCTCGCCAAGCCCCGCGCCAACCCCAAGGCCGTCAAGACGCCGCCCGCGGCGCCGAAGGTCGAGGCCGCGACTCCGAAGGTCGAGGCGCCCTCCCCGCCCCAGCCGCCGCACCGCGAATCGCCGGCCTTCGCCTCGGCGATCCCGCATATCGACGCCTTCATCTCGCCCGAGCAGCGCGCGGCGTTCGAGACCCTGTCGGCCAACCTCGCCCGCGCCGCGGTGACCGCCCAGGGCGCCATCGCCGAGGCCGCCCTGCGCCAGGCCGACCGCCCGGCCGCCCTGAGCCCCGATCCCTTCCATGTCGGCCCGGCTCTCACCGAGGTGATGGGTCGCCTCGCCGGCCAGCCGGACCGGGTGATGCGCGCCCAGGCCGAGCTGTTCAGCCGCTATCTCGACCTCTGGCAGTCGGCCAGCCGCCGTCTGCAGGGCGAGGACGCCCCGCCGGTGGTCGAGCCGGCCCGCGGCGACCGACGCTTCGCCGACGCCGAATGGTCCAAGCACGCCGTCTTCGACGTGATGAAGCAGTCCTACCTGCTGACCGCCAATTGGCTGAACGAACTCGTCGCCGACGTCGACCAGGTCGATCAGCTGTCGAAGCGGCGGGTCGAGATGTTCATGAAGATGCTCACCGACGCTTTCTCGCCGTCGAACTTCCTGCTCTCGAACCCGGCCGCCCTGCGCGAGGCGATGGAAACCAACGGCGAGAGCCTGGTGCGCGGCATGGAGAACTTCGCCGCCGACCTTGAGCGCGGCGGCGGCCAACTGGCGATCAGCCAGACGGATCTGGCCAAGTTCAAGGTGGGCGAGAACGTCGCCACCGCTCCGGGCAAGGTGGTGTTCCAGAACGACCTGCTGCAGTTGCTGCAGTTCGAGCCGACCACCGAAACGGTCTACGAGATCCCGCTGGTGATCTTCCCGCCGTGGATCAACAAATACTACATCATGGATCTGCGGCCGGAGAACTCGCTGATCCGCTGGCTGACGGGCCAGGGCTTCACGGTGTTCGTCGCCTCGTGGGTGAACCCCGACGCCCGGCTCGCCGGCAAGACCTTCGAAGACTACATGATCGAGGGCGTCTACGCCGCCACCGAGCAGGCGATGCTCCAGTGCGGGACCAAGACCGTGAACACGGTCGGCTACTGCATCGCCGGCACCCTGCTGTCGTGCAGCCTCGCGCACATGGCGGCCAAGGGCGACAAGCGCGTCGCCTCCGCGACCTTCTTCGCCGCCCAGCAGGACTTCTCCGAGGCCGGCGACCTTCTGCTGTTCACCAACGACGAGTGGCTGGCCGATCTCGAGACGCGGATGGATCAGGCGGGCGGCTTCCTGCCCAGCCAATCGATGGCCGACACCTTCAACATGCTGCGGTCGAACGACCTGATCTGGTCGTTCTTCGTCAGCAACTACCTGATGGGCAAGGAGCCCCGCCCCTTCGATCTCCTGTTCTGGAACAGCGACCAGACGCGGATGCCGAAGGCGCTGCATCTCTTCTATCTGCGCAACTTCTACCGGCTGAACGCCCTGGCGAAGGGCGAGCTGGAACTGGACGGGGTGAAGCTCGACCTCTCGAAGGTCAAGACGCCGATCTACGCCCAGTCCTCGAAAGAAGATCACATCGCGCCCTACCGCAGCGTCTATCGCGGCGCGCGGCTGTTCGGCGGGCCGGTGAATTTCATCATGGCCGGCTCGGGGCATATCGCGGGCGTGATCAATGCGCCGGCGGCCCAGAAGTACCAGTACTGGACCAACGAGCACCTCCCAGGCTCGGTGGAGGGCTGGCAGTCCGGCGCCGTCGAGCATCCGGGGTCCTGGTGGCCGCACTGGAAGGAATGGCTGGCCGCGAAATCCGGCAAGCAGGTCCCTGCGCGAGATCCGGCCAAAGGGCGGCTGAAGCCCCGGGAGAACGCGCCGGGCGGCTATGTGAAGGTCAAGAGCTAACGCCGTTCGCTTCCCAACGGCGCCGCTTCGTTGCGGCGTCGCCTACCCTCCACGACAAATGATTGCCCCGCGTCCGGTCTGCGCCGGCGACGATTGACGCGCCCATGTGACCGCTCCTACCCGCCCCTCAGTTTTGCAATTCATTCGCATTCTGATTGGGGCGTTCATCTTGTCTACCTTCCCTCATCGTCTTCTCGCCGGGGCCAGCCTGGTCTCGCTCGCTCTCGCCGCCGGTTCCGCCCAGGCCCAGGCCGTGGCCGCCAGCAACGCCGCGGCGGTCGCCACCGAGCTGACGGAGGTGGTGGTCACCGCCGCCGGCCGGGAGCAGAAGGTCGTCGACGCCCCCGCCAGCATCAGCGTGATCGGCCGCGAGCAACTGGAGGAAAAGCGGTTCGGCAGCCTGGCCGAGGCCCTGTCGGACGTGGAAGGCGTCGACGTCGGCCAGGCCCAGGGCAAGACGGGCGGCCTCAACATCTCGATCCGGGGCATGCCCAGCGACTACACACTGGTGCTCGTCGACGGCCGCCGCCAGAACGCACCGGGCAATGTGACGCCCAACGGCTTTGGCGAGACCTCGACCAGCTTCCTGCCGCCCTACTCCGCCATCGACCGCATCGAGATCGTTCGCGGGCCGATGTCGACGCTCTACGGGTCGGACGCCATGGGCGGGGTGGTCAACATCATCACCCGCAAGGTGGGAACCGAGTGGGCCGGCACGGCGACCGTCGAAACCACCCTGCAGACCAACGACGCCTTCGGCGCCCTGCACGCCGCCAACCTCTACGCCCAGGGGCCGCTGGTCGAAGATCGTCTGGGCCTGACCCTCCGCGGAGCCCTGACCAAGCGGGAGGCCTCCAACCTCTCCTACAGCGACGCCGCCGGCAACGAGGTGGAGATCAGCAAGCGCGGCCCGAGCCCCGTCGAGTCGGAAATCTATACCTTGGGCGGGCGGCTGACCTACACGCCGCATGCCGACCATGACCTCTGGGCCGAGGTCGAGATCAATCGTCAGCGGTACGACAACTCCGACTCCCAACTGGGCACCGGCACGGTTCAGGGCGGCTATGGCCCGGAGATGAAGTTCAACCGCGAGAACTATGTTCTGGCCCACAGTTGGCGCGCCGGCTTCGCCAACGTCGACACCACCCTGACCCGCAACACCACCGAGACCCTGGGGCGCACCATCCCGCCGGGAACGCCCGGCAAGACCCCCGGCGCGGCCCGCGACCTGGAAGCGACCAACACCATCCTGGATAGCCGGGCGGTGGTCCCGCTTGGCGACTTCACGACCACGGTAGGCGGTCAGTACTGGAAGGCCGAGATGATCGATGGCGTGGCCGTCGACAAGTACGAGTTCGTGCAGTTGGCCGCGTTCGCCGAAACCGAATGGCGCCCCGTCGACTCCTTCGCCCTGACCCTGGGCGCGCGCTACGACGACCACGAGACCTTCGGCGGCAAGCTGTCGCCGCGCGTCTACGGCGTATGGAGCTTCAGCGACGCCTTCACCCTGAAGGGCGGCGTCAGCCGGGGCTTCAAGACCCCGCGCCTCGACCAGATCGCCTCCGGCATCGTCGGCTTCGGGGGCCAGGGCACCATTCCGCTGATCGGCACGCCGGGCCTTAAGCCCGAGACCAGCACCACGACCGAAGCGGGCCTCTACTACGACGCGGGCGGGGCGTTCAGCGCCAATATCACCGCCTTCAACAATGAGTTCGAGGACAAGATCGCGTCGGGCGCGCCGATCCCCAACTGCACCTGGTCGGTGCAGCGCGACCGGCCGGGGTGCCTGAACCTCGGCGAGTTCCCGCGCGCCGAGAACTTCGGCCAGACGGTCAACGTCGACGAAGCCGTGAGCCGTGGCGTCGAACTGGCGGCTCGTCTGCGGCTGCATGACGGGATCACCCTCAGCGGCAACTACACCTTCACCGAGAGCGAGCAGAAGAGCGGGACCGAAGCTGGTCGGCCGCTGGTCAACACGCCGCGCCACATGCTGAACGCCAACCTGCGTTGGAACGTGACAGACCGCTTCAATGCCTGGCTGCGCGCCGACGTGCGCTCGGGGCGTTTCCGTGGCGTGGGCGCGGCGCAGAACGCCCTCGGCGACTTCAAGGGCTACGAGCAGTTCCACCTCGGCGCGGGCTATACGATCAATCCGCGCGTGAAGCTGAATGCCGTGCTCTACAATATCTTCGACAAGGACTTCACCGAGTACCTGCCCTACCAGCAGAACGGCGTGACGACCTACACCTCGGCCTATGTGAACCCGCAGGAGCCGCGCCGGCTCTGGGTGCAGATGACGGTCGACTTCTAGGATGACGGGGCGGCTGGCGCCTCAGCGCCAGCCGCCGCCTTCAGTTCAGGCCGGCGTCCTCATCGAGCCCCAGCATGATGTTGAGGTTCTGCACCGCCGCGCCCGAGGCGCCCTTGCCGAGATTGTCGAGCAGGGCCACCAGGCGGGCCTGGCCGTTGTCCTCCGAGCCGAAGACGAAGAGCTTCAGGCGATTGGTGCCGTTCAGGCCTTCGGGGTCGAGCCCCTTCAGGCTCGCGGCCTCGTCCCGCGACGCCACCTCGACGAAGCGCTCGCCCTCATAGTGGGCCGCCAGCGCGGCCTGCAGGTCGCCCAGCGTCGGCTGGGTGTCGAGCGTCGACAGGTGCAGAGGGATTTCGACCAGCATGCCCTGGGCGTAGCGGCCGACCGACGGCGAGAAGATCGGGCGGGTCAGCAGGCCGGCGTGACGGCGGATTTCCGGCACGTGCTTGTGCTCCAGGCCGAGGCCGTAGAGGCGGAAGTTGTCGGTCGTGCCGCCCTCCTCGAACTCGGCGATCATCGCCTTGCCGCCGCCGGAGTAGCCCGAGACGGCGTTGATCGACACCGGCAGTTCGGACGGCACGATGCCGGCCTCGACCAGCGGCCGCAGCAGGCCGACCGCGCCGGTCGGATAGCAGCCGGGGTTCGACACCCGCTTGGAGCCGGCGATCGCCTCGCGCTGGCCCTTGGTCATTTCGGCGAAGCCGTAGTCCCATCCCTCGGCCGTGCGATAGGCGGTCGAGGCGTCGATGACCCGGGTCTCGGGGTTCTCGATCAGGGAGACGGCCTCCATGGAGGCGGCGTCCGGCAGGCAGAGGATGACGGCGTCGGCGGCGTTGAGCAGGCGCGCCCGTTCGCCGGCGTCCTTGCGCAGGGCCGGGTCGATGGAGATCAGCTCGAGGTCGCGGCGGCCTTCCAGCCGCTCGCGGATCTGCAGGCCCGTGGTGCCCGCCTCGCCATCGATGAAAACCTTGGGGGCCATCGGATCCTCCAAAAAAAGACGCGCAGGGCGCGCTTCGGCGAGAGACAAAGAAAAAGGCGCTCCGGTTGCCCGAAGCGCCTCTTCCAAACGCGAAAGTCTCGCGCTTAGCGCTTCGAGAACTGGAAGCTACGACGGGCCTTGGCCTTACCGTACTTCTTACGCTCGACGATACGGCTGTCGCGCGTCAGGAAGCCGTGCGGCTTCAGCTGCGTGCGCAGGCCGGGCTCGTAATAGGTCAGAGCCTTGGAGATGCCGTGACGCACGGCGCCGGCCTGGCCCGACAGGCCCGAGCCTTCGACCGAGACGATGACGTCGAACTGGCCTTCGCGGTTGGTCACCTGGAAGGGCTGGGCGATCATCATGCGCAGCACCGGGCGAGCGAAGTACACTTCCTGGTCGCGGCCGTTGATGGTGATCACGCCCTTGCCCGGCTTGATCCACACCTTGGCGATGGCGTTCTTACGCTTGCCGGTCGCATAGGCGCGGCCGAACTTGTCGATCTTGGGTTCGGCCGAAGCGGCGTCCGGCGCCGGGTTCGACGAGAGGCTTTGCAGAGCCTCGAAGCCTTGCGTGTCGCTCATGCTCAGGCGCTCCGGGTGTTCTTGGCGTTCAGCGAGGCGAACGCGATGGTTTCCGGGGCCTGGGCCTCGTGGGGGTGCTCACCGGCGTTATAGATGCGCAGGTGGGTCAATTGCTTGCGAGCCAGCGGGCTCTCCTTCGGCAGCATGCGCTCGACGGCCTTCTCGAGCACGCGCTCGGGGAAACGCCCTTCCAGCTGCTTGCCGGCAGTGATCGACTTCACGCCACCCGGGTGACCGGTGTGGCGGTAGTAGATCTTCTGTTCGAGCTTGCGGCCGGTGAACTTCACCTTGTCGGCGTTGACGACGACGACGAAGTCGCCGCAGTCGACGTGCGGGGTGTAGTCGGGACGGTGCTTGCCGCGAAGACGCATGGCGATGAACGTCGCGAGACGGCCGACGACGGCGTCCTTCGCGTCGATCACGATCCACTTCTTCTCGACCTCGGCGGGCTTCAGCGAAGCCGTGGTCTTCATCATGGGGTCAGATCCGTAAAAAGCGGCCGAGGCGCGGGCCTCGGCGTGAGGCGGGCGATGTACAGCCTGCCCCGGCGCCGGTCAAGGGTGATATCGTCGCCCTATCCGGCCCATGCCTTGGAAATCATTGATGTTTTTCAATACGGTATTTTAATACCGCAAGAAAGTTCGCTAAATCCGACGGGCGCGCCAGGCGAAGGCTGTCGCCAGGGCCAGCAGCAGGGCCGCGCCGAGCTGGTGCAGGATGCTGAGCCACAGCGGCGCGACCGCCATCAGGGTGGCCACTCCGAGGGCGGCCTGCGCCAGAACGGCGGCCGCCAGGGCGAAGGCGATCACGCGGGTTTCGCTGGCTAGGCCCCGATCACGCGACGCCCCGATCGCCAGGGCGATGGCGGCCACGAACAGGGCGTAGGCGCCCAGGCGGTGATGCAGCTGCACGGCCCCGACGCTGTGCGCGATGGTGCCCCACAAGCCCTCGCCCGCGTAGTCGGCCGGGAATAGGGCGCCGTTCATCAGCGGCCAGTCGTTGTAGACAAGACCGGCGTCGTTGCCCGCCACCAGGGCGCCCAGCAGGCTCTGAACGAAGACGCCGATCAGGAAGAAGAGCCCGACACGAGGCCACCTGCTCTGCTCCGCCATGCGCGGCTGGCCCGACCAGGCGTCCAGCGCCGTCCAGATCAGCATCACGAACAGCGCCAGGGCGAGGCCGAGGTGGGCGGTCAGGCGTTCGGGCGCTACCGAAACGCGTTCCGACAGGCCGCTGGCGACCATCCACCAGCCGACGAGGCCCTGCAGGCCGCCGAGAACGAGCAGCATGACGCAACGCCAGACGAGGCGGCGTGGAATCTCGCGGCGGATGGCGAAGACCACCAGGGGCACGGCGAAGACCAGGCCGATCAGGCGGCCGAGCAGGCGATGGCTCCATTCCCACCAGTAGATCGACTTGAAGGCCTCGATCGTCATGTTCGCGTTGAGTTCGCGATACTGCGGAATCTGCTTGTAGCGCTCGAACTCGGCGGCCCAGGCGGCGTCGCCGAGCGGCGGGATCGCGCCGGTGACCGGCTTCCACTGGGTAATCGACAGACCGGAATCGGTGAGGCGCGTGGCGCCGCCGACAATCACCATGGCGAGGACAAGCACGGCCGTGATCAGCAGCCAGATGGCGACGGCGCGCGAACGGTCAGAACGCAGAAACGAAGTCATGAGGGGATGTCGCGACCAATCGCGGCTCAAATGGGGCAAGCGAAGGGGCAAGGCCTAACCTTCAGGCGCGCGAGTGACAACCTCGGCCATATCCGCCATGAACGATTGCGAAGGCGGAACGGCGGCGCACGGCGGCGCATTTTCCTTGGTCGGAACTCGGAGCGCCGAATGGACGGGGTCGGAATCTTCGCGGCGATCATCATCGGCATTCTGGCCGGCTGGATCGCGGAGCGGGTGTTGAACCGTCGGCACGGGTTGTTCACCAACCTGATCGTCGGCGTCGTAGGCTCGTTCATCGGCGCCTTCCTCGCCCATGCGATCGGCCTGCGCTGGGGCGGCTTCGTCGGCAGCCTCGTCGTCTCGACCGTGGGGGCGATCCTGCTGCTTTCCATCCTCAGTCTTCTGCGTCGGCGCTGATCATGTCTCGTAACGCCCGTCAGCTTCTCGGCGGCCTCGCCGTGCTGGTGTTCCTCACGTTCTACATCGGCGTGGCGCTGATGATCGCCGACCGCCTGCCCGACAGCCGGTTCGTGCGGTTCGTGTTCTTCGTAATCGCCGGCGTCGGCTGGGGCGTGCCTCTCGTGCCGCTGCTGTCCTGGATGGAGAACGGCAAGTTCGAATACCGCAAGCGGCTGCGCTGATCGTCCAGCGAAAAGGGCCGCCCTTCGGCGGCCCTACGCGTTAGCGTCCTGTGGCGTAGGTGACGCCGCGACCGGACGATCTCGGATAGGCCGCGCAATTGTCGGTGCGCCAGGGAATCCGGTTCGCCGACAACTGGGCGCGCAGCTCGTTGACTTCGCGGCTCTGCAGGCACGGCACGATCGTCGTGAAGCGCACGTTTTCCGCGTCCGCGACATCGATCATGAACTTGGTGATGCTCTGGGCCATCATCTGATAGTCGGCCTGCTTGGCGCGCTCACGCCCGCCGCGCGCCCCGATGCCCGATTCCGACAGCGCGCCCTGGCGTGCGCCGAGCACCGCCTCGCGCGGCGGCGAGCCCCAGAAATTCGGGAAGGCGATGAAGTTGGCCGGCGAGATGAACTCCAGGCCGGTGGTGACCGGCCCCCATAGGGTCGCCCACACATTCGCCTGGTAGTAGCGCCGCCAGTAGGTGTTCCATTCACCCTGGGTGGCTTCCGTGACGGAATCGATGCCCAGGCGGCGTCTCGCCCCGGCGTGGTTGGCGAAGTATTCGACGACGACCGCCTCGCCCACCACGCCGGCGGCGCCGACCTTGTTGACGGCGCCGGTCAACCCGACGGAGCGCAGCCAGGCCTTTTCCGCGTCGCGCTCGTCCAGCATCGGAAACTCCGCGACGAACTCCGCCGGAACCGTCCGCTCATAGACGACCTCGCCGGTGGCCCGGCGCACGATGCGGTAGGTCGCCAGGCTGTGGCTCTTGAAGTCGCCGCCGACCGACGAGCCTTCGAGCTCGGAAAATTCGATCTGCAGCGCGTATCGCGCGGCGATCGGCGTCGGCGCCAGCAGGTCCGACCGCTGCAGGGCGTGCTCCAGCAAGGGGCGGAACGAGCTCTGGTTGGCCTCGGCGAACCAGTAGGAGCGGCGCGACATGCCGGTGACGTAGTCGAGCGTGACCGACCGGTAGAGGCGATCATCGCCGCTCCACGCGATGGCTTGGTTCTGCGGCAGCGGCGGGCGCTGCATATCCCGGTTTTCGATAGCGGAGGCGCAGCCGGTAAGGGCTACGCACGCGAAGGCGGCGGCTAGCAGACGACGCATGAACGGAAACCCCAACCCAATCACAAGTTGCATGGAAGCTGGGCGATAGCGGTTAGATAGTGGTTAAGGCTAAGCGCTTTTGGGATTTAACCTCGACCATGGAGCGGCGCCGAGCGGTCGGTGGAATGTGAAAAGGGCCGCCTCTCGGCGACCCTTCGCAACCCCCTCACATCCTTTCGGAATGGTCGGAGCGACAGGATTCGAACCTGCGACCCCTTGACCCCCAGTCAAGTGCGCTACCAGGCTGCGCCACGCTCCGCCGAGGGGGAGCGCCCTTCTACCGCCGCGCGGCGTCAGGGCAAGCCGAAATTCTCAGTTGCCCCGCAGGAGAGCGTCGAGCCGGGCCTGCACGGCCGTCAGGTCGTCCAGGGCGAGGGCAAGCCGCTGGCGCGCTTCCGGCGTCAGCGGTGGGATCGCGGAGTCTTCCGGCCTATCGACCGGCGCCGCGTCGATGCGGTCGTCCGACCCCTTCGCGCCGATATCGTCGTCGGGCGCGGCGGCGGTCGGGTCGGCGCCGAGAATCCGGCGCAGGCCGAAATCCTTGTGCAGCTTCTGCACGCCCTTGATGGTGTAGCCCTCGCCGTGCAGCAGGGTGCGGACGCCCGCGAGCACGGCGATGTCCTGCGGCCGATAGAATCGACGGCCGCCCGCCCGTTTCATCGGCCGGATGAAGGAGAAGCGGCTCTCCCAGAACCGCAACACATGCTGGGGAACGCCAAGCTCGTCGGCGGCCTCGGAGATGGTTCGGAAGGCGTGGGGGCCCTTGGCCACCGGGGCGGGCGCCCTTTAGTCCGCCATGGCGCGGTCGACGCGCGCCTTCATCACGTGACTGGCCCTGAAGCCGATCACGCGACGGGGTTCGATTTCGGCCGGCTCGCCCGTTTTCGGGTTGCGACCCATGCGCGCGCGCTTGGAGCGGACCTGGAAGACGCCGAAACCGGAGAGCTTCACCGTCTGCCCCTCCTCCAGGGCCTCGGCGACGAGATCGAGCGTGCGCTCGACCAGCTCAGCGCAGTCCTGGCGGGTGAGACCGACTTCGGTGTGGACGGCCTCGCAGAGATCCGCCCGGGTCAAGGTCGCGCCTTTCATGGGATGCCCTCTCCTCTTAACGTTTTCGGTCGCACGCCGCGATTATGGCGTCAAGTCAACGGCTTCGGATAAAGCCCTGACCCATGCTCGGAAGCGCGCCTCGCTCTCAATAGCGTATGACGCAGGCGCCCCAGGTGAGCCCGCCGCCCATGGCTTCCAGCAGCAGCAGCTGACCGCGCTGAACGCGGCCGTCCTCGACCGCCTCGGCCAAGGCCAACGGGATGGAGGCGGCGGAGGTGTTGGCGTGGCGCTCCACGGTGGTCACCACCTTGGCCTCGTCGATGCCCAGGCGATTGGCGACGCCGTTGAGGATGCGCAGGTTGGCCTGGTGCGGGATGAACCAATCCACGTCCGAAACCGCGATCTTGGCGTCGGCGGCGGCGGCCGTCACCGCCTCGGCGATGTTGACCACCGCATGGCGGAACACCTGATTGCCCTGCATCCGCAGCTTGCCGACCTGGCCGTCGGTCGACGGGCCCCCGTCGACATAGAGCAGGTCCTGCTTCGTGCCGTCGCAGCGCAGGGCGAAGCCGAGCAGGCCGCGATCGTCGGTGGTCCCCTCGCCCGCTTCCGGAACCAGGACCACCGCGCCGGCGCCGTCGCCGAACAGCACGCAGGTGCCGCGGTCGGACCAGTCCATTAGCTTGGTCATCTCCTCGGCGCCGATGACCAGCGCGCATTTGGCGCGTCCGCCGGCCACGAAGCCGTCGGCGACGCTGAGGGCGTAGACGAACCCCGAGCATACGGCCTGGACGTCGAAGGCGATGCCCACCGGGGCGCCCAGCTTGCGCTGGACGATGGCGGCGGTGGCCGGGAAGGTCAGGTCCGGCGTGGTGGTGGCGACGATGATCAGATCGACGTCGGCGGCGGTCTTGCCGGCGGCGGCCAGGGCCTTGTTCGCGGCCTCGACCGCAAGGTCGGAGGTGGCCACGCCCGGCTCGGCGCGGTGACGCTGGCGGATGCCGGTGCGCTCCACGATCCACTCGTCCGAGGTGTCGACGATCTTCGCGAGATCGTCGTTGGTCATCACACCCGGCGGCAGATAGGCGCCGACGCCGGCGATGACGCTACGCAATTGACCCACTCTACGCTGCTCCTTGCGCCCCGGCGGTTTCGACGGCTTCCGCCGCGGCCGTGGTGAGACGCTTCATATTCCTGTCGATTTCGGCCGAAAAGTCGCTGCGCGCCAGATCGGCGGCGACGCGGATGGCCGAGGCGAAACCGTTGGCGTCGGCGCCGCCGTGACTCTTGACCACGATGCCGTTCATGCCGAGCAGCGGCCCGCCGTTGACCCGGCCCGGATCCAGCCGGCGCTTCATGCCCTTGAGGGCGGCCGAGGCGATCAGGGCGCCCAGCATGGCGAAGGGGCCCGACTTGAAGGTCTGCTTCAGCTCGGCGCCGATGAAGCGGGCGACGCCCTCGGCGGTCTTGAGGGCGACGTTGCCGGTGAAGCCGTCGGTGACCACCACGTCGACCGTGCCCTTGGCGATGTCGTTGCCCTCGACGAAGCCGTGATAGTCGAGGTCGAGGCCGAGCTCACGCAGCATGCGGTGGGCCTCGCGCACGTCCTCATGGCCCTTCTGCTCCTCGGACCCGACGTTGAGCAGGCCGACGCTGGGCTTGTGGTTCGGATCGCCGCCGCCGTGAACCGCGTGGTGGAAGGCCGCGCCCATGATCGCGAACTCGACCAGTTGTTCGGCGTCGCATTCGATATTGGCCCCGACGTCGAGCACGGCGGTGACGCCCTTCATGGTCGGCCAGGTGGCGACGATGGCCGGGCGCTCCAACCCCTCGGCCATGCGCAGGATCAGTTTCGACATCGCCATCAGGGCGCCGGTGTTGCCCGCCGAGACGGCGGCCTGCGCCTCGCCCTGACGCACCGCGTCGATGGCGTTCCACATGCTGGAGCCCTTGCCGCGCCGCAGGGCCGTGCTGGGCTTCTCATCCATGGCGATGGACTTTTCGGCCGCCCGCATCTCGCAGCGACCGCGCACCTCGGCCGGCAGGCGGGCGATGGCGGCTTTCACCTGGGCTTCGTCGCCATGCAGTAGAACGCGCAGATCGGGATCACGCTGGAGCGCAAGACCGACACCCGGCGCCACGACGGGTGGCCCGTGATCGCCGCCCATGGCGTCGACCGAAATAACGAGGGATTTGGGCAATGCGACTCTGGATGACGTGCGCCCCGTCGCGTCGGGGCTTCCGGACGATACATCCGCAGCGACGCTATGCAAATGCGGCCACGCTGCGACGAAGGGTCTGTGGCGTCAGGCCCCGCCGCCCTCCCCCGGTTCCGACTTGCGAAGGGCGGCCAAGGCGGCGAACGGCGACAGCGAGCCCGGCTCGTCCGGCTGCTCGAAAACCGCGCCCGGCTTGCGTGGAAACGGATCCAGCTCCAGGGCAAGGTGCTCGACCACATAGCCGGAAACATCGATCACATCGTCTTCCAGCACGTCCGGCGCATCCTCGGCCTCAGCGTCGATTTCGATCTCCACGCCCTCGTACTGTGGGATGTTGGGGCTGTCGGGCGGAACGAGACGCAGCGAGAAGCCGGCGTCGATGTGCGAATCAAGCGGCTCGGCGGTGACCGAACAGGTCTGGGTGACGGTGGCCTTGATCCAGCCGGTCATCTCCACGCCGTCCAGCCAGGGGGCGAGGCCGACATCGGCCTCCAGTCGTTCGACGGCGATCAGGCCGAGGTCGCGGGCGATGGTCTTGCGCGCGGCGGCGTCGGGTTCGAACCGCGCCTGCAGGCCGGTGCGCTGGACGGCGCCCAGCCGGACCTTGAGCGGCCAGGGGGTTACGGTTGCGGCCATGCGACCTCTCCCGAAAGCAGATTGGACAGGGGTTGGGCGGCCAGCGCGTCTCGCGCGCGGACGACGTAGTCGGCCAGGGCGGCCGGGTTCGCGCCTCCGACGCCTTCAAACGCCGTGCGGAGCAGCATCGCCTCCAGGGCGGCGCGGTCCGGCAGCGGGGCGACGGCCTCCTGCCAGGTGGAGAGCCGGCCGTAGAAGGCTCCCGCGAGCTTCTTCATCTTCTTGCCCATCGACAGGTCGCCGACGCCGATCTGGCGCAGGGCGTCGTCAAGGCTGCGGACATAGGCGTCGAACAGGCCCTGCGAGGTCTCCTGCGCCTGCTCGCCCTGCCCCGACAGTCTCTCGACCAGCATCACCACGTGCAGGGTGTAGAGTTCGAAGCGGCCTTCCAGGGTGTCCGGCGCGCCGAAGCCGGCGTAAAGGGCCGGGGCGCGGGCCTGTTGCGCCGCCGCCGCGAACAGCGCCGCGCCGGCCGCCTCGGCGGGACGCTTGCGGAAAATCCGGCTTAGGAACATGACACGCCTCGATTTCGCCGCGTCATGGGTTGAAACGGCGCATTGAACTAAGCCCGCATGGGGGTTAGGTCAAAGCCTGCCCAGCGCGGTTCGCACCGCCCTTTCGGAGCGCTCATGTTTCGTCGCGTCGCCCTCGCCGCCCTTGTGGCCCCTGCCTCGATCCTGGCCCCGGCCGTGATCCTGGGCGCCTGCACGCCGATCACCACCTACTCCGGGTTCCAACCGGTGGATTCGGATCCGTCCGACATCAAGGCGGGCGAGGACACCAAGTCGACCGTGATGTCGAAGCTGGGATCGCCTTCGGCCACATCCACCTTCGACAACAACACCTGGTACTACGTCTTCGAAATCTCGGACCGGGTCTCGTTCTACAAGTCGCGCACCGTGAAGCGCGACGTCACCGAAATCTCGTTCAACAAGGACGACGAGAAGGTGACCGCCGTGAAGGCCTACACCCTGAAGGACGGCAAGGTGATCGCCTACAACGGCCGCGAGACGCCGACGCGCGGCCGCGAGCTGAGCATCCTCGAGCAGCTGCTGGGCAACGCCGGCCGCGGCGGCATGCTGCCGCAGGACGACGTGATCCCCGGCCAGCGCCCGGGCGACCGCTAAACGCTCATCGTTTTCTCGAAACGAAAAACGCCCCGGAGATCGCTCTCCGGGGCGTCTTCTTTTGCGCGAAGGACCGCGATCAGCCGACCGCCGACTTGGCCAGGGCCGCCAGCAGCAGCAGGGCCACGATGTTGGTGATCTTGATCATCGGGTTCACCGCCGGGCCGGAGGTGTCCTTGTAGGGGTCGCCGACGGTGTCGCCGGTGACCGCCGCCTTGTGGGCGTCGGACCCCTTGGTGTGCTTCACCCCGTCCGAGTCGGTGAAGCCTTCCTCGATCACCTTCTTGGCGTTGTCCCAGGCGCCGCCGCCGCTGGTCATCGAGATGGCGACGAACAGGCCGGTGACGATCACGCCCATCAGCATGGCGCCGACGGCGGCGAAGGCGTCCACCTTGCCGGCGATGGCGTTGATGACGAAGAACAGCACCACCGGCGAAGCCACCGGCAGCAGGGACGGCACGATCATCTCCTTGATCGCGGCCTTGGTCAGGATGTCGACGGCGCGGCCGTATTCCGGCTTCACCTCGCCCGTCATGATGCCCGGGTTCTCACGGAACTGACGTCGCACCTCGACCACCACCGACTGGGCGGCGCGGCCCACGGCGGTCATCGACAGGCCGCCGAACAGGAAGGGCAGAAGGCCGCCGACCAGCAGGCCGACGACGACGTAGGGGTTGGAGAGGTCGAAGGCCACCGCCCCCATGCCGTCGAAGAACGAGCCCGGCGCGGCTTCCGCCGAGAAGAACTTCAGGTCCTCGGTGTAGGCGGCGAACAGCACCAGGGCGCCCAGGCCGGCCGAACCGATGGCGTAGCCCTTGGTCACCGCCTTGGTGGTGTTGCCCACGGCGTCGAGCGCGTCGGTGGTCACGCGGACCTCCGGCGGCAGGCCCGCCATCTCGGCGATGCCGCCGGCGTTGTCGGTGACCGGACCGAAGGCGTCGAGGGCGACGATGAAGCCCGCCAGCGACAGCATGGCCGTGGTGGCGATGGCCACCCCGAACAGGCCGGCGAGGTTGTAGGTGACGATGATGCCCACGGCGACGACCAGCACCGGAGCCGCGGTCGACTCCAGCGACATGGCCAGGCCCTGGATCACATTGGTGCCGTGGCCGGAGACCGAGGCCTGGGCCACCGACTTCACCGGGCGGAAGTTGGTGCCGGTGTAGTACTCGGTGATGATCACGATCAGGGCGGTGATGACCAGGCCGGCGATGGCGCAGGCGAACAACGCGCCGGCCCCGAAGGTTTTCTCCAGCGCCGTGCCCGCGTTGACGGTCAGCGGCTCCGTGACCAGGCTCGGGATCAGGAAGTAGAGCGCGATCGCCGACAGCACGCCGGTGACGATCAGGCCCTGATAGAGCGCGCCCATGATCGAGCCGCTCTTGCCGAGGCGCACGGCGAAGGTGCCGATGATCGAGGTGACGATGCACACGGCGCAGATGGCCAGCGGCAGCACCATCAGCGTGCCGAGCGCGGCCGTGCCGCCGAAGAAGATGGCGGCCAGCACCATGGTGGCGACCGTGGTCACCGCGTAGGTCTCGAACAGGTCGGCGGCCATGCCGGCGCAGTCGCCGACGTTGTCGCCCACGTTGTCGGCGATGGTGGCGGCGTTGCGGGGATCGTCCTCGGGGATGCCCGCTTCGACCTTGCCGACCATGTCGCCGCCGACATCGGCGCCCTTGGTGAAGATGCCGCCGCCCAGACGGGCGAAGATGGAGATCAGGCTGGCGCCGAAGCCCAGGCAGACCAGGGCGTTGATCACCGTGCGGTCGGCCGGATCGTGGCCCAGGTGCATGACCAGCACGGCGTAGTAGCCGGAGACGCCGATCAGGGCGAAGCCCGCGACCAGCAGGCCGGTGATCGCGCCGGAGGTGAAGGCGAGGTTGAGCCCCTTGGCGAGGCTCTCGGACGAGGCCTGGGCGGTGCGCACATTGGCCCGCACCGAGATCAGCATCCCGGCGAACCCGGCGGCGCCGGACAGCACCGCGCCGATCAGGAAGCCGATGGCCGCTTCCAGCCCGAGCAGGAGGAACAGCGCGACGAGCACGACGACGCCCACGATGGCGATGGCCGTGTACTGGCGCTTCAGGTAGGCCTGGGCCCCTTCCTGGATGGCCGCCGCGATTTCCTGCATCCGGGCGCTGCCCGGCGACTTACGCAACAAAGACGCCGTCTGAACAGCGCCATAAAGCACCGCCAACAACCCGGCTCCGAAAGCCAGGGTGAGCCACATACTCATGATGTCTTCCCGCCCTATCATTGTTGAAGGGCCGAGACGCCGATCGCTTAAACGGATCGGTTCACTAAAGTCCCGGCCCCGTGAAATCTTCGAGCCGAGGCCGTCAGATCGGGCGAGAGCCTGCCGCATGCGGCAGGCCTGTGCAACCGGCGTTATCTGGACCGTATCTCCAGGTGTCAGGCGGCGGGGCGCATCGGGCCGACGCGCTGCTTGGCCTGCTGACTCATGATCTGGATCGAGGCGATGTTGCGCGCGCCGCCGAGCAGCGGGCCGACCTCGCGCGCGACGGCCGCCTTAAGCGCGGGCTCGTCGATATGCATGTAGTCGGTCTTGCCGGTGAAGGGCGTGCGGTGGCTCACCCGCACCAGGGCGTCGCGCAGGAAGGGCTCCTTCTCGCGCATCTTCTGGGCGTCGGCGCTTGGCGCGAGGTTCACGCGGACCTGCACGAAGACGTAGTTCATCAGCCTTCCGCCATCGACGATGGGCAGGGCCACCGGCGTGATGTCGACGTACTGGCTCGACGGCGCGGCGGCGCCTTCCTTCTTCGGCGCGCCCGAAGCCTGGGCGGCGGAGGCGGTCAGGGCGAGAGCGGCGGCGGCGAGCAGGATCTGGCGCATGGTCGGCATCCATGCGGCGCCAGGCTTAGAATTGGCTTAATCGTGCACGTAGCCGCTGCGTTTCAGATGCAGTTCGGCGCCGTCGAGCGTGACCCGCACCCCCTGCCCCGCCTCGAAGCGGCCAAGAGGAGTGATCGGCGTGTCGGCCGCGTCTTGCAGCGCGGCGAAATGCTCGGGCGCGACGGCCATGACCACCTCGTAGTCGTCGCCGCAGGTGGCGAGGTGCGTCAGGGCGGCGGCGCGGTCGGGCTGGCGCGCGAGCCAGGCCTGCCCTGGGGCCGAGACCGGCATGGCGGCAAGATCGAGAGTCAGGCCAAGGCCGCTGGCGAGCGCCAGGTGTCCGGCGTCGGCGATCAGGCCGTCGGAGACGTCGGCGGCGGCGTGGGCGTAGGTCCGTAGAACCTCGCGCAGGTTCAGGCGCGGCGCGGGAAGGTGGTAGCGATCGAGCAGCCAGGGATCGGGCTCGGCCCGGCCCACCTCGGCGAGCCCGAGGCCGCCGTCGCCGATGGCCCCGCTGACGGCCAGGATGTCCCCCGCCCTCGCCCCGCCGCGCCGGATCATGCCGCCTTGCGGCGACCAGCCGAGGATCGTCGCCGAGACCGTCAGCGGTCCGGCGGTCGAGACCGTGTCGCCGCCGAACAGCGACAGGCCGAACCTTTCCCCATCCTCGGCGAGGCCCCGGGCGAACGCCTCCCGCTCGCTCCAGGCGGCGCCGTGCGGCCAGGCGATGGCCAGCAGGTAGCCGAAGGGCTCGGCGGCCTTGGCGGCAAGGTCGGAGAGATTGGTGCGCAGCAGGCGGCGGGCCACCAGATCGCGGCCCATGCCGGGCGGAAAGTGCACGCCCTCGACCATGGCGTCCTTCGAGACCACCAGGTCGAAGCCGGGGTTCGAGGGGATGACGGCGGCGTCGTCGAGCAGGTCGAAGGCGCCGGGCGCGCCGGCGGCCAGCGGGCGCAGCAGCCGCGCTATCGCCTCGAACTCATCGACGGGGCGGTCGTCAGTCCCGCTCATCGCGGGCGATGCCGTCGAGCGCGGCGTTCACGAAGCCGGGTTCCGGACCTTCGAAGAACGATTTGGCGATCTCGACATATTCGTTGATGGCCACCTCGACCGGCACGTCCCGGCGCTGCGACAGCTCGAAGCCGCCGACGCGCAGGATGGCGCGGACGGTGGCGTCCAGGCGTTCGAGTTTCCAGCCGGAGGCCAGGCGGCGCATGACGGCCCGGTCGACCTCGGCCTGGTGGGCGACGACGCCGCGCACCAGGTCGGCGAAGAAGTCCTCGTCGGCGGCGGCCAGCTGCGAGCCTTCGACGTCGCGGTCGAGATCGCGGTCGAAGCGGTGCTCGGTGAATTCGCGGATCACGGCCTCGACGCCCGCGCCGGACACTTCCATCTGATAGAGCGCCTGCACGGCCGCGAGGCGGGCGACGGAACGCTTGGAACCCAGGGTCGGGGCGCTCATCGGGCGGCTCCCAGCAAACGGCGGCGCAGGGCCGCGAGGTCGAGACAGGCGCGGGCCGCGGCCCCACCGGCGTCGCCGCCGCTCGGGCGGGCGAGCTCCAGGGCCTCGGCTTCGTCCTCGCAGGCGAGAATGGCGCTGCCGACGGCGAGATTGCGCGCCACGGCGAGGTCCTGCAGGCCGCGCAGGGCTTCCCGCGCCACCAGGTCGGACTGCAGGGTGTCGGCGGGGAACACCGAGCCCAGCAGCACATAGCCGTCATAGCGCTCGGCGCCGGTCGGGCGGTGGGTGCTTTCCTCGATCATCGCCAGGGCCAGCGGAAGCTCCAGCAGGCCGGGTACGCTCAGCACTTCATGGGTCGCGCCGAAGGCGTCGAGGGCGTCGACCGCTCCCCTTAGCAGGGCGTCGGCCACCTCTGACTCGTATCGGCTCTCGATGGTCAGGATGCGCAGCTTGTCGCTGGCCATAATCAGACTTCCTCGTCTTCGCCGACGTCGCTCAGGCCTTCCTGGCCCAGGAAACGCGCGAAGTCCTGGGTCTGGCGGAAATCGCGATAGACCGAGGCGTAGCGGACGTACGCCACGTCATCGAGCGCCTTGAGCGCCTTCATCACCATTTCGCCGACGACCGACGACTGCAATTCAGTTTCGCCCATGCTTTCCAGCTGGCGCACGATGCCGTTGACCATCCGCTCGACGCGCTCGGCGTCGACCGGCCGCTTGCGCAGGGCGATGGAGATGGAGCGCACCAGCTTGTCGCGGTCGAACGGCGAACGACGGCCCGAACGCTTCAGGATGATCAGTTCCCGCAGCTGCACCCGCTCAAAGGTGGTGAAGCGGCCGCCGCATTCCGGGCAGGCCCGGCGACGACGGATGGCCGCGCCGTCTTCCGACGGGCGGCTGTCCTTCACCTGACTTTCGGCATGTCCGCAGAACGGGCAGCGCATATCTGGGGCTCCCCGAGCGGCTGGACTCTATCAGTTGTAGATCGGGAAGCGCGCGGTCAAGGCCAACACTTCCTCGCGCACCTTCGCCTCGGCGGCCGAATTGTCGCTGGGGTTGGCCGCGAAGCCGTCCAGCACCTCGCCGATCAGTTGGCCGATACGGGTGAACTCGGCCGTTCCGAAGCCGCGGGTGGTGCCGGCCGGCGTGCCGACGCGAATGCCCGAGGTGACGGTGAAGGGCGCGGTGTCGAAGGGCACGCCGTTCTTGTTGCAGGTGATGTGGGCGCGCTCGAGCGTGTGCTCGGCGTCGCGGCCGGTGACGTTCTTGCGGCGCAGGTCGACCAGCATCAGGTGGCTGTCGGTGCCGCCCGAGACGATCGAGACGCCGGCGCTGGACAGGGCCGAGGCCAGGGCCTGGGCGTTGTCGACCACCTGCTTGGCGTAGGCCTTGAAGCTGGGCTGCAGGGCTTCGCCGAAGGCCACGGCCTTGGCGGCGATGACGTGCTCCAGCGGTCCGCCCTGGATGCCCGGGAAGATGGCCGAGTTGATCTTCTTGGCGATGGTCTCGTCGTTGGTCAGCACCATGCCGCCGCGCGGGCCGCGCAGGGTCTTGTGGGTGGTGGTGGTGACGACGTGGGCGTGGGGGACCGGGCTCGGGAACACGCCGCCGGCCACCAGGCCCGCGAAGTGGGCCATGTCGACCATCAGATAGGCGCCGATGCTGTCGGCGATCTCGCGGAACTTCGCGAAGTCGATGACGCGGCTGTAGGCGCTGCCGCCGGCGATGATCAGCTTGGGCTTCTCACGCTGGGCGATCTCGGCCACCGCGTCCATGTCGATCAGCTGGTCCTGCTGGCGCACGGTGTAGGACACCGGCTTGAACCATTTGCCGGACTGATTGGCGGGCGAGCCGTGGGTCAGGTGGCCGCCGGCGGCCAGGTCCATGCCCATGAAGGTGTCGCCCGGCTGCAGCAGAGCGTTGAACACCGCCTGGTTAGCCTGCGAGCCCGAGTGCGGCTGCACATTGGCGTAGGCCGCGCCGAACAGCTGCTTGGCGCGTTCGATGGCCAGGGTCTCGATGACGTCGACGTACTCGCAGCCGCCGTAGTAGCGCTTGCCCGGATAGCCCTCGGCGTACTTGTTGGTCAGGATCGAACCCTGGGCGTCGAGCACCGCCTTCGAGACGATGTTCTCCGAGGCGATGAGTTCGATCTGATCGCGCTGCCGGGACAGCTCGCGCCCGATGGCGGCGAAGATGTCCGGATCGGCCGCGGAAAGCGAAGCGCCGAAGAAGTTGTTGGTCGAGGTCATGCGAGTCGTCCTTTCCCGAGGGCGGCGCCCTCTTTAGCCGCCTGGGCGGCGCGATCAATGCGGGAGCGCTTTTGTTTGGAACCTTGCGGCGCGCGCGGCGTTACCGGCCGAACGTGGGGAAGCCACGTGCGATACGTAAAAGGGGATGATGGGGAATGGCGTCGAACGAAGCTGAAAGCGTCGCTGGCAAAGGCGACCTTGATTTGTTGAGCCTGACTGCGGACGTTGTCGCCGCCTATGTCGGGCAGAACAAAGTAGCTCCCAACGACATTCCCGACATTGTCAGAAGCGTGCACAGCACTTTCTCCGGCCTCGGCCAGGCCGAAGCGCCGGCGGCCACGCAGGAGAAGCCGAAGCCGGCGGTGCCGATCTCCCGTTCGGTGCAGCAGGACTATATCGTCTGCCTGGAGGACGGCGCGAAGCTGAAGATGCTGAAGCGCTACCTGCGCTCGCGTTACGACATGAGCCCCGAGGATTATCGCCGCCGCTGGGGCCTGCCGGCCGACTATCCGATGGTGGCGCCCGCCTATGCGGCGCGTCGCTCGGCCTTCGCCAAGGAAATCGGCCTCGGCAAGGGCGTCCGCCGCACCAAGGCGGTGGCGAAGAAACGCTAGTTCATCCCGGTTCATCCCGACGCAAGTCGGGACCCAGGCGTTTTTTGAAGTGTATCGGCGCGTGAAAGCGAACGCGCGCCGAGCCTGCGGCCGTTCAGCCCTTCGATAACAAACCTGGGTCCCCGCCTGCGCGGGGATGAGCGGATTGTTGAAACTGAACCCCTTAAGCCGCGTGGCCGCCCAGGCGGGCGACGTTGCAGTGCGACCAGAGCCGCGTGAGGGCCGCCACCAGGTCGCGCATCATGGCGTCGGTGTGGAACGGCGTCGGGGTGAAGCGCAGGCGTTCGGTGCCGCGCGGCACGGTCGGATAGTTGATCGGCTGCACATAGACGCCGTGGTCGCTGAGCAGCATGTCGCTGATCAGCTTGCAGTGCACCGGGTCGCCGACGAGCAGCGGCACGATATGGCTTTCCGACGGCATCACCGGCAGCCCGGCCTCGGTCATCATCCGCTTCAGGGTCGCGGCGCGCTCCTGATGCTGTTCGCGCAGCGCCTGGCCGGCCTCGGTCTTGAGGTAGGCGATGCTGGCGGCCGCGCCGGCGGTGAGGGCCGGCGGCAGCGAGGTGGTGAAGATGAAGCCGGCGGCGTAGAGGCGCACGGCGTCGATCAGGTCGGCGTCGCCGACGATGTAGCCGCCCATGACGCCGAAGGCCTTGCCCAAGGTGCCGTTGATGATGTCGACCTCGGCCATGACGCCGTCGCGCTCGGCCACGCCGCCGCCGCGATCGCCGTACATGCCGACGGCATGCACTTCGTCGAGGTAGGTCAGGGCGCCGTACTTCTTCGCCAGGGCGATGGTGCCGGCGATGTCGGCGATGTCGCCGTCCATCGAATAGACGCTCTCGAAGGCCACCAGCTTGGGCGCATCGGCCGGGGCGGCGGCCAGCAGCTCCTCGAGGTGCTCGAGGTCGTTGTGGCGGAACACGTGACGCGCGCCGCCGCCGTTGCGGATGCCGGCGATCATCGAGGCGTGGTTCAGGGCGTCCGAGAAGATGATCAGCCCGGGCAAGATCTTGTAGAGCGACGACAGGGCCGCCTCGTTGGCGACGTAGCCCGAGGTGAAGACCAGGGCGGCTTCCTTGCCGTGCAGGTCGGCGAGCTCACGCTCCAGCTCGACGTGATAGTAGGTGGTGCCCGAGATGTTGCGGGTGCCGCCCGAGCCCGAACCGCAGGCTTCGATCGCGGCGTGCATGGCGTCGGTGACGACCGCGTTCTGCCCCTGGCCGAGATAGTCGTTGGAGCACCAGACGGTGACTTCGCGTTCGCCCGCCTCGCTGGTCCACTTCGCACGCGGGAAAGCGCCGCGGATACGCTTCAGATCGGCGAAAACTCGGTAACGGCCCTCGTCGCGCACCTTGCCGACGGCTTCGCTGAACGCACGCTTGTAGTCCATAGACCTCGACACTCCGACGCCCCTACGGGGATCTCGTCCGAAAAGCCGCCGAGACCCTTTTGTTTGCAGGGCTATTTGCACCGTTCCATGACGGCTGTCCACAAGACTGGACGCCGCATAGGACGGTTATCGGACAAGCAACCTGTCGCTTCGCTGAACGAACGGCGTATGCTCAATCAATATCTTTGAGAACGCCTCGCAACAGCGTGAGAATAGAGGAGAAATCCTTCCTCCCGTAACCCAGCCCGTCGAACAGGGCGTAGAGCGCCTCCGCCTGGGCGCCGAGCGGCGAAGACGCGCCGGAACGGGCGGCCGCCTCCTGCGCCAGCTTTAGGTCTTTGAGCATCATGGCGACGGCGAAGCCGCCTTCGTACCCCCGGTTGGACGGCGCGGTCGGGACCGGCCCGGGCCAGGGGCAATAGCTGGTCATCGACCATGACTGCCCGGAAGACTTCGAGGCGATGTCGTAGAACTTCTGGGCGTCGAGCCCCAGCTTCTCGGCCAGGGCGAACGCCTCGCAGGTCCCGAGCATGGTGACGCCCAGGATCAGGTTGTTGCAGATCTTCGCCGCCTGCCCCGCCCCATGGTCGCCGGCGCGGATCACCGCCTTGGCCATGGGCGCCAGCGCCGTCTCAACAGCTGAGATATCCGCCTCGTCGCAGCCGACCATGAAGGTGAGTTGACCGGACTCGGCCGCCGCGACGCCGCCGCTGACCGGGGCGTCCGCGAAGCGGAAGCCCGCCGCCCTCGCCTGCCCGGCCACGGCTCGGGCGCTTTCGACGTCGATGGTCGAGCAATCGATCAGCAGGGCCGTCTTCGGGGCGTGGCCCAGAACCGCCTCGGCATAAACCGCGCGCACCTGCGGCCCGGCCGGCAGCATGGTGATGACGACTTCGGCGTCGGCGACAGCCTCGGCCGCCGAGGGCGCGGCGCGGCATCCGGCGGAGACCGCCCGCGCGACGGCTTCCGGCGAAAGGTCGAAGGCGGCGACGGCGTGACCGGCGCGCGCCTGGTTGGCGGCCATCCCGCCGCCCATGGCCCCGAGGCCGATGAAGGCGATGCGG
Source organism: Caulobacter sp. HJHS_5 (assembly GCF_056683955.1). NCBI lineage: Bacteria > Pseudomonadati > Pseudomonadota > Alphaproteobacteria > Caulobacterales > Caulobacteraceae > Caulobacter > Caulobacter sp. HJHS_5. The sequence goes on along the minus strand of NZ_JBWZNC010000001.1, from coordinate 366,541 downwards.
GTCATCGCCGCGTCATGCTCAGCGCGGCTTGCGGAACTTGTAGATGAACTGGTCGGTGTGGCCGCGGATGGCGCCTTCCTGCACCCGCTGGCTGCGGTCGTCGGCCGGATTGCGCAGCAGCGGGCTCTCGCCTTCGAACACGAAGCCGGCGGCGGTGACCTCGGCGCGCACGGCGGCTGGATCGATGCGGTGCAGGGTGGCGGTGTCGCGCACGCCCGAACCCGGCGTCGCCGAGTGGTCGAGCACGAGATAGAGACCGCCCGGCTTCAGCGCGTCGAAGACGGCGCGGTTGAGGGTGGCCATGTTCACCGGGCCCATGAAGGGCGCGTGCATGTCGTGATAGTTCTGCGAGGTCCAGACGACGTCGACCTGTTCCGGAACCTTGAACTGCGAAACCGGCTTCAGCAGCATGGTGACGTTCTTGTACTGCGGGTCGGCGATGATCGGGGCGATGGCCGGCGGACGGTTGGCCAGGCGGCTGAGCTCGTCCGGCACATAGGCGTAGACCACGCCCTTGGCGCCGACGATCTTCGAGAAGATGCGGGTGAAATAGCCGCCGCCAGGGATCAGATCGACGACCTTCATCCCCGGGCGAATGCCGGCGTAGGCGATCACCTCGGCCGGCTTGCGATCCGCGTCGCGCACGGTGTCGGCTTCCGGCCGGCCGCGGTCGGCCACGGCGGAAGAGACATAGGGCGGGATGTAGTTGGCGGGAGGCGGCGTCGTGGCGCAGGCCGCGAGCAACAGGGTCGCGCCAACAGCGAGCATGGACAGACGCATGATCGATCTCCCGAAGCAGTAACTCGGCGCAACTTAGCTAGGCTTGGCGCTCAAGTCAGCGGCGTCCATTCGTCTTCGGGCGAAAGCGGTGCGAAAAACTGAGCGAGATGTTCCTCCGTCACGGCTTCGAGGGTCGGCGGATTCCACCGTGGAGCGCCGTCCTTGTCGACCAGCAGGGCGCGCACGCCCTCGCGGAAATCGTGGCTGACCGCCGCGCGGACGGCGATGCGATACTCGACGATCATCTCGTCGGCGAACCGGGACCGCGTGCGCGCCTCGCGCAGCAGCCGGAAGGCGATCTTCATGGCCTGCGGCGACTTGCTCTCCAGGGCCGCTACCTGTTCGGCGGCCCATGGCGAAGGATCGCTGCGCAAAGAGGCGAGAATCACCTCCACCGAGACGTGGCCGAAGTGATGATTGATGACGTCGCGATGTTCGGCGGTGGGCGCGCGGCCGGGATCCAGTTCCAGTTCCGTCAGCAATTGCTCCACGCCGGCCGGATCGGCGATGAGGGCCTCACGGAAACGGGCCACGTCGTCCTTGCGGATGATGTCGGTGGCGACGCCGGCGGCCAGGGCGTCGGCCGGGCCCAGCCGGGCGCTGGTCAGGGCCAGCCACATGCCGAGCCCGCCGTTCAGCCGCGACAGCCACCAGCCGCCGCCCACGTCGGGGAACAGGCCGATGGTCGCCTCCGGCATGGCGAAGTTCAACGCCTCGGTTCCGACGCGATAGTCGCACGGCAGGGCGACGCCCGCGCCGCCGCCCATGACCACCCCGTCCATCAGACAGACGGTCGGCTTCTCATAGGCGAACAGCAGGTGGTTGAGACGGTACTCGGTGAAAAAGAACTCGGCCGCCGCCGCGCCGTCGCCGGCCGCGCGCCGCACGTCCCCGCCGGCGCAGAAGCCGCGCGGCCCGGAATGATCGATCAGCACAAGGTCCACGGCCGGATCGGAATGCCAGGCGGCCAGGGCCTCGATCATGGCGGCGCACATGTCGAGCGTCAGGGCGTGCAGGGCCTGCGGCCGGTTGAGGGTCAGGCGTCCGACCCGCCCCTCGACGCAGGCGATCACTTCGTCAGTCACGCAACAACTCCCGGGAAACGATCAGACGCATGATCTCGTTGGTCCCTTCCAGGATGCGGTGGACCCGAAGGTCGCGAACGATCCGCTCCAGCGGATAGTCCTTCAAATAGCCGTAGCCGCCGTGCAGTTGCAGGGCCTCGTCGGCGACATGGAAGCCGGCGTCGGTGGCGAAGCGCTTGGCCATGGCGCAGAACATTGTCGCCTGCGGATCGCCGCGATCCAAGGCGTCCGCCCCGCGGCGGACCATCAGGCGAGCGGCTTCCAGCTCGGTCGCCATGTCGGCCAGCTTGAATTGCAGCGCCTGGAAATCCTTCAGAGCCCGGCCGAACTGCTTGCGCTGGCTGAGATAATTCCGCGCGGTCTTCAGCGCGAAGCCGGCGCCCCCCAGGGAGCAGGCGGCGATGTTGAGGCGGCCGCCATCGAGGCCGGCCATGGCGAAACGGAACCCCTGCCCTTCGTCGCCGATGCGATTTTCGGCCGGCACGCGCACGCCGTCGAAGTGCACCGTCGCGGTCGGCTGGGCGTTCCAGCCCATCTTGCGCTCGTTGGCTCCGAAGCTGAGCCCGGCCATCCCTTTCTCGACCACGAAGGCGGAGACGCCGCCCGCCCCCTCCCCGCCCGTGCGGGCCATGACAACATAGAGGTCCGAAACCCCGGCCCCGGAAATGAAGGCCTTGCCGCCGTCGAGCACATAGGCGCCGGCCTCGCGCCGGGCGGTGGTGCGCAGGGCCGCGGCGTCGGAGCCCGAGCCGGGCTCGGTGAGGCAGTAGCTGGCGATCAGCTCCATGGTCGTCAGCCGCGGAAGGAAGCGTCGGCGCAGATCGTCCGAGCCGAAACGGTCGATCATCCAGGCGCACATGTTGTGGATCGAGAGATAGGCCGCGGTGGCGACATCGCCCTCGGCTAGGGCCTCGAAAACGATCACCGAGTCCAGCCGTGACAGGCCCGAACCGCCGACATCGTCGCGGACGTAGAGGCCGGCGAAGCCGAGCCCCGCCGCCTCGCGCATCACCTCGACCGGGAAATGCTTCTCCTCGTCCCAGCGGGCCGAGTTCGGAGTCAGACGATCGCGGGCGAACGCCTCGGCCGTCTGCTGGATGGCGATCTGGTCGTCCGAGAGGGCGAAATCCATCGTCTTGTCCCATCGCCGGTCCCCCAACCCGGCTTGCTGAGGTGAGCCGGTGGGCGCACGGTGTCAATCTGACTGCGCAAGCTGGCGAACCGCGCGAGGCTGGAATGACCGAAACGCCGCTGACCCTGCCGAAGATCGGCGAAGGCGACCGAAATCTGGCGCTGATCAACTACGCCCTGCTCTTCGCATCCCTGTTCTTCCTGGGCGTGCCGGGCCTGATCGCCGTGATCATCGCCTACTCGCAGCGCGACGCGATGACCGGGATTTTGCGCAGGCACTACGACGGGCAGATCGGCATCTTCTGGGTGGCTTTCGCCCTGGGGATCGTCGGCACGGTCGCCGGGGTCTGGGCGGGGCTGATGGGCGTCGGCCAGTTGATCCACTTCAGTGTCGACCATCTCGATGCCTGGGAAGGCTTCGCCTACGACGACTCCGAGGTGCGCCTCGACGGCGGCCTGATCGCGCTGATCCTCATCGCCGTGGTGTCGTGGCTGCTGATGGCCGCCTGGTTGCTGCTGGCCCCCGCGATCGGCTTCATTCGTCTTGCCACCGAGCGGCGCATCGGCGATGGGGCGGCATGAGCCGCATTCCTCAGGCGGGCTACCCCGCCCTCCGCCTTCGCCGTCTCCGCCAGAACGACTGGGTTCGCCGCATGGTGCGCGAAACCACCCTGGCGCCGTCCGATCTGATCTGGACCCTGGTGGTGCATGAGGGCGAGGGCCGCGTGCCGGTCGCCTCCATGCCGGGCGTCGATCGCCTGTCCATCGCCGAGGTGCGCCGCGCGGCGGTCGAGGCCCGCGCTCTCGGCATCCCGGCCATCGCCGTCTTCCCGCACATCGATGGCGCCAAGAAGGACGCGGCGGGTTCCGACGCCGCAAATCCGGATGGGCTGATCGCCCGCGCGATCAAGGAAATGAAGGACGCCGCGCCGGAAGTCGGCGTCCTCACCGACGTCGCCCTCGATCCCTTCACCGACCACGGCCACGACGGCGTCATCGAGAACGGCAAGATTCTCAACGACCCGACCATCGAGCGCCTGATCGAACAGGGGATCATGCAGGCCGAGGCCGGCGCCGACATCCTGGCGCCCTCGGACATGATGGACGGCCGCGTCGGCGCCCTGCGCTCGGCGCTCGAAAAGGGCGGCCATCAGGATGTGATGATCATGGCCTACGCGGCCAAGTACGCCTCGGCCTTCTACGGTCCCTACCGCGACGCCATCGGCTCGGCCAAGCTCTCGGCCGGACAGCTCGACAAGAAGACCTACCAGATGGACCCGGCCAATGGCGACGAGGCCCTGCGCGAGGTGGCGCTGGACCTGGCCGAGGGCGCCGACATGGTGATGGTCAAGCCGGGCATGCCCTATCTCGACATCGTCCGCCGCGTGGTCGAAGCCTTCAGCGTGCCGACCTTCGCCTATCAGGTGAGCGGCGAGTACGCGATGCTGATGGCCGCCGCCGGCAACGGCTGGATCGACGAGGAACGCGCGATCATCGAAAGCCTGGGCGCCTTCAAGCGCGCGGGAGCGAGCGGCGTGCTGACCTACTTCGCCCCGCGCGCCGCGCGGATGCTCGGGGCGTAGACCGTGTCGACATTCAGCTGAAGGCGGGTCGCCCCTTCTCCCCTTGCGGGAGAAGGTGTCGGCGAAGCCGACGGATGAGGGGTCGCACCGCCCTATCAGGCAGTCATCTGGGTGAATCGGTCAGGTTTGCGAGACCCCTCATCCGACCCGCTGCGCGGGCCACCTTCTCCCGCAAGGGGAGAAGGAACAGTTTTCGAGGGCCAGTGTGAATCTGACCTAGGCTCCTCGCCAGATCATTTGAACTGGAAGACTTCTTCCAGCAGCTTCGCGACGTTCGCCTGGCGAGCTGGGTGAATGTCGGCGCTGGCGCCCCGCAGAATCTCGTTGACCTCCTCCGGGGTCAGCAGGCCCTTGTCGCGCAACTTGATCAGGATGTTGCCCGAGATGGTCAGGGCCGTGATGGCGATGTCGCCGGTGTCGTAGTTCGCCATGGTCCTCACCTAAAGCGTTTCGTTTTTCGTTGGGCCGGAATCGTTCGGCGGGGGAACTGAAGTCGAGTTTGGCGGCGGCGTCCAGACGCCGACAGCCTTTGCGTGCTTCGACACGCGCCTCTCGGCGCTGCTCAGCATGACGCAGGTCTCGAGAACCACTGAGGTCGTCATCCTGAGCAGCCGGCGCGGCCGGCGTGTCGAAGGACGCGGGGCGGCCCCACCCCTATTTCAACCGCGCCGCCAGGCTCGACGTATCCCAACGCCGCCCGCCCAGCTCCTGCACCTCGGCGTAGTAACCGTCGACGATCTTGGTCATTTCCAGTTGCGCGCCGTTGCTGGCGGCCTCGTCGAGGGCGATGCCCAGGTCCTTGCGCATCCAGTCGACGGCGAAGCCGAAGTCGAACTTGCCCTCGATCATCGTCGGCCAGCGGTTCTCCATCTGCCACGACTGGGCCGCGCCCTTGGAGACGGCCTGCAGCACCAGGGCCGGGTCGATACCGGCGTGCTTGGTGAAGTTCACCGCCTCGGCGAGGCCCTGGACCACGCCGGCGATGCAGATCTGGTTGACCATCTTGGTCAGCTGGCCGGCGCCGCTCTCTCCGATGCGCAGCGAGGCCTTGGAATAGGCCATGATCACCGGCTCGGCCCGGGCGTAGGCGGCTTCGTCGCCGCCGGCCATGACGCTGAGCTGTCCCTTCTCGGCGCCGGCCTGGCCGCCGCTGACCGGGGCGTCGATGAAGAACTTGCCCTGCCCCGCCGCCAGCTCGGCCATCTCGCGGGCGACCTTGGCGCTGGTGGTCGTGTGATCGACGATGATCCCGCCCGCCGCCACGGCGGATAGAATCTCGGTGACGACGGCGCGGACGTCGTCGTCGTTGCCGACGCAAAGGGCGACGAGCTCGGCGCCCTCGGCGGCTCCCGCAGCCGTGGGCGAGGCCTTGCCGCCATGCTGCTTCGCCCAACGCTCGGCCTTCTCGGCGGTGCGGTTATAGACGGCGACCTCGTGGCCGGCCGCGGCCAGGTGGCCCGCCATCGGATAACCCATGACACCCAGGCCGATGAAAGCGACTTTCATGAAATTCTCCCGTCCGGAATCAAGCCCGGCAACTCCATCTTAACGACCACCGACCACCTTGCAGACCCAGGGTTAAGTGGGGTTAGCCATATGGCATCCGTCGGCGGTCAGCCGATCGTCATCAAGAAGGTCAAGAAGGTGGTCGGCGGCGGCCACCACGGCGGCGCGTGGAAAGTCGCCTACGCCGATTTCGTGACCGCCATGATGGCCTTCTTCCTGCTGATGTGGCTGATCAATACCACCAGCCCGGAACAGAAGCGCGGCATCGCCGATTATTTTGCGCCCGCCAGCGTCTCGGCGACTCAATCGGGCTCCGGCGGCATCCTCGGCGGCACGGCCCTCGGCGAGGACGGCGCCATGGCCGCCGGCAGCATGTCGGTGGTCGAGAACCTGTCGCCCGAGAGCCCGACTCACGAAAACTCCGCCTCCCAGGACACCCTCGCCGGGGCCAGCGAAGACGAGTTGCGCAACGCCCTGTCGAAAAAGGAACAACAGAGCTTCCAGTCGGCCGCCCAGTCCCTGCGCCAGGCGCTGCAGGACATGCCGGAGCTGGCCGAGCTGTCGAAGCAGTTGCTGATCGACCAGACCCCCGAGGGGCTGCGCATCCAGCTGGTCGACCAGGATGGTCGTTCGATGTTCAAGGAGGGCTCGGCCCAGCCGAACGATCGCGCCCGCCTGCTGCTGCGCGCCGTCGCGCGCGTGGTCAATCAGCTGCCCAACCGCATCACCATCAGCGGGCACACCAGCGCGACCCAGGGCGTCAAGAGCGAAGGCGACTGGGCGCTGAGCGCGCAGCGCGCCGATGTCGCCCGACAGATCCTGCAGGGCGCCGGCATCGACAACGACCGCGTCTATCAGGTGGCCGGCAAGGCCAATTCCGATCCGCTCTATCCGGACGATCCGACCCTGGCCGGCAATCGCCGCATCGCCCTGGTGCTGCTGCACGAAAAGCCCGTGTTGCCGCCGGACGAAGGCCTCTGACGATGAGCGGAAGCGCGACCCTTGCGAAGCGCTTCGACATCGGCCCTAATCGTCGCTCACCCCTGCCCGAAAGGCCGTTCGGCGACGTGACGCACTATCTGCCGCAGCGACAGCTTCGGTTCTTCCTCACCGCCCCGACGCCCTGCCCCTATCTGCCGGGCCGGGAGGAGCGGAAGGTCTTCGCGCACCTGCCGCTGACCGAGGGCGCGGCCGTCAACGACAGCCTGACCCAGGTGGGGTTCCGCCGTTCTCAGAACATCGCCTATCGCCCGGCCTGCGAAAGCTGCCGCGCCTGCATGTCGGCCCGACTGCCGGCCGGCGAATACATCTTCTCGCGCTCGGAGCGCCGCATCCTGAGCCGCAACGAAGACCTGGAACGCCACCTCGTCGAGAGCGAAGCGACCATGGAGCAGTTCGAGCTGCTGCGTCGCTACCTGCTCGCCCGACACGCCGAGGGCGGCATGGCCGACATGACCTGGCCGGACTTCGTGGCCATGGTCGAGGACACGGCCGTCCGCACCCACATCATCGAATACCGGCTGGGCTCCAAGGACCGGGGCCCCGGCGACCTGGTGGCCTGCGTGCTGGTCGATGTGCTCGCCGACGGCCTGTCGCTGGTCTACAGCTTCTACGACCCCGACATGACCAGGCGCAGCCTCGGGGCCTTCATCATCCTCGATCATGTGATCCAGGCCTGCCTGACCGGCCTGCCCTACGTCTATCTGGGCTACTGGGTGCCGGGCAGTCCGAAGATGGACTACAAGGCCCGCTTCTCGCCGCTGGAGGTGCTGAAGCCGGGCGGCTGGGCGCTATTGAGCGCACGCGAGCGGGCCACGATGGCGACAGTGAGCGAGCCCTAGGTCAGACCGAATTCGACCCGAGAACCCTCTCCCGCAAGGGGAGAAGGGGCGGAATCGATCCCGGGGGAGGCGCCGATTAGCCCCACGGCCCTCGAGGGCGGCGCTGCCCCCATGGACCGCCGGTTTCATGCGATGACTGCTCCGGCTCATAAGTCACTGGCTCGTAACTCGCCGCGGGCTCGAAGGCGCGGTCGTCGTAGGCCGGTTCGCGGACCTGACCGCCGGCGTACTGCACCAGGGCGGCGATGCGCTTTTCGATCGGCGGATGGGTGTCGAACAGGCCCATGGCGCTTCTCGCGCCACCCTCGCCGCCGTTCTCGATGAACATGCCGCGCACGCTGTCCGGCGCTTCTAGCTGAGAGCGGCCGCTGATCTTCTGCAGGGCCGAGATCATGGCGTCGGGGTTCTTAGTCAGGGCCACGGCCCCGGCGTCGGCGACGAACTCGCGCTGGCGCGAAAGAGCCATGCGGATGACGATGGCCAGCACATAGCCCACGGCGGCCACGGCCAGGGCGATGACGACGAGGATGACGTTTCCGCCCCGCTTCTCGTCACGGCCGCTGGAGCGGCCGACGCCGCCCCACATAATCGCCCGGAAGATCACCTGGGCCAGCAGGGTGATGATGCCCGCGAACACCGAGGCGATGACCATGGTGCGCACGTCGCGGCTGAGGATGTGGGTCAGCTCATGGCCGAGCACCGCCTCCAACTCGTCCTTGTTCAGGGCCCGCATCAGGCCGCGGGTGACGGTGACGGCGTACTGCTTCTGGGTCACGCCGCTAGCGAAGGCGTTCAGGGCGTCGGTCTCGATGATGTGCAGCCCCGGCATCGGCAGGCCGCGCGAGATGCAGAGGTTTTCGAGCAGGTTGTAGAGCTCGGGCTCCTCGTTGCGCGTCACCGGCCGCGCACCGGTCAGGGCGTCGATGATCGAGGTATTGGCGAAGTAGGCGATGGCGAACCACACCAGCGAGACGCCGATCGCCAGGGGCGCGGCGGCCAGCATGTAGCCGAACGAGGCCGCTACCGCGTCGCCCTGCGCCGGCAGATAGCCGGCCCCGATCATGCCGAGCACGATGAAGTACACCATGCCGAGCAGCAGCACGGGGAACCCGGCCAGCAGGAAGGCCGAGCGCAGGTTGTTGTTCCAGATGTGGGTCTGAAGGCCGACGGCCTCCATGGGCTTTGATCCTTTCAGACGGAGCCTGAAATCCTCGTCCTTCGACAAGCTCAGGATGAGGATTTCACTGAACCGCCGTCAAAAGTAGCCCTCATCCTGAGCCTGTCGAAGGACGAGGGCGCAGCTCAGAACTTCACGCTGGGCGCCTGCTCGACCTGGGCGCGGGTCTCGCCGAGGTCGAAGAAGTCGCGTTCCTTGAAGCCGAACATCCCGGCGATCAGCACGGCCGGGAACTGCTGCACCGCCGCGTTGAACTCGCTGACGGCGTTGTTGAAGAAGCGGCGGGCGGCCGCCAGCTTGTTCTCGATGTCCGAAAGGTCGCGCTGCAGGGCCAGGAAGTTCTGGTTGGCCTTGAGGTCCGGATAGGCCTCGGCGACGGCGAACAGGCGACCGAGGGCGCCGGTCAGCATGTTTTCGGCGCCGACCTTGGCTTCCACGCCGGTGGCGCTGGTCGCGGCGCTGCGAGCGGCCATGACGGCCTCCAGCGTGCCCTTCTCGTGGGTGGCGTAGCCTTTCACGGTCTCGACCAGATTGGGGATCAGGTCGTGGCGCTGTTTCAGCTGCACATCGATGTCGGCGAAGGCCTGGTTGGCGAACTGCCGCAGCCGCACCAGGCGATTGTAGGCGCCCATGACCATCAGGCCGAGGACGACGATGACTGCGATGACGATCAGAAGGACGACGAGTCCGCTCATGGCTTCCCCCTAGAACCGGGCTCCGGTCATTTCGCCGGGTCGGTCAGAGCCTGATACGTAAGCACCCGCGTCGTCCAGTCCAGTCCTCCCCCGGTTCCGCCGAGGCGCTGGATCATGCCGATGAAGATCAGGTCGTGCACAGGGTCGATCCAGAACCATGTGCCCGATGAACCGCCCCAGGAAAGCGTGCCCTTCCCCACCGGCTGATGCGACAGCGTGGGATCGGTGACCACGGCCCAGTCGAGGCCGAAGCCGACGCCTTCTCCGAGCGGCGACGGGCGAATGCCGTTCGAGGTCACCGAGAAGCTGGGCGGCAGGTGATTTTCCCCCATCAGCGCCACGGTCTCGGGCTTCAGCAGGCGCACGCCGTTGAGCTCGCCGCGGTTGAGGATCATCTGGGCGAAGCGGGCGTAGTCGGTCGCCGTCGAGTAGAGACCGCCGCCGCCGCTGGCCATGCCGGGCGGCTTGGTCAGGTCGTCGATGCGATCGGGCGCCGGCGCCAGGCGGTTGGTGGCCGGGTCGATGTCGTAGAGGGTGGCCAGGCGGCCGAGCTTGTCGGTCGGCACGTAGAAGCCGGTGTCGACCATGCCGAGCGGGCCGAAGATGCGGCTCTGCATGAAGTCGGCGAGGCTCATGCCACTCAGGCGTTCGACGATGGCGCCCTGGATGTCGGTCGCCGCGCTGTAGCGCCAGCGCACGCCGGGTTGGGCGTAGAGCGGCAGGCCGGCGATGCGGTCGATCATCTCCTGCATCGAGGTCGACTGCAGGACGCCGGCGCGAAGATAGGCGGTGTCGGCCGGGCCGTCTTCGGCCAGGCCGTAGGCGAAGCCGGCCGTATGGGTCATCAGCTCGCGCATGGTGGCCGGCCGGCTGACCGGTTCGAGGATCGGCGCGCCGTCGGCGTCCTGGCCGGTGACGACCTGCAGCTTTTCGAACTCGGGGATGAACTTGGTCACCGGGTCGTCCAGCGCCCAAAGCCCCTCGTCGTAGAGGATCATCATGGCCAGGCCGGTGATCGGCTTGGTCTCGGAGCGGATGCGGAAGATGGTGTCGGGCTGCATCGGATCGCCCGCGACGAGGTCGCGCTGGCCGAACGCATCGACGCTGACGATGCGTCCGTGACGCGCAAGCAGGGTCACCGCCCCGGCGATCTGACCGTCGTCGACCTGCTTCTGCATGAAGTGGCGCAGGGTCGTCAGCTTGGACGCGTCGAAGCCCAGTTGCTCGGCCGCGGCGTCGGCGGCCGAGGTCGGGGCGGCGCCGGGCGCGAGGCGCGGCTGGGCGAGCGCCCCGCCGGCGACCGCCAATCCCAGTACTCCGGCCGCCAGCCGCACGAGCGGCCGCCACACCCTTCGGCTCATGAAACCCTCTACGCCCCCGAAGTTCAGCATAGCGGAGCCCGTTCCTGACGTCAGCCGAACGCTATCAACGCGGACGGAAGCGCTTGGTGGCCGGGAAGCCCTTGGGCGCCAGGCGGCCCGACGCCGCGCGGCGGCCGATCCATTCCTTCCACTCCGGCCAGGCCCGGGTGCGGCCCGAGGCGTCGACCGTCGTCATCCCGTCGGCGGAGGGGAAGATCGCGGCGTCGCGCAGCCCGCCTTCCTTGTAGCTCTGCAGCTTGACGCCCTTGCCGCGCGGCATCTCGGGCAGCTCGGAAAGCGGGAAGATCAGCAGCTTGCCGTTGTCGCCGATGACAGCTGCCTGGTCGCCGTTGGCCGGCAGGCTGATCAGGGCCTCGCCGTTCAGCACCTGCTTGCCCGCCTTGCGGTTCGCCAGGGCCTCGTCCTCCGGCAGGATGAAGCCGTAGCCTTCCTTCGACGCGATCATGCGCTTGGCCCCGGCCTTGTGCGGGAAGACGTCGACGATCTTCACCCGATCGTCGAGCTCGATCATCAGGCGCAAGGGCTCGCCATGGCCGCGCGCGCCCGGCAGGCGGTCGCAGCCGATGGTGAAGAACCGGCCGTCGGAGGCGAAGATCAGCAGCTTGTCCGTCGTCTCCGCCGGGACCAGGAAACCGAGCTTGTCGCCCTCCTTGAACTTCAGCTCCGAAGGATCGTCGACGCGGCCCTTGGCGGCGCGGATCCAGCCCTTCTCGGAAAGAATGACGGTGATCGGCTCGCGCGGAACCATGGCCTCGACCGCGGCGTCGGCGTCGATGACCGGGGCTTCGGCGAAATCGCTGCGGCGGGCGCCGATCGAGACATGGGGCGGCAGCAGGCCCTTCATTTTCAGGAGCGCCTCGCGGGCCTGGTCCAGGCCATTGCCGACCAGCTTCCACTGCAGGCGGTCCGAACCCAGCATCTTGACGATGCCGTCGCGCTCCTCGGCCAGTTCGGCGTGTTCGCGGCGGATCTCCATCTCCTCCAGCCGCGCCAACTGGCGCAGGCGGGTGTTGAGGATGGCGTCGGCCTGGATGTCCGAAAGGTCGAAGGCGGCGATCAGCTTCTGCTTCGGCTCTTCCTCGTAGCGGACGATGCGGATCACCTCGTCGAGGTTGAGGTAGGCGATCAGCAGGCCGTCCAGGATGTGCAGCCGCGCCTCGATCTTGCCGAGACGGTGCCGGGCGCGGCGGACGATCACCTCGCGTCGGTGATCCAGGAAGGCCTGCAGGGCCGGCTTCAGGCCCATCACGCCGGGCGTGCCGCGCGCGTCCAGCACGTTCATGTTCACCGAGAAGCGCGTCTCGAGGTCGGAGAGCTTGAACAGGCTCTCCATCAGCACTTCGGGCTCGATGTTGCGGCTCTTCGGTTCGAGCACCAGGCGAACGTCCTCGGCGGACTCGTCGCGCACGTCGCCCAGCAGGATGGCCTTCTTGCTCTCGATCAGGTCGGCCAGCTGCTCGACCAGCTCGGCCTTCTTCACCTGATACGGAATCTCAGTGACGACGATCTGGTAGGTTCCCCGGCCGGTGTCCTCTCGGGTCCAGCGGGCTCGCAGGCGAACGCCGCCGCGGCCGGTTTCGTAGGTCTCCAGAAGGCTGGCGGCCGGTTCGACGATGACGCCGCCGGTCGGGAAGTCCGGTCCCTTCACCAGGGCCACGAGGTCGGCCGTCGTGGCGTTCGGATCCTTCAGCAGCACATGGCAGGCGTCGATCAACTCGATCGGATTGTGCGGCGGGATCGAGGTGGCCATGCCGACGGCGATGCCGCTGGAGCCGTTGGCCAGCAGGTTCGGGAAGCCGCCCGGCAGTACGACCGGCTCTTCATCCTGGCCGTCGTAGGTGGGGCGGAAGTCGACCGCGTCCTCGTCGATGCCGTCGAGCAGCAGCATGGCCGCCGAGGTCATCCTGCACTCGGTGTAGCGCATGGCCGCGGCGTTATCGCCGTCGATGTTGCCGAAGTTGCCCTGCCCTTCGACCAGCGGAATGCGCTGGGCGAACTCCTGGGCCAGGCGCACCAGGGCGTCGTAGATCGACTGGTCGCCGTGCGGGTGGAAGTTACCCATCACCTCCCCGACCACCTTGGCGCACTTGCGGGCGGCGGCGTCGGGATTCAGCCGCATGTTGTTCATCGCGTAGAGCACGCGGCGGTGCACCGGCTTCAGGCCGTCGCGCACGTCCGGCAGGGCGCGGGAGCCGATGGTCGACAGGGCGTAGGCCAGATAGCGGCGCGAAAGCGCCTCCATCAGCGGCTCGTCGATGATGCGGCCGTCTTCGGGCGACGGTGGGGGAACGTGTGTGGTCATGGCAGAATCAACAATCTCTCAAGCCGTCGATGATGACGGCTCGGAGCGCCCTCAGGAAGCGCCGGGGTTCGCTTCGGCCGGTTTCGCCGCGCGAGCCGCCGTCCTGGCGGCCTCCTTGGCTTCCAGCCTGGCGGCCTGGGCGGCCATTTTCTCGGCGAAGGCCTCGGGACCGAGAGCCAGGGCTTCCTGCTCCAGGTGGGTCAGCACCTTCACCTCGACGTCCGGCGGGCGGACGCCGGCGTAGAAGTGGGCCAGTTCCAGGCGAACCTCCGGGCGCAGCAGCACGTCGTTGCGGAGAACAGCACATTGTTCTGACTGTCGTACTCGAAATCGCGCGCCACGGCGGTGAAGCCGTTCTCGAACATGAAGGCCTGCACCTGCGGCCACAGCCACTGGCCTTCCCAGAACGGACGCTCCTCGACCTCGACGAGGATCATCAGAAAATTCGCCATCGCCGATTGCATGCCGGGCAGCACGATGCCGACCGCGCCCTCGACATCGATCCAGGCGGTCATCGGGGATTTGATCTTTTCATTCCGGATGTGGTCGTCGATCCGCGTCGCCGGGACCTCCACCTCCATGGTCTCCACCTCTCCGGCGCGCGGCATCAGGGAGTTGGAGCCGAGCGTCGGCTTCACGGGGCGGTCGCCGCGGCGGGTCTGGACGAAGAATGTGGTGGTTCCGGTCACGTCGGCGACGGCGAGATTGCGGTACTCGACGCCTTCCCGCTTCGGATCGGAGTATTTCTTCTGCTTCCGAAAGACGAAAGGGTTGGCCTCGAAGGCGACGGCGCGCGTCTCGGGCAGGAGCTTCCGAATGGTGCGCGAGAAGGTCGCTTCCTTGGCGCCGATCTCCAGCGTCGAGCGCGGCCGAAGCACCTGATGCAATCGATAGAACAGCGATCGCAGGCGGGTCACCGACTCCTTACGCCCCTCCGCCGTGGAGAGATCGAACAAGGCGGCCGTCTGCAACAGGGCAAGGTCGGACTCGAGCAAACTCATCGGCCCGGACTCTAACCCGAGGTTTTTGACAGCGGCAACCGCCGGCCGTCAGAGCCGGCTCGATTCGCGCAACCGGTCCAGAAGCCAGGCGCGGGCCGGCGGGAGCGGCCTGTTCAGTGGGCCGAACACGAAGCCTTCCAGGAAATGCCCGGTGAGGTTCAGACCGGCGCCGACGTCGCCCGAGCTCAGGCCGCCCTGGGCCGAGAGCATAAACGGCGGCAGCGGCAGCAGGCGGTCGCGGTAGGGCTCGCCGGCGAGGCGGCTGACCGCCCGGCCGGTGCGCGGGCTGACCCAGACGAGATCGTCGAGCGATCCGGTGGCGGCGCATTTCGACAGGTCGAGGCCGAAGCCGAGGTCGTCGAGCAAGCCGGCTTCGAAGCGGACGTAGACCGCGGGCCAGACCGACGGGTGCTCGAGCGCGGCGATCAGGGCTTCGAGGGCGTGGAAGGCCCCGGGGTGCGGCTCGCGCTCCGGCAGGGCCTGGGCGACCACGGCGGCGGCGGCGGCGAGGCCGGCCAGGGCGAGCGGATCGTCGAACAGAACCCCGACCCCCTGCCCCATCGGCTCCAGCGTCGCCGCGCCGAGCTGCTCGGAAATCCGCGCGCGGTAGCGGGCGATGACGCGCGACCCCGGCTGCAGCAGCGGCTTCATGCGTCGCGACGCGCCGCCGGCGATGTGGGCGGCGAACCGGCCGTGGGTTTCGGTCAGGAGGTCGACGATGGCGCCGGTCTCGCCATGGGCGCGGGCCGCGAGGACGTAGGCTTCGTCCTCCCACTCCATCAGGCTTGCTCGCCGATTTCGACCGCCCGGGCCAAGGCCGGCCGCCAGTCGGGATCGACCGGCAGGAGGAAATCTTCGGCGAGGCAGCGCTCCAGCCCATCGACATCGAGCAGGCGACGCACCGGTTCGCCGTCGACCGGCCGCACCGTCAATCGGTTGTTGAGCAGGTTGAGCCGCACCCCCTCCGGCGACCGCGTCGCGATCAGGTTCTTGCGGAAGCGGCTCTCGGGGTTGGCGCTGCTCCACCAGTTGGCGGGCAGGTAGTCGACATCCAGCTGCGGGTCGGGCGAGAGGGTGTAGACCCGCTTCCACTCGCCCTCCACCTCCTGCTGCAGCACGGTTTCCGGGCCTTTGGCGACCAGGCGATAGGTCCCGTGCGGCGTGGTCTGCGGGGTTTCCGGCATCCACAGCACCGGCGCGGTCAGCGTCGAGCCGCCAAAGCCCACGTCGGCCAGCCAGTCGTTGCCCCGCACCCGGATTTTGAGCGCCATGTGCGTGCGAGGCCGCTCGGGCGCATCGTCCGCCGCTTGCCACTGCACGCGGCCGATCAGGCCGATGACCTGATAGCCGAGTGCGGTCAGCACGCGCTTGAACAGGCCGTTCTGCTCGTAGCAGTAGCCGCCACGCCTGTCGGCGATCAGCTTGCGCTCCACCGCCGCCGGAGAAATGTCGATCGGCCGCCCGAGGAAGGCGTCGATCGCCTCGAACGGTATGGCGGCCGGATGCAGCCGCTGCAGGGCGGCGAGCACGTCGAGCGTCGGGCTGGTCGAGCCGCTGTAGCCGATACGCTCGAAATAGGCGTCGAGGTCCGGACGGTCGGGCTCGGGCGCGGGGTCAGGCATCGAAGTCGAGGCCGAGCCCTTCGTAGGTCGAGCGCTCGTCGGCCCAGGTTTCGCGCACCTTCACCGTGAGGAACAGGTGCACCTTGCGGTCGAGGATGTCGCAGAGCTCGGTGCGCGACGCCTCGCCGATCCACTTCACCGTCTGGCCGCCCTTTCCGAGCACGATGGGCCGCTGGCTCTCGCGTTCGACGAAGATGGTCTGTTCGATGCGCGCCGAGCCGTCGGGCCGTTCCTCGAAGGCGGTGGTCTCGACATTGGCCGAGTACGGCAGCTCCTCGTGGACGCGCAGATAGACCTTCTCGCGGGTGATCTCGGCGGCGAGCAGGCGCACCGGCATGTCGGCGGCCTGGTCTTCGGGATAGAGCCACTCGCCCTCGGGCATCAGGCCGGCGAGCCTGGCCTTCAAGTCGAGCACCCCGTCGCCCTGGGCGGCCGAAATCATGAAGGCTTCCGAATAGACGCCGGTGTCGAACAGGCTCTTGGCGGCCGCCAGCAGGCGCTCTCGCTTGACGCCGTCGATCTTATTGAGCGCCAGGATCACCTGTTTGCCGGCGGCCTTGAGGCCTTCGACGATCATCTGCACGTCGTCGGCCGAGCGGCGGTCGGCCGCCTTGCCCGTGCCGTCCTCGACGGCCAGCTCCGAGTGCACGTCGACGAGGTGGACGACGGCGTCGGCGTCTTCCGAGCCCGCCCAGGCGGACCGGACCATGGCGCGGTCGAGCCGGCGGCGCGGCGTGAAGATGCCGGGGGTGTCGACCAGCACGATCTGGGCGTCGCCCTCGATGGCCACACCGCGCACCGGGAACCGCGTCGTCTGCACCTTCTGGGTGACGATCGAGACCTTGGAGCCGACCAGCCGGTTCACCAGGGTCGATTTGCCCGCGTTGGGCGCGCCGATCACGGCGACGAAGCCTGCGCGGCTCATGACCAAAGTCCTTCACGGATAAGCAGGGCCTGGGCGGCGGCCTTCTCGGCCTCCTGCCGCGAGGCGCCCTTGGCCGCCTGGGGCGGCAGGCTGTCGACGATCACCTCGACGGTGAAGGTCGGGGCGTGGTCCGGTCCGCTGCGGTCGACCACGCTGTAGACCGGCAGGGTGCGGTGCGCCGCCTGGGCCCATTCCTGCAGGGCGCTCTTGGCGTCGCGGCCGCGCGTGGGGTTGTCTTCGGCGAACGCCTCGCGCCAGAGCGCGGTGAAGACGCCGCGCGTCGTCTCCAGGTCGCTGTCGCGATAGACGGCGGCGATCAGGGCCTCGCAGGCCCCGGCCAGCACCGATGTGCGGTCGCGCGCGCCCATCTTGGTCGCCGAACCGCTCATCCGCAGAGCCGAACCGAGGTCGATCCCACGGGCCACGCGCGCGCAGGTCTCGCGGCTGACGAGACCGTTGTAGATCGGGGCCAGCCGGCCTTCGCTGGCGTCAGGATAGCGACGCGCCAGGGCCTCGGCCACCAGCAGCCCGAGCACGCGGTCGCCCACGAACTCCAGCACTTCGTTGTTGGCCGTCTTGCGCGCGCCCTCGCCGGTGCTGGCGTGGGTCAGGGCCCGCTCCAGCAGCTCGCGATCCTTGAAGCGATAGCCGATCCGCGCTTCGAGCGTGTGGACCGCGTTCGATCTGGCGTTCATCGGCCCAGCCCGATCACAACCATCACTTCAGGAGATGGAAGAAGCGATTGAACCGCGCCTCGGTCACCCAGGTCCAGGGCTTGAACAGCGAGGCTTCCTTGTTCCACGACAGCAGGATGATCTCCGCCTTGCCGACCAGGTTTTCGGCCGGGACCATGCCGACGCCGACGGCGGTCGGGAAGCGGCTGTCCAGGGAGTTGTCGCGGTTGTCGCCCATGAAGAAGTAGTTGCCCTCCGGCACGATGTAGACGCCGGTGTTGTCCACCTCGCCGTCGGGGCCGTAGTCGCCGGTGACGTAGGTGCGGCCGTTGTCCATGGTCTCGCTGTAGCGCTCCACCTCGCGGGTGAAGCCATAGTCCGACTGCTCCATCTCGGGCGCCAGCGGCGTGCGCGGGATCATCTTGCCGTTGATGTAGACCACGCCGCCGATCACCTGCACGCGGTCGCCCGGCAGCCCGATCAGGCGCTTGATGTAGTCGGTGTGCCCGTCGCGCGGCAGCTTGAACACCACGATGTCGCCCCGCTTGGGCTGACCGCCGAGGATGCGGCCGCTGAACAGCGGCGGGCTGAACGGGATCGAATGACGGCTGTAGCCGTACGAGAACTTGGAAACGATGATGTAATCGCCTTCCAGCAGCGTCGGCACCATCGAGGCGGACGGGATGGTGAAGGGCTGGAACAGCAGAACCCGCAGCACCAGGGCGATCAGCAGCGCGTAGCCGACCGTCTTGACGATCTCGATCAGTTCCTTGACCGCGCCGGACTCCTCGGTCGGCTTCGTGTCGGCGGCGTCGGTCATGAACAATCCGTGGGAAGCTTGCAGAAACGCCTAGCTAGACGCCCCCCGGGGCATCGGCAAGCGCCACGGGCGTATGCGCTCATTGGGGCGCGGATGAGGCGGCCAAGCTAGAGCAGCTTCAATCGGTCGAGCGCCTGAGGGTAGCGGCGCGAGAGCGGCGCCTCCAGCGCGCCGAGCTCGACCGTCCAGTCGCCGGAGCCGGCCGGGCGCAGGCCGTCGGATGATCCTGGATCCGTCACGGATATCGAAGCTGACCGGCCGCACAGCAGCGCTAAGACGAAGATGCTGCTCCTGCCTATCTCGCCGGACATTTGCCGCGGTCATGGCCTTGTGATCGAAGTGAGCGGTCAGACACGGAGATTCGACTTGGCGTGGGCTGTACCTGAGTTTGAGCCGGAACAGGTAAATGCCGCCGGCCGGTCCCTCGGGGGGATGGAATTTCCCGTGGTGAGCGCCGAAGGTCTACACGCACTAGCCGTGCTCAACAATTGGCGGGCAGCTCATGCCTACCCCTTGAATACCTTCCAAATCACACTGCGCCATCGGGCTCGCAAAGTAGCGCCAACGGTTATCATCGCCCAGCGGGCGAAGCGCTTGGACTCGATCCATCGCAAACTTGTAGCGCGCCCGACGATGCGCATGACCCAGATGCAAGATATCGCCGGGTGCAGAGCCGTCTTTGGTAGATTGAAGCAAGTTTATGAGCTTGCATCAGTGTATCGCGAGGGCAGGTTCGACCATAAATTTCGGAACGAGAAGGATTACATCGCTTTCCCGAAGCCCGATGGCTACAGGTCAGTGCACCTAATATACGAGTATGTCGGGACGGTAGCGACCGAAGCCTACAACGGCCTTCGAGTTGAAATTCAAATTCGCACCCAACAGCAACACGCTTGGGCCACTGCTGTGGAGGCGGTAGGGATTTTCACGCGTCAAGCGCTGAAGTCCAATCAGGGTGACGAAGATTGGCTAAGGTTCTTCGCCCTCATGAGCGCCGCCATCGCGGCAATCGAGCATAGCCCGCCGGTACCCGATACGCCGGTAGACAAAGCCGAACTGGTCGCTGAACTCGCTGACCTTGCACAACGGCTGCGAGCCCGCGACATGCTCCGTGCCTACAATACAACCCTCGACACTCTCGGGTCAGCCAAAGATGCGAAGTACTTTATCGTGCAGTTGGACCCCGATGAGAACCGCGTCACCGTAAGACGCTACAAAGCCAAAGAGTCCGCTGAAGCTAACCGTGTGTACACCGAGCTAGAGAGCCAAATTCCCGATAATTCTCGAAATCAAGTCGTTTTGGTTTCGGTCGCCGACATCAACGCACTGAAACGAGCCTATCCGAACTACTTTTTGGACACCGCCTTGTTCTCGCAGTTAGTCGAACGCGTCCTTCGAGGCAATTTCCCAGCACCTCAGCAGCCTCGTCTGATCTGATCTAGCAACGAAACGCAACGCTCACCTTCCAGAAGGTTACGTCGCCGACCCCTACCCCCCGAACGGCGGGCTGGCGCCCTTGGACAGCCACCAGGCGACGGCGGCCGCGATGGCCGCGATGAGCACGAACACCCAGATCGGCGCGCCGCGCAGTGGATCGGCCATCCCGCGGCGACGGCCGGTGAACATCGCCCCGATCAGGTTTTCGCGCTTGAAGATCAGGTAGCTGAACACGGCGACCACATGCAGGCCGATGACGATCAACAGCAGGTCGAAGGTCGTCTCATGCACCTTGGCGGCGGCGCGGCCGGTCTCGAAGCTGACGTAGGTCGAGAGCGGGCCCGACTCCAGCCCGTCCACGTCGACGGCGAAGAGGCCGAAGCTGACCTGGGCGACCAGCAGCAGCAGCATCGCCATGACGCTGAGCCCGCCCAGCGGGTTGTGCCCGTGATAGGCCTCGCCCTCGCCCTTGCCGACCAGGGCGCGGGCGTAGCGGATCACCGCGCCCGGACCGCGCACGAAGCTGGAGAAGCGCGCCGTCGAGCCGCCGAAGAAGCCCCAGAGGATGCGGAACACCAGGAGGCCGAGCAGGGTCAGGCCCGAAAGCCTGTGCCAGTCCATCTCGTGGTTTTCGACCGACCACCAGGAGAAGGCGAACAGGAACACCATCGTCCAGTGGACGACGCGCACTGGAACGTCCCACACCCTGGCGAGGGCCGCCGCCCCTTCGCCGGGCGGCGGCGCCGACGCCATCAGGATTCGTCCCGTTGACGGAAGGTCTGGTGGCACTCGCGGCAGGCGCCGCCGAGAACGGGCACGCCGGCCTTGATGGCGGCGAGATCGCCGCCGTCGACGGTGGTCGAGAACTTGGCGGCGGCGGCGGCGAAGGCGTCGGCGCGCTGCTTGAAGACGTCGGGCTGGGCCCAGATCTCCGGCTTGGCGGCTGTCTTCACCCCGGCTTCCGCCCCGGTGCCGGCCGGGAACCAGTCATGCAGTTGCGGCGCGAGGCCGGCGATGATCGGGGCCTGGGTCTTGAACACCGCCAGATCGGCGTTGCCCTTCTTCGACTCGTCGGTCATCGCCTTCAGGGCGCCGCCGAGCTTCTTGAGGTTGGTTTGGCGGGCCTTGATGGTGTCGGCGGCGTTCGGCGCCGCCGTAGCGGCGGCCGGCGGGGCCTGGGCCTCGTTCTTCGAAGTCGCTTCATCCTTCTGGCCGCAGGCTACGGCGAGCAGGCTGGCGGCGGCGATGGCCGCGATCGTCCATTCGGTCTTCACGTCGCTCTCCCTCTCGTTCTTGGAGGCGGACGTCCCAGCTGCAAGCAAGCGCGCCGGACCGCCCCCCACACGGTCACGCTATGCAGAGTCGCGACGGAGGGACAATGTTCCGCCTAGTGGGCCTTTTTCCTGGGGAAAAGGTGCAGCAGGCCGGCGATGACGCTCCCCACCACCAGACCGACCACGGCCGAGCCGGCGGCGTAGGCCAGCCAGCCGGCGACCGCTCCGACGCCCGGGATTTGCGCCGCCAGATGCTGGAAGCCCTCGACCCAGTCGGGGATCGGGGTGAAATGAAACTCATGCAGGCCGTGGACGATGATGCCGCCGCCGACCCACAGCATGGCGGCCGTGCCGACGCTGGCGAGCGTGCTGAGCACTGCCGGCATGGCCTTCACCAGGCCGCGCCCGAGCGCTCGACTGCCGGCGTTCCTGCGCTGGGACAGATGCAGACCGATATCGTCCATCTTCACGATGAAGGCGACGACGCCATAGACGCCGATGGTGATCAACAGGCCGACCAAGGCCAAGGCTGCCGCTTGCATGGTCAACGGCATGTCGGAGATTTCGCCCAGGGCGATGGCCATGATCTCGGCGGACAGGATCAGGTCGGTCCGGATGGCGCCGTCCACCTTCTGCTTTTCGAGCTCGGTGGAGCTGAGGGCGAGGTCGGAGGTAGTTTCGACATCCTCGTGGTGGGCGAAGATCTCGATGATCTTCTCGGCCGCTTCGAAGCTGAGATAGGCGCCGCCGATCATCAGCACCGGCGTCAACGCCCAGGGCGCGAAGGCGCTGAGCAGCAACGCGCCCGGCAGCAGGAAAAAGAACTTGTTGCGCAGGGAGCCCAGCGCGATCTTCCAGACGATCGGCAGCTCGCGATCGGGCGTGAAGCCCATGGCGTAGCCAGGGGTCACCGCCGTGTCGTCGACGACGACGCCCACGGCCTTGGAGCCCGCCTTGCCGGCGGCGGCTCCGACATCGTCCAGCGACGCCGCCGTGATCTTGACGATACCCGCCACGTCGTCGAGCAACGCGACCAGACCGGACGCCATGCGGCTTTCCTCTTCCTGACAACCCTGCGTTGGCTAGGGGCTGCGGGGGCGGCCGTAAAGCCCTACTCGGCCGGAACGGCCTCGATCACCACGAACGCCTGGGCGTAAGGGACCTCGTCGCTGAGCGTGAGGTGGATGCGGGCGACCATGCCCGGCGGGGTGATCTCGCTCAGACGCTCGGCCGCGCCGCCGGTCAGCGCCATGGTCGGCTGGCCGCTCGGCAGGTTCACCACCCCCATGTCACGCCAGAAGACTCCGCGGCGGATGCCGGTGCCCAGCGCCTTGGCGCAGGCCTCCTTGGCGGCGAAACGCTTGGCGTAGGTGTCGGCCGGGTCGCCCCGGCGGTGCGCGCGCGCCTGCTCTATGGCGGTAAAGCAGCGGTCCTCGAACCGCTCGCCGTGCCGCTCCAGGCTCTGGCGGATGCGCCGGATGTCGCTGATGTCGGCGCCGATGCCGAGGATCACGCCCAAGCCCTCAAGATCTGGCCTCGTCCATCAGCACGCGCATCTTCGCGATGGCGGGGCCGAGGCCGACGAAGATCGCCTCCCCGATCAGGAAGTGGCCGATATTGAGTTCCACCACCTGCGGGATGGCGGCGATCGGATCGACCGTTTCATAGTCGATGCCGTGACCGGCGTGGACTTCGAGGCCGAGGTCGGCGGCCTGTCTGGCGGCGGCGCGCAGGGCGTCGAGCTGATCGCCGGCCAGCTTGGCGTGGCCATCGCGAACCGCGTCGCAGAAGGCGCCGGTATGCAGCTCCACCACCTGGGCCCCCACGTGGTGGGCGGCGTCGATCTGCTTTGGATCGGCGCCGACGAACAGGGAGACGCGGCTGCCGGCCTCGGCCAGCCGGGCGACGAAGGGCTTGATGGCGTTATGGCCGCCAGCGACGTCGAGGCCGCCCTCGGTGGTGCGCTCCTCCCGGCGCTCGGGCACCAGGCAGACGGCGTGGGGTCTGTGGCGCAGGGCGATGTCCTGCATCTCCTGAGTGACGGCCATCTCGAAGTTGAGGGGCCGGTCGCGCTCCTTCAGCAGGGCCGCGAGCCGGTCGATATCGGCGTCGGAGATATGGCGGCGATCCTCACGCAGATGGGCGGTGATGCCGTCGGCGCCGGCCTCAAGCGCCTCCAGCGCCGCCCGGGCCGGATCCGGATAGGCGCCGCCGCGGGCGTTCCGGATGGTCGCCACGTGGTCGATGTTGACGCCGAGACGCAGGCTCATGTCGCCGTCCTTGGGCTACTTGGAGAGGCGCCGGCTGCCCGGGTCCTCGATCGGAATGGCCGCCAGTTCCGGCGGCAGGGCGTCGGCCGGATAGGCCGGCACTTCCAGGCTGGCGAGCGCGATCAGCGGAACGCCGACGTCGGCCTTGCCGCCCGAGCGGTCGACGATGCAGGCCGCGGCGATCACCTCGCCGCCCGCCGCCTGGATGGCCGCGATGCATTCGCGCGACGACAGGCCGGTGGTCACGATGTCCTCGACCATCACCACCTTGTCGCTGGGCTCGATGGAGAAGCCGCGACGCAGCTTGAACTGGCCGCCTTCCCGTTCGACGTAGAGCGAGGCGACGCCGAGCTGGCGGCCGGTTTCGTAGCCGGGAATGATGCCGCCGACGGCCGGCGAGATCACCACGTCGGGCTTGCCGACGGCGGCGACGATCTTGTCCGCCAACGCCTTGCACAGGCGCGCGCAGCGGTCCCCATGCATGAACACCAGGTTCTTCTGCAGAAAGACCGGGCTGTGCAGCCCGCTCGACAGGACGAAATGGCCTTCACGCAGAGCGCCGGCCGCACGGAATTCTTCGAGGACGTCTTCGGTGTTCATGCGCGCGTGGATAGCCGGTTTGCCACGGAGTCGGAAGATTGCGCGCGCACGGCGGGAAGTCCCTGGTTCGGGCTATGCGATCCGAACCAGGGACGTCGAAGGTCCTAGTGAAGAAGCCAGCTGACAAGCCATCCGACGAAGATCCAGAAGCCGAGACAGAACAAAAGGGCTCCCACGCGAAGCCAGTTGACCCGATATCGAGGACGCGCCGTTTGACGCGCGGGCGTGTTCGTGGCCGCGTCGGCGCTGGACGTGTGTTGCCTGGGGGGAAACATCACGCCCACTCCGCCCGACTGTCGACCCGGTCCATCCAGCTCCACAGCTCGCGGATGGCGAGGGCCCGCATGGCGGCGTCGGCCGATTCCAGCGGCGGCAGGCCGGCGATGCGCATGGCGTCCGACAAGGTCACCGGCTCTTCCCGGTCCAGCGCGAACCGGCGGCTCCGGCTGAGCCGCATGAAGCGGCGCCAGGCGCAGTCAACCGAATAGGCCGCCTTGACCGACTGCGTCGGCAAAAGACTCGACTGCAGCACCCGCCCGAACGCCACCAGCCTGGCGCCCGCGCAGACCCTGCCCAGCAGGGCCGACAGGGCTTCCGGCTCAAGCGGCTCGATCGCCAGGTCCTCCGGCGGCTCGCAGCCCGGTCCCGGGGGGCACGGAACCGCGCTGACGGCGCTCAGGATGACGTTCCCGCGATCGTCCGAGAAGGCATATTGAAGAAGATGCTTGGGACCGCTGAACCCTAGAGAGCGTACATTGAAATAAACACGGTCATCCGCCGCAGAAACACGCTCGAATCCGCCTCGTGCGCCGGGTCCATTATTGTGAAGGCGCAGGGCGAACGAGATTCTATCCGCGATCGTCGGGCCTTGAGGTGATCTGAGAGCAATTGAAAACATGGGCACGCTCCATCTGGGAGGCCCCAATGCTTGCCCGTCTCCGGCGATATCGAAAGGCGGTTAGGCCCCGATCCGGGCGATAAGACGCTAACCAATTCGGGTAGGCCTTAATCCTCCCTTCACCCTGCCGGTGCGCGCGGAGGCGACCGTTCGGCGCACTACGCCTTGCAATACAAGGCGCAGGAATGATTCTCATCAGTCTGTCATGATCTGTAATCGGGCGTAAAATCTGGGTAGATTCCGGCCTTAAATTACAAAATATTTGAGACAGTCTATATATTCACCTCAATTCACCGCCCTGTGGATATTTGTGCGTTGCGAAATCTGCTGAAAACAACAAGGCTAATAAGCCATTAATATCCACAACACATTTCATGTCCAGCCATGATTATTATTGATCTGCGGGGACGCGCCCCCCACCCTGCAGCGCTTCAGACACGCAGCAGAGGGGCGCGCGATGCTGGCTCAAGCCCGCAACACCGCGGTTCGAGGTGAATTTCGACAGAGCATCGACGGTATCGTCGCGCAGGGGGCCAATCCTCGTGCGGTGTACCGCTGGTGCGAGCAGTGGAGCGAGACGCTCTGCATCCTTCGCAAGGGCTTCGACGGCGACCTCGACTTCTATCTCCTGCTGCTGGTCTTTCTGCAGACGGAGATGGCGCGCAGCCTCAGGACATCCGCGTTGCGAGGCGAAGATCTTCGCGAGACCGGGCCGCGAGGCCTTAACGCGCTCAGCGTCGCGCAGATCTGCTCCATGCCGCGTGAGACGACGCGGCGGAAACTGGGTCGCCTGGTCGAGAAGGGCTATCTGACGCTCGATCCGGACGGTCTGTTCTACCTCAGCGATCGCTACCGCCCGGCGGACGCGCTCAAGGATATCGGCCGCCTCATGGACTTCGCTCGCTAGCCGATTGTCGCGCCGCGCGGTCCGGGTCAGGATCGCCTTAGATGCACGTCTTCGAGACCCTGCTGGCCCTTCTCCTGGGGGCGACCCTCCTCTCGGGAGTCGCCAGGCGGTTCGGCGTTCCCTACCCCACTTTGCTGGCCTTGGGCGGCGGCCTGGTGGCCCTGGTTCCGGGCGGTCCTCACCTCAGCCTGCCCCCCGATCTGATCCTGGCGCTGTTCGTCGCCCCGGTGCTGATCGACGCCGCCTACGACGCGTCGCTGCGGGACCTGAGGCGGAACTGGAAGCCCCTGCTGTCCCTGGTGCTTGGGGCCGTATCCCTGACGACGGTGGCGGTGGCCCTCGCCGCCCACGCCCTGTTTCCCGACATGCCCTGGGCCGCCGCCGTCGCGCTTGGGGCGCTGGTCGCTCCGCCCGACGCGGTGGCGGCGCTGGCGGTGTTGCGATCCGTTCAGCCGCCGCACCGCATCCGCAATATCCTTGAAGGCGAAAGCCTGCTGAACGACGCCACGGCCCTGCTGATCTATCGACTGGCGGTGGGCGCCGTCGCGGCCGGCGGGTTTCATGTCGCCACCGCCATCCCGACCTTCGGCCTGGTGATGATCGGCAGCGTCGTCGTCGGCTGGGCGGCGGCCCACCTGAACGCTCAGATCACAAGGCGGATCTCGGACGCTTCGAGTTCGGTGATCTTCCAGTTCGTGACCTGCTTCGCCCTGTGGCTGCTGGCCGAGCATCTGGGTCTTTCCGGCGTGGTCACCGTGGTGGTCTGCGGCCTGACCATCGCCCGCAGCAACATCGCCCCGATGCCGGCGCGCATCCGCCTGCCCTCCTTCGCGGTGTGGACGACCGCCACGATGCTGCTCAACGTGCTGGCCTTCACCCTGATCGGGCTGCAGTTGCGCCCGATCCTCGAAAGCCTCGATCCGCAGCAGCGGGTCCGCTACTTCCTCGGCGCCCTGGCGGTGCTCGGGGTGGTCGTCGTCGTCCGCCTGGCTTGGACCACGGCGCACCATGTGGTCGGCGGGCTGTTCACGCGGTTGCTGCGCGGCAAGGACGAGCCGGCCCCGCTGGGCGGGATACTGGTGGTGGGCTGGAGCGGCATGCGCGGCATCGTCACCCTGGCGGCGGCGATGGCCCTGCCCGGCGCCTTTCCCTATCGCGACTTCATCCAGCTGGCCGCCTTCGTGGTGGTGGTCGGCACCCTGGTGCTGCAGGGCCTGACCCTGCAGCCGCTGCTGCGCCTGCTGAAGCTCCCGAAGGACGACATCGAGGAGCGCGAGACCGCCGCCGCCCGCAAGGCCGCGTTCAAGGCGGCCTACGAATCGCTGGACGGCCTGGAGGGGCCGATCGCGGACCGCCTGCGCAACGACTACAAGGAAGTCACCCGCCGCGCCGCCGACGGCCTGGACCCGCGCGACACCGAGATCAACGAGCTTCGCCGCAGGGCGCTGGAGCGGGCGCGATCGGCGATCCTGGCCCTGCGCGGCGCCGGGACCATCGGCGACGGCGCCTATCGGCAGGTCGAGGAAGAGCTCGATCAGCTGGAGCTGACCACCGCCACTGGCGACTACGACGGAGCCTAATCCCGCGCCCGCTCCACCGTCTCGACCGTCGGACAGGCCCGCAGGGCCGCCGCGATGTTGGTCAGGTGGCGCAGGTCACGCACCTCCAGCTCGATATCGGTGTCGAAGAACTGGGCGTGACGGTGGTGCATCGTCAGGCCGACGATATTGCCGCCCGCCTCGCCGATGATGGTGCAGACCTGACCCAGCACGCCGGGCGCGTCGCCGATGGTGGCGGTCAGCTTGGCGTTGCTGATCGAGTGTTTCTCGGCCTCGGACGTCCACTGCAGGTCGCGCCAGACCTCGCCGCCGCCCTCGAAGGCCTCCAACAGCACGCAGTCGATGACGTGGACGGTGACGTCCTTCACCTCGTCGACGATGCCGACGATGCGGTCGCCCGGGATCGGCCGGCAGTGCGGGCAGAAGTGCAAGGCGGCGCTGGCCGGCAGTTCGCCGCGAACGAACAGGCGCGCGCCCTTGCCGTCGCCGATGCGCTGGCGCTCGCTGGCGGCCGCCTTCTCGTCGTCGCCGAGGCCCGGGAAGACCGTCTCAAGCACCTGCATCGGCGTGACGCGCCCCCGGCCGACGGCGTCGAACAGGTCCTCCTCGCTGGCGCTGACGAAGCGTTCCAGCACGGGCCGCAGCGACAGGCCCTTCAGGCTCTTGCCGGCGCGCTGGAAAGTCTGGTCGATCGTCGCCCGGCCGAGACGCTGGAACTCGTCCTTCTCCGTCTGGCGGATGGCGCGGCGGATGGCCGAGCGGGCGCGCCCGGTGATGGTCAGCGAGCGCCAGTCGGCCGGCATGGCCGCCTTGGCGCCCCGGATCACCTCCACCACGTCGCCGTTGTGCAGCACGGTGCGGAGCGGCTTCAGCTCGCCGTTGATCTTGGCGCCGATGGTGGCGTCGCCGATGTCGGTGTGCAGGGCGTAGGCGAAGTCCAGCGGCATGGCCCCGCTCGGCAGGCTGATCAGCTTGCCCTTGGGCGTGAAGACGAACACCTGGTCGAGGAACATCTCGAGCTTTGCGTGCTCGACCAGCTCTTCCGAATCCCCGCCGTGCTCCAGCACCTGGACGAGCTGGCGCAGGTTGGCCAGCGGGTCGCGGCCGCCCGCCGCCTCCATGCCCTCGGCGTCGAAGCCGTAGGAGCGGTCCTTGTAGCGCCAGTGGGCGGCGACGCCCTCTTCCGCCACGCGGTCCATGGCCTCGGTGCGGATCTGCATCTCGATGCGCATGCCCTTGGGGCCGACCACGGTGGTGTGCAGCGAGCGGTAGTTGTTGCGCTTGGGGGTGGAGATGAAGTCCTTGAACCGCTCCGGCACGCAGGCCCAGGCGCGGTGGATCACCCCTAGCGCGCGGTAGCAGTCGGCCTCGCTGTCGACGATCACCCGGAAGGCGTAGATGTCCGACAGCTGCGAGAAGCCGATCGATTTGCGCTGCAGCTTCCGCCAGATCGAATAGGGCTGCTTTTCGCGGCCGAACACCCGCGCCGGCAGCTCGGCGGCCTCCAGCTTGGCGGCGATCTCGTGGCTGACCATGGCCACCGCCCCGCCCTGCTCGGCGCGCAGCGCCTCCAGGCGGCGGATGATGGCGTTGCGGGCGACCGGATTGAGGTGCTCGAAGGCGAGCTCCTCCAGCTCGGTGCAGATGCGGTGCACCCCGATGTTGCGGGCCAGCGGGGCGTAGATGTCCAGGGTCTCGCGGGCGATCCGCTCGCGCTTGGCCGGGCTTTTGATGAAACCCAGGGTGCGCATGTTGTGCAGCCGGTCGGCGAGCTTGACCATCAGGACGCGGACGTCCTTCGAGATGGCCAGGATGAACTTCCGCAGGTTCTCCGCCTGCCGCATGTGCTCGGCGAGTTCGAGCTTGGAGAGCTTGGTCACGCCCTCGACCAGCTCGGCCACTTCCTCGCCGAACAGCTCGGCGATCTCGGCGCGGGTGACGGGCGTATCCTCGATCACGTCGTGCAGCAGCGCCGTGACGATGCTGGCGGTGTCGAGGCGGTATTCGGTCAGGATGCCCGCCACCTCGATGGGGTGGGCGTAATAGGGGTCGCCCGAGGCGCGCAGTTGCGCCCCGTGCATGCGCATGGCGTACACATAGGCGCGGTTGAGCATCGCCTCGTCGGCGGTCGGGTCGTACGAGAGGACCCGTTCGATCAGTTCGTACTGACGAAGGAACCGCGGGCGACGCGGCGCGGCGGGTTCGCCCGCCGGCTTGGCGGGGCGCGCTGGCGGCGCGTCTTTGGGCGGGGCGGCGGTTTCGGCCGCCTCGATCGAGAGCGGTTCTGAGCCCTCGGGGCTCAGTAGCGCTCCTCCTGGCCACCGTCGCGGTCGCTCTGCAGCGCCCGCACGAGCTCCTGCTCGCTCATCTGCATGTGGCTGGGATCGGCCAGCAGGGCCAGGGTTTCGGCCTCTTCCTCGGCTTCCGAGCGCTCATCCACGCGCTGCAGCGTGGTGATGAGGTTTTCCTTCAGTTCGTCGGCGTCGACCACGTCGTCGGCGATCTCGCGCAGGGCGCAGACCGGGTTCTTGTCGTTGTCGCGGTCGACCAGCAACGCCGAACCGGCCGAGATCGCGCGGGCGCGGTGCGCCGACAGCAGAACCAGGCTGAAGCGGTTGGGGACTTTCTCGACGCAATCTTCGACGGTGACGCGGGCCATGAATTCCTCGGGGAGCGGTAGAACCCGCCTAGATAAAGGCTGGAGGCCTCTAAAGCAATGTTCGCGGGTGCGGCGAATTCGTGGCGGCTGCGTATATCTTTCGCAATGAACAGGCAATCGACCGGCAACACGGCGGGCGGACCGTCCTCCGCATGGCGCGACACGACGCCAGCACGAGGAAACCCGAAAATGCGTAGCTCCCTGTATCTCGCCGCCGCGGCGAGTCTGGTTCTGGGCGGCGTCGCCCTGGCTCAACCTCCCGCCGGCGGCCCGCCCGGCGGCGGTGGCGGCGGTCAACGCATGCCGCCGGCCGAGCGTTTCGCGGCCATGGACGCCAACAAGGACGGCGCCGTCGACAAGACCGAATGGCGCGGCCCCGCCGAGCGCTTCGACGCTATCGACGCCAACAAGGACGGCAAGATCACCCTCGCCGAGCTGCAGGCCGCTCCTCCCGGCGGTCGTGGCGGCGGCCAGGGTGGAGGCGCGCCCAGCGGGAACTAGGGCGCGCCGGAGGGAAGGCGAGCGTCGCGACCGACGCTCGCCTTTTCCGCAAGCGACCGCGCCGTCTCGCCGAGGCGCGGATGTCGCCAATCCGGCGCGATCTGGGCCAGGGGGCCCATGACGAACAGGCGCTCGTGCGCCCGGGGGTGCGGCAGGACCGGCCCCACCTCCCCCGCCGACAAGGTGCGGCCGTAGGCGATCAGGTCGAGATCGAGCGTCCTCGGGGTGTTGGGCGATGTGCGCTGGCGGCCGAAGGCGTCTTCCAGGTCATGCAGCAGGGCGAGGGTCGCCGAAGGGTCGAGCCCGGTCTCGACCAGGGCGACGCCGTTGAGGAACGGCGGATCGGCCGGGTCCGGCCAGGCGGCCGAGCGCCACCAGCCCGAGCGGGCGATCACCTGGAGGCCGACCTCGTCCAGCGTGGCGAGCGCCCCCTCCAGAAGAGCCTCGCGGGAATCGAAGCGGCCGGGCAGATTGCTGCCCAGGGCGATCACCACCGCTTCGTCCCAGTTCGACATCCCCCTCCCCTAGACGCGCGCCCATGATCAATCCAGAGCCTCCAAGGGATTGCCCGCTCTGCCCGCGGTTGGTCGAGTATCGAAACGTCAACCGCGCCGAGAACCCGGACTGGTGGAACGGTCCCGCCCCGTCGTTCGGCGATCCGAACGCGCGGCTGCTGATCGTCGGCCTCGCGCCCGGCCGCACCGGGGCCAACCGCACGGGCCGCCCGTTCACCGGCGACGGCGCCGGCTGGATTCTCTACGAGACCCTGCTGAAGACCGGCTTCGCCACTGGCGTCTACGAGGCGCGCCCGGACGACACCCTGCAACTGCGCGACTGCATGATCACCAACGCCGTCCGCTGCGCCCCGCCGCTGAACAAGCCGACGACGGACGAGGAAAACACCTGCCGCCCGTTCCTGATCTCACGGCTGGAGGCCCTGCCGAACCTCAAGGCGATCCTCACCCTGGGCGACGTTTCCCGCCGCAACGTCCTGAAATCCCTGGGCTTCAAGGCTTCGGCGGGCCAACCCGGCCACGGCACGATCTTCGACGCCGGCCGCTACCGCCTGTTCAACAGCTATCACTGCTCCCGCCTGAACACGAACACCGGGCGGCTGACGCCGGCGATGTTCGAGGCGGTGTTCGAGAACATCCGGGGGTATCTGGAAGGCTGAGAGCAGACGCACCCGCGCGCCTGGAACGATGGAAACCAGACTTTCACTGACCGCTGTTAGCAGATGGCGCGCTTCTCTCTCAGGATGAGCCCGATGCAGCTCAGAGCACTGATGGCCACAGCCTTGCTGCTGACTGCATGCAGTGAGGAGAAGGGTAAGTCAGGGCAGCCACCGACACCGCCTAATTCCCGCCCCCTCGTAGAAAGGGTTCCAGCACCGAACGGCCCTGTCGAATTGCCACCGCCATTGCACGTCAAAGCCCTACGATCCGCAGCCATCGACCCCGAGTGGCCCCGGCGCGTCGCTAACGTAATTGGCTTCGCTCCGCCCGACATCGCCACCGACTACACGGCGAGGGTTGCGTTCCGTCCGAGCACGAGGAGCGTCGGCGAAGCCTTGTACGTGGTTCGGCGGCATGGAAATTGGGTGCGCGTCGACGAGCACGCAGACGATCGTCACCGCACCAAGTTCATCGATTTGGCTAGGGAACTCGTCATTTCAACAGATGGGAACAGTTCTCCGGACGCCACTCGATACCTCTCCGTCCAACGGCTCACAGAGAGACTCTATGATGGTCGCGGGCAACTGCTTTCCATCGAGAAGGGCCTGCTAGGGGACGAGGAAGTTGTCCCGCCAAAGGGCATCTTTGAGCTCGGAACATGGATCGCCAAGATCGCAGTGGAACAGGCGGAACCATCGTATGATGTCGTCTTGCGCTCGGGCGAGCTGTCGGACGGGTTAGGTCCGATCACGACGACAGAACGCCGGCGCGGCAACATGCGTTACCGAGAGGAAGCGTCGAGTAGGCGTCGAGAGCTCTTCGCCGTGGATGATGGCGGGAGCTTCCGATTCTACGCTTCGTACACGCCTGAAGGCCGGCTTATCCACCTATCGGTCAATCGAGAAAGCGCGGTCCCTGTGGACCCCAAACCCAAAAACTCCGCCTCCGTAGCTGAGGTTCTCGGCGAGCGTTGCTTGTGGATCGACACCGCTGAAGGAATTTCTGATCTGGTTGCCGCGAGTTGCGTAGCCAGCGGCGGAGCTCCGCTCATCAAAATTCAACAAGGTAGGGGATCGACTATTCGAAGTTACGCTGTGAGCATTAGTCGGACCCCTCTTCCCGTAAGCGCTGTGTTGCCTCCTTCGGAAACGTTGGGTTCTCTGCGCCCATGAAGTTTGCATGAGCTGACCTTCGGTCCCCCGAAGACTGCGCCAGACCTCCCGCAGCGGCGGATAACGCGCCTCAGGGCGAAGGCCAAACCTTCCCAAGGTCCGACAAGGGGCGGTTGGCGACTGTACGCTAAGGGTGGTGACCGGAGGTTAGGAATATGTGTGGCAGCTGAGAGGCGTAGCTGACTTGAGGGCTCTGCACCCAGCTTGAGGCATAAATCCATGCGCGTCATTGCGGCAGTCGTGGCAGCTCTTCTGACCACACCGGCTGGGGCTGAGGCGATACCATCAATCCAAGTCAGTGCACGAGCGAGCATGTCTGCGGCCGACGCATTGGGCCGTATGAAAATCCTCAGCGTCCGCCAAGGGAAGGCTGGATCATGGGAAGCTCAAGGTCGACTTCAAGAAACTGTGCGAGGTCGGATAACAAAGCGGACTTGGACGATATCCGCGCCCGACAAGCGGACAGCTAACTTTAAGCCAAGCGTGGGAGAAAGCTGGAACTTGTATCTCCGCGAGACACCGAACGGACTTGTCTTGAACTATGCCGCGCCCTCGCTCGCCGCTTCAATGATTTCCGAGCCGGTGACACCCGCAAAGTTGCCGCAACCGCCCAGAAGCACACTGCTGGTTCGCAACGTCAAATGGGTACGCCGGCCTTCGGACGCCGATGTGCAGCGATACTACCCCGCCCAGACGCTACGCAAAAACATCGCAGGCTCCGTCGACCTCCGATGTAGGCTTGCCTGGAACGGTACTCTGACGGAGTGCCGGGTGCTTTCTG
Source organism: Caulobacter sp. HJHS_5 (assembly GCF_056683955.1). Classification (NCBI taxonomy): domain Bacteria; kingdom Pseudomonadati; phylum Pseudomonadota; class Alphaproteobacteria; order Caulobacterales; family Caulobacteraceae; genus Caulobacter; species Caulobacter sp. HJHS_5. The sequence continues at coordinate 332,784 of NZ_JBWZNC010000001.1, read as the reverse complement.
CCAAACCGGCGAGCGCAGGCTTCGATGCCGCAGCAATTCAGCTCAGCAGAATTTACCGAGCGGCCCCGACTTCTCCCGAAGGCGACTTGCTCGGTGGGCAGTTGGTTGTGCTTACGGTCGATTTCGATCCGCCGCGTTCGAGACCTTGAATAGTTTGCTCGCGGGCTGCCGCGTTCATTCAGGTCCGTGTCAGCGTCCATCCCACGCCTGAAAAGCGGAACACCCCAACGTCAGCTAGGGGGCGATAGCCGCCGTCGTTTCCACCGCCTACGTCCGCTTCAGTCGTCGAGCTGGGTTACTCTGAACACAGATGCCCGCCCACCTCACCGCCACCGCAGTCGCTTCCAATCCCAACCCCGGTTGGGCGCGTCGAGTACTGCGTCAACAGTTGGACACTCTGTCTCGGCTGGCGGCCGTCGCGTGGCGGCTGATCGAGCAGCCGGCGCCTTCGGCGCCAACAGCGTCTATCTCCTCGGTTACGGCGCGCATTCTCAGCCTGCAAAACGCCCTGCGCCTGCATACCCGCGTCACCTGGGCCTTGCGTCTGATCGACGCCCTGCGCGCCAAGTTGCTCGTTGATCTCCAGGCCGTGGAGAGCGATCAGGCCCCCGCCCCGCCTGTTGAGACGCGGAGCTTCGCCGCCGAGGCCGAAGGCATCACGGCCGAAGACCCCGCCTGTTCCACCGATAAAGCCGAGCTTGTCGAACGTCCCGAACGCCGCGAAAGCCCAGAGCGCGAACGCTTCGGCTTCGGCCGCCGCGCCGGCGATAACGATCTCGCCGAAATTCTCCAACGGCCGACCGTCGAGATCATCGCCCTGATCTGCCGCGAACTCGGCCTGCCCGACGACTGGCCGCAACGCGCGGAGGCGGCGTGGGCGCGAAAAGCGGCCGAAGACGACACGCCCGAACACCTCCGCCCGCCGCCTCCAGGCGTCCCACCAAATCCGACCTGGGCTCTCGCCACCCCCTCGTGACGACTGGGGCCGCCGTCCGTCTTCACCTCCCCGCGCACCGCGAGGGAGGGCGCCGCCATTTTCAGACGCGCGCCCCTTCTCCCCTTGCGGGAGAAGGTGTCAGCGAAGCTGACGGATGAGGGGTCGCACCGGGCCATCCGGATGAGATGGGTCGAAGCGGGAAGGTCCGAGAAACCCCTCATCCGACCCCTTCGGGGCCACCTTCTCCCACAAGGGGAGAAGGATCTACTCGTCGCCGAACAGCCGGTCGGTATCTAAAGGGGCGTCGATCAAGCCGCGCAGACGCTGCAGAAGCTTCTCCGGTTCATCCACGATCTCGGCATTGGTCAGCCGCACCACCCGGAATCCTTGCTGTTCAAGCCACGCGTCGCGCTCGGCATCTTTCTCTGCATCGTGAAAAGGGCCGTCGGCTTCGATCACGATCCGATGCCGCATGCAGGCGAAATCGACGATGTAAGGTCCGAGCGGAACCTGACGCCGTACCTTCAGATTCTCCACCCGCCTGCCGCGCAGAAGGCTCCACAGCAGGCGCTCTGTAGCGGCCGGCGCCTTGCGCATTCTCCGGGCATGTCCAAGCCTCTTCGCCACGCGCCGACGCTATCCCTTCTCCCCTTGCGGGAGAAGGCGATTAGCACTCCCTAACCCTTGTCCCGCATCAGGCGGCCCTGTTCGCGTTTCCAGTCGCGGTCGGCCTCGGTGGCGCGTTTGTCGTGCAGCTTCTTGCCCTTGGCGACGGCGATCTCCAGCTTCGCCAGGCCCTTGTCGTTCCAATAGAGCTTGGTCGGGATCAGGGTCTGGCCCTCGCGCTGCACGGAGGCGAGCAGTTTGTCGATCTGCTTGCGATGCAGCAGCAGCTTCCGCGGCCGCCGGGGCTCGTGGTTGAAGCGGTTGCCGCCGGCGTAGGGCGGGATGTCGGCGTTGATCAGCACGATCTCGTCGCCTTCCACCGCCGCGTAGGATTCGGCGATGTTGGCCCGGCCGGTGCGAAGGCTCTTCACCTCCGTCCCGGTCAGGGCGATGCCGCACTCGACGAAATCCTCGAGGAAGTAGTCGTATCTGGCTCGCCGGTTCTCGGCGATCAGCTTGCTCACCTAAAGGACTCCGGCCTCGCGCATGAACTCGACGATTTGCGGGCGTACGTCGGCGCGGCACGGGGCGATCGGCAGGCGGGCGTCCTCGGCGCAGAGGCCGAGTTCGGCCAGCGCGTACTTGGTCGGCGCCGGCGAATTGTCGAAGAACAGACCCTTGTGCAGGTTGATCAGGCGGTCCTGCCAGTAGAGCGCGGTTTCCCACTGGCCCTGCAGGCAGGCGTTCATGAAGGCCGAGCAGGCTTCCGGGGCGACGTTGGCGGTGACGGAGATCACCCCGTGGCCGCCGTGGGCCATGTAGCCGAGGGCGGTCGGATCGTCGCCCGAGAGCATGATCCATTCCGGCCCGCACATCAGGCGCTGATGGCTGGCGCGGGAGATGTCGCCGGTGGCGTCCTTGATGCCGATGATGTTCGGCAGCTGCGACAGGCGCGCGAGCGTCTCGTTGGAGATGTCGCTGCCGGTGCGGCCCGGCACGTTGTAGACGAACACCGGCAGTTCGACGGCGTCGTTGATCGCCTTGAAGTGCAGGTACTGCCCCTCCTGGCTCGGGCGCACATAGTAGGGCGTCACCACCAGGGCGGCGTCGGCGCCGATGGCCTTGGCGTGGCGCACGAGTTCGATGGCTTCCTCGGTGGAGTTCGAACCGGCGCCGGCGATCACCGGCACGCGGCCCTTGGCCGTGCGCACGCACAGCTCGACGACGCGGCGGTGCTCCTCGTGGCTCAGGGTGGCGGTTTCGCCGGTGGTGCCGACCGGCACCAGGCCGTGCACGCCGCCGGCGATGGCGCGCTCGGTCAGCGCCACGAAGGCCGCTTCATCCACCTTTCCATCGCGAAAAGGTGTGACCAGCGCCGGCATGACGCCCTTGAAGTGAGACTGGATCATGAAAATTGCAAATCGCCGTGAGGATGGCCGCGCGTTGTTGCGGCCCGGGCCGGGGGCGACACAATATGATTTTGCGCCGGGCGTTCGCAAGCCGCCCGACGCTGAAGTTACGCTTCGAGGGGCGTCGGGCGAGAGGATCTGTAGTGCGGGTGATCTGGATTCAGCGGAGCGTTCTGGTCGGGGCTTCGATCGCGGTGCTCGCCGCCGCCGCGGCCATGGCGGCTCAGGAGCCCCAGCCCCGGACCGCGCCCGAGGCCCAGCCCGCGCTGGTCACCACGCCTCAGGCAACCTATCGCCAGCCGCTCAGCGACACGGACGCGGCCAACCTGCGCGCCGCCCTCACCGGCCGTTCGGCCGACCAGATCCGCGCCGCCCGTGATTCGCTGCAGGACCCGCTGGCCCGGAAAATCGCGCTGTGGGCGCTGGCCGACGGCGCGGCGGACTCCATGAGCTTCTTCGAGATCGATTCGGCCCGGCGCGATCTGGCCGGCTGGCCGCGCGCCGCCCGTCGCCAGGCCAACGCCGAAAAATTGCTCGAAACCTCCGGCCAGGATCCGGCCCGCACCATCGCCTGGTTCGGCGGCGAGCCCCCGGCGACGGCCGAGGGGGCCATGGCCCTGGCCTCGGCCCTGCGCATGCAGGGCAAGACCCAGGACGCCGCCGACCTGATCCGCCGCACCTGGCGCGACACCTCCTTCGAGTTGGACGCCCAGCGCGCCATGCTGGCCCGGTTCGGCGACGTGCTGACCGTCGACGACCACGCCAAGCGGGCCGACCTGCTGCTCTATGGCGCGCAGGGCCCCGCCGCGCGCGACATGGTCACCCTGCTGCCCGCCGACCAGCAGGCCGCCGCCCTCGCCCGCATCGCCCTGCGTTCGGGCGCGACCAACGCCAACGATCTCTATGCGGCGCTTACGCCGGAGCAGCAGGTCAGCCCCGGAGTGGCTTTCGAACGCGCCGGCTATCTGCGTCGCCGCGACGACCTGGCCGGGGCCCTGGCCCAGGTTCGCTATTTCGCCCCGCCGCCCAGCGACGACGCCGCCGCGCGCATGTGGTCCGAGCGGCGGGCGCTGGTCGGCGCCTCGCTGCGGGCGGGCGACTACCAGGGGGCCTACACGGCCGCCGCCAATGCGGGCCTGCCGTCCGGCGCCGACGCCGCGGAGGCCGAGTTCTTCGCCGGCTGGCTGGCCCTGACCCGCCTCAACAATCCGCGGGCCGCCGAGAAGCATTTCGCCAACCTGGCCGGCATCGGCTCGTCGCCGATCACCCGCGGCCGGGCGCTCTACTGGCAGGGCCGCGCCGCCGAGGCCCTGGGCGACGCCGTCGGGGCGGCCGGGTACTATGGCGACGGCGCGCGCCACATCACCACCTTCTACGGCCAGCTCGCGGCCGAGAAGGCGGGCATCAAGACCCTCACCCTCACCGCCGATCCGCAGATCACCTCCGCCGACCGCGCGCGCTTCGAGGGCCGCGAGCTCGTGCAGGTCGCGCGCCTGCTCGCCGAGGCCGGGCTGAAGGACCAGTTCCGCGCCTTCGTGCTCTATATCGACGACACCCTGCCGAGCGCCGAGGAAGAGGCGCTGCTGGTCGACCTGGCGCGCGGCTACAACGATCCGGACCTGGCGATGCGCGCCGTCCGCACGGCCGCGACGCGCGGCTTCGTCCTGCTCGAGCGCGGCTATCCGATCCTGCCCCGTCCGGACGCGCCGGACGGGGCGGAGCATGCCTATGCGCTCAGCATCGTCCGCCAGGAAAGCAACTTCGACCCCAACGCCCGCTCCGGCGTCGGGGCGCGGGGCATGATGCAGCTGATGCCGTCGACGGCCCAGATCGTCGCCCGGGGCCTCGGCGACTCCTACTCGGCCGACAAGCTGAGCGACGCGACCTACAACATGCGCCTGGGCAGCACCTATCTCGGCCAGATGGTCGGCCGCTTCAGCGGCTCCTATGTGCTGGCCTCGGCGGCCTACAACGCTGGGCCCGGCCGCCCCAGCCAGTGGGTGGGCCAGTGCGGCGACCCGCGCGCCTCCGGCACCGACGCCCTCGACTTCATCGAGTGCATCCCGTTCTCCGAGACCCGCAACTATGTGATGCGCACCATCGAGACGATGATGATCTACCGCGCGCGGCTGAACGGCGGCTCCACGCCGCTGAACCTCAGCGCCGAGCTGAAACGCGGCGGGTATGGCAACAGCTACGCCAGCACCGCGACCAGCCTGCCCGCCCAACAGTAGCGGACCGGCCTGCGATTGCGTATGCAGCCGCATGGCTTCCGACCCCATCGTTTCCGACGCGCCGACGGTGATGCGCACCACCGGCTGGGCCGACTACGCACTGGTCGACAGCGGCGACGGCCGCAAGCTCGAGCGATACGGCCGCTACAGCGTGGTGCGCCCGGAGCCGCAGTGCCTGTGGTCGCGCCGGTCGCCGGCGGCTTATGAGACGGCCGACGCGGTCTTCGATCCCAGCGACGAGGACGAAGCCGGACGCTGGCGCTTTTCCGCTCCCCCGGTCGAAAGCTTCCCGCTCGCCTGGCGCGACGTGAAGTTCCACGGGCGCTTCACCAACTTCCGCCACCTCGCCTTCTTCCCCGAGCAGGCCGCCAACTGGGAATATCTCGACGCCCAGGTCCGCGCCGCGCCGAAGAACGCCGACGGCGGCCCGCCGCGCGTGCTGAACCTCTTCGGCTACACCGGCGTCGCCAGCCTGGTGTGCGCGGCCGCCGGCGCGGCGGTGACCCACGTCGACGCCTCCAAGAAGTCGGTGCAGTGGGCGCGGGACAACGCCGCCCTGTCGGGCCTCGCCGACCGGCCGATCCGCTGGATCACCGAGGACGCCCGTCGCTACGCCCAGCGCGAGGCCCGGCGCGGCTCGCAGTACGAAGGCGTCATCCTCGACCCGCCGAAGTACGGCCGTGGGCCGGAAGGCGAGGTGTGGCGCCTGTTCGAGGACACGCCCGAACTGGTGCGCCTGTGCGCCGGCCTGCTGTCCCCCGACGCCCGCTTCCTGATCCTCAACGCCTACGCCGCTCGGATCAGCGGCCCGGCCCTGGCGGGCATGCTGGCCGAGGCGCTGGCCGGTCGCGGCGGCCGCATCGACTGGGGCGAACTGGCCCTGGTGCAGGAAGACGGCAAGCGCGAGATCGGCCTGTCGTTCTTCGCGCGGTGGTCGCGATGAGCGCGCGCACCATCACCTCCCTGTCCAATCCGACCGTGAAGTCGGTCCGCGCCCTGCACATGCGCAAGGAGCGGGAAGAGACGGGGCTGTTCCTGGCCGAGGGCTTGAAGATCGTCACCGAGGCGGTCGAGCTCGGCCACGCGCCGCGCTACCTGCTGCACGGACCGGACGCCGCCGATCATCCGCTCACCAAGGCGGCCGCCGCCAAGGCCCTGGCCAACGGCGGCGAGGTGCTGGAGGTGGGTCGCGACATCCTCGAGAAGGTGTCGCGCAAGGAGAACCCGCAGGCGGTGGTCGGCGTGTTCCGCCAGACCTTTACGCCGCTGTCGGCCATCGAGCCGGCCAGCGCGCCGTGCTGGGTCGCCCTCGAAGCCGTGCGCGACCCCGGCAATCTCGGAACCATCATCCGCACCGCCGACGCGGCCGGCTGCGGCGGGGTGATCCTGGTCGGCGATTGCGTCGATCCCTACGGCGTCGAGGCGGTGCGGGCGACCATGGGCTCGATCTTCGCGGTGAAGATCGCCAAGGCGGCCACGGCCGAGTTCCTGGCCTGGCGTCAGAGCTGGCGCGGCTCCGTGGTCGGCACCCTGCTGACCGCCCAGGTCGACCACACCGCCGCCGACTATCGCCGCCCGACGCTGATCGTCATGGGCAACGAGGCCCAGGGCATGACGGCGGAGATGGCCGCGGCCTGTGACCTGGCGGTGAAGATCCCCATGCGCGGACGGGCCGACAGCCTGAACCTCTCGGTGGCGACCGGCATCATGATCTATGCCGCGACAGCTTAGCCTTATCGGCTATTGATAATCACTCGCATATTGAGGCGTCCCGGCGTATGCAGGGGTGAAGCTTCGATTGTGCGAGTTCCAATGACCAAATCCTCCTTCGTCCTGGCGTTCGCCCTCGCCGCCCTGTCGGCCGCCCCCATCGCCGCCCAGGCCCAGGCGCCCTTCCCGGCCGGCCGCGCCGCCGCCGCTCCGGCCGATCGCGAGCGGGACCGTCAGTCGATCCTGGCCATGGCCGGCGACTATCGCGTGCGCTTCGACATGCGTGAGACCGTTTCGTTCGTGAAGGACTACAAGCCGCTCGAGGCCAAGGTCAGCGGCGGCTACGAGAGCGTGAGGGTGGTCGAGGACACTCCGAACCGCATCGTGCTGCAGCACCTGCTGGTGGCGACCGTCGAGGGCAAACCGATGGTCATCAAGCACTGGCGGCAGGACTGGGTCTACGAGCCGGCGACGGTGCTGACCTATGACCGCGCCAATCACTGGACCCTGGTTCCGGTCAGCACGGCGGACCGCGAGGGCGCCTGGTCGCAGACCGTCTGGCAGACCGACGACTCGCCTCGCTACGGCGGCGTCGGCCGCTGGGCCTACGCCGACGGCGTGACCCGCTGGACCTCCAACGAGACCTTGCGTCCCCTCGCCCGCCGCGACGCGGTGCGCAAGCCGCCCTACGACCACTACGTCGGCGCCAATCGCCACGCCTTGACCCCCAACGGCTGGGTGCACGAGCAGGACAACGCCAAGGTCGGGCTGAAGGACGGCAAGCCCCAGACCTACGCCCACGAAGTGGTGCTCAACACCTACGAGAAGTTCAACGGCTACGACGTCGCCGCCGGCGACAAGTACTGGGCCGCCACCAAGTCCTACTGGGCCGCGGTGCGGGCGGCCTGGGACAGGGTGATCGCCGCCGACAAGGGCGTCGGCGTCACCGAGGAGGCGCAGAACGGTTCGGTCACCGGCCCGAAGCTGATGGGGCTGGCGGACGACATCGCCGAGGGCAAGACCACCGAGCGCGCCGCCGTCGCCGAGGCCGAGGCGGTGATCCGCGGCTCCGAGCGCACCCGCCCGCTCGCGGCGCGGTCGGCGAACCAACCGGCAAGCTGAGCCAGCCCGGCAGAATCGCCCCGGCAAAGTCGGCCGACCAAATTGCCTTGGCCCTCGCAAGCCAATGATTTCATGGCGGTTTTCTAACAGCGCCGTTTGCACGGCGCTTGCTGGGCCTGGGCGTCCGCCACAGGAGCCCGCCATGCAGGTCTCGTCATCCTCGATGCTCGGTTCGCTTTTCGGCGGCGTGAGCAAGACGCCTTCAAAGGCGGGTCTCGACATGAGCTGGATGCAGGCCGAGCCGGCCAAGGACAGCCAGTCCGCCGCCCGCGCCGAGTTCGGCGACTACATGAAGCTGTCGCCGGCCGAGAAGATGCGCGCCGCCATGCTCAAGCGGCTGGGCGTGACCGAGGAAGAGTACAAGGCGATGAGCGCCGAGGACCGCAAGGCGATCGACAAGCAGATCGAGGAGATGATCAAGGAGGAGGTCAAGGCCTCTGTCGAGAAAGAGAACCACAAGGGCCTCTTCGCCGACGTGAAGGTCTAGTCGGCTTCCAGCAGGCGCTTCAGCGTTTCGAGATCGGCGCGCACCGCCTCGGCGTCGCGCGCGAACATTTCGTCTGTCATGTCCGGCTGGCGAAGCAGGGTCAGCGAAACCTCGACGCCGCTTCCGTTCCGGATCATCCGCAGCGGGATGTAGATCTCGGGCTTGCCCGGCAGCCGCACATGGTGATCGAGCACGCCATGGGGATTGCGGGCGGTGAAGGTGACGCGCGCCTCGCCCTCGGGAGTGTCGGCCACCCAACCGCGTCGCGTCCTGTGCAAGCTCGTGGCCAGCCCCGCCGCCCATTGCATGAAGCTTTCCGGCCGATGGGCGAAATCGTAGGCCGCCTCATAGGGCGCATCGATGCTGATGCTCAGGGTCTGGGCTTCGTGCAGGGCCATCGCGTCCTCCGATAGGCGATCAACGCCAAGCCGACCGATCAGGTCCCGCGCGGCTTGGCCCGGGTGGTCGGCGGCGCCTCCAGCGGGTTTTCCGGCCAGGGATGCCGAGGATAACGCCCGCGCAGGTCGGCGCGCACAGCCTTCCAGGAACCGCGCCAGAAGCCGGGCAGATCCTTGGTCACCTGGATTGGACGCCGAGCAGGCGAGAGCAAGGCCAGGGTGAGCGGCACGCCGGCCACGGTCGGATGGCTGTCGAGGCCGAACAGCTCCTGCGCGCGAACCTCGACGCGCGGGCCGCCCTCGGCGGCGTAGTCGATACGGCAGCCGGTGCCCGTCGGCGCGGTCCAACTGGATGGAACGTCACGGTCCAGCCGCTGGAGCGCGTCCCAAGGGATCAGCGCGCGCAGGGCGTCGGTCAGGTCGGCGTCGGTCAGCTGCGACAGGGATGAGCGGCCCGCGAGCAGCGGGGCCAGCCAGTCGCCCAGCTGATCCATCAGCGCCGCGTCGGAAAGATCGGCCGCCGTGGCGTCGGCCGCGTGCAGGAAGGCGGCCCGCGCCCGCAGCGCCTCGGATCGTTCGCCCCAGGGCAGCGTCGCGAGACCGTTGCGGCGGACTTCACCCAGCAGGGCGGCGGCGATCATCACCGGGTCAGGCCGCTCGACCACCCGTTCCTCGACGACGATCTCGCCGAGCTTCAGGCGGTTGAGCGCCTTGAGGCGGCCCTTGGCGTCCGGCTCCAGCACGTCTTCGCGGGTCATGCGGTCGGCGAAGGCCGTGCGCAGCTCCGCCTCGTCGAGCGGCGCCGCCAGCAGCACGCGATCCCGCGCCGCCCCGCCGCCCAGCTCGGCCACCGCCAGCCAGGGCTCGCGCGCCAGGGCGTCCGTCGGTTCGACGAAGACCCCCCGACCGTTGGCGAGACGATATTCCCCTACCCCGCCACGCTGGCGGGCGATGCGCTCGGGATAGGCCTCGGCCAGCAGCAGGCCGTCCGAGCGTTTGGATTCGCCGGTCGCGGGACCGGCGGCCTTGGCCCAACGGGCGGCGAGCGCGGCGGCGTCGCGGCCTCGTCCGCCCTGCTCCTTGGCGAAACGGTCGAGGCGGTGACGCAGGTCAGCGTCCTTGCCGCCGAGGCCTTGCTCCGTCAGCACGGCCGCGATGCGGGCCGCGCGCTCGCCCTGGCCGGCGGCGGCGCCTTTCAGCACCATGTGGGCGAGGCGCGGCGGCAGCGGCAGGCGGGCGATGGCCTTGCCGTGCGGCGTCAGGGCGCCCTCGGCGTCGAGCGCCTGCAATTGAACCAGCAAGCGGCGCGCCTCGGCGAAGGCTCCCGTCGGCGGCGGGTCGAGAAAGGCCAGGCCCGAGGCGTCGCGCGCGCCCCAGGCCGCGAGGTCCAGCGCCAGGCCCGAAAGGTCGGCCTCGAGAATTTCCGGACGGGCGAAGGGCGGCAGGCTGCGGGTTTCCGGCTCGTCCCACAGCCGCCAGCAGACCCCCGGCTCGGTTCGCCCCGCGCGACCGCGCCGCTGATCGGCGGCGGCGCGCGAGACGCGGACCGTCTCCAGCCGCGTGAGGCCTTGGGCGGGATCGAAACGCGGTACGCGCGCCAAACCGCTGTCGATCACGCCGCGCACGCCCTCGATGGTCAGGCTGGTTTCGGCGATGGAGGTGGCGAGCACCACCTTGCGGCGGCCGGGCGCGGCGGGCGCGATCGCGCGGTCCTGCTCGGCGGGATCGAGCGCGCCGTAGAGCGGCGCGATATCGACGGTGTGATCGGTGATCCGCTCCCGCAGGCGCTCGGCCGTCCGCCGGATCTCGCCCTGTCCCGGCAGGAACACCAGCAGGCTGCCCGGCTCCGAGGCCAGGGCGCGAGCGACGGCCTTGGCGACCTGATCCTCGATGCGCTCACGGGAATCCTTGCCGACGTAACGGGTGTCGACCGGGTACATCCGCCCCTCGCTCCGAACGATCGGGGCGTCGTCCAGCAGGGCGGAGATGCGCGCGCCGTCGAGCGTGGCGCTCATCACCAACAGGCGGAGGTCGTCTCGCAGAAGGCCCTGGCTGTCGCGCGTGAGCGCTAGGCCGAGGTCGGCGTCGAGGCTGCGTTCGTGAAACTCGTCGAAGATCACCCCCGCCACGCCGTCCAGCGCCGCGTCGTCCTGCAGCATGCGGGTGAAGACGCCCTCGGTGACGACCTCGATCCGCGTGCGGGCCGAGACGCGCGATTGCAGGCGCACGCGAAAGCCGACCGTTTCCCCCACCGCCTCGCGCAGCGTTTGCGCCATGCGGGCCGCCGCCGCGCGAGCGGCCAAACGCCGCGGCTCCAGCATCACGATCTTGCCGTCGCCGACCCAGGGCTGGTCGAGCAGGGCCAAGGGCACGACCGTGGTCTTGCCCGCGCCGGGCGGGGCGACCAGCACCGCGGCGTTGCGCGCCGCCAGCGCGGCCTTGAGGTCTTCGAGCACCGCGTGGATCGGCAGCATGCGGCCGCTCTAGCGACGCCAAGCGCCCTCGCCAAGCACAGATCGTGCGCGGCATTTGCATCTGACGGCATGGCGCTTGACCGCGCGCCCGGAAGCGCGCCAGCTTCGCCCCAAACAAAATACCATACGGGCCCTTGGGGGCGCCCGGGGGTGAGGAGTCTCAATGAACAAATGGCGCATCAAGTCGCTGGATTCGATCCTGGCGACCGCCGAAAAGAAGTCGCTGCACCGATCGCTCGGCCTCTTCCAACTGACCATGCTCGGTATCGGCAGCGTCATCGGCACCGGCATCTTCGTGCTGACGGCCGAGGCGGCCCAGAAGGCCGGTCCGGGCATGATGATTTCCTTCATCGTCGCCGGCGCCGTCTGTGTCGTGGCGGCCCTCTGTTACGCCGAACTCGCATCGATGGTGCCGGTCGCCGGCTCGGCCTACACCTACTCCTACGGCGTGATGGGCGAATTGATCGCCTGGCTGGTGGGATGGGCCCTCATCCTTGAATACGCCCTCGGCGCATCGGCCGTCGCCGTCGGCTGGTCCGGCTTCGCAACCGGCCTGATCGAGAAGGGCCTCGGCATCGACCTGCCGGCCTTCCTGACGACAGGCCCTTACGCGCCGGGCGGCTTCATCAACCTGCCGGCGATGATCATCTCGATCCTGGTCACCACCCTGCTGGTGATCGGCACCAGCGAGAGCGCCAAGGTCAATTCGATCCTGGTCGCGGTGAAGGTGCTGGCCCTGACGGCCTTCATCGCCCTCACCCTCCCGCTGCTGAAAGGTCAGAACTTCACGCCGTTCACGCCGCTGGGCTGGGGCAATCCGCTTGGTACGAGCGGGCTTGGCGTGCTCGGCGCCGCCGCCTCGATCTTCTTCGCCTACGTCGGCTTCGACGCGGTCTCGACCGCCGCCGAGGAAACCAAGAACCCGCAACGTAACGTGCCGCTCGGCCTGATCCTGTCGCTCGGCATCTGCACCATCTTCTACCTCCTGGTCGCCGCCGGGGCGATCGGGGCCTACGGCGCCCAGCCGGTTTACGGCCCGAACGGCGAAATCCTCGGCCCCGGCTCGGTCGAACTGGCCGCCCGCTGCGCGACCCTGGCCCAGAGCGCGCACGAGCCGCTGGTCTGCTCGCGCGAAGCCCTGGCGCACGTGCTCCGCAGCGTCGGTCATCCGTTTGTCGGCAACCTGCTCGGCATCGCCGCGATCATCGCCCTGCCCTCGGTGGTCCTGGCCATGATGTATGGCCAGACGCGGGTGTTCTTCGTGATGGCCCGCGACGGTCTGCTGCCGGGCGTGCTCTCCAAGGTGCATCCGAAGTTCAGGACGCCGCACGTCGTGACCATCGTCACCGGCGCCTTCGTCACCGTGGCCGCGGCCTTCGTGCCGGTGGGCAAGCTGGCGGACTACTCCAACTCGGGCACCCTGTTCGCCTTCGCCCTCGTGGCCGTGGCGGTGATGATCCTGCGCAAGCGGGCTCCGGACCGTCATCGTCCGTTCCGCACGCCGCTGATCTGGATCGTCGCGCCGCTGGCGGTGATCGGCAGCACGGTGCTGTACCTGTCGCTCGGCCTGACCGCCAAGCTGGTGCTGCCGGCGTGGGGCGTCGTCGGCCTGATCGCCTACTTCGCTTATGGCTACCGCAACAGCCACGTGGCCAAGGGAATCACCGAGGCCGTGCCGCTGAACGAAGACGCGCCGGGCGGACCCGCCTAGGGGGTCCAGGCGCTGGACAAGCGAAGGCCCGGGCGGCGACGTCCGGGCCTTCGGCTTATGACGCCCCTTCCCTTCGCCTCGCCGACGCCCGATCTTCGCGGCGTCGAGGAGTCATCGTTGAACGCCCCCAGTCCCCCCATCGGCGCCCTGATCGCGCCGGTCACGCCCCTGCAGCAGAACTGCACCATCGTCTGGTGCGCCAGAACCCGGAAGGCGGCGGCGATCGATCCCGGCGGCGAGGTTCCGCGCCTGCTTCAGACGCTCGACGACAACGGCCTGACCCTGGAAAAGATCTGGATCACCCATGGCCACCTCGACCACGCGGGCGGCGCGGCGGAACTGAAACTCAAGACCGGCGCGCCCATCGAAGGGCCGCACCGCGACGACCAGTTCTGGATCGACGACATCGGCGTTTCGGCCGAGCGTTGGGGCATGCCCGAGGCCCGCATGTTCGAACCCGACCGCTGGCTGGAGGACGGCGATGTCGTCACCCTCGGCGAGACCGAGTTCGAGGTGCGCCACTGTCCGGGCCACACGCCGGGCCACGTGATCTTCTTCCACCGCGAAGCGCGTTTCGCCCAGGTCGGCGACGTGCTGTTTCAGGGTTCGATCGGCCGCACCGATTTCCCCCGCGGTGATCTCGACGATCTGCTGGGCGCGATCACCGGCAAGCTCTGGCCCCTCGGCGACGATGTGCAGTTCGTGCCGGGACACGGGCCGATGTCGAGTTTCGGGGCCGAACGCCGGTCGAACCCCTATGTCGCCGATCACATTCTGGCCCGTCGAGGGTGAGGCCATGAGCCTGCGTCAGCCCGCCGCTGGCGGATGTTTCTCCTGTTACAACCGTGACATGCGGGTGAGACGCGGGCGTGGAAAAAGGAGACCATGAGTATGGTCCCAGAGTCCGAACGCGGAGGCGGCGCTCGTATCCTGATGGTCGATGACGACCCCGGGATTCGCGATGTCGTGTCCGATTTCCTTGGCCGGCATGGCTTCACAGTAGAGACCGCCGGCGACGCACGGGGCATGGAGCAGGTGCTGGCCCGCGGCCCGGTCGACCTGATCGTGCTCGACGTGATGATGCCCGGTGAAGACGGCCTTTCGATCTGCCGGCGTCTGGCGGCGCAGAACGGTCCCCCCGTGATCATGCTGAGCGCCATGGGCGAGGAGACCGACCGCATCGTCGGCCTGGAGCTCGGCGCCGACGACTATCTGCCCAAGCCCTGCAATCCGCGCGAACTGCTCGCCCGGGTGCGCGCGGTTCTGCGTCGCCGCCACGAGCCGCGCGGCGCGGTCGCCGACGGCACGGTGGGGGCCGGCTGCGGCTTCGCCGGCTGGTGGCTGGACCTCGTGCGCCGCGAGCTGCGCTCGCCGCAGGGGGTGGTGGTCAATCTTTCCAGCGGCGAGTTCTCGCTGCTCCGCGCCTTCGTGGAGCGGCCGCAGCGGGTGCTGACCCGCGATCAACTGCTCGATCTGGCCCGTGGCCGGGAGTCCGAAGCCTACGACCGGGCCATCGACGTGCAGATCAGCCGGCTGCGCCGCAAGCTGGACGACAGCGCGGGCGACCTGATCCGCACCGTACGCTCGGAAGGCTATATGTTCACTGCGAAGGTGACGCGCAGCGCATGAGACCGTCGCTTCGTCAGCGGCTCGGTTCGGGTCCCCTGTTTCTGCAGGCCATCGGTCTGGTGATCGTGACGCTGATGGCGTCGCAGATCGTCAGCACGATCTTCCTCATGCGCGTGCCGCAGCCGCCGCCGGACGTCTATCGCGCCAGCGAGGTGGCCCAGGCCCTGCGCACGCGCCAGCGCGCCGACGCGCGCGAAGGCCGTTCCATCGTCGTCAAGACCACCAACAACATCCGCGGGGCCGGCGAGGACAATCGCCGCGAACAGGAATTCAAGCACGTGGTGGCCGAGCAGTTGGCCATCGACCCGACGCGGGTGCAGATCTGGACCGACCCGGGCCCGCGCTTCGTCCTGCGCGATCGCCGACCGCCGCGTAAGGAGATCGACAACCGTCGCCGCCCCGGGTTCGAGGAGCCGGTGGTGTTCGGCGACTTCGAAGTGGCCGTGCTGCAGCCCGATGGGTTCTGGCTGGCCGCCTCGCCGGATCATCGCTTCCGCTTGGCGCCGTGGCAGCAGCGCATCCTGTTGATCAACCTGCTGTCCGCCCTGATCGTCTCGCCCCTGGCCTGGCTGTTCGCCCGCCGGATGGCCGCGCCCCTGGCGACCTTCGCCCGCGCCGCGGAGCAGCTTGGCCGCGATCCCAATGCGCCGCCGCTGGAAATGGGCGGTTCGACCGAAGTGGTTTCCGCCGTCGCTTCGTTCAACCAGATGCAGCGTCGCCTGCGCCGCTACGTCGAAGACCGGACGGCCATGGTCGGGGCCATCGCGCACGACTTGCGCACGCCGTTGACCCGTCTGCGCTTCCGGATCGAGGGCGCGCCCGACGATGTGCGCGCGAAGTCGATCGGCGACATCGATCAGATGGACGAGATGATCTCGGCGGCCCTCGCCTTCGTCCGCGACGCGACGCAGCCCGGCGACCGCAGCCAGTTGGAGCTGGCCTCCCTGCTTGAGACCGTGTTCGACGACGCGGCCGAGAGCGGCGCCGATGTGAAGGTCGAGCGCTCCGAGAAGGTGATCATTCGCGGCGACTCCATGGCGCTGCGCCGCCTGATTTCGAATCTGGTCGAGAACGCCCTGAAGTTCGGCGGCCAGGCGCGCGGCCGCCTGAGCCGAGACGATGGCCACGCCATCATCGAGATCGAGGACGACGGCCCCGGCGTGCCGCCGGAAGAGATGGAGCGGGTGTTCGAGCCCTTCTATCGCAGGGAGCCGTCGCGAAACCGGGAAACCGGCGGGATCGGCCTCGGCCTGGCGGTGGTGCGCACCATCGCCCGCGCCCACGGCGGCGACGTCATTCTGACAAATCGTGAAGGCGGTGGGCTGACGGCGCGGGTCAGCCTCCCCATCTAGCGGCAGGCCACGCTTTCGCCGCGCCATCCGCGCTGGATGGTTATAGGAATTCCGGGGCCGGTCGTTTGTGGTTCGGAGAGCCGATGCGCGTCTTGTTGTTCGCCTGCCTAGCCGCCGCCATGGCGGGCGAAGCCGTGGCTCAACAGATCGACCTGCTGGACCCGCCGCCGCCGCGCCGCGCGCCGCGCGAAGCCCGGCCACCGCCCAGCGCGCCTCGCGAAAACCTGTTCATCGCCCCTTCCGGCGAACCGTTCCGCGCCCCGCCCGGCGCCGCCTATCCGGTCGGGGCGTGGTTCGCCCGCGCCGACGCCGACCATGACGGTCGACTGACCCTGACGGAGTTCGTCGAGGACTCCCTGATCTTGTTCAAGCAGCTCGACACCAACAAGGACGAGGTCGTCGACGGCTTCGAGGCCGGCGCCTACGAAAAGACGATCGTGCCGGAACTGTCGGCCCAGCGCGCCGACCTCGGTTACCGCGCGCCGGAGCGCCGCGGCCGCACCGGCGGCTTCCTCGGCTTCGGCGGACGCCCAGCCCCGATCAGGACGGCGGAGGGTGCGGCCCTGTACGGTCTGATCAATGAACCGCAACCGGTGAGCGGGAGCGACGGCGATCTCGATCGGCGCATCACGCTCGCCGAAGCGACCACCGCGGCCATGCGACGGTTCCGCCGCCTCGACACCGATAATGACGGCGTGCTGCGTCTGGAGACGCTGCCGAAGACCCCGGCCCAGACCCAACTCGAACTTGGTCGAGAAGCCAGCCGCTAAGGCCTGAAAACACCCGCCAAAGTCGCCCGGACGGCCAGCTCGAATCACGGCTTTCGACGTGGAAGCGAGGGCGCAAGCGTTTTAATGCGCCGCTTCCATGAAACCCATTCGCACTTTCACCGGTTAAGCCTCTGTTCCGCTTGAGGCTGCCGATGCCCGACCCCGAAATCCCGCCGCCGGACACTGACGTCCCAACGCCAGAGATCGATCCCGCCGACGCGCCCCAGGAAGTTCCGGCTCAGGAACCGAAGCTGCCGGACGACGGCCGCGCCGTCGATACGACCCCTTAGCCCCCGCTTAAGTCTTGGAGGAAGACATGGCCCTCGATACCGACCGACCGACTGGCCGAGGTCGCCGCGGATTTGCGGCGATGGACCCGGCTCGCCGCCGGGAAATCGCCCGCAAGGGCGGCGCCAGCGTACCCGGAGAGAAGCGCAGCTTCGCTCGCGACCGCGACCTGGCCGCCAACGCGGGCCGCAAAGGCGGCTCGTCCTCACGCGGCGGCGGACGCCCGCCGCTCGGCGAAAGCTGAGTTCAAGACCTTTGAGCAGGACCGACGGGGCAGGTCCTGCTTTCTCTCTTGAGGGCGCCGCACCGCGTGCGAGCGCCTCTCCGCGCGTGCGAAGACGCGCCGCCTTCAGACCGCCGACAGCAGGAAGATGCCGAACTGCGGCGCGTGGCTGATCCACTTCCGCATCACCGACCAACCGCCGCGTTCGGCCAGGGCCGCGAAGCCCTCGGGCGTGAACTTGTACGAGTTCTCGGTATGCAGGCCCTCGCCCGCCCGGAACCGGAAGGTTCGGTCCAGCACGCGCACCGCCTGATCCCGCGTGCTCATCAGCCACATCTCCATCCGGCTCGCGCCAGGATTCCACACGGCGCGATGGTCAAAGGCGGCGACATCGAAATCACCGTCGAGTTCGCGGTTGATCCGGGTCAGGAGGTTGCGGTTGAAGGCGGCCGTCACGCCCGCCGCGTCGTCATAGGCGGCGACCAGCGTCGCCTCGTCCTTGACCAGATCCGCGCCGACGATGAACTGCGCGCCCGAGCCGAGCAGGCCGCGCGCCCGAACCAGGAATTCGACCGCGTCGCTTGGGGCGAAGTTGCCGATGGTCGAGCCTGGGAAGAAGCCCGTGCGCGGCCGGCCTCTGGCCGCCTCCGGCAACGACAGCGCGGCGGTGAAATCGTCGGCCAGGGGGCTGACGATCAGGCGTGGATAGTCGGCTTCAATGGCCGCCGCGGCCTGGGCCAGGGCGTCCGGACTGATGTCGATCGGCACATAGACGGCGGCCTGGGGCGCGGCGTCGAGCAGGACGCGGGTCTTCAGGCTGGCGCCGCTGCCGAACTCGACCAGCACGGCGCCGTCGGAGATGTGGGCCGCGATCTCGGGCGCGGCCTGCTTGAGCAGGGCCAACTCCGTGCGTGTCGGGTAATATTCCGGCGTCTCGCAGATCGCCTCGAACAGGCGCGAGCCTTCGTCATCGTAGAAGTACTTGGGCGGCAGGGCCTTGGTAGGCTGCGACAGCCCCTCGATCACGTCCTCGGCGAAGTTGGCGCTCGGCGTCACGATCTTCTCCGCTGCGTCCTTGGCCAGGCGCACGCCGCTGAACATCCAGCGCTGCGCGGGGTGGAAGAAATTGCGGTAGGTCGCGCGAGCATGCCCCGGCGGCGTGATCGAGGCCCCGCCGCGCAAGGTCATCTGTCCGCTCATGAACTTGCCGTTGTACTCGCCCACCGCGCCCGGGCCGGGATGGAAGCCCGGATAGGCGTCGTAGGCGCTGCGGGTCCATTGCCAGGCCTGATCGTAGAGCTGCGTGAGAGCCTCGCCTGAAGCGGCGGCGTGCTCCCATTCCGCCTCGGTCGGCAGGCGCGCGCCGGCCCATTCGGCGAAGGCGGCCGCCTCGTAGTAGCTGACGTGGAGCACGGGCGCGCGGGGATCGACCGGCAGGCGGCCTTCGAGGCCCAGGGTCGACCAGCCGCCCTTCTCCTGTCGCCAGTAGAACGGCGCCTGCCAGCCCTCGGCCTGCACCGTCGCCCAGCCGTCGGAGAGCCAGAGTTCCGGCCGCCGATAGCCGCCGTCCTGCATGAAGGCCAGCCACTCGCCGTTGGTCACCAGACGGTCGGCGACGGCGAAGGGCTGCAGATAGACCTTGTGGCGGGGTGTCTCGTTGTCGAAGGCGAACCCGCGTCCCTGGGCGCCGATCTCGACCACCCCGCCCTCGAAGCGCCGCCAACGCGCCGTCGCGACGGCTGGGAATTTCGGGGCCGCGCCCGATCGGTAGGCGGGCGACAGGATCGACCGAGAAAACAGATGCAGCACGTCCATCAGGATCAGCTCCTGATGCTGCTCCTCATGGGCGAGACCGAGTTCGACCAGGGCGGTGAGCCCCGGCGGCAAGTCGGCCAGCAGCCGCGTCATGCCGGCGTCGACATGGGCGCGGTAGGCCAGCACCTCGCTCGCCGACGGTCGCGTGATCAGCCCGCGTTCGGGACGCGGCTGCCGGGGGCCGACGGCCTCGTAGTAGGAATTGAACAGATAGCCGAACGCCGGATCTAACGGCTTGTAGCCCTCGAGATGCGGCGTCAGCAGGAAGGTCTCGAAGAACCAGCTGGTGTGGGCCAGGTGCCACTTGGTCGGGCTGGCGTCCGGCATAGACTGGGCCGCCTGATCCTCGGGGCTCAGGGGCGCGGCCAGGGCTTCCGTCCCCGCGCGCACCTCGCGGAAGCGGCGTCCCAGTTCACTGGCGATGTCGGCAATCAGGGGGGCGTCGTCGCTCGGCGTCATCGTCCGGCCTCCAGCACAGCGCCGGCCCGGCCGACGAATCCACGAACGGCTTGAAAGCCCAAGCCCCCGGCGGCCAGAACGCCGCCGGGGACCAGGAGTTCCTACCTTGTCCGCCCGCAAGCTGGCGGGCGGGGACGTCAGATTCGGACGGTCAGTTCGGCGCGAAGCAGAACAGATAGCCGGCGCCGCCGGTGGCCACGAGGTCGGCCTGGCTGCAGGCGCGGCTGTTGTGGGCCGAGTTCCACGAGGTCGGATCGTCGCCGCCGCCCTGGCGGTCGAAGTGACCCACGCGGGCCATGCCGGCGCTGCTGCTCGTCCAGTTGTTGCAGGTCAGGGGCTGGCCTTCGGCGTTGGTCGCCAGGGTGCCGTCCTTCTTCGAGCCGGTGAGGATGTCGTGCTCGTTCGGCGTGTCGCCGCGCCCCTTCACCATCGTCCCCTTCTCGGTCAGCTCGTTGGCCTTGCTCATGTTGGGCGCTTCGCCGTGCAGGTCGGCGAGGTTCTTGGCCACCTCGACGCCGTGGGCGTTGTACCAGGGGCCAGCGCCGATGCGGTCGCGGGCGTTCACCGCCCCGGCCCCGCCAGTGCTGAGGTAGGCCTTCCAATTGGTCTTCGGCGAACCGGCCGCCTTGGCCAGTTGCGCGCAATGGGCGTCGGCGCCGGCCAGGCCGCCGAGATCGGCGCCCTTGCCCGAGCCCACGCTGGTGATGAAGAAGCTCATTTTCGCCGGTTGCAGGGCGTTTTGGGCCCAAACGCCCACGCCGCCCGCGAGCGCCAGGGCCATCGCCCCTGCCGCCATCGCCATGGTCCTGCCGTTCATGCCGCCTCTCCCTGTTGGCTGCTGTCGTCAATTCCCCTGGTAGCGGCGGGATGTGACAAGCCGCCGCACCCCACGTCAAGGCAAGCCGTTTGCGAACCCCCGATTGCCAGCCCGGATCGAACAGGCTATCGACCCCCTCGCTGATGGAGCTGTGGCCGAGAGGCTGAAGGCACCGCTTTGCTAAAGCGGCATACCCCTAAAGGGTATCGAGGGTTCGAATCCCTCCGGCTCCGCCAGCCTTTCCTTTCCAAAATTTAACCTGCGACGGGGCGAAATTCGCTTCCACCGCCCCGCGAGGTGGAGGAAATCTCCCTGTATCTGCCGGCGCGGCCAACGCGCGCCCGCGCCATTGGACGTCTTCCTTGAAAAACATGCTGCTGCGCGCCTGCGCCCTGCCCGTCCTCGCCGCCGTCTCGATCGCCATAGCCGCGCCGGCCCATGCCCAGAGCCTGGATAATCTGAAGTACGGAACCTGGGGCTTCGACCTCGCGGGCCGCGACACCGCCGCCAAGCCGGGCGACAACTTTTTCGATTACGCCAACGGCGGCTATCTGGCGAAGACCCAGATCCCCGCGGACCTGACCTGGTACGGCACGGTCAACATCCTGCGCGACCTTTCCGAAGCCCGCGTCCACGCCATCCTGGAAGACGCCGCCAAGACCGCTCCGGCGAGTCCGGCGGCCAGTGACGCCAAGGGCAAGATCGGCGCGGCCTACAAGGCCTTCATGGACCAGAAGGCGGTCGACGCCCTCGGCGGCAAGCCGATGGAAAAGGATCTCGCCGAAATCCGCGCCGCCAGCGACCGCTCGGCCCTGGCCGGGCTGATGGGCAAGGGCCAGTCGGGCTTCCAGTACAGCCTCTGGCAGATGGGCATCGGCGCCGACGACAAGGACACCACCAAGTACGCGGTGTTCATGGATCAGGCCGGCCTCGGCCTGCCCGACCGCGACTACTACCTGCAGCCCAGCTTCGCGGAGAAGAAGCAGGCCTATGAGGCCTATGTCGCCGCCATGCTGGGCAAGATCGGCTGGGCCAACCCGGCCGAGACGGCCAAGGCCGTCGTCGCCTTCGAAACCGGCATCGCCGAGGTTTCCTGGACCCGTGTCGATCGCCGCGATCCGCTGAAGGTCTACAACCCGATGAGCGTGGCCGAGATGACGGCCCAGGCCCCGGGCTTCGACTGGAAGGCCTATTTCGCCGGCGCCGGCATGAGCAATGTCGACCGCTTCATCTTCGCCTCGAACACCGCCATGCCGAAGATCGCGGCGCTCTACGCCCAGACGCCGCTGGATACCCTGAAGGCCTACCAGGCCTTCCACCTGGCCGACGGCGCGGCGCCCTACCTCTCGGACGACTTCGTCCAACTGCGCTTCAAGATGTACACCAGCCCGCTCAGCGGCCAGCCCGAGTTGCCGGTGCGCTGGAAGCGCGGCGTGCGCGCCGCCTCGGCGACGCTCGGAGAGGCGATCGGCGAAGTCTATGTCGCCAAATACTTCCCGCCGGAAGCCAAGGCGCGGATGACCACCCTGGTCGAAAACCTGCGCACGGCCTACGCCGGCCGGATCAACGGCCTGGCCTGGATGGGCCCGGAGACCAAGGCCAAGGCGCTGCAGAAGCTCGCCGCCTATGACGTGCAGATCGGCTACCCGAGCAAGTTCCGCGACTATTCGAACCTGACGATCCGCTCGGACGACCTTTACGGCAACATGCAGCGCGGCGTGGCCTTCGAGTGGGCGCACGATCTCGGCAAGCTCGGCAAGCCGATGGACAAGACCGAGTGGGCGATGACGCCGCAGACGTTCAACGCCTACAACAGCCCGAACTTCGTCCAGATCGTCTTCCCCGCCGCCATCCTGCAGGCCCCCAGCTTCGACCTGGCGGCCGACGACGCGGTGAACTACGGCGCCATCGGCGCGGTGATCGGCCACGAGATGGGCCACGGCTTCGACGACAGCGGCCGCCACTACGACGCCAAGGGCGAACTGGTCGACTGGTGGAGCGCCGCCGACGGCCAGCGTTTCGAGGCCTCGGCCAAGGCGCTGGGCGCCCAATATTCGGCGTTCGAGGTATTGCCCGGCCTGAAGGTCAACGGCGACCTGACCATGGGCGAGAACATCGCCGACCTCGGCGGCATCCTGGTGGCGCTCGACGCCTACCACGCCAGCCTGGGCGGCAAGCCGGCGCCGGTGATCGACGGCCTGACCGGCGACCAGCGCTTCTTCCTCGGCTACGCCCAATATTACCGCAACAAGATGCGGGACGACACGCTGCGCTCGCAGGTCGTCTCCGACCCGCACGCGCCGGACATCACCCGCGTGAATGTGGTGCTGCCCAACGTCGACGCCTGGTACGACGCGTTCGGCGTAAAGCCGGGCGACAAGATGTACCGCTCGCCCGAGCAACGGGTTCGCATCTGGTAGCGATCTGAAAGCGCCGCGCTCTCACGGGCGCGGCGCGTTTCGCTCCAGCCAGTCGACGGCGAAGGCGCAGATCGGAGCCGCCCCGACCAGCACCGAGGGCGCCTGGCCGATCGGGCCGCGCGCGCCCCGCCCCGTCGCCAGGAAGGCCTCGACGATGGTGGCGAAGACATCGTCGGCCAGGCCCTCGACCACCGGATCGCTGGTGTCGAACTCCTCGATCATCCGCCATTCGACGCCCCGGGGCGTCGCCAGCGGCGCTTCGTAGCGGCGGATGCGCTTGCCCGGAATATCGGCCAGGTGTTCGGCATGGTGCAGCAGGGTCATGGCGTCGAGCGGTGCGCCCACCATCAACACCTTGCCGCCGGCGGCCACGAGCCGCGCCAACGGCGAGCCCTCGCCGTAGCCGTAGTCCAGCGGATGGTCGGCGGTGAACGCCTCAGCCCGAGCGCCGATGGCGGCGACCGAGGCGCCGGGATTACCGCTGCGTAGCGCGCCCGGCGTGGTGCGGATGAACTCCGCCAGCACGCCATGGTCCCGGATCGCCCGTGAGCGCTCCGGATCGAAGGCCGGAACGTGGGGTCGCCATTCGGCCGGAACACGCCCTTCGTCGTCGAGCAGGTCGTCGTAGGCGCCGTCCCAGTCGACATACGCCAGGACCGTCCCCTCAGGACCAACAGCATCGCGCAGAGCGTCGATCAGCGCGTCCGGCCCGTTCAGCAGCCGGCCGACGCGGCTCATGGCGGCGTGCACCATGACCGCGTCGCCGGCCTCGACCCCGAGCGTCCGCAGATCGCGCGCCAGGGACGCGCGGGTGTGGATCGCGGTGCTCAGGCCTTGTCCGCCAGCACCGCGAAGGCGCCGCCCTGAGGGTCCAGCGCCACGGCGATCCAGCCGCCGCCCGGCACTTCCATGGGTCCCATCAGCACCTGGCCGCCGCCGGCCTTGATGCGTTCCACCGCCGCGCTCGCAGCGTCGACATTGAAGTAATAGAGCCAATGCGGAACCGGGGTGTCGGCCATCTTGGTCATCATGCCGCCGTCGCCCGGGCTGTCGTCCGGCGAGAAGCCGAACCGGAAGGTCTGATAGACGCCGACGGGGCCCCCCATGTCGAAAGCCTCCGCCTTCTTCCAGCCGAACATGGCTTCATAGAACGGCCAGGCCGCGTCCAGCGACCCGGCGTGCAGTTCGCGCCAGCCGCACCAGGCGGGCGTATCCATCGGCGGCGGGGGCGGGACCGGATACTCCGGCGCGGCCTGGAACAGACTGAAGACCGACCCGGTCGGATCGGCGACGATCGCGAAGCGGCCGACGCCCGGGATGTCGGCCGGCGGGCGATGCACCGCCCCGCCGAGCTGGGCGGTCTGCGCGGCCTTGGCGTCGACATCGGCCACCAGGATATGACCCATCCAGCCGGTCCGGGCCCCGGCGCTGCACATCTCGTCGGAAAGCTGCATCAGCCCGGCGAGCTGGCGGTCGCCCGCCTGGATCAGCATGTAGGGCTGCGGCCCCGGCATGCCGCTGTCCTTGAAGGTCCAGCCGACCACCGCGCCGTAGAAGGCCTGGGCGGCCGCGCGGTCGGTCGTCATCAGGTCGTACCAGCAGAACATGCCTTCGTAGGCCATGAGGCGTCTCCCTGCCGCGGCGCTGGTCCCGGCGACCTCGTCGCTTGTCTATAAGTTGATATCAACGCAACATGACGGTGATGTCAAAGCCCGCCCTCACCTTCGCCGACACCCTGGAAGTTCGTGACGCCTGTCTCTGCCTGCACGTACAGCGGGCGGCGCGCGCCCTGGCGCGGCGCTTCGATCAGGCCCTGGCCCCCGCCGGCCTGACCAATGGCCAGTTCTCGCTGCTGATGGCGCTCAACCGCCCGTCGCCGCCACGGATGAGCGCCGTCGCCGCCGTGCTCGGCCAGGACCGCACGACGCTTACGGCGGCGCTGAAGCCGCTCGAGCGGCGCGGCCTTGTCGTGTCCGCCCCGGACCCGGACGATCGCCGCGGCCGCCTGCTGCGCCTGACCGAGGCCGGGATCGAACGTCTCGCCGAGGCCCTGCCGATCTGGCGCGGCGAACACGCCGCCGTGGAAGCGGAGCTCACATCGCCCGCCGACGGCCTGCGCTTCGACCTCGTCACCTTGGCGAGTTCCTTTGCCGCCAGACCGGCCTAGTCTGGTTTCGGACCATTTCGTTCGGGGAGGAGAATTGCTCCCGTGACCAAGGCCGCAGCGCCTCAGACCGCCAGGCGCCCGAACGTCATCCTGGCGACCTGCATCCTCGCCTCCAGCCTCTCATTCGTGGACGGCTCGGTGGTCAACGTCGCCCTGCCCGCCCTCGGGGCCAGTTTCCGGGCCCAGGCGTCCGACCTGCAGTGGATCGTCAACGCCTATCTGCTGCCGTTGAGCGCGCTTCTGCTGCTCGGCGGGGCGGCGGGCGACCGCTTCGGCAAGCAAAGGCTGCTGATCGGGGGAACCGGTCTCTTCGCCCTCGCCTCAGTGGCCTGCGCCGTCGCGCCCACCCTGCCGATCCTGCTGCTATCCCGGGCGCTGCAGGGGATCGGCGCGGCGCTGCTGCTGCCCAACAGCCTGGCGATCCTCAGCGACACTTTCTCGGGCGAGGCGCGGGGCCGCGCGGTCGGCATCTGGGCGGCCGTCGGCGCGGCGGCCGGCGCGCTGGGTCCGATGCTCGGCGGCTGGCTGATCGACACCGTCGGCTGGCGCTGGACCTTCCTGCTCAATGTGCCCCTAGCGACCGCCGCCATCCTGCTGGCCTTGTGGGCAGTGCGCGACCGGCCGCGCGACGCCGAAGCGCCGCCGCTGGACACTCTGGGCGGCCTGCTGGCCACCGCCGCGCTCGGCGCCGTCACCTGGGGCCTGACCATCGGCTCGGGCCCCGCCGGCCGGACGGCGAGCGCCATCGGCCTGCTGGGCGGCGGGCTCGCCCTCACCGCCGCCTTTCTTTGGGTCGAGCGCCGGCGCGGCGAACGGGCGATGATGCCGCTGGCGCTGTTCGGCTCGGCGGAGATCGTGGGCCTGAACCTGATGACCTTCCTGCTCTACGGCGCGCTCGGCGGGCTGATGGTGCTCGTGCCCTACCTGCTGATCGAGGCCGCGGGCTATTCCGGCACGGCGGCCGGGGCCGCCCTGTTGCCGTTTCCGATCATCCTGACCTTCGCCTCGCCGGTCATGGGGTCGGTCGCCGCCCGCATCGGCCCCCGCCTGCCCCTGACCGTCGGACCGCTGATCGTCGCCGCGGGCTTCCTGCTGGCGCTGCGGATCGGCGCCGACGCGCGCTACTGGACCGAGCTCGCGCCCTCGGTGACCGTCATCGCCATCGGCATGTCCATAGCGGTCGCGCCCCTGACGACGGCGGTGCTCAGCGCCGTCGACGAACAGCACACGGCGGCGGCTTCGGGGTTCAACAGCGCGGTGGCGCGCACGGGCGGTCTGGTGGCGACGGCCCTGGTCGGCGGCGTGCTGGCGGCGCGCGGTCAGGCGCTGGTCGATGGCTTCCACATCGCGGCCGTGGCCTGCGCCATCGCCTCGGCTGGCTCCGGTCTCACTGTCCTCTTCCTCGCGCGGAAGATCAGGCCGAAGTCGCGGCGCTCCGACTGACGGCCTCGACGAGCAGCGGCGCGAGGACGTCGGCCATCGTCGCCTGATCGGCCGCGCCGGCGATCAGGTCCTGGCGAACCTCGAGCTCCAGATAATCCAGCCCGCGACCGCCGGCGTGGCGCGGCACGGTGTAGTCGCCGCCGTTGGGGTCGAGCGCGTAGGGTTCGTTGTCCCCCACGACGGTCGCGCCGAACCTTTCACGCAGCACCGCCAGCATGGCCGCCGAAAGCGCGCTGTCGCCGGCATGAAGCACGCCGAACCGCCACGGTCGGTCGAAGTCGTTCATGCGCGGGGTGAAGCTGTGCAGGGCGAACACCAGGGTGCGCTCGCCTCGGGCGGCCCGGGCGTCGAGCTCGGCGGCGATGGCGGCGTGATAAGGGCGGAAGATCGCCTCGACCCTGGCCTCCCGCTGCACCTCCGACAGGCCTTGATTGGCCGGCACCGGGCAGCCGTCGCTGGCCGGAACGATCGAGCCCGCGTGGCCCGGTTCGCGGTTGCAATCGACCACCAGCCGCGAATAGGCCTGCCGGATGAAGACGGCGTCGAGCCGCCGGGCCAGTTCGGCTCCCAGGCCGGCGACGCCGATGTCCCAGGCGATGTGCCGATCCATCTCAGCCGGCGGCACGCCGAGGCCGCCCAGGGCGGAGGGAACCGCGCGCCCGGCGTGATCCCCCAGCAACAGCAGACGTGAAGAACCGCCTGGATTCTCGACAATCACCGCCGCGGGGTCGCCCGCGGCGATTAAGCCGCTCGACGTCATCGGCAAATCATCCCTATCAGCTTCACCATGCCGATCCTTTCGATCCGCCACGTAACGCGTTACCGCTACCGCAAGCCGGTCGCCTTTGGCGAACATCGGATGATGTTCCGGCCGTTGGAGAGCTACGACCAGCGGCTGCTGACTTCCAGCCTGACGATCAGCCCGGAGCCGTCGCAGCTGCGTTATGTGCACGACGTGTTCGGCAACTGCGTGGGCGTGGCCCGCTTCGGGCGCCGCAGCGACGAGCTGGTGTTCGACAGCCAGGTCTCCCTCGACCACCGCCCCCTGCCCGCCTTCGCCGGCGTCGACGGCGAGATCGAGGCCTACACGGGCGCCCTGCCCTTCGCCTACAGCCCGGAAGACATGCCGGACCTCGCGCGTTCGATGGAGCGGCAATATCCCGATCCGGAGAGCGTGGTCGCGGCCTGGGCCCAGCGCTTCGTGCGCGGCGGCGGCCGCACCAGCCTGCAGGCCCTGCTGGCCGAGATGACTCAGGCCATCCACAGCGACTTCCGCTACGCCGCGCGCCTGCACGGCGGGGCCCAGACGCCGGCCGAGACCATCGCCCGCGGCTCGGGCGCCTGCCGCGACTTCGCGGTGCTGATGATGGAGGCGGTGCGCAGCCTCGGCCTCGCGGCCCAGTTCGTCTCCGGCTACCTCTATTCGCCGCCGATCTCGCTGGGCGGCCTGACCCGTCTCGGCGGCGGGCACACCCACGCCTGGGTGCGGGTCTACCTGCCGGCCTGCGGCTGGGTGGAGTTCGACCCCACCAACGGCATCGTCGGCAACACCGATCTGGTGCGGGTCGCCATCGCGCGCGACCCGGGCCGCGCCCTGCCGCTGCACGGCAGCTGGATCGGCGAGGCCGGCGACTACATCGACATGGAGGTGACGGTCGAAGTCACCTCCGACGAAGATCGGGGATGGGCGGCGGCCAGTGCGCGCCATCCGCAACCACCTCCCGGCGCGAACGTTGCGCTGACCGGCTGAGGTAAGAGGCAGATGCGCATCCGGGCGGGTTACGAGATCACTTTCGAGACCGCCGCCCCGACGCCGATGCTGATGCTGCTCAACGTCCGCCCCGAACGGGCCGTCGACCTCGAGCAGGCGGATGTCCTGACGATCTCGTCGGGCGCGGCGTACACGCAGTTCCACGACGCCTTCGGCAACCTATGCACCCGCGCCCTGCTGCCGGCCGGCGTCAGCACGCTCTCCACCGAGTTCGTGATCCGCGACAACGGCAAGCCGGATCCGATCCTGCCCGCCGCCGCCCTGGCGCCGGTGGCGAGCCTGCCGGACGACGTCATGGTCTTCCTGCTGGCCAGCCGATACTGCGAGGTCGATCGGCTGAACGATCTGGCATGGTCGCTGTTCGGCCATCTGCCGCGCGACTGGAGCTTGATCCAGGCCATCGTGGACTACACCCATCGGCGCATCGCCTTCGGCTATCACCACGCCCGCCCGACCAAGACCGCCTGGGACGCCCATGAGGAGCGCTGCGGCGTCTGCCGCGACTACGCCCACCTCGCCATCACGCTCTGCCGCTGCATGAACATCCCGGCGCGCTACTGCACCGGCTATCTTGGCGATATCGGCGTTCCGCCCGTCGAGGCGCCGATGGACTTCAGCGCCTGGTTCGAGGCCTGGATCGACGGCCAGTGGCGCACCTTCGACGCTCGGCACAATCGCCCGCGTATCGGTCGCATTCCGATGGCCCGCGGCCGCGACGCCACCGACGCGGCCATCACCACCAACTTCGGACCGGCCGCGCTCCGCGGCTTCACGGTGATCACCGAAGAAATTTCCTAGAATGTCAATTCGTTAACCCCAACTATTAACGCCGGCTTATGGTGCGCTGCGGCAACAAGCCGGACCATGGGCATAACACCTTCCAACCTGCGTCCTGCGCCAGAGGCGGCGACGGCCGTACCCCGTTCCGCGCCGCTGCGCGCGCCGGCTTCACGTGGACCGATGCGCCCCGGCCGGCTGACCCCATCCCGCACGCGCGCGCTCGGTTGGGCGATTTCGATCTTCGTTCAGATCGTCGACGCCGCGATCCTCTGCGTTCTCGTCACCGTCTCGAATTTCGCCGTCCCCTGGCTGCTGCTCTCGGTCGCCAGCGGCTTGCTGCTTGTCGGCCTGGTATTGACCGGCGCCTACGTCCTGCCGCCGCATGAAGGCCTCGTGCGGCACCTCACACGGATCGCCACCGCCGCCCTGCTGCCGGCCGTCGGCATCTCATCCTATACCCTGTTTGGCGGTGAGCCCGTGGCGGGCAACGCCTTGGCGCTGTGGATAATCCAGGCTCAGGCGGTGCTGATGCTGGCTCACGCCGGCGCCTGGGCGGTGGTGCGCCACTGGCGCCGACAAGGCCTGCTCACGCCGACGCTGGTGATCGTCGGAGCCACCCCCCGCGCCGAGCGGCTGATCGTCGAGGCGATGAGGACCGGCGACGTCGCCATCCTCGGCATCTTCGACGACCGCAAGGATCGCGTCGCGTCCCATGTGCGCGGAGTGCCGGTGCTGGGCGACACCAGCGCCCTGCTGACCCACCGCATCATGCCCTGCGTCGACCGGGTGGTGATCACCGTCGCCCCCACCGCGCGCAATCGCGTGGCCGCGTTGGTGGAGCAGCTCAGCGTGCTGCCCAACGCCGTCTCGCTGCTGCTCGACGACAGCGCCAAGGACAACAGCCAGGCGCTTTCGCGCATCGCCGGCCTGTCGCTGGCCGACGTCTCCGGACAGCCGGACAACAACGCCCGCGCCATCCTCAAACGCGCGCAGGACCTGACCATCACCTGCATCGTCCTGCCGCTGCTCGCGCCGGTGATGCTGGCGATCGCCCTCGCGGTGAAGCTCGACAGCCCCGGCCCAGTGTTCTTCCGCCAGCGCCGCCACGGCTTCAACAACGAGGCCATCAACGTCTGGAAGTTCCGCTCCATGCGTCACGAGGCGGCGGACGCCACCGCTTCGCGCCAGATCACCACCGACGACGACCGGGTCACGCGGGTCGGCCGGTTCATTCGGCGCACCAGCCTCGACGAGCTGCCGCAGCTGTTCAACGTGCTGACCGGCGAAATGTCCCTGGTCGGGCCGCGCCCGCACGCCATCGGCATGAAGACCGGCGAGACGCCGTCCGCCCAACTGGTCCACCACTACGCCCATCGCCACCGCATGAAACCGGGCCTCACCGGCTGGGCCGCGATCAAGGGCTCGCGCGGGGCGGTCGATACGCCGCAGTCGGTTCGCCGCCGCGTGGCCCTCGACGTCGAGTACATAGAGCGTCAGTCGTTCTGGCTCGACCTCTACATCATCATCATGACCGTGCCCTGCCTGCTGGGCGACGACGAGACCGTTCGCTAGGCGCTCGCGTCAGTCGTTCCAGGTCAGCACGACACTGTCCGCCGAGCGCTCGTGCGCCCCGTGGAACACGGCCTCGATGTTATTGCCGTCCGGGTCGTAAAAGAACGCCGCGTAATAGTCGGGATGATATGGGCGTTCGCCGGGGGCGCCGTTGTCGCGCCCGCCCGCCGCCAGCGCCGCCCTGTAGGCCGCCTCGACCTGCGCCCGATCTTTCGCCTGGAACGCCAGGTGCACATGCGTCGCCGGCTCGCCGACGTCGATCCATAGTTCGTCGGCGTTGAAATGCGTCTCATCCCGCACATACGGAATGCCGAGAACATCAAGGATGGCGGCGTAAAAGGCGGCTGTCGCGTCGAGATCTCGGGCGCGGAGGTGAACGTGGTCGATCAGGCGGCCGCGATGCAGTTCCATCGAAGGGCTCCCAGGTGCGGATGATATCCGAGCGAGAGCGCGCTCAGCCCGCTCTGGGTTGCAAAAAGCCGTCGGCCTTAACGGTTTGACACGAGCTCTTCAGGCAAGGTCGGAACGTTCCGCCGCAAGCCGGCGCCACGAGACGGGTCGAGTACGGATGTTCTGGCGGGGGGTCGTCGGCTACCTGCCGGCCAATGTGGCGCAAGGGCTCGTCGGCTTCGGCGCCATCGTCCTCTTCACGCGCGTGCTGACTCCCGAGGCCTACGGCGCCTACGCCCTGGCCTTTTCGATCATGACCCTGGCGCACACGGCCATCTTCACCTGGGTCGAGGCCGCCATGGCCCGCTTCTGGGCCGCGCGGCAGGCCGACGGCCGCACCGCCGACCACATGGCGACACTGCACCGCCTCTGGTGGCTCGCCGCCCTCGCCTATCCCGTCGTCGCCGGCCTGATCCTGTGGCTGGCGCCGATGCCGGTCGAAGCCCGCGCGGCCACCGCCGCCGGCCTCGCCGCCGTGCTGTTCCGCTCGGCCGCCAAGATGGCGCAGGAACGCTATCGCGCCGAGGGCCGCGTCTCCGCCGCCGCGCGCATCGACCTGATCCAGAGTCTCGGCGGCTTCGTCGTGGGCGTGGCCACGGCCTTCGCCTTCCACACCGGCGCCGCGCCGCTGATCGGCCTGGGCGCGGCCGCCATCGCCGCCCTGATCCCGGCCGCGCCGGGAGAGCTGAAGCTGGCGCGCGGCGGCCGCTTCGACGCCGCCCTGGCGCGGGACTACGCCGCCTACGGCCTGCCCGTCGCGGCGTCGCTGATCCTGGCCCTGGTGCTGGCCACCACCGACCGGCTGGTGCTCGGCGCCAGCCTCGGCGAGGCGGCCGTCGGCGCCTATCACGCCGGCTACGGCCTCTCGAGCCGTACGCTCGACGTCCTGTTCATCTGGCTCGGCATGGCCGGCGGCCCGGCCATGGTGATGGCCCTGGAACAGGGCGGTCGCGCCGCGCTCGAGGACGCCGCCCGCGAACAGGCGTCGGCCATGCTGCTGATCACCGCGCCCGCCGCCGTCGGCCTCGCCCTGGTCGCCGCGCCGCTGTGCGACCTGATGGTCGGCGAGGCCCTGCGCGCCGACGCCGCCCGCGTCACGCCCTGGGTCGCCGCCAGCGCCCTGATCAGCGGCCTGACCACCTACTACTTCTCGCAGGCCTTCACCCTGGCCCGCCGCACCGGCCTGCTGCTGCTCGCCCTTGCGATCCCCGCGACCGCCAACCTGGCGCTGAACCTCGTTCTGACCCCGCGCTTCGGCCTGGACGGCGCGCTGTGGGCCACCGTCGCCGGCTACGGCTGCGGCGGGCTGACCGCATGGCTGCTCGGCCGCCGGGTCTGCGTGCTGCCGATCCCCTGGCGCACCGTCGAGCGCGTGGCGCTGGCCTGCTCGGCCATGAGCCTGGCGGTGTCGGCCATCCCCGCTGTTGGCGGGCTCATCGAACTCATCCTCAAGGCCGGTGTCGGCGCGGCCGTCTACGCCGCGATGATCCTGGTCCTCGATGCCGCGCTGCGCGCTCGGGCGCTCGGTCTCGTCCAGGCCCTGCGCCGGAGGGTCGCCGCATGACCGCCCACATCGTCGAATGGCTGGTCGACAACGCCGCCTGGGCCGAAGCCCGGCCTCAGCTGGCGGTGCTGATCCCGTTCTGGCGGGATGATCCGACGCGCCTCCTGGCGGCGCTGGACCGCGAGGAAGCCGCCGCCGAGATCGTGCTGCTGGACGACGGATCCGGCGACGAAGTCCTGGCCCGCCGCGTGGCGGACGCGGTGCAGGCGGCTCGGCTGCCGGTGCGCTACGTCCGCCTCTCGGCCAACGAGGGCCGCGCCAAGGGCCGCAATCGCCTCACGCGCCACGCCCGCGCCGCGACCTTCCTGTTCCTGGACAGCGACATGCTGCCCGACCGCGGCGATTTCCTGCGCGCCTGGGCGGGCCTGGCGACCGAGGGTGGCCCGATGGTGGCCTTCGGCGGCTTCTCGCTCGATCAGACGCCGGTGACCCGCGAGCATGCCCTGCACCGCGCCATGGCGCTGCACAGCGACTGCACGCCCGCGGCCGAACGCGCCCTGCAGCCGGAAAAGCACGTCTTCACCTCCAACCTGATGGTTCGCCGCGCGGTGTTCGAGACGGTCGCCTTCGACGAGGGCTTCTCGGGCTGGGGCTGGGAAGACGTCGAATGGGCCATGCGCGTCGCCGCCCGCTGGCCGATCGCCCATGTCGACAATCCCGCCAGCCACCTCGGCCTCGACCGGGCTTCGACCATCGCCGCGAAATACGAGCAGTCGGCCGCCAACTTCGCCCGCGTGGTCGCCGCCCATCGCGAGGTGGTCAGCAGCTATCCGAGCTACAAGGTCGCGCGAATGCTGAGCCTGGCGCCGGCGCGGGGGCTCTGGCGGCCGATGATCAAGGCCCTGGCCCTGGCCGACCTGGCCCCCATCCCGCTCCGCGCCTTTTCCATGCGCCTCTACCGCGCGGCGCTTTACGCCGAGGCCGTCCGATGAACGCCATGTCCTACGCCGAGGCCTATCAGCCGGACCGCACCCTGAAGGGCAAGCTGCGCCGCCGCCTCGTCCGGCTCGTTCACCGCAGGCCGGCGCGGGTCGTCCTGGAGCGGCCGATGCTGTCGATCAGCTTCGACGACGCTCCGATCTCCGCCGTCGAGACCGGCGCACGGCTGCTCGAGGAACGCGGCCTGCGCGGCACCTACTACATCTCCGCCGGCCTTGCGGGCCGCGACGGGCCGATGGGCCGCAACGCCGACGGCGCGCAGATCGCCGCCCTCGCCGCCGCCGGGCACGACATCGCCGACCACACCTATTCGCATCTCGACTGCGGCCAGGCCTCGCGCGGCGCGGTGATCGACGAAGCCGACCGCAACGGCCGGATGCTGACCGGCTGGGCCGGCGCCCCGCCCAGCAGTTTCGCCTATCCCTACGGCGACGTCGCCGCGCCGGCCAAGCAGGCCCTGTCCGCGCGCTTCCGGCTGCTGCGCGCGCTGCATCATGGGGTGATCGCCACCGGATCGGATCTGAACCAGGCCCCGGCCGTCGGGATTGAGGGGCTGGACGGCGAGGCCGTGGCGATGCGCTGGCTCGCCGAGGCCAAGGCCCGCAAAGCCTGGCTGATCCTCTACACCCACGACGTCGCCCCCGAGCCGTCGCCCTGGGGCTGCACGCCGGACGCGCTCGCACGCCTGCTCGACAGCGCCCTCGAAAACGGATTCGAGGTGGTCACCGTGGGCCGGGGCGTGCAACGCATCGGCGCGTGACCGACGCCGAAATCGAAGCCTTCATCCGCGAGAACCTGCCCGTCGCCCCCGCGCCGGGTCTTCCGGAAATTCGCCTGCACCTCGCCGGTCCGGCCAGCGGCCTGAGGCAACTGAACGCGGCCGGACCGCCCTATTGGGCTCGAGCCTGGGGCGGCGGCATCGCCCTGGCGCGCCACCTCATCGATCATCCCGATACGGTCGCTGGACGGCGCGTACTGGACCTTGGCTGCGGCAGCGGCCTCGTGGCCATCGCCGCCTCGCTCGCCGGCGCCGAGAGGGTATTCGCGGTCGATCTCGACCCTCGGGCGCTAATCGCGACGCGCCTGAATGCGCGCCTCAACGTCGCTGACGTCACGGTCACGGTCGCGCCCCCCGCCTTGGAGGAGATCGATCTGATTTTGGCCGGCGACGTCTTCTACGACCCGCAGGTCACTCGCGACACGACCGCGATGCTCGATGCATGGGCCGCGGCCGGCGTTCCGGCGCTCGTCGGCGATCCGTGGCGTCGATGCCTGCCGAAAGAGCGGCTGCGGCGCCTGGCCGACTATGACGTCCTGGATTTCGGCGGCGCGGCGCTGATGCCCGCCAGCGTCTTCGCCTGGATGCCTGCCTAGCGCTTGCCGCCGAACATCCGGACGGCGTCCGGACCGTCGCTCTTGCCGCCGAACAGGCCGACCCAGAAGTGCCAGTAGTCGCGGGCCATGTCGCGCGGCGCCAGGAAGCCGTGGGCGTATTCGGTGTCGACGCCGATCTCCATCTCGCCGACGCCCTCGCGGTAATAGGTGCCGAACAGGCGGTCCCAGATCGGCGACATGCCGAAGTGGCCGGTCGGGTGGCTCATGTCGAGCTTGTGGTGCGCCCGGTGGTTGTTGGGCGACTGGATCACCCAGCGGCCGAACCAGCCCCAGTCGGAATCGATCTTGGAGTGGATCAGGAAGCCGATGCCGACCACCAGGACGTTGACGTAGATCAGTGCGTCGGTGGGCGCGCCGAGGATCGCCATCGGCAGATTGACCACGAAGATGCCCGTGAACGCCGCCGGATGCTGCCGGATCGAGGTGACCACCCCGAAGTCGCGCGCCGAGTGATGATAGCGATGGATCGGCCAGAGCAGACGCATGTGGTCGAAGCGGTGCGTCCAATAGTCGAAGAAGGTGGCGACGAAGAAGTAGAAGACGACCTGCACCAACAATGGCGCCGGCAGCGGGCCGATCGACACGCCGGTGGTCTTCGCCAGCCAATCGTGGATCAAGCCGCCGGAGATCAGGGCCGCGCCGAGCGTCAGGATGCGTCCGGCGATATCGGTGATGTGGGCCTGGCCGAGGAAGAAGACGGCGATGTCGGTCTTCAACGACGGCGTCGGGGAGAAGATCATCTGGCGGGCCGAGCTCTTGTTCCAGCCGACCACGGCGGCTTCGATCCACAGGGCCGTCGGCAGCAGCAGGAAAATCAGCCCCGCGTTGTTGATGTGCTCGTGCGCCGAGTCAGTGCCGATGCTGCGGCCGAAGAGGGTGATGTGCACCGTCGGGGGAATGATCTGCAGCGCCACCCACCAGCCGCCGGCCAGAACCGCGACGTAGAGGACAAATCCGAGCAGCAGGAGCGCGCGGGCAAGCCCCGGGCGAACAGGCAGGTCGCCCGTTTCCGGCTTGGCCTGTAGGGCCGCAGTTTCCAAGGGTGACGCTCCGACTTCTGACCCGACCATCAGGCGCAGCCTATAGCTAACTCGCGCTAAGGCTTTGTGTCGCAACGCAGTTAATGGCGAAATTCACGTTCTTCGGCGGATTCGGGCAGGGCGAGCTTTGTCGAGAAGGCCACCAGCAGCACCCACCGGAAGTCGTTGTAGACCACCGCGATGCTCTCGGTGAGCGTCATCATCGTGTAGACCACGAAGAACGGCGCGACGAGGTAGGCGCCCTGGCGACGGAAGATGGCCAGCACCATCATGGCGGCGGTCTGCACATAGTAGAGACCGAACGCCGCCAGGCCGATGACGCCCAGGCCCAGCCACTGTTCGATCCACGAATTGTGGGCGTGCTGCGGCTCGAACCCCGCTTCCTTGACGATCCAGGCGAAGGGGCCCCACCCGCTCGTATCCCCCCAGACCGCCTCGTAACCGAAGCCAGTCCACGGCCGCAGCTCGATCTGGCGCATGGCCGCCGCCCAGATCTGGGTCCGGCCGGTCAAGGTCGCGTCCTTGCCGAGCAGACCGAACAGGGCGTCGGCCGCGAATACGATGACCGCCGCCCCAAGGCCGATAGCGATCAGGGCCGCCCAGGTCGCCGCCACCCCGACGACCGGGCCGCGTCGCACGACCGCGACGAAGGCGATCACGCCCGCGCCCAGCAGCAAGGCGACCAGCGACGTCTTGGAGGTCGACATCAGCACGAGGAACAGGGCGATGGCCGCCCCGCCCCACCACAGATAGCGCCGCTGCGGGACCAAAAGGCCCGCAGCCACCAGGGCCGAGAAGGCCAGGGCCATGTTGCCGCCCAGGGCGTTCTTCTCCGGCCAGAGCCCACGCCAGGCGCCGGGGAACAACTCGGTCATGCGGCCGATCGACGGGACCACGGCCGAAACCGCCAATGAGGCGACAGCAACGATCAGGAACGCCGAGGCCGTGACCTCCGCCAGCCCGCGCCAGCGGAACCGCGCGGCCAGCACCACCCCGCCGAGGGTGCTGCACACCAGGAAGAAGGCGCGGCGCGCCGACTCCGGCGGATTGACCGACCAGACGCTCGAGGCGATCACCACCAGCACCAGGGCGACAAGAAACGGCTGACGGATCAGACCTTTCAGCGTCTCCATCGGCGCCGTGGCCAGCAGGATGAAGGTGGCGGCGTAGGCGGGCAGGAAGGCCACCCGCAGGACGGCGGTGAACCGTTCGCCTTTCTCGCCGAAGATCGGCATCACCCAGCCCTGGGTGTAGGTGAAGAGCATGAACAGGGCCAAGCTGAAGATCGCGATCCGCCCTAGGTCGAGGCGCTCGCCGGCCGTGGACGGCCTCGCTCCCGCCCCCGCATAGGCGGGCCAGGTCACCGCAGCACGGCCTTCAGGAAGCCCGGCGGCTCGACGGCGGCGCGGTTGAAGAACACCCCGGCGCAGCGACCGCCGGCTCCAGCGATGGAATCGCGGAGGATCGCCGGAGGGCGAACGTCCGACTGGTCGGCGCTGACGACCAGCACCGTCTGATCCATGAAGGGCGCGACGACGAGGCCGGCCTGCGAGGCCTCGGCAGCCGGACTGTCGACGATGATCAGGTCGGCATAGCGCCGCAGGGCGGACCAGTAGTCGCCGCTCGGCAACACATGCGCCGCCTGTCGCCCCCGGAGAGCCTCGGCGCGGAAACGCGTCACCCAGAACTTCTGGCCGCCGACGGCATGGGCGACGAGATAGCGGGCGTCCGGCCAGGCCTTGCCGTCGGGCGACTGCATCGGCGGCTGAACGGTGAAGAAGGTCGACCCATCCGGCGTCGCTGCCACGGCCGGCCCCAGCGGGCCGAACCGGTCGGGCGCGGCGGCGATGGCCGCATGCTGGGGCGAGGCGAAAAGATCGAGATCGATCAGCCAGACGCTGCGCCCAGCCTTGCGGGCGGCGAAACGGGCGAATTCGCGGGCGACGCTGGAGGTTCCCTCGCCGCGCCGGGCGGCGATGAACTGGACGGCGCGCGCGCGGCCGGCCGCGGGGGCGCCGAGAGAGCCCCAGAGTTCCGCCATCTCGGCGCTCAGATCGACCATGCGAATCGCCGTGAAACCAAGGCCGTACCCTATAGCGACCCTGGGTCGGTGTCCTAGGGCTCCGCTTCGCATTGAACGCGCCCGGCGGGCGCCCCCCATCGTCGAACGTCCGAAGCCAGCTCAGCGTTTGTAGCCGGCGGTGGCCAACACCGGCAGGTCGAGGGTGCGCGAGGCCGAGGCCGGGGTCTGCAGGCCCGGCCGCAGGAACATCCGCAGCAGACCGGCGCACAGGGCGGTGAAACCGGCGAACAGGAAGGCCAGGATGAACACCGGCTTCTTGAGGCTGGAGCCGATCGACGGCGCGCTGGCGCGCTGGACGATGCGGATATTGTTGTTGTCGGCGTTGGCCAGTTGCCGGGCGGCCTCGTCCTGCTGCGCCTTGACCACGAAGTCGCGAACATTGGTCTGCAGCACGTCGCGGTCGCGGGTCAGCTCGATGAACTGCGGCTCCAGGGCCGCGAGGCGCAGCAAGCGCTGGTTCACCTGCTCACCCTGGTCGGTGAAGGCCTTCACCTGCTGCTCCAGGGCGGCGACCTCGGAGGCGAGGTTGTTCCGGTCCGTCTGCAGCGTCTGGTAGACCGGGTTGACGCCAAAGCGCCGGGCGCCGTCGCCCGTCATCCGGCCGGCGGCCATGCTGGCTTCCAGTTGGGCGATCTGGGCGTCGATATCCTTCAGCGGCTGGGCGTCCGGCTTGTAGCGCGACAGCATCCCTTCCCGGTCCAGCTTCAGTTGGGCCAGCTTGTCGGGGGCGGCCGTGGAAAGATCGCGGAACAGTCCGACTTCCGGCGCGGTCTGAGCCAGCAGCCGTTCGGTCGAGGCCAGCCGGGCGCGGCGGTCCTTCAACTGGCTCTCGGCGGCGTAGCGCTGCGCTTCGATCTGTCCCTGCAGGGTGGTCAGCGAAGTCTTCTGCGAGGTGAAATCGCCGATGTCGTTGCTCGACAGGAAGTTCTGATAGGCCGCGTCGGTGTCCGCCAGCCGCTGTTCGAACAGCGATTTCTGCTGAGCCAGGGCGCCCTGATCGGAGGGGATCAGGAGGTTGCGGCGATAGACGAGGTATTCCTCGAGCAGGCTGTTCAGCACCTTCACCGCCACGTCCGGGTCTTCATGGTCGTAGGACAGGCGGATGATCGAGTTGTCGGGGGCGGTCTCGATCTTCAGGTGGCGGCCCATGCCGTCGCGGGCCTTGGCCATGATCAGCCGCTTTTCCGCCGGGGCCGCCCGCGCGTAGTCCTTGGCGAGGTCGGGGAACATCACCGCGAGGCCGATCTTGCGGATGGTGCGCTCCTTCAGTTCGCCCGAGCCCAGAATTTCGGCCTCCGACTGGATCACCTGATCCACGTCCGGCACGGCGCCGCGACCGGCGTCACCCGCCCGGGGCTCGTAGACGTATTCCTGACCCAGGCGAACGAAGAGGCTGGCCGAGGCGGCGTAGGTCTTCTTGAGCGTCAGGGAGAAGCCGGCGCCGATGATGAAGATCACCAGGAAGACGGCCAGCATCAGCCAGCGCTCGCGCCACAGCAGGGTGACGAAGTCGGTCGGCGCATAGCGAGGCCGCGCGGCCCAGTCGCTGCGGGGCCGCGGATCGTGCGCAACGGTCGTCCACGTACTGCTGGTGGTCATGCGACTCATCTGGGCGCGCGAACGGTGCGCCCGCGCGTCGTGGAGAGACCGTCGCCCAGCGCAATTAACGCTTGGTTACCCATTTTCTTTAAGAGTTCCGGCATGCGCTTCCGCCGCCCGCTACTGCTTGTTGCGACCTGCCTCGTCGGGGCTGTGGGCCTTTCCGCCTGCGTGCAGACCGGCGACTGGCACGACGGCGAATCGCTGCTGCCGATGGGGTCCTACGAGCCCCCGCCGGCGACGAGTCGCCTGCCCGGCTGGCTCGGCGGCGGAGCGAGTCGCGGGGCGCCGACCTCGGCGACAAGCTTCGCCAACATCGGCTACGCCGACTGGACCGACGAAGAGCCGCCCTATCGCTTCTATCCCGGCGACGAGGTGGATATCAGCGTCCCCTCCGCCCCCGAACTGAACCGCACCAGCGTCGTGCAGCCCGATGGCCGCATCGCGCTCAATCTCGCGCAGCCGGTCATGGCCGCCGACCGATCGGCCCCGCAGCTGCAGCTCGCGCTCAGCGAGGCCTATTCGAATATCCTGCTCCGCCCGACGGTCAACGTCGCCGCCAAGACCGTGACCCCGATCAAGGTGTTCGTCGGCGGCGAGGTGAACAATCCGGGCATGTACGACCTGATCGGCGACGGCGATTCGCTGCGCGCGATCATCCAGGCCGGCGGCTTCAAGACGACCGCCAAGGTCGACCGCGTGGTCATTATCCGCCGCAGCCCGGACGGTCGCCCCATGATGCGCACCGCCAACATGAAGGCCAGCCTGCGCGGGGCCGGCGGCGATCTCGTTCCGCTGCGCCGCTTCGATATCGTCTACGTGCCGCGCAGCAATGTCGCCGAAGCCAATCTCTTCGTGCAGCAGTACTTCCGCGACCTGTCGCCGGTGCAGTTCGGCTTCAACTATTCGCTGAACAATCCCTGGCAGCCGTAACGGCGCGCCGGCGGCGGCCCGTATTAATCCCATTTCCGGAATGATCCTCGACCGGGGCGTCGCCTCGCGCGGTCGGTAAAGGGGCGCGCCCGCTGCGGAACACGCGGCGTCCGGCGGGCGGACGCAGTTGGGGCGGCGCCGGCCGCCCGAAGGGTCAGGCCGTCAAACTCAGCCCTGGGCCAGCCATTGGCGCGCGGCCCGTTGGGCCTCGGCCACGTCGGCGGCGTCCATCTCCTGGCTCAGTTCCCGGCGGTAGACCTTGGCTTCCATCGAGCCGCGCATCGCCGCGAGGTTGAAGAGCATGTGGGCCGAGACGTAGTCGACCGGCGCCCCGCCCTGGCCCGTGGAATAGAGCAGGCCCATGCGGAAGAGCTCGTCTCCCGTCGAGTCCGCCATCGGCAGCGGGATGCCGCCTTCGGCGCTTTCCGTCTGAAGCATGTCGATCATGCTGCGATCCTCCTGACCCGCCCTGCCGTTCTGGCTGGATCTTGGCCGTATAGGTGCAGAGAAATCCGTGTCCGCTGAACATAGGGTTAAGAACCCGGTTAGGCTGTTCGCCTGCGTCGAAACGCGCATCCGGCGACTTTGCACGGCAGTATGTCGGCGGTCGAATTTGCATCCCCGACAATGACGGGCCCGTTCAGGCCCGGTTCAGCCGCCGGACGGGAAGATGGGCTTCAAGATCGAGGGAAAGGGCGCGCCGCGAGGCCGCCGAAACATAGCAAAGGAGGCTTCTCATGAAGCGTCTCATTCTGACTCTCGCCGCCGTGGCCTCCGTCGCCGGCCCGATGGCCGCGATGGCGACCGACGCGGCGGCCCAGCCGGGCCGCGAATGGCGCGACGACCGCCGCGACAATCGCCAGGACTGGCGCAACGACCGTCGTGACGACCGACGGGATAACCGTTGGGACAATCGTCGCGACAACCGCTGGGATAACCGCCGCTACAACGGCTACTACTACAACAACCGCTGGAGCTACGGCGCACCGCCCCCTGCCTACTACGGCCGCCCGGGCTTCCGCCCCGGCTATCAGGCCTGGCGACGCGGCGCCTACCTGCCGCCGGCCTATCGCGGCTATGTCGTGCGGGACTACGGCCGTTACGGCCTGCGCGCCCCGCCCCGCGGCTACTACTGGTACCAGTCGGGCAACGACTACATCCTCGCCGCCATCGCCACGGGCCTGATCTTCGACGTGATCACCCGCTAAGGGTCGGCTCGCAGACACAAGGTCGGAAAAGGCCGCCCCGGAGGAGACTCCGGGGCGGTTTTTATTGCGCCGTTTTCAGCGCTCAGGCGTTCCCGCAGCGGCGATGGAGGCTGGACATGGCGAAGGCGGGAAATCCCTGGATCGGATTGGGCTGGGACGCCTGGATGCTCGGGGCGGAGGCGGCGACGGTCATCGGCCTGCGCACGCTGAAGGTCGCGGCCGGGGGCGCGGCCGCCGAACG
This sequence comes from Caulobacter sp. HJHS_5, assembly GCF_056683955.1. Lineage (NCBI taxonomy): Bacteria > Pseudomonadati > Pseudomonadota > Alphaproteobacteria > Caulobacterales > Caulobacteraceae > Caulobacter > Caulobacter sp. HJHS_5. The sequence continues at coordinate 290,738 of NZ_JBWZNC010000001.1, read as the reverse complement.
CGAGGCGCACCGCATGGTCCAGGAAAAGGTCGAGGCCGCCCAGGCCCTGCAGGTCATGGCCCTGACCGGCGCGCTGGGCTTCACCGCGCCGCAGGTGGCCCGCAAGACGCTCAAGCACTACCGGCGTAAGGTTCGCGCCAACCGCCGGCGGCTGAGCAAGGCTTAGAGCCCGAGCTTCGCCTTCAGGATTTCGTTGACCGCCGCCGGGTTGGCCTTGCCGCCGGTGGCGCGCATCACCTGACCGACGAACCAGCCGATGGCCTGCGGCTTGTCCTTCACCGAGGCGACCTGACCGGGGTTCTCGGCGATGATCTTGTCGACCGCCGCCTCGATGGCGCCGGTGTCGGTCACCTGCACCAGGCCGTGCTTTTCGACGATGGCGGCGGGAGCCCCCTCGCCGGCCCACATGTGTTCGAACACCTGCTTGGCGATCTTCGACGAGACGACGCCATCCTCGATCAGCTTCACCAGGGCGGCGATGTCGGCGGGCGGAATCGGCGAGGCGTCAAGATCGAGCCCGTCCTTGGCCAGGCGCCCCATCAGGTCGTTGATCGTCCAGTTGGCGACCAGCTTGGCGTCGCGGCCTTGGGCGGCGGCCTCGAAGAACTCGGCGCGCGAACCCTCGGCGGTCAGCACCCGGGCGTCATAGGGCGACAGGCCATACTGCGACTGCAGGCGCGCGAACTTGGCGTCCGGCAGTTCGGGCAGGCCGGCCTCGATCTCGGCGATCCAGGCCGGATCGAGCACCAGCGGCAGCAGGTCGGGATCCGGGAAGTAGCGGTAGTCGTGCGCCTCTTCCTTCGACCGCAGCGAGCGGGTCTCGTTCCTGGTCGGGTCGTAAAGACGCGTTTCCTGCGCGATCTCGCCGCCGTCCTCGAGAATCTCGATCTGGCGGCGGGCCTCGTAGTTGATCGCCTGCTGCATGAAGCGGAAGGAGTTGAGGTTCTTCAGCTCGCAGCGCGTGCCAAGGCCTTCGCCGGGGCGACGGACCGAGACGTTCACGTCGGCGCGCAGATTGCCCTTCTCCATGTCGCCGTCGCAGGCGCCCAGGGTGATGAGGATGGCGCGCACCTTCTTCACATAGGCGGCGGCCTCCTCCGGCTGGCGCAGGTCGGGCTTGGAGACGATCTCCATCAGCGCCGTGCCGGCCCGGTTGAGGTCGACATAGGTGGCGTTGGGATCGAGGTCGTGGATCGACTTGCCGGCGTCCTGCTCCAGGTGCAGACGCTCGATACGAACGGTGAAGGTCGAGCCGTCGTCGCGTTCGACGATCACCTCGCCCTCGCCGACGATCGGGTGCTCGAACTGGCTGATCTGATAACCCTGCGGCAGGTCCGGATAGAAGTAGTTCTTCCGGTCGAAGCGCGACCACGGATTGATCTTCGCCTTCAGGCCAAGCCCGGTCTTCACCGCCTGCTCGACGCAATGGCGGTTCAGCACCGGCAGCATGCCCGGCATGGCCGCGTCGACCAGGCTGACCTGCTCGTTCGGGCCCGCGCCGAAGCCGACGGCGGCGCCGCTGAACAGCTTGGCGTTGGAGGCGACCTGGGCGTGGATTTCCAGGCCCATGACGATTTCCCAGGGGCCGGTGCGGCCTTGGATGTAGTTCGAAGCGTCCGACATGGCGGCGTATCTACACCGAGGAATCGCCAGCGTCATCGGCTGCGTAAGGCGGCCGGAAGCCTTGCCGCGCAAGGGTTCCAAGAATTGAGGCGAAATATGGCGGCGAGCGCCCGAATTTTACCTTGTGTGTTCAACGGAACACAGATCAGACCTCTCCCGTTGTCTAGGTGAACGACAATCATGATGGAGAAGACTCATGGTCACCCGCACCAAATCGAGTCGCGTCCCGACGACGGCTGTTCAATCTGAGCCGGTTTTCACCGACTCTAATCTCATTATGGACACCGCGCCTATTTATGCGCGTTCCAGCCAGGGCAAATCCGGCAAGTCCAAGCTGGCGATGCTCGGCGTTCCCGCCGCGCTGGTCCTGACGGCCGGCATCGTCATCGCCACCAGCCAGCCGCGCTCGCAAGCCGCCGTCCAGACTCAGGGCGCGCCGGCCGTTAGCAGCCCGTCGATGACCTCGGCCGGGCCGCCCAAGCCCACGCCGCCGACCGCGACGGAGCGGACCACGGAAGCGGCCCCGCCGCCCGCGGCCACCACGCCCGCCCCGGCCCGTCGCGGGGCCGCCACGACGCCGCGCCGCGCGCCTGAACAGGCCGCCTCCGCGCCCGATGTGACCAGCGCCGCGCAGGACACCAGCGCCATCGTCGCCCCGACGCCCCCGCCGGTGACCGCCCCGGCCGTGACCTCGGCGCCGTCCGCCCCGCCGGCCGAACCGGCTCCGATCGCGCCGACGGTCGTCCCGGACCAGATCGCGCCCTCGTCCGAGCCGGCTCCGGCCACCCCGGACGTGATCGCGCCGACTTCGCCGAGCGAAACGGCCCCGGCTCTGCCGCCGGTCATCCAATAGACGGACGTTTCGACGGAACGTCGAACCAGAAGGGCGGCCCTCGGGCCGCCCTTTTTGCTGCGCCTAGGCGTGGGGCGCGACCAGCACCTTGCACTGATGCGTCCGTCGCCGCAGCGCCTCGAACGTCTCCGGCAGGGCCGCGAGGCTGATGGTGTCGGTGACCAGGGCGCGCGGCTCCGCCGCGCCGCTGTTCAAGGCGTCGAGCGCCGACTGGTATTCCCCCGCCTTGAAGAAGGCGGCGGTCTGCAGCCGCAGCTCTTTCGACAGGGCGGTGAACGGCACGAAGCTGTCGGGCTGGGTGCAGAGCCCCATGATCAACACCGTGCCCTTCACCCGGGCGTGGTCCACCGCCTGGGCGATCAGGCCGGGCAGTCCGACGCATTCGAACACCACGTCCGCCTTGCGGCCGAGCAGCCGGTCGACCTGACCAACGACATCCTCCCGCTCGGCGATGAAGTCCGTCGCCCCCATGGCGAAGGCGCGCGTCTCCTGATGGCGGGCGATATCGGTGACGACCACGCGGCTCGCGCCCATGCGCCGGGCCCAGAACGCCGTCGCCAGGCCGATGGGCCCCGCGCCGAGCACGACCACCGCGTCGCCCGGCTTCATGTCCGAGAGGATCACCCCGTGCAGCGCCACGGCCAGGGGCTCGACGATGGCGCCGTCCGCGAGGCTGGCCGACTTCGGCAGGGCCACGCACTGGCGTTCGCCGGTGACGGCGAACTCGCTGTAGCCGCCGCCCTCAAGGGCCATCTCGCGGCACCAGGCCGGCTCACCCGCCAGGCACGACGGGCAATGGCCGCAGCCTCGCACCGGCATGACCGAAACGAGGTCGCCGACCCGCAGGCGCTCGACGCCGCGACCGACCGCCGCCACTTCGCCCGCCATCTCGTGCCCGAGCACCGCGCCTAGCGGCACGCCGAACATCGGATCCTCGGTCATGTGCAGGTCCGAGCCGCAGATGCCGCAGCGGCCGACCTTGAGGACGACCTGTCCCTCCCCCGGCGTCGGATCGGGCACGGTCTCGACGACCAGCGGCCGACCGAGGCCCTGGAAGACCGCCGCCCTCACGGCGCCCTCGGCTTCGGCGCGCCCAGCGACATGCCGCCGTCGATCGTCAGGTGGGCGCCGGTCATGTAGCTCCCGGCGTCGGAGGCCAGATATAGCGCCAGGCCCTTGATCTGCTCGGTGTCGGCGATGCGGCCGAGTGGCACGAGGTGGTCCCAGGCGGCCCGCACCTGCGGATCGCGCAGCCAGCCGCCGCCGATGTTGGTCACGAACGGGCCCGGGGCAATGGCGTTGACGCGGATGCCATAGGCGGCCAGCTCCAGCGCCAGGTGGCGCACCATGTGGGCGACGCCCGCCTTGGCCGGCATGTAGGCTTGGCCGACGATCGGCTCGCAGATTTCGGCCGCGTTGGACGAGGTGGCGATCATCGATCCGCGCCCTCGCGGTTTCATCAGCCGCGCGGCCTCGCGGAAGGTGTTGAACACCCCGGTCAGGTTGATGGCCATGGTCCGGTCCCAGCGCTCGACGGCGAAGGTGTCGAACTGGCCCTCGGGATTGCGATGGCCGGCCGGATTCCAGAAGCCCGCGCCCGGATCGATGCCGGCGTTGGCGAAGACGATGTCCAGCCCGCCGTAGGCGGCGGCGTGGGCGTCGAACACGGCCGCGTGCTCGGCCCGGTCGGTGACGTCGAGCCGGGCGGCGCGCGCTTCATGGCCTTCACCCCGAAGCCGGGCGGCCTCGCGCTCGGCGCCATCGGCGTCGATGTCGGTCAGGGTGACGCGCGCCCCGCTCTCGGCCATGGCCTCGGCATAGGCCAGGCCGATGCCGGACGCCGCGCCGGTGATCAGGGCCGACCGGCCCCGCACGTCGAACTGCGAAAGCACGCTCATCGCGGCGCCCTAGAGGAACAGGGTCTTGTTGATCGGCAGGCCGTTGGCCTCGCAATGAGAGACGTAGTGGTTGATGAACCAGAAGACGTCGAGGGTTTCGGCCCAAGCCCCCTTGTCGTCGTAGAATTCCAGCGTGCCGTTCATCCAGAAGATGGCCTTCATGCCATCCTGGTGTTCGGACACCAGGGTGTGGGCCGTGCCGGGCATTTCGGTGATGAAATCGCCGGGGCCGGCCACCCAGTCGTATTCGAGATAGCGGAAGCCGCCTTCGAGGCAGAGGGCCGAGACCGAGCCGCGATGCTTGTGCGTGCCCAGCATCCCGCCCGACTTCACCCACAGGATGTTGCAGTAGGCGTTGTTGCGGACGTCGAAGGCCAGATGGCGGATGGCGGCGGTGTCGCCGAACGGAACCCAGGGCGAGGACGCCTCATCGGCCCCGACATAGCCGCCCTCGACGCCGAAGCGCTTGATGAGGTGGCCGTGCGGCTCGGGCACGGCGGTCATGGTGAAGCGGCTGGCGTCGGCGTCCATCGTCAAACCTCCCAAGGCGGCCCTCTGCGGAGCCTGCCTTGTTATGCTGACGACATACTGGGTGGGGCGCCCGCCGATGTAAACGGGCTGAGGGCGCGACGCCTCTCAGCCCGCGAAGATCACCACCAGCGCTCGGCCTTGCCGCGGAAGCCCGCCGCCTGCTCGATGGCCGCGCCGACCGAGAACACCGTGCCCTCGTCCAGCGCCCGGCCGATGATCTGCAGCCCGAGCGGCAGGCCCTGGGCGTCCAGCCCCGCCGGCACGCTCATCGACGGCAGGCCGGCGAGGTTGGTGGTCACCGTGAACACGTCGTTGAGGTACATGGCCAGCGGGTCGGAGACGTTGTCGCCGAGGCCGAAGGCGGCCGAGGGCGCGGTCGGGGTCAGCAACACGTCGCAGCTCTGCCAGGCGGCCTCGAAGTCGTCGTAGATGCGACGGCGGACCTTGAGCGCTTTCAGATAGTAGGCGTCGTAATATCCGGCCGAGAGCACATAGGTGCCGACGAGGATGCGGCGCTTCACCTCGGCCCCGAAGCCGGCGGCGCGGGTGTTCTCATAGATCTCGGTCAGGTTCGCGCCCGGCTCGCGCAGGCCGTAGCGCATGCCGTCATAGCGGGCGAGATTCGACGAAGCCTCGGCCGGGGCCACGATGTAGTAGGCCGGCAGGGCGTACTTGGTGTGCGGCAGGGAGACGTCGACGATCTCGCAGCCAGCGGCCTTCAGCCATTCGATGCCGTCCGACCACAGCTTCTCGATCTCGGCCGGCATGCCATCGACGCGGTATTCCTTCGGCACCCCGACGCGCAGGCCCTTCACCGACTTGCCCACGAAGGCGGCGAAATCCGGCACCTCGATGTCGAGGCTGGTCGAGTCCTTCGGATCGTGGCCGCTCATCGACGTCAGCAGGATGGCGGCGTCCTCGACCGTTTTGGCGATCGGGCCGGCCTGGTCGAGCGACGAGGCGAAGGCGACGACGCCCCAGCGCGAGCAGCGGCCGTAGGTCGGCTTGATACCGACGGTGCCCGTGAAGGCGGCGGGCTGGCGGATCGACCCGCCGGTGTCGGTGGCGGTGGCGCCGAGGCACAGGTCGGCCGCGACCGCGGCTGCCGAGCCGCCCGAGGAGCCGCCCGGGGTCAGCTCGCGGTTGCTGGCGTTCGAGCGCCACGGATTGATCACCGGACCGAAGGCCGAGGTCTCGTTCGACGAGCCCATGGCGAACTCGTCCATATTCAGCTTGCCGAGCATCACCGCGCCGTCGCGCCACAGGTTGGACGTGACGGTGGATTCGTAGGTCGGCTTGAAGTCGCCGAGGATCTTCGAGCAGGCGGTGGCGCGCACGCCCTCGGTGCAGAACAGATCCTTGATGCCCAGCGGCGCCCCTTCCAGCGGGCCGGCCTCGCCCGAGGCGATGCGGGCGTCCGACGCGGCGGCCATCTCCAGCGCCTTTTCCGGCGTCTCGAGGATATAGGCGTTCAGCGGGCGGGCGGCGGCCACGGCCTCCACGTGAGCCTGGGCGATCTCGACCGCCGAGAACTGCTTGCTCTTCAGGCCGTCGACGGCGGCCTTGAGGGTGAGCGAGGTCAGGCTGCTCATTCGACCACCTTCGGAACCACGAAGAAGCCGTCGAGCGACTTCGGCGCGTTCAGCGTCACCTTGCGGGCGTCGCCGCCCTCGGTGACCACGTCGTCGCGCAGCGGGGCGTTGCGGCTGATCACCGAGGTCAAGGGCTCGACGCCGTCGGTGTCGACCTCGTCCAGCTGCTCGATGAACGCCAGGATGCCGTTCAGCTTCTCGGTGAGGGGCGCCAGCTCCTCCGGGGTGGTCTTGATGCGCGCCAGGCGCGAGACCTTGCGCACGGTGTCGATATCGATGGCCAAAGGCCTGCTCCTGAATTCTTCGGGCGGTGGGTAACGTCCTTCCCCTTCGCAAACAAGGCGCTTAAGCCCACCGCATGGCCGTTCTCGAACTTGAAGCTTTCGCCGCCGCCCTGCCCTACGGCTCGCCCGTGCTCGGGCTGGACCTCGGCGAGAAGACCATCGGCGTCGCCGTTTCCGACGCGACGCGCACCGTCGCCAGCCCGCTCAGCCTGATCCGCAAGACCAAGTTCAACGAGGACGTCGCCGCCATCGCCGCCCTGATGAAGTCGCGCCACGCCGCCGGCCTGGTGATCGGCCTGCCGTTCAACATGGACGGCACAGAGGGCGCGCGCTGCCAGTCGAACCGCGCCTTCGCCCGCAACCTGGCCCGCCTGCATCCGGAGACCTGGGCCGAGGTTCCGATCCTCTTCTGGGACGAGCGCCTCTCGACCGCCGCCGTCGACCGCATGCTGGTGCAGGAGCACGATGTCACCCGCGCCCGCCGCGCCGAGCTGGTCGACAAACTCGCCGCCGCCTGGATCCTCCAGGGCGCGCTGGAACGGCTGAGGATGGTCTAACGCGGTCCCCCGATAGTCACCACCACTTGGAGCGAGGACTCAATTCAGTCGGCGTCTTCGTCGACTTCAATAGCGTGTACTTCCGGGCCTCGATTGAAATTGATGAGCTGGGCAGGGTCACCCGTGCGACGCCATCAATACGGACGAGAAGCGCAACCTCAGATTTCCCGCGCTTGAGCAACATTTTATCCCAAGCCCGATCATAGCCTACGGGCTTTTCCTTGCCGGAACTGAGCGAAACCAATTGATCGGGACACTCGGCCGAGATCAGCCCGGCGGAATGGTGCCAATCGGAAAAGAGAATAGCCGACACGGATACCGGCTTGTCACGGTATTCATCTATATGAGCGGCCAAGTCACACACTGAGGTCCGCAGCGCTGTAGCGGGCGCTTCCGGTATGTTAGCGCATCCAAGAATTGGAGCTGCAAGCATAGTGACGACTACTGCTTTCATGGCCTTGGCCCCACTCCTAATCCGCTGACGCTTTGCCCTAGTCGCACCAAACGCACACCGCGATTTGAAACGCCAGCCTCCCCCAATTCCGACCTCGAACCGGAACCGCACCCCTTCGAGGATACATCGGCGGAAGAGCGGAAGTGGAGGAGGATGACCCGCGCGAATAGCTTCCAGTTCCAGCGAACATGATGCTGCCTGTGGACTGTGGCGACCACGCCCTTCCCTCCCTCCGGAATCCCCCTTAAGACCCGGGCTCATGATCAAGATCGGGGCCGGCAAAGACGACGTCCGTGAGCGGATGTTCCCGTTCCCGAAGCCCCATCTGCTTTCCGCCGCCGACCTCAACGTCGTGCAGGCCGAGCAACTGCTCGATCTGGCCGACAGCTTCGTCTCGGTCGGTCGGCAGGCCTCCAAGAAGCTGGACCTGCTGAAGGGCCGCACGGTCATCAACCTGTTCTTCGAAGCCTCGACGCGCACCCAGTCGTCGTTCGAGATCGCCGGCAAGCGCCTGGGCGCCGACGTCGTCAACATGAGCGCGCGCTCCTCGTCGATGACCAAGGGCGAGACCCTGATCGACACGGCGGTGACGCTGAACGCCATGCGGCCGGACCTGCTGGTGGTGCGTCACTCCTCCTCCGGCGCGGCGGCCCTGCTGTCGCAGAAGGTGGACTGCGGCGTGGTCAACGCCGGCGACGGCCGTCACGAGCATCCGACCCAGGCCCTGCTCGACGCGCTTTCGATGCGCCGCGCCTTCGGCCGGGTCTCCGGCCTGACGGTGGCGATCTGCGGCGACGTGCTGCACAGCCGCGTCGCCCGGTCGAACGTCGCCCTGCTGAACACCCTGGGCGCGACGGTGCGCCTGGTCGGCCCGCCGACCCTGATCCCCTCGGCCGCCGCGCGCTGGGGCGCCGAGGTGCATCACGACCTTGAGAAAGGCATCAGGGGCGTCGACGTGGTGATGATGCTGCGCCTGCAGCTGGAGCGAATGGATGGGGCCCTGGCGCCCAGCCCGCGCGAGTATTTCCGCTACTGGGGCCTCGACCGCCAGAAGCTGGCCGCCGCCGCGCCGCATGTGCGCGTCATGCACCCCGGTCCGATGAACCGCGGGGTCGAGATCGACAGCGACGTGGCCGACGACCTGGCCTTCAGCCTGATCCAGGACCAGGTCGAGATGGGCGTCGCCGTGCGCATGGCCGTGCTCGCCTCCCTGGCCGCCCGCCTGGAGGCCGCGGAATGACCCACCAGCCGCTCGCCTTCACCAACGCCCGCCTGGTCGACCCGGACAGCGGCTACGACGGCCCCGGCGCCGTGCTGGTGCGCGAAGGCCTGATCGCCGAGGTCGCGAAAGGCGGCGCGCTCGGTCCGCTGTCTAACGACGTCCGCGTCGTCGACTGCAACGGCGCCCTGCTGGCCCCCGGCCTCGTCGATCTGCGGGTGAAGACCGGCGAGCCCGGCGCCGAGACCAAGGAAACCCTGAAATCGGCCTGCCGCGCCGCCGCGGCCGGCGGCGTCACCTCCATCGTGGTGCAGCCCGACACCGATCCGGCGGTCGACGATCCGTCGGTGGTCGATTTCATCATGCGTCGCACGCGCGACATCGGCCTTGTCCACGTCTACCCCGCCGGAGCCGCGACCAAGGGCCTGCAAGGCGAGCGCCTCGCCGAGATCGGGCTGATGAAGGACGCCGGCTGCGTCTACGTGACCGACGTCGATCATCCGATCGTCAACTCCAAGGTCATGAAGCGGCTGCTGAGCTACGCCCACGGCTTCGGCATGACCGTGGCGCACCGGCCCGCCGATCCCTGGCTCAGCGAAGGCGCCTCGGCCACCGACAGCGAGTTCTCCGCCCGCCTGGGCATCCCGTCCGTCCCAGTGGTCGCCGAACGGATCATGCTGGAGCGCGACCTGGCACTGGCCGAGATCAGCGGCGCCCGCCTGCTGGTCGACCAGATCACCTGCGCCGACGCCCTAGACAGCTTGAAGCGCGCCAAGGCGCGCGGCGTCAACGCGGTGGCCAGCGCCTCGATCAACCACCTCAGCTTCAACGAACTCGACATCGGCGAGTGGCGCACCTTCGCCAAGGTCGATCCGCCGCTGCGTGGCGAGGACGACCGTCAGGCCCTGATCGCCGCCGTCGCCTCCGGTCTCGTCGAGGTGATCGTCTCGGCCCACTGCCCGGCCCCGGCCGAGGACAAGCGGCTACCGTTCGATCAGGCCGCTCCGGGCGCCGTGGGCCTGGAAACGCTGCTGCCAGCCCTGCTGTCGCTGCATTTCGACACCGAAGTTCCGCTGATCGACCTGCTGCGCGCCGTCACCGTCGCCCCGGCCAAGCTGATCGGCCTGGAGACAGGCCGCATCAAGCCCGGCGCGCCGGCCGACCTGGTGCTGTGCGACATCAACGCTCCGTTCGTGGTCGACGCCAACAAGCTGATTTCGAAGTCCAAGAACTCCGCCTTCGACGGCCGCCGCCTGCAGGGCCAGGTGCTGCTGACCCTGGTCAGCGGCAAGATCGTCCACCGCGTCGAATAAGCTTCGCTTGCGCGAGGCGGCGAATTGCTGCACCTGCGAAGGCGTTCACCACGGACCCGTTCATTCGGGTGGCTATCCCGGCCGCTGATCCGCCGGGAAACCTGAGCCGCGACGAGCGCTGAGCGCCGGCGGCCCAATCTGTTCTGAAGTCGTCATGTCCATGTTCGCATCGGCGCGCCGTGAATGGCTCGCCAACCCGCGTCGCGATCTGCTCGCCGGCACGGTCGTCGCCCTGGCCCTCATCCCCGAGGCCATCGCCTTTTCGATCATCGCCGGGGTCGATCCGGCGGTCGGCCTGTACGCCTCGGTGGTCATCGCCATGACCATCGCCTTCGTCGGCGGCCGCCCGGCGATGATCTCGGCCGCCACCGGCGCCATGTCGCTGCTGATGGTCACGCTCGTGCGCGACCACGGCCTCGAATACCTGTTCGCCGCCTCGATCCTGTGCGGCGTCTTCCAGATCCTGATCGGCCTCGCGCGCCTGGGCCGCTACGTGAAGTTCGTCTCGCGCAGCGTGATGACCGGCTTCGTCAACTCCCTGGCCATCCTGATCTTTCTGGCCCAGATGCCCGAGCTGATCGGGCGCGGCTGGCAGACCTACGCCATGGTCGCCGCGGGCCTTGCGATCATCTACGGCTTCCCACGCATCACCAAGGCCGTGCCCTCGCCGCTCGTCGCCATCGTGGCCCTGAGCGCCTTCAGCCTGGCGACCGGGCTCGACGTGCGCACCGTCGGCGACATGGGCCGGATGCCGACCGCCCTGCCCGTCTTCCACCTGCCGGCCGTGCCGCTGACCTGGGAGACGCTACGGATCATCGCGCCGATCTCCCTGACCCTGGCCTTCGTCGGCCTGCTGGAATCGCTGCTGACCGCAAACCTGCTCGACGACGTCACCGACACGCCCTCCGACAAGGATCGCGAGACGCGCGGCCAGGGCGTCGCCAACATCGCTTCCGCCCTGTTCGGCGGCATGGCGGGCTGCGCCATGATCGGCCAGTCGATGATCAATGTGACCTCCGGCGCGCGCGGGCGGCTCTCGACCTTCTGGGCCGGCGGCCTCCTGCTGGTGCTGATGCTGACGCTCAATTCCTGGGTGGCGCGCATTCCGATGGCCGCCCTGGTGGCGGTGATGATCATGGTCTCGGTCGGAACCTTCGACTGGAAGTCGATCCTGCTCCTGCCGAAGACCCCCGTGCAGTCTTCGATCGTCATGATCGCCACCACCGTCACCGTGGTGGCCACCCACGATCTGTCGAAGGGCGTGATGCTGGGGGTGCTGCTGTCAGCGGTCTTCTTCATGCGCAAGGCGGGCAAGACCGTCGTGGTCACCGCCCTGCCGTCCGCCGACGAGACGCAACTGCGCTATCGCGTGGAGGGCCAGTTGTTCTTCGGCTCGGCCGACCTGTTCGCCGCCGGCTTCGAGCACCACGGCGCACCGAAACGCGTGGAGATCGACATGACCGCCGCCCACATTTGGGACCTGACCGGCGTCGCCGCCGTCGACAAGGTGGTGTTCCGCTATCGCCGCAAGGGCGCTGACGTCGAGGTGATCGGCATGAACGAAGCCAGCCGATCCCTGGTCGCCCAGACCGGCGCTCACGACAAGACCCACCTGCCGGGCGGCGCCGGGGCGCACTAGCTCAGACGCGCAGCACGCTCTCGACCGTCGTCACCGCCTGGCCGCGCAGCAGCACGCGGTCGCCGGCGACCTCGGCCTCGATGTCCGCGCCGCGCCCTGGATAGGCCTGGAAGTAGCGCAGCTTCGTCTCGCCGGTCGTGCCCGCGAACAGCGGGGCGAGCACGCAGTAAGCCGAGCCCGTAGCGGGGTCTTCCGGGATGCCCGAGCCGGGCGCGAAGAAGCGGGTGACTACGTCGCATTCCGGGTCGTCCTCGGCGGGCGCTGCGACGATCAGGTTGCCCGGACCACGAGTCGCCTCGCCGGCGATTGTCGCCAGTGCCGCGAGGTCCGGCTTCAGGTCGATGATCGTCTGCTCGTGATCGAACAGGGCCACGAGATAGCCGGCGGCCCACACCTCGCTGGGCGTTTCGCCCAACGCCTCGACGAGGCCGACCGGGGCCGGCGTCGGGCGGGGCGCATCCGCGGGGAAATCCATCTCGTAGCCCTCCGTCGTACGGCGGACGATCAACGGCCCGGAGGCGCTATCGAAGGTCACGGCCTCGGCTTCGAGGCCGAGTTCGGCGAACAGCACATGGGCCGAAGCCAGGGTCGCGTGGCCACAGAGCGGAACCTCAGTCATCGGCGTGAACCAGCGCAGGCCGAAGCGATCGGCCGCGTCGGTCTTCAGCAGGAAGGCGGTCTCGGCCTGATTGTTCTCCATGGCGAGGGCCTGCATCCAATCGGCGTCCGGCCAGGCCTCGAACGGCTCCACCACGCAGGCGGGATTGCCCTCGAAGGGCTCGGCGGCGAAGGCGTCGACGGTCCACTGGCGCATGGGATGGCTCCTGAAGCCTCCTGCCTATAGGCGATCCGCCCTCCGCCGGGCTACCCTTGCGCGTCTGTCATCGGGGGCGACATGGAATCCTTGGCGAACGCGGTCTGGCTCACGCTCGGCCTGATGGTGGTCGGCGGCTATCTGCTCGGCTCGATCCCGTTCGGCCTGATCGCCACGCGGCTCGGCGGCGCCGGCGATATCCGCAAGATCGGCTCGGGCAACATCGGCGCGACCAATGTGCTCCGCTCCGGCCGCAAGGACCTCGCCCTGATCACCCTGCTGGGCGACGGCGGCAAGGGCGCGGTGGCCGTGCTGCTGGCGCGCTGGCTGACGCACGACAGCGACGTGGCCGTCGCCTTGGCCGGCGCCTCGGCCTTCGTCGGCCACCTGTTCCCCGTCTGGCTGAAGTTCAGGGGCGGCAAGGGGGTGGCGACGTTCTTCGGCGTGCTGCTGGCGGCCTCGTGGCCGGTGGGGGTTCTGGCGGGCGCCACTTGGCTGCTGCTAGCCTATTTCCTGCGCTACTCGTCGCTCTCGGCCCTGGCGGCGGCGGCCATGGCGCCGCTGTACGCCTTCATGACCGACCGGCCCTACGCCATTCTGGGGCTTAGCCTTTTCATGGCCGTGCTCATTTTCATTCGCCACCACGAGAACATCGCTCGCCTGCTGAAGGGGGAGGAGCCGAAGATCGGCGCCAAGAAAGCCGCCGCCTCGACCGAGCCGGACGAAAAGTGAGTCCGGCCGAACGTCTGGCCTGGCTGCGGCTAGCGCGCAGCGAGACGGTCGGCCCCGTCGCGTTCCAGCATCTGCTGCGGCGGTTCGGTTCAGCGGCCCAGGCCCTGGAGGCGCTGCCCGAACTGGCCCGCCGCGCCGGGCGCACCTCAACTCCCGCCATACCCTCCATCGCCGAAGCCGAGGCGGAAATCGCCGCCGGCGAAGCCCTGGGCGCCGAATTGCTCTGCCCCGGCGTCGCGCCCTTCCCGCCCCTGCTGGCCGCCGTCGATCCGCCGCCGCCGGTACTGTGGGCGCGCGGCGATGTCGGCATGCTGTCTCGCCCCTCGGTGGCCATTGTCGGCGCGCGGGTCGCCTCGGCGGCCGGACAGCGCTTCGCCCGCGCCCTGGCCGGCGAACTGGGCCGCGCCGGCCGCGTCGTGGTCTCCGGCCTGGCGCGCGGCATCGACGGCGCGGCTCACGAGGGTTCGCTGGCGACCGGCGCCGTCGCCGTCCTGGCCGGCGGAGTCGACGACATCTATCCCCCCGAACATCGCGGCCTCTATGAGCGCGTCGTCGCCGAAGGCTGCATCGTCTCCGAACGCGAACCGGGCCGCCGGGCGACCGCCAAGGACTTTCCCCGCCGCAACCGCATCATCAGCGGCCTGAGCCAGGGGGTGGTGGTTGTCGAGGCCGAGTTGAAGTCCGGCAGCCTGATCACCGCCCGCCTCGCCGCCGAGCAAGGCCGCGAGGTCTTCGCCGTGCCCGGCTCCCCGCTCGACCCGCGCACCAAGGGGACCAACGACCTGATCCGCCAGGGCGCGGCGCTCTGCGAAGGCGCTGACGACGTGCTGCGCGTGCTGGACAGCCTGCCGGGCTTCGGAGAGGCGCCCGGGGCCTGGGACGGCGCGCCGCTCGACGGCGCCGCGCTCGAGGCCGCGGCCGACGCCGTGCGCGACGAGGTCGAGGCGCTGCTGTCGCCGACGCCGGTCTCGCGCGATGAAATCGTCAGGGCGGTCGGGGCGTCCGCTCCGGTGGTGATGGCGGCGCTGGTCGAACTCAGTCTAGCCGGTCGCGCGACGTTCCTGCCGGGCGGCCTGGTGAGCTCGAATTGAAGGCCATGCTGGTGACTTCCAAGGCGGTTTCGGCGGCGAGGGCATCCATTCTGTGAGCCAGATCCGGCAGGCCCGCCTCTTCCGTCATACGGGCGAGTTCGATCAGCATCTGCTCGACATAGACCAGCACGGCCCTGGGCGGCATCTCGCCGGATTGAGTCGCCATAAATCCCCACGAACGCCTTATGGTTGATCGATTATGTAAAATCCGGCCCTCCGGTTGCAACCCCTGATTTTTCAAGGCTGCGTTGACAGAGCCGCCTACTCACCCCCACTTTCGCCGCGCCCGCAGAACGGGCTTCCTCACGCCTGCCGAGATCGCCCTAGCCTAATGAACGTTGTCGTCGTCGAGAGTCCGGCCAAGGCCAAGACCATCAACAAATACTTGGGCAAGGACTTCACGGTTCTAGCATCATACGGTCACGTTCGCGACCTGCCTTCCAAGGATGGCTCGGTTCGTCCTGACGAAGACTTCGCGATGGACTGGGAGGTGGATCCCAAGTCGTCCAAGCGCCTGTCCGACATCGCCGCGGCCTTGAAGGGCGCCGACCGTCTGATCCTGGCCACCGACCCGGACCGTGAAGGCGAGGCCATCTCCTGGCACGTGCTCGACGTGCTGAACCGAAAGAAGGCGGTCAAGGGCGCCAAGGTTCAGCGGGTGGTGTTCAACGCCATCACCAAGAGCGCTGTCACCGAGGCCATGGCCCATCCGCGCGACATCGACATGCAGCTGGTCGAGGCCTACCTCGCCCGCCGCGCACTCGATTATCTCGTCGGATTCAACCTCTCGCCGGTGCTGTGGCGCAAGCTGCCGGGCTCGCGCTCGGCCGGCCGCGTCCAATCGGTGGCCCTGCGCATCGTCGTCGACCGCGAACTGGAGATCGAGCGCTTCGTCAGCCAGGAGTACTGGACCGTCGAAGCCGACGTCTCGGCCGGCGCGGATGCGTTCCTGGCCCGCCTGGTCAAGCATCAGGGCAAGGCGCTCAAGAAGTTCGACCTGCCGAACGAAGCCGCCGCCGGCGCGGCGCGCGCCGCCGTCCAGGCCGCCTCGTTCAAGGTCGCCTCGGTCGAGAAGAAGCCGGCGCGCCGCTCGCCCCCGCCTCCGTTCACCACCTCCACCCTGCAGCAGGAAGCCGCCCGGAAGCTCGGCTTCTCGGCCCAGCGCACCATGCAGGCGGCGCAGAAGCTCTATGAGGGCATCGACATCGGCGGCGAGACCGTCGGCCTGATCACCTACATGCGGACCGACGGCGTGGCCTCGGCGCCCGAAGCGCTGACCGAGGCGCGTTCGGTCATCGGCGCTCTCTACGGCAAGGACTACGTTCCCGAGAGCGCCCGTACCTACAAGGTCAAGGCCAAGAACGCCCAGGAGGCCCACGAGGCCATCCGCCCGACCAGCCTCAACCGCAACCCCGGCTCGCTGCATCTCGATGGCGACCTCGGCCGGCTCTACGAGCTGATCTGGAAGCGGATGATCGCCTCGCAGATGGAAGCCGCCCGCATCGAGCGGACGACCGTCGAGCTCGACAGCGCCGACGGCCAGACCGGCCTGCGCGCCACCGGCCAGGTGGTGCTCTTCCCCGGCTATCTCGCGGTCTACGAAGAGGGCCGCGACGATAGTCCGAACAAGGATGGGGATGACGAGGACGGCGGTCGCCTGCCGGTCATCAACGAAGGCGCCGCCGGCAAGGTGATCGCGGCCCGCGCCGACGAGCACCACACCGAGCCGCCGCCGCGCTATTCCGAAGCCAGCCTGGTCAAGAAGCTGGAGGAACTCGGCATCGGCCGGCCTTCCACCTACGCCTCGATCCTGACCACCCTGCGCGACCGCCAGTACGTGCGGATGGAGAAGCAGCGCTTCCTGCCGGAAGACAAGGGTCGCCTGGTCACTGCCTTCCTCGAGCAATTCTTCGGCCGCTATGTGCAGTACGACTTCACCGCCGGGCTGGAAGAGCGGCTCGACGAGGTCTCAGCCGGCGATCTGGACTGGAAGGCCCTGCTGCGGGAGTTCTGGAAGGATTTCCACGCCGCCATCGGCGAGATCGGCGAGCTGCGCGTCACCAACGTGCTGGAAGCGCTCAACGAAGCCCTCGGCCCGAGCATCTTCCCCGACAAGGGCGATGGTTCCGATCCGCGCCTCTGTCCGACCTGCGGCACGGGCCGCCTGTCGCTGAAGACCGGCAAGTTCGGGGCTTTCATCGGTTGCTCGAACTATCCGGAATGCCGCTACACCCGTCCGATCGCCCAGCCGGAAGGCGGCGAGGACGGCGCGGCCGAAGCCGGCGACCGTGAACTCGGGGTCGATCCCAAATCCGGCCAGACCGTGTGGCTGAAGACCGGGCGCTTCGGCCCCTATGTCGAGATGGCGGCCGAAGACAAGCCCAAGCGCGCCAGCCTGCCGAAGGACTGGCCAGCGGCGAGCATGGACATCGACAAGGGCCTTCGCCTGCTGAACCTGCCGCGTGAGGTCGGGGCGCACCCGGAAGACGGCAAGCCGATCTCCGCCGGCCTCGGCCGTTACGGACCCTATGTGCTGCACGACGGGACCTACGCCTCGCTGTCGTCGTTCGAGGAGGTGTTCGACGTTGGGCTGAACCGCGCGGTCGCCCTGCTGGCCGAGAAGCGGGCCGGCGGCGGTCGGCCGCAGCGCGGAACCGCCGCGCCGCTGAAGGAGCTGGGCGCGCACCCGGCCGACGGGGCGCCAGTCAATGTGATGGCCGGCCGCTATGGCCCGTACATCAAGCATGGGTCGACCAACGCCAATGTGCCGCGCGGACGCGATCCGCAAACCCTGACGCTGGACGAGGCGGTCGCCCTGATCGCCGAACGCGAAGCCAAACCCTCCGGCGGCGGAAAGAAGCCGGCGCGCAAGGCGGCCAAGCCCAAGGCGGAAAAGGCGCCGGACGCTAAGACCGCCAAGGTCAAGAAGGCGACCGGCAAGAAACCGGCGGCGAAGAAAGACGGCAAGCCGAAGGGCAAGGCCGCCGCAGGCGGCGGCTCCGACGACGAGTCGCCCTTCTAGGCTGCATCCCGGTCCGGTGCGGCCTCGACGCGCACCACCGTCAGCGCCCGTTCGCGCCCGTCGCGATCGGGCCAGATGATGGTCTGGCCGGCGCGAAGCCCGATCAGGCCGGCGCCGACCGGCGTGAAGACGGAAATCTTGCCGGCCGCGATGTCCGCCTGGTCGGGATAGACAAGCTGGCCGGTGCGGACGGCCTCATGCCCCCCGTCGCGGTATTCGAACCGCGAGCCCATGCGGATGACGTCGGCCGGCACCTTCGCGTCGGGGCGGATTGCGGCGCGCTCGAGTTCCTCGAACAGCAAGGCGGAGAGATCGGGAAATGCGGCTTCGCGCTGGACAGCCAGCGACGTGAGACGCTCGGAGTCGGTTTCGCCGAGAATGATCGCCGGACGGCGCGAGGATGAAGACTTTGACATGATTGCACTTTGCATGGCGCGACACCGCGCGCTGCGCTGGCGCGCCCGGCTGTCGTCAGGAATGGGAATGGATGGCGCGCCCGGAATTCACCGGCGCAGGGCGAATCCGGGCTAGGAGCCTGCTTGCAGGCTGCCGCCGTGATGACGGAAACGTCGGAATGTCGGACGCGCGAACATGTTTGAATTCGAGCCCTTACCGCCGCCCCTGTCAAGGCGCGCCGACGCGGGTTAAGGCTTGGGGCATGCGCTCCTCCCGCCCGCCACGCCCCGGCCGCCCCAAGGCCGACCGCCCCGGTCGCTCGGTGAAACCCGCCATGCGGCCGCCGCAGGGCCTGCCCGACCGCGAGACTCTGCTGGCGTTTCTGCGCCAGGCCGGCGAGGCCGAGAAGAGCGACATCGCCAAGGCGTTCGGCCTGAAAGGCGCCGACCGGCGCGCCCTGCGCGACATGCTGCGGGGGCTGGAGGCCGACGGCTCGCTGGGCCGCCGCGGCCGCAAGGGTTTCACCGAAGCCGGCGCCCTGCCCCCGGTGGGCGTGGTCGATGTGATCGAACGCGACGTCGACGGCGAACTGATGGTCCGCCTGGTCAAGGGCGGCGAAGACACCCCCACCGTGCGCCTGGCGCCGGACAGGAAGGAAGCCTCGGCGGGCGCGCCGGGCCTGGGCGACCGCCTGCTGGTGCGCTTCGAGGCGCTGGAGAGCGGCGAGACCGAAGCGCGCATCATCAAGCGCCTGGGCGCCGGAGCCCAGCGTGTCCTCGGCGTGATCCGCAAGGGGCGCCGCGAGACGCGGGTGGAGCCGGTCGACCGCCGCTCGAAGGACAGCTTCACCCTCTCGGAAGCCGATGGGCGGGACCTGAAGGACGGCGATCTGGTGCTGGCCGCCATCGGCGAGCAGCAGGGCCGCTACGGCCCCAAGGCCGCCAAGCTGCTGGAAGTGATCGGCCGCGAAGATCAGCCGCGCGCCGCCTCGCTGATCGCCATCCACGCCCACGGCATCCCGATCGGCTTCTCGCCGGCGGCGGAAGCCGAGGCCGAGGCGGCCGAGCCGCCGACCCTGTCGGGCCGCGAGGACCTGCGCGACCTGCCGCTGATCACCATCGACCCCATGGACGCGCGGGACCACGACGACGCCGTCTACGCCCACAAGGACGACGACGCCAGGAACCCCGGCGGCTGGGTGGTCTGGGTCGCCATCGCCGACGTCTCCGCCTATGTCCGCCCCCAATCGGCGCTCGACAAGGAAGCCCGCGAGAAGGGCAACAGCGTCTACTTCCCCGACCGGGTGGAGCCGATGCTGCCGGAACGGCTGTCGAACGGGCTCTGCTCCCTGCGCGAGGGCGAGAACCGCGCCTGCCTCGCCGTGCGGATGGTGTTCGACAAGGACGGCCGCAAGACCGGCCACCGCTTCGTGCGCGGCCTGATGCGCTCGGCCGCCAAGCTGGCCTATGAGGAGGCGCAGGCCGCCGCTGACGGGCGTCCCGGCGAGAAGGCCGGTCCGCTGATGGACGCCGTGCTGTCGCCGCTGTGGCAGGCCTATGCGACGATGAAGAAGGGCCGCGCCGCGCGCAGCCCGCTGGAAATCGAGTCGGCCGAGCGGAAGATCGTGCTCAACGCCGATGGCGAGGTGACCTCGATCACGCCCCGCGCCTCGCTGGAGGCGCACAAGCTGATCGAAGAGATGATGATCCAGGCCAACGTCTGCGCCGCCGAGACCCTGGAGGCCAAGCGCACGCCCCTGGTCTATCGGGTGCACGACGCGCCCTCGGACGAGAAGCTGCAGAACCTGGTCGACTTCCTGGGCACGATCGGCGTCGAGTGGAGCAAGGGCCAGGCTCCGCGCACCGACCGCTTCAACAAGCTGCTGGCCGAGACCCGCGAGGGGCCGCACGCCGACATCGTCAACGAGGTGGTGCTGCGCACCCAGATGCAGGCCCACTATTCGACCGACAACCTCGGCCACTTCGGGCTCAATCTCGCCCGCTACGCCCACTTCACCAGCCCGATCCGCCGCTATGCCGACCTCCTGGTTCACCGCGCCCTGATCAAGGCGCTGGGCCTGGGCTCCGACGGCCTCTCCGGCGAGGACGAGGCGCGGATGAAGGATACGGCCGACCGCATCACCTTCGCCGAACGCCGCGCCATGGCCGCCGAGCGGGACGCCACCGACCGCTACGTCGCCGCCTTCCTGTCCGACCGCGTGGGCGCCGACTTCGCGGGCCGCATCACCGGCGTGACCCGCTTCGGCCTGTTCATCCGCCTGAGCGAGACCGGCGCCGACGGCCTCGTGCCGGTCTCCAGCCTCGGCGACGAGTACTTCATCCACGACGACCGCATGCACGCCCTGGTCGGCGAGCGAACCGGCCGCCGCTGGCCGCTGGGCATGCCCGTCGAAGTGCGCCTGCGCGAGGCGACGCCGATCACCGGCGGCCTGCTGTTCGAGATGCTCAGCGAGCCGGCGCCGCCGGACAAGACCGCCCCGCGCCCGCGTCTGACCCAGCGCCGAAGGGTCGATCAAAGGCCTGGGCGCCGGAGGCGTTGAGAAGAAAAACCCGCTCACCCCCGCGCAGGCGGGGGGCCTGGATTTGTTATCGATGGGCTTGGCGAGCAGCGGAAAAAAGCCTGGGTCCCCGCCTTCGCGGGGAGGAGCGGAAATCTGGGTTTAGACGGGAGTCGAACAAGTTGACTTCCCGCGCTTTATCCGTATGTTCCGCGCCTCTCGATTAAGGCCGGTTGCGGCCCGCTAAGGATTCTGGGCATGGCCAAACCCGCTTCGATCAAGATCCGTCTTAACTCGACGGCCGACACCGGCTTCTTCTACGTGACCAAGAAGAACGCCCGCACCAAGACCGACAAGATGGTGCTGAAGAAGTACGATCCGGTCGTGCGCAAGCACGTCGAATTCCGCGAAGGCAAGATCAAGTAGGATCGCTTTTGCGCGACGACGACCAAAGACGCCCGGCGGAAACGCCGGGCGTTTTGCATTTCGGGCCTCTGCGCTAGACAGGCCCGATGGTGCTGAATGGATTGATGGCGCGCTGGTTCGGGCGGCGCAGCGAGGCGATGTCGACAGCCGCCGCGCCCCCGCCCCGGCCCGATCGCATGATCCACGCCCTGGTCGGCTCGCATATCCGCCACGCCTTCGCGGCGTTCGAGCATCCTGGCGTCACCATTCACAAGCGCGTCGCACCTGTCGATGTAGACATCGACCTCATCATCCTGCCGATGGCCACCGCCAACGCTATCGCCCACAGCCGCGATTTGATCGCCGGCCTGCCGGAATGGCTGCGGGCGCGCATCGCGCACGGCAAGGTCGGGATCGTGCTCGACTCGTCGAACGAAGCGACACCGCACGACGCCCAGGTCGAGTCCGTTCGAAACGAGTTCCTCGCCGCCCTCGGCGCGTCGCCGCGCCAAGCCGTCTACCTCACCGCGGACCGCTCCTATGGGCGCGAATATCTTGCCGACTGCGCTCGCCGCGGCGTCGGCGATCCGATCCCCGTCGTGCTGCATGACTTCTGGATCTGGGAGTTCATGAATCAGTTCGAGACGGGCGGCGGCGACATGTTCGAAGCCCGGCTGGAGGCGTTCCGCGCGCGCGGGGCCAAGCGGCCCAAGCGCTTCATTTCGCTGAACTATACCCCGCGCCCGATCAAGGCGATGTTCCTGCTCAGCTTGATCCGTGACGGGCTGTGGGATGACGGCTTCATCTCGACCGGCGGCTTCGATCCGGCGGTCAAGACGGTCGGCAAGGGCTACAAGGAATTTCGGCGGCGCATGGCCGCCCTGCCCGGCTTCACCGACCTGTCGGAAGAGCTGATGCCCCACTTCCGGCCGCTGGTGGAGCACGGACGCGTACTGCTCGGACCGGAGGAAAATACCGGCACGGCGCCAATGACCGACTTCACCCTGCCGGAATACGGCCAGTCATGGTTCAGCGTCGTCACCGAGCCCTCGATGCCGGACCGGCCGTGCTGGAACACCGAAAAGCCCTTCAAGCCGCTGGTGAACTTCCACCCCTTCGTCACCTTCGGCAGCCCCGGCGCCCTGCCACTGCTGCGCGAGGCCGGCTTTGAAACCTTCGACGGCATGATCGACGAAGCCTACGACACGGT
The DNA here is from genome assembly GCF_056683955.1 of Caulobacter sp. HJHS_5. NCBI lineage: Bacteria > Pseudomonadati > Pseudomonadota > Alphaproteobacteria > Caulobacterales > Caulobacteraceae > Caulobacter > Caulobacter sp. HJHS_5. Next base: position 268,587 of record NZ_JBWZNC010000001.1, on the reverse strand, counting down.
GGATGAGCCTCGGGCCCGCTTCGATCTGATCTACGACCAGGTAACGCGCCTGTGCCGCATGGACGAGACCGAACTCGCGCGGCTTTCAGCCGTGGTCGAGGAGCGTGTGATCCACAACGCCCGCTGGGGCCTGACCAAGTTTCCGAAACAGCAGCGCGACGAGGCGCACTGGACCCTGCTCAGCCAGATCCTGGCGGCGGTCGGCCGGCGCTAGAACAGCGGCGCCTTGGGCGCGCTGCAGTAGGCGCGCCAGGCGTCGTCGTAGTAGGGCCGCGTGTCCGGCCCCTCGATCCACAACACGTCGACGGTCTTGCCCAGGAAACCCTTCTCCACCCCTTCATCGGTGAAGCGGCCGCAGGTCCAGGGTCCGTTCGCCCAAACCTTGCCGAAGGTCGCGCCCGGAACCTTGGCGCTGACGCCGGCCATGATGGCGTGGGCGCGGGTGACTTCCGGCGATTCCTTGGGACCGCAGGCGAAGACGCCGGCCGCGAGGGTCAGCGCCGTGGCGACGGCGAAGCCCGTGGAGATCCTCAAGCCGCGGCCCGCACGACGACAGTGTTGCGGCCGGCCGCCTTGGCTTCGTAAACGCCCTCGTCCGCCCGTTTGAGCAGGGCCTCGGGCGTATCGCCCGGCACGGTGGCGGCGACGCCGATGGATATGGTCACGCTGAGCAGCTCCGTGCCGCCCGCCACCCGGAAGGGCGAGCCGGCCACGTGGTTGCGGATCCGTTCGGCGATGCGGTGCGCGTCCTCCAGGCGGGTGCCCGGCATGATCACCGTGAATTCCTCGCCGCCGTAGCGGCACGGCAGATCGATGGCGCGGACGTTCGAGGCCAGGCGCACGGCGAACTCCCGCAGCACCTCGTCGCCCACGTCGTGGCCGAAGCTGTCGTTGATCTTCTTGAAGTAGTCGATGTCGATCATCAGGGCCGCGACCGGGTCGCCCCCGTGCATGGCCCGCTTGACCAGGCTGTCGAGCTGGCCGGTCATGTAGCGCCGGTTGTGCAGGCCGGTGAGCTGGTCGGTGACCGCCAGCTCCAGCGAATGATCGAGGTTGTGGCGCAGGAAGTCGGTGTAGCGCTTGCGCTTGACCTGGGTCCGCGCGCGGGCCGCCAGTTCCTGCGGATCGACGGGGCGCACGATGATGTCGCTGACCCCGATCTCCAGCGCCTTGACCAGGCGGCGGCGGTCGTCGGCGTCGACGATGGCCAGGATCGGCAGATGCCGGGTGGCTTCATCGGAGCGCAGGGTCGCGGCGAGACGCAGGCCGTCGAAGGTCTTGGCCGCGGTGTTCAGCACCACGAGGTCGACCGGACCATGGGCGGTCAGCAGGGCTTTCTCGGGATCGGTCTCGACCACCGGACGATGCTCGACGGCCAGCTCGGCGCTGATCCGCTCGGCCTGGCGCTCGTGGTCGTCGACGACCAGAACGCGGCCGCCCGTGCCGCCCAGGCGCGAGGCCACGCCGGCGATCACGCCGATGCGGCGGCCCGAGGCCTCACGCTGGCGCAGTTCGTCGATCACCAGCTTCAGGCGCGTGAGGCTGGCCACGCGGGCGAACAGCATCACATCGTCGATCGGCTTGGTCAGGAAGTCGTCGGCCCCGGCTTCGAGGCCCTGCAGGCGGTCGCCGCGCCCATCGAGGGCGGTGACCAGCACCACGGGCACGTGGCGGGTGGCGGGATCGTCCTTCAGGCGGCGGCAGACCTGGAAGCCGTCCATGCCCGGCATCATCACGTCGAGCAGCACGATATCCGGCGGATTGGCCGCGGCCATGGCCAGGGCGGTGACGCCGTCCGACGCGCACTCGACCTCATAGTACTCGGCCGTCAGCTTGGCTTCGAGCAGCCGGACGTTCGCTTCGATATCGTCGACGACCAGGATGCGCGCCGTCATCGGCCCCTAACCCAACAGGCGTTTGATGGTGTCGAGGAAGTGCGACACCGAGATCGGCTTGGAGATATACGCCTCGCAGCCGCCTTCACGAATACGTTCCTCGTCGCCCTTCATGGCGAAGGCGGTGACGGCCACGACCGGAATGTGCGCCAGGTCGTCGTCTTCCTTCAGCCACTTGGTGACCTCCAGGCCGCTGATCTCCGGCAGTTGGATGTCCATGAGGATGAGGTCGGGATTGTGCTCGCGCGCGATGCTCAGCGCCTGCAGGCCCTCGCGAGTCTGCAGCGTCTCGTAGCCCTGGGCCTCGAGCAGGTCGTGGAAGAGCTTCATATTCAGCTCGTTATCCTCGACGATGAGGACCTTTTTCGTCATTCCGACCCCAAGAGACGCTTGGCGCGGCAAGACTTCCGAGTCGCGCCGCTTCCCGTCGCTGATGACACGGATATCCTTAAGCCGGCGTTAGTCGCACTTGGCCGTCCGGCCGTCCTGGAGAGGTTGCTCATGCGTATCGGCGTGGATTTCGGCGGCACGAAAATCGAGGCCGCGGCGCTGGATGCGGACGGCCGGATCGTCGCCCGCGTTCGTGAAAAGAATCCCGGACGGTACGACGCGGCCCTGGATGTCGTGAAAGACGTGATCCAACGCGTGGAAAGCGAAATCGGCCAGAGCGTTCCGCGCGTCGGCTTCGGCACGCCGGGCTCGATCTCGCCGGTCGACGGCCTGATGCGCAACGCCAACGCCACCTGGCTGAACGATCGCCCGTTCGCGCAGGATCTGGAGAAGACGCTGGGCCGCCCCGTGCGCCTGACCAACGACGCCAATTGCCTGGCTATCTCCGAGGCGGCGCCCGACGGCGCGGCGGCCGGCGCCCGCCTGGCCTTCGCGGTGATTCTCGGCACCGGCTGCGGCGGGGGCCTGGCGATCGAAGGGCGCGGCGTCGACGGCCACAACGGCGTCGCCGCCGAGTTCGGACATATTCCCCTGCCCTGGCCGACGCCGGCCGAGTATCCGGGTCCTCGCTGCTGGTGCGGCCGCGACAACTGCCTTGAGCTGTGGATCTCCGGCACCGGCCTGCAGAACGAGTACGAGCAGCTGAGCGGCGAGCGCCCGCCCGGCGACGTCATCGTCGGGCGCGCCCGCGACGGCGACGCCCAGGGCCGCCTCGCCCTCGATCACTACATCGGCCGCCTGGGCCGCGCCCTGGCCGTGGTCGTCAACCTGATGGACCCGGACGTCATCGTCTTGGGCGGCGGCATGTCGAACACCGACGAGATCTACGAGCGCGTGCGGCCGATCGTCCTCGAATACGCCTTCACCGACAGCTTCACGACGCCCATCCGCAAGGCGCTGCACGGCGACAGCTCCGGCGTGCGCGGCGCCGCCTGGCTCTGGCCCGACGACGAATGAAGGCGTTCTGCCGCGACTGCTTCTGGACCGCGGAGGTTGCGCAGCGACGCTGCCCCTCGTGCAACTCCATGCGCATCGTGGCGCACGCCGACCTGGATACGCTTTCCATCGCCCACCTCGACTGCGACGCCTTCTACGCCTCGGTTGAAAAGCGCGACCGCCCGGAACTTCGCGACCTGCCGGTGATCGTCGGCGGCGGCGTGCGCGGCGTGGTCTCGACCTGCTGCTACATCGCCCGCATGAGCGGGGTGCGCTCGGCCATGCCGATGTTCAAGGCCCTGAAGGCCTGCCCCGAGGCCGTGGTCATCAAGCCGGACTTCAGCAAGTACACCTTCGAGAGCAAGCGGATCATGGGGATGATGCGCGACCTCACGCCCCTGGTTCAGCCTCTCTCGCTCGACGAGGCCTGGATGGACCTTTCCGGCTCCGAGCGCCTGCACGGCGGCCCGCCGGCCCTGACCCTCGCGCGGCTGCAGAGCCGCATCGAGGCCGAGACTGGCCTCACCGTCTCCATCGGCCTCGCCCGCAACAAGTTCCTCGCCAAGGTCGCCTCCGAACTCGACAAGCCGAAGGGCTTTTCCGCGCTGGGTTCCGACGCCGTCGCCTACCTCTCGGCCAAGCCGGTCGGCATCTTGCCGGGCGTCGGGCCGGCGGCTGTGAAGTCGCTGGAAAAGGCCGGGCTGCGCACGGTGGGCGACATCGCCAACGCCGATCCGAAGACCCTCGTCGAGCGCCTGGGTTCCTACGGCCTGCGCCTGCACAACCTCGCCCACGGCCACGACAACCGCGCGGTCGATCCCGTCGGCGAGCGCAAGTCGGTCAGCGCCGAGAACACCTTCAACCACGACCTGACCAGCCTGGCCGATCTCGAGGACGAGCTCCTGCCCCTCTGCGAGAAGGTGGCCCGCCGCACGCGCGCCTCAGGCCTCACAGGCCGCGCCGTGGTGCTGAAACTGCGCCGCGCCGACTTTCAGATCGTCACCCGCCGCAAGACCCTGCCGATCCCGACCCAGACGGCGCAGACGCTTTATGAAGTGGGCCGCTCCCTCTTGAAGCCCGAGGTCGGCAAGGCGGCCTACCGCCTGATCGGCATCGGCCTTTCCGACCTGGCCGAGGCCGGCGCCGGCGGCGGAACCGACCTCTTCGCCGGGGACGAGCAGCGCGCACTGAAGACCGAGACCGCCGTCGACGCCCTGCGCGCCAAGTTCGGCACGGCCGCGGTGGTCCGCGGCCGCACCTTGAAACCCGGCTCAAACGGTTAGGTGACCGGAACGGCCTTCCGCGCCTGGCGCGCCGCCGCCACCATGTTGACGATCGCCGCCTCGGTCTCGGGCCATTTGCGGGTCTTGAGGCCGCAATCGGGGTTCACCCACAGCTGGCCGGGCGACAGGCGCTGCTGCGCGGCGCCGAGCAGCTCGGTCATCTCCTCGACGCTGGGCACCCGGGGCGAGTGGATGTCGTAGACCCCCGGCCCGATCTCGGCCGGATAGGCGTAGCCGACGAAGGCGTCGAGCAGCTCCATCTTCGACCGCGCGGTTTCGATGGAGATGACGTCGGCGTCCATCGCCCCGATGGCGGCGATGATGTCGTTGAATTCCGAGTAGCACATGTGGGTGTGGATCTGGGTGTGATCGGCCACGCCCGAGGCCGTGATGCGGAAGCACTCTACCGCCCAGTCGAGATAGGCTTGCCAGTCGCCGCGCCGCAGCGGCAGGCCCTCGCGCAACGCCGCCTCGTCGATCTGGATCACTTTGGCGCCGGCCGCCTCCAGGTCGACCACCTCGTCGCGGATCGCCAGGGCGATCTGCCGGCAGGCCAGCTCCCGAGCGACGTCGTCACGCACGAACGACCAGTTGAGGATGGTCACCGGCCCCGTCAGCATGCCCTTCATCGGCTTGTCGGTGAGACCTTGGGCGTATCGCCACCACGCGACGGTCATCGCCTTCGGCCGCGAGACGTCGCCGTAGAGGATCGGCGGCCGCACGCAGCGCGAACCGTAAGACTGCACCCAGCCGTGCTTGGTGAAGGCGAAACCGGAAAGCTGCTCGCCGAAGTACTGCACCATGTCGTTGCGCTCGAACTCGCCGTGGACCAGCACGTCGAGCCCCACCTCCTCCTGCCAGCGCACGGCGCGGGCGGTCTCGGCCCGCAGGAAGCCTTCGTAGACCTCGGCGTCGATCTCGCCCTTGCCATGGGCCGCACGCGCCTTGCGCACCGCCTCGGTCTGCGGAAACGAGCCGATCGTCGTGGTCGGCAGGGCCGGCAGCTCCAGCCGCGCGATCTGCAGCGCCTGGCGGCGGCCGAACGCCGAAGCGCGGCGGCTCATCGCCGGCGTGACGGCGGCCAGGCGGGCGGCGACGGCGGCGTCATGGATTTTCGGCGAACGGCGGCGCGAGTCGTTGGCCGCGCGCGCCGCGGCCAGTTCGTCGGCGACGGCGTCACGGCCTTCGTTCAGCGCCTTGGCGAGGACGGTCAGTTCCTCGACCTTCTGCACCGCGAACGCCAACCAGGACCGCACCTCGGCGTCGAGACCCGGCTCCTGCGCCAAGTCGATGGGGGTGTGAAGCAAGGAGCACGACGGGGCGAGGATGATCTCGCGGTCCTCGGCCAGCAGCGGCTCCAGGCGCGCCAGCAGGGCGTCGAGGTCGGCGCGCCAGACGTTGCGCCCGTCGACCACGCCCAGCGACAGCACCTTGCCCGCCGGCGCCTTGGCCAGCACCGGGACCAGCTGCTCCGGCGCCCTCGCCAGATCGATGTGCAGGCCCGCCGTCGGCAAGGCCAGTGCGGCTTCCAGATTGTCGCCCAGCGCTCCGAAATAGGTGGTCAGCATCAGCTTCACGCCCGGCGCGGTGCGGGCCAGGGTCTCATAGGCCTGAGCCAGGGCGCGGCGGTCGCGGGCGTCGAGATCCAGCACCAGGCAAGGCTCGTCGATTTGAACCCAATCGGCGCCGGCGGCGGCCAGGCGGTTCAGAAGCTCGGCATAGACCGGCAGCAGGCCGGCCAGCAGATCGCGCGCGTCCGACCCGTCGGCCGTCTTGCCGAGCTTGAGGAACGTCACCGGCCCGACCAGCACCGGCCGAGTGTGGAGACCCAGCGCCTTGGCCTCAAGGAACTCGTCGACCGGCTTGGTCGACGCGAATCTGAACCCCTGCCCCGCCCCGAACTCCGGCGCCAGGTAGTGGTAGTTGGTGTCGAACCACTTGGTCATCTCGAGGGCGGTGACGTCGTGGCCGTGATGGGCATGGCCGCAGGCGGCGTGCGACTCGCCGTCGCCCTGACGGCCGCGCGCCATGGCGAAATAGGTGTCGAGGTCCACCGTCTCGCCGGCCCAGCCATAGGCCGCCGGCACGGCGCCGACCATGGCGGCGGTGTCGAGCACCTGATCGTACAGCGAGAAATCGTTGCTGGGCACGATGTCGGCGCCCAGGTCGCGCTGGCGCGTCCAGGCCTGGGCCCGTAGCTCGGCCGCCGTGGCCAGCAGCGCGGCGCGGTCGGTCTTGCCCGACCAATAGCTTTCCAGGGCGGTCTTCAGCTCGCGCCGCGAACCGATGCGGGGGAAGCCGAGCGTGGCGACGGTGACGGTCATTTCTAGCCTCTGCCATTTGCGTTGTGGCGAGGCAGGCAGGCGCGAGCGCGGCGCGCACCGAACGGGATGAGCGGCGGGCGTGGCTTGCGACCAGCCCGGACACCCCGCCGGAGGACGTTATCTGTCGGGGCAGGTCTCCTGGCTCACGGGTCGCAGCTTCGGTCCGGTCTTCCCGACGCCGCCCCTCGCAGGGCCAGGCGCCAGTGACGCGGAATGGACCTCGGCTCGCCGCTCACAGTTGCGGGGGCAGCTTCGGCTTCACGCCCGCGGGAGCGCTCACCGAATTCCCTCTTAGCCCCACGCCGCGAACGACGCGGGGAACCTCGACGCCGCCATAATCGCGCCAAGGCCCCGCGCCTGTCAACGATGATATAAAGATATCTTTATATCGTTATGTCCGCATCGCATTGGATCGCCATCAGGGCGTCACATGTGCACAGCCAAATGCGCCAAAGCGGCGCGGCGCGTCGACGCCCCCTTCCCAACGCCGCAATGCGGCATATCTAATTGCAGTCAGCGGGGCGTATCCTCCGCGCGGAGCGAGTGAGCCATGGCGGAGCGTAAGGGGATCGGAGAAGGGATCGGCAACGGCGCCGGATCGGCGATCGCGACCCAGACCAAGCCCAAGACGCAGAAGCCGTCACTCTACCGCGTGCTGATTCTCAATGACGACTACACGCCGATGGAATTCGTCGTGTACGTCCTTGAGCGCTTTTTCAACAAGTCCCGGGAGGATGCGACCCGGATCATGCTGCACGTGCACCAGAACGGTGTCGGAGTGTGTGGCGTCTTCACCTACGAAGTGGCCGAGACCAAGGTCGCACAGGTGATCGACAGCGCCCGCCGCCACCAGCATCCGCTGCAATGCACCATGGAAAAGGAGTAGAGGTCCCCGTGCCCAGTTTCTCCCGGAACCTAGAAGAATCCCTGCACCGCGCCGTGGCCTTGGCCAAGCAGCGTAAGCACGAATACGCCACGCTGGAGCACCTGCTGCTCTCGCTCGCCGACGACGAGGACGCCGCCGGCGTCATGCGCGCCTGCGACGTGGACCTGACCGCGCTGAAGGCCAGCCTCGTGCAGTACCTCGACACCGAGCTGAAGAGCCTGGTGGTCGAGGACGCCGACGACGCCAAGCCGACCGCCGGCTTCCAGCGCGTGATCCAGCGCGCGGTGATTCACGTCCAATCCTCGGGCCGCGAAGAGGTCTCGGGCGCCAACGTGCTGGTCGCCATCTTCTCGGAGCGCGAAAGCCATGCCGCCTACTTCCTGCAGGAGCAGGACATGACGCGGTACGACGCGGTGAACTTCATCGCCCACGGCATCGCCAAGAAGGCCGGCGCCTCCGAGCCCAAGGTGGTCAAGGGCGCCTCCGTCGAGGAGGACGACAAGCCCGCGGCCAAGGCCGGCGCCGAGGCGCTGGAGGCCTATTGCGTCAACCTCAACGACAAGGCCCGCCAGGGTAAGGTCGATCCGCTGATCGGCCGCGCCATGGAGGTCGAGCGCGCGATCCAGATTCTCTGCCGCCGGACCAAGAACAACCCGCTGCTGGTGGGCGACCCCGGCGTCGGCAAGACCGCCATCGCCGAGGGCCTGGCCCGCAAGATCGTCACCCACCAGGTGCCGGAAGTGCTGGCCGAGGCCACCATCTTCTCGCTCGACATGGGCGCGCTGCTGGCCGGCACCCGCTATCGCGGCGACTTCGAGGAGCGCATCAAGCAGGTGGTGAAGGAGCTGGAGCAGCACCCCAACGCCATCCTGTTCATCGACGAGATCCACACGGTGATCGGCGCCGGCGCGACCAGCGGCGGGGCGATGGACGCGTCCAACCTGCTGAAGCCGGCCCTGGCCAGCGGCACGCTGCGCTGCATGGGCTCGACCACTTACAAGGAATTCCGCCAGCACTTCGAGAAGGACCGCGCCCTGGTGCGCCGGTTCCAGAAGATCGACGTCAATGAGCCGACGGTCGAGGACACGCTGAAAATCCTCAAGGGACTCAAGGTCTACTACGAGGAATTCCACAAGCTGAAGTACACCAACGAGGCGCTGAAGACGGCGGTGGACCTCTCGGCCAAGTACATCACCGACCGCAAGCTGCCCGACAAGGCGATCGACGTGATCGACGAGGCGGGCGCCAGCCAGATGCTGCTGCCGGAAGCTCGTCGGAAGAAGACCATCGGCGTGAAGGAGATCGAGGCCGTCGTCGCCAAGATCGCCCGCATCCCGCCGAAATCGGTCAGCAAGACCGACACCGAGGCCCTGAAGTCGCTGGAAGCCGACCTGCAACGGGCGGTGTTCGGTCAGGACGAGGCGATCAAGCAGCTTTCCAGCGCCATGAAGATGGCGCGGGCGGGCCTGCGCGATCCGAACAAGCCGATCGGCAGCTACCTGTTCAGCGGCCCGACCGGCGTCGGCAAGACCGAGGCGGCGCGCCAGCTGGCCTCCACGCTCGGCATCGAGCTGCTGCGCTTCGACATGTCGGAATACATGGAGCGCCACACGGTCAGCCGCCTGATCGGGGCCCCTCCGGGCTATGTCGGCTACGACCAGGGCGGCCAGTTGACCGACGCGGTCGACCAGCATCCGCACGCCGTCGTCCTGCTCGACGAGATCGAGAAGGCGCACCAGGACGTCTACAACATCCTGCTGCAGGTGATGGACAACGGGGCCCTGACCGACTCGAACGGCAAGAAGGTCGACTTCCGCAACGTGGTCCTGATCATGACCACCAACGCGGGGGCCGCCGACAGCCAGCGTCAGACCATCGGTTTCGGCCGCGGCCAGGCGAACCACGAGAGCGAGGAGGCCATCAAGCGCATCTTCACCCCCGAGTTCCGCAACCGCCTCGACGCGGTGGTGGCCTTCAAGCCGCTGACGCAGGACATCATCCGCCTGGTGGTGCAGAAGTTCGTCATGCAGCTGGAAGCCCAGTTGGCCGACCGCAACGTCACCATCGAGACGACCGACGACGCCGCCGACTGGCTGGCCAAGAACGGCTTCGACGAACTCTACGGCGCGCGCCCCCTCGCCCGCGTCATCCAGGAGGAGATCAAGAAGCCGCTGGCGGACGACATCCTGTTCGGCAAGCTGGCCAAGGGCGGCCACGTCCGCGTGGTGCTCAAGGACGGCAAGCTGGCTTTCGAGTTCGAGATCGACGGCGCCCCGCCGCACGAACCGGGCGCCCCGGTCATCGAAGAGCCGGCGCTGGCGGAGTAAAACCCGCCCTTCTGTGAAATGCGAAAGCCCTCCCCACCGGGAGGGCTTTTTGCGTTAGAGGGCCGCGCTGATCTGCGCGGCGATGGCCTTCAGTTCTTCGATGTCAGCTATCTTGTCGGCGTGACGGCCGGCCGGCTGCCCCGTCCAACGCGGGATCACGTGGAAATGCAGGTGGTAGACGGTCTGGCCGGCGGCCTCGCCGTTGAACTGGGTGACCACGACGCCGTCGGGCTTCAACGCCGCCGTCACCGCCCGCGACGCCTTCTGCACCGCCCCGATCAGCCGGCCCAGCGGCTTGGGTTCGGCCTCCAGGATGTTGCGCGCCCTCGAGGTCTTGGAGATCAGCAGCATGTGGCCGCGGCTCTGCGGGAACACATCCATGAAGCAGAGGACCTCGTCGTCCTCGAACACCTTCACGGCCGGCATCTCGCCGCGCAGGATCTTGGCGAAGACATTGGCTTCGTCGTAGGCGCCGGTCAGGCTCATGCTAGGCTCCATTTCAAACGAGGTGAGGTTTAGCCGTGGCGGAGAAGACTGGCGAGTTCCTCACCGAGCAGCAGAAGAAGTGGTTCGCCTCGGTGCGGGCGGGCCTGGTGCGCGACACCGGCAAGAGCCTCGAGGAATGGGCCGTTATCGCCCGCGCCTGCCCCGAGACCACCACCCGCAGACAGATCGACTGGCTGCGCGATAACCACGGCCTCGGCGTCAATCGCGGCGCCGTCGTGCTCAACGCCGCCTTCCCCGACCGCATGAACTGGTACGAGGCCGACAGCCTGAGTGACGCACTGTGGAAGGACGCCGGCAGCCGCGCGATCTTCGAAGCGGTCGAAGCGAAGGTCGCCGACTTCGACGGTCTGGTCACCGGTCAGCGCAAGACGTTCAGCGCATGGTCGCGCAAGGCGCAGTTCGCGGCCGTGAAGCCCGCCAGGGGCGGCGGCGCCGTCCTCGGCCTCGCCGTGCCGCCAAGCGCCGATCCCCGCCTCGAACCGGCGACCGGCAAGGACGGCTGGTCGGACCGGCTGAAGAGCCGGCTGCCGCTGAGCCGCGCGGACGACGTGGATGAGCGGGTTGGCGAGTTGCTGACGCAGGCGTTCGCGGCACCCTAGAGCGCGCGAGGGTTAAGTGTGCGCGGTTAACCCGCCCGAGCGCGCTCTAAACATTAGAAAGTAGAGCCTTTTTCAACGGGCCAGATGAGTCCATCCGGCCCTAAAAGGTTCTAGCGCGCCAGGGCTGAGACCAAATCCATGATCACGCCGGTATCCGTGCGCGTCAGGTAGTAGGCGTCGCCCACGCGCACCCAGCGCGAACCGTAGGGCGCCGGGGGCAGCATGAAGGCCCGGGGGTTGGTCACGTAGTAGCGGCTCTCGGTGTAATAGCTGCGCGGCAGACGCTCACCGCGCGCCCACATCTTCTTCGCCTGCCCAGGGGGCATGCCGTAGGGCTTCTTGGCAAGGCCGGGCGGCGGTTTGCCGTGGCCGGGTTGGGCGGCGGCGAGGCCGGGAGCGGTCAGCAAGGCGCAGCCGGCTGCGATCAAAATAAGGCGCTTCATCGCGGTCTCCTCGGTCCAGATCACTGCAAGAAAAACCAGCCGCCGACGGCGAAGGTTCCGCCCTTCAATTCCCGCTAATCGGCCCGCCGAAACGGCGAATATTCCTCCGTCACCGCCTCGATCTCCTCGGCCACGGCCGGCATCTCCTGTTCGAGATAGCGGCGCACCGGCTCGCGCAGGGCCGGGTCGGCGATCCAATGGGCGGAGTAGACCGGGGTCGGCAGGTAGCCGCGGGTGATCTTGTGCTGCCCCTGGGCGCCGGCCTCCACGCGCGGCAGGCCGAGGCGGATCGCATGCTCGATGGCCTGGTAGTAGCAGAGCTCGAAGTGCAGGAACGGCACGTGCTCGATGGCGCCCCAGTGGCGACCGTAGAGGCAGTCCGGCCCGATCAGGTTCAGCGCCCCGGCGATCCAGCGCCCTCCCCGGCGCGCCAGCAGCAGCAGCACCTTGTCGGCCATCCGCGCGTTCAGGGCCGAGAAGAAGGCGCGGTTCAGATAGGGCCGGCCCCACTTGCGGTCGCCGGTGTCCATGTAGAAGTCGAAGAACGCATCCCAATGCGCCTCGGTCAGCTCTTCGCCGGTCAGGGCGACGATCTCGATCCCCTCCTGGGCGTCGCGCCGCTCGCGCCGGATGCTCTTGCGGTGGCTGGACGACAGGGCGGCCAGGAAGTCGTCGAAGCTCGCGTAGCCGGCGTTATGCCAATGGTACTGCTGGTCCTGCCGCAGCAAGAGGCCCGCCTCCCCCAGCCAGTCCCAGTCGGTCTTGGTCGGAAAGGTGATATGCACCGACGAGGCGCCGCGCTGTTCGCAGAGGCCCAGCGCCCCGCCCACGAGCGCCCGCCGCGCCGCCCCGGCGTCGACGTCCGGACGCACCAGCAGACGCGGCCCCGTCACCGGCGAGAACGGCGAGGCGCTGAGCAGCTTCGGATAGTAGCGGCCGCCGGCCCGCTCATAGGCCTGAGCCCAGGCGTGGTCGAAGACGTACTCGCCCTGGCTATGCCCCTTGGCGTAGAGCGGCATCACCGCGGCGACGCGGCCGGTCTCGTCGGCGACGGAAAGATGCTGCGGCCCCCAGCCGGCCTGCGGCGCGACGCAGCCGGTTTCCTCAAGCGCATCGAGGAAGTCGAACGAGACGAATGGATTGCCGCCAGCCTCCATTGGCGCGCAGGCGTCCCACGCCTCGCGGCCGATCTCGGAAATGCGACGATGGACGCGGACTTCGTTCGCCAGGGTCACTGACCACCAAAACTCACTGAGGGGTGAAGCCCTCGAAGATAAGGTTGTCGCAGTGGGCTTTCACCCGGTCCCAGTCGGCCGGACTGCGGGCGGTCCAGCAGATCACCGGCATGCCCTTGGCGCGCAGCAGGTCGGCCTGGGCGCTGGGCAGCATGTCGAGGCCGAGGGCCAGGAAGTCGGGCCGGGCCAGGTCGACGTGCTCCAGGGCCGCGTAGGCGCGGCGCTGTTCAGGGGCCATCTTCTGAGCGCCGGCGTCGCGATGGGCGTAGCTGTCCAGCCCGCGCAGGATCTGCGGATGATGGTCGGCGAACCAGGCATGCGAATAGGGATTGAAGCCGATCACCGCCGTCGGGCCGTTGTGATCGAGCAGCACCTCGCTGACCCGCTTCTCGAGCTCCCCCACCTCGCCGGCCGGGGTCTTCACCTCGATCAGCACCATGGCGCGGTGGCCGACCAGGGTCAGCACGTCCGCCAGGGTCGGGATGGTCTCGTCCGTGCCGCCCAGGCGCATGGCGCTCAGCTCGGCGGCGGAATGGTCCCTCACCCGCCCCTCGACGCCGCACATGCGGTCGAGCGTGGCGTCGTGAAACACCATCGCCTCGCCGTCCGACGAGAGCTGCACGTCCAGCTCGATGCCGTAGCCCGCCGCGCAGGCGGCCTGGAAGGCGGCGGCTGAATTCTCCGGCGCTCCGTCGAAGGACCACAGGCCCCGGTGGGCGATGGCCGGCTCGAACAGCCGCTCCCACGCCTCGCCAAACACCTCCGTCCCGGGGCGGGTGCGCGCTCGCATCAGCGGATCTCCACCACGGCGTCGACTTCGACGGCGAAGTTGCGGGGCAGCTTGTAGACGCCCACCGCCGAGCGCGCGTGCCGGCCGGCGTCGCCGAACACCGCCACCATCAGGTCGGAGCAACCGTTCACCACCTGCGGGATGTCGAAGAAATCCGGCCCGGCCTGGACGAAGCCGCCGAGCTTCACCACCCGGACGACACGCTCCAAGTCGCCCTCGCAGGCGGCCTTCATCTGGGCGATGAGATTGATCCCGCACAGCTTGGCGGCGGCCTGCGCCTTGGTGAGGTCAACATCGACGCCCACCGTGCCGGTGACGCCGCCCGAGGCGTCCAGCGAAACCTGACCCGAGATATGCACCAACTGGCCCGACCGGACGAACGGCACATAGTTGGCGATGGGGGCCACCGGCTCCGGCAGGACGATCCCCTGCTCCGCCAGACGCTGTTCGACGCTCGACATATGGCCTCCCAAGAACACGGTCGATCCATGCTTAGCGCGGGTCGGACGGCGGCGGAAGGCGGGCGGCGAAAACGAAAAAGCCCGGACCGTTTCCGGTCCGGGCCTTCGGTACGCGTTACGCTACTGGCTACGCTACGCTTACTAAACTCGCGGCGACGCTTAGCGCGCGGCTTGAACCTGTTCGACCGTGGCGGTCATGCGCTCGTTGAGCGGCTTCAGGCTGTCCTTCACCGAGGCGGCGACGGTGGCCGACATGGCGTTGACGCCGGCCAGGTAGGCTTCCAGGGCGCTCTTGGCGTAGGCGGTCTGCAGTTCGACGGCTTCCTGCACGCTCTTGGCGCCGGCCAGGGCCTTGGTGGCCGAGACTTGGTCTTCGAACGACTTCTTCGAGTACGACAGCGCCTGGGCGCCGAGCGCTTCGACACCCTTGGCCGCGGCGGTGGCCGAGGCGACGAGGGCTTCGAGGTTCTTCTTCGAATAGGCGTTGGCTTCGTTCAGGGCGGCGAGCGACTTTTCGACGCCTTCCTTGAACGCGGTGGCGCCGGCGGCGGTGAACTGCTCGGCGGAGAACTTGGCGGTTTCAGCGGTGGTGGCCATGATCACAACTCCAGTAAGACGACGGACGGGCGGTTCCGCCGTCAGGGTGAAATCTCGCGGTGATTGTTTTCTCATGTTGCAGTGCAGCAGTCAATAATTTTTTGTGCAGCGCACAAAATGTCGCGGAACGCGCCAAAAACCGTTGCACCAGACGGTCGGCCGTTAACCCTTCAAATGCTTAAGCTACGGGCGTCATGCGACAATTTGGCTAAGGCGCGTTTACCTTCGCTAAAGGGAGACGGGTTGATGCTATGGTTATCGGACCACGCTCAGTTCGGTGTGGAATCACTTTTGTTCGACGGACCCGTTCGATGATCGAGCCTGCCCGCCGCCTGTTTCTGGCGTTTGCCGCAGCCGCCACGGTGGCCGCACCCATGGTCGCCGCGCCCGCGATCGCCACGGCGCAGATACCCTATCTCAAGGTGCCGGCGGCGGAGCCGAAGTACGCCGCCATCGTGGTGGACGCCAATTCGGGCGAGGTGCTGTACTCCAAACGCGGCGACAGCCCCCGGTATCCCGCCTCGATCACGAAAGTGATGACTCTCTACCTCGTCTTCGAAGCGCTGGCTGAAGGTCGCCTGAAGACGACCGACATGGTCACCGTCTCGCCGCGGGCCGCGGCTCAGGCCCCGACCAAGCTCGGCCTTCGCGCCGGCGACCAGATCAGCGTCGACGACGCCATCCGCTCGCTCTGCACCCTGTCGGCCAACGACATGGCCGTCGCCCTGGCCGAGAAGCTCGGCGGCAGCGAGCAGCGCTTCGCCGCCCTGATGACCCTGCGCGCCCGGGAGCTGGGCATGGTCAACAGTCACTTCGTCAACGCCAACGGCCTGCCGGACAGCCGCCAGATCTCGACGGCGCGCGACATCGCCTTGCTCTCGCGCGCCGTCATGCGCGACTATCCGCAGTATTATTCCTATTTCAGCGTCCAGCAGTTCACCTTCCGCGGCCGCAGCCTGCGCAACCACAACGGCCTGCTCGGCAAGATGCCGGGCGTCGACGGCTTGAAGACGGGCTACACCAACGCCTCGGGCTACAACCTCGCCGCCTCGGCCGTGCGTGGCGGCCGCCGTCTGATCGCGGTGGTGCTTGGCGGCTCCTCGGTGGCCGCGCGCGACAACAATGTCGAAGACCTGCTGGTCACCGGCTTCGACGTGCTGGCCCGTCGCGACCGGGGCGAGAAGATCACCCTGGCGCAGAACCTCTTCGAGCCGGAACCGCAGGGCCTGATCATGCGCCCGTCGATCGGCCAGGGCGACGGCGAGCAGGACGGCCTGCAGATCGCGCTCGTGAATAATCCCGCCGCCAAGCCGGCGACCAAGCCCGCCGCCAAGCCCAAGGGCACCTACAAGGTTCAGGTCGGCGCCTTCAAGAGCCAGTCGCTGGCTCGCGAGCAGATCAAGATCGCCAACAGGAAGTTCAGTAAGGTGTTCGCCGGCGCGGAGAGCACGGTCGAACGCGCCGGCGGCGCCTATCGCGCCCAGTTCATCAACATGACGGCGGGTGAAGCCCAAAGCGCCTGCTCGACCCTGAAGTCGGCCAAGGCCGTCTGCATGGTGATCAAGCCGAGCTAGGCCCGGCCTCGACGGCCTCCCGGATCGCCCGCTCGACGGGCGACTCATCCGCCCGTACACGATCCAGCCTCAAGGGCTCGGCCGGCAGCAACGGCGGCTGGGCGAGGAAACGCGGCCGGCCGCTCCACAGCGGCTGGGCCGAATGCACCAGGAACGGGTGGCAGAGGTAGACCGTCCCCGCGGGGCCGGTCGCGGCGATCTCGGGTCGACGGCCCGAGCCGCCGAAGTCGTCCGCCAGCATCTCCCGGAGAGTCAGGCCCGCGTCGCCGGCCGGGGCCAGGCGTCGCGCGATGTCGCCGTGCGACCCGATGCGAACGCGGGTCGGCGCATCGTCCTCGCCGATGTCGGACAGCAGAAACAGCATCAGCAAGGCGCGACCGCGCGAGACGACGTTGGCGCGCCAATCCAGGAAGTCCGGCGCATCCTGCCCGAAGCTGACATCGATGTGCCATCCGGTGTCGCCGGGGTCCGTCGCGGACGGAAAGCGGATCGGGAATGTGCCCAGGCCGGCCGGCGGGAGCCACCGTCCCGCGCCGACCAGGGCATCATAGGCGGCATGCAGGCGCGGCGTGTTCGCCGCCTCACGAAACGGCGGCTCGGCGTGGAAGCCCAGCCGGACGACCGGCCGGGTCCACCCCGCCGCGTCATCAGGGTCGAGGCCCATCTCGCGCCAGAGGACGGAGCGGCACGCCTCGGCGAGCCGGGGATCGAAGGCGTTGTCGATGCGCAGGTAACCGTCGCGGACGAAGCCGTCGACGTCGAAATCGTGGGAAGTCATGAGGTTGTCTCACTGATCGCTGGATACGGCGCACGGCGCCGGATGATCCGCCGCTGGCGCGGCGTCGCGATCAGGATCGAATGCGGCTCATCATCATGACGACGTCAGCCTATCAGCGACCGAGCAGTCGGTCACGCGCCGCGTTGAGCTGCGCGGCCAGGCCCGTCGTGCCGCCCTGATCTGGATGGGCGCGACGCATCAGGCGCTTATAGGCGTCTTCAATCTCGGCCTTCGTCGCCGTCTCACCGACACCCAGGATGGCGCGGGCGTCGGCCAGGCCCATCGGTTCGGCCTTTGGCGCCGACCCCGCTCGCCGCGCCTCGACCTGCGGCGTGCGGACCAGGGTGGCGGCCCACAGGCCGACGACGAACAGCACGATCCCCTTCCCCCACCCGCCGCGCATCGACAGGAAGGCGGCCGCGGTGAAACAGGCGACGGAAAGGCCGCCGGCCAGGAAGCGCCACTGCAACTGGCGCACGGCCTTGCGGGCCGGCAGGCCGCTGCGCCCCACCCAGATCAGCAGCGCCAACGCGGCGAAGCCCAGGGCAAGGTAAGTCATTCAGGATTCGCCCAGCGAAGGCCGCCCTACTCGGCGGCGAGAAGCTCGTCGCCGGTATAGGCCGAAAGCCCGATCGAATGCATCAGCGCCCGCAGCTCCTGACGCGCGGCCACGTGCTGCAGCCCCATCGGTACCGGACGCACCTTGGCCGAAAGGTCGGCGACGGTCAGGCCGAACGGGAACAGCTCGCGATAGATCACCCGATCGCGCAGGCCCGGCCCGAGGTGGAAGCCGGCCCGCTTCGACAGCGCCGTCAGACGCTCGTCCACCCGCTTGCCGTTGCGCGCCTCGGCCACGCCCAGGCGGTTGCGCAGCACCACCCACTCCAGCGAGCGGCCCTGCGATTGGGCCTTGGCCTTGCGCGCCTCCCACACCGTCAGGGCGTAGAGGCTGGGACGCTTCAGCTCCAGGCTCACCGGATCGACCACGCCCAGCATGTCGAAATCGACGAAGCTGTCGTTCATCGGGGTGACCACCAGGTCGGCGCGGCCGTGGGCCAGGCGCATCAGCGGCGTGTGGCCGCCGGGCGTGTCGATCAGGATGAAGTCGACATCCGTGGCCTGGGCCAGGGCGGCCTCGAAGCTCGCCACCTGCTCCTCGGTCGAAAGCTCGGCCAGGGCGACATCGTTCGTCGAAAGGCGGATCAGCTGCGGATGCGGCAGGTCGGCCTGGTTGGCGGTCGCCCAGGTGCGGCGGTTCTCGAAGAAGTGGGCGGTCGAGGCCTGGCGCAGGTCGAGGTCCATCACCGCGACCTTGGCCCCGGCGTGGAGCAGTCCGGTGACGACGTGCACGGCGATGGTCGACTTGCCGGCGCCGCCCTTCTCATTACCGATCACGATCACGCTGGTCATGGCGATCTCCCTTAGGGGCCGAATCTCTTTCTCGGAGGGTCCTCCCGAGCGTTAACGTTCGTCAACGCGACCCATCGAATCATCCACAGCTAGAGTGTTTCACCAAGCCCCCAGCTGCCGCAATTGCAGCGCCAGTTCGTGCGGCATGTCGGCGTCCTCGCCGCCCGTCAGGTCGGCGGGCGCCTCGTCGGGCTTCAGATAGCGCCACCCCTGGAAAGGCCGTCTCGGTGCGGGCGCCGTGTAGACGATCTCGGGATCGAGGGTGATCTGGCAGCGCGCCGCCTGCCCCTCGCCCACCGTGTCGACCGCGAGAATGCGCTGGCGGCAGAGGATCTGGCCCTTGAACACCCGATAGATCGAGCCGCCGTCGATCAGCTCCTCCGCGCGCTTGGGCGTCTGCCGCGTGCGCAGAATCCACGGATCGGGCTGCCCCTTGCGCCATTCGAGAAGGTCGTCGACCGTATCGCAGCCGACCACCAGCTTGATCATATGCAACGCCACTGGGTGCGGTCCCTAGGCCCAGGACGGCTTGCGGCGCTCCAGGAAGGCGCGGAGCCCCTCCTGCCCTTCCTCCGAGACCCGCGCCTCGGCGATCCGCCTGGCGGTCTCCATCATCAGGCCATGGTCGATCTCCTGGCCGTACACCGCGTCCACCAGCGCCTTGCTGGCCCCGATGGCGCCGGGGGCGCACGGCCCCATCGATCCCGCCCACGCGGCCTTGGCGGCTTCGAGGCCGGCGGCGTCGGCGACCACCTCATGCACCAGCCCCCAGGCCTTGGCCTCTTCCGCGCCGAAGCCGGCGCCGGTGGCGAACAGGCGCTTGGCGATCCGCGGCCCGACGGCGGCGACCACATAGGGGCTGATGGTGGCGGCGACGACGCCGAGCTTCACCTCGGTGAAGCCGAACCGGGCGTCGGCGGCGGCGACGGCGACATCGCACGCGGCCACCAGACCCGCGCCGCCGCCGTAGGCCCCGCCCTGCACCAGGGCGACGGTCAGGGCGGGCAGGTCGTGCAGCGCCTTGAGGGCCTTGGCCATCTCATAGGCGTCCTCGACATTGTCGGCCTCGGTGCGCTCGAAGGCGCCGTGCATCCAGTCGACGTCGGCGCCGGCGCTGAAGGTCGGTCCCGCGCCCTGCACGAAGACGATCCGCACGCCATCGGCCTGGTGCAGGGTCTCCAGCGCCTGGTTGAGCGCCGCGATCACCTCGTCGTTGAAGGCGTTGCGTTTGCTCGGGCGATTGAGGGTCAGGGTGACGACACCCTCGGGCGTGGCCTCCACGGTCACGAGATCGGTCGTGGCCTCGGTGTCGGGGACTTCGACAAGGGGATCGGCGATGGGATTGGTCATGGCCTATATTTGCGCCGCCTTTCCGCGCGAACAAGGCGGGCCGCACAAGGAACACCCTCATGATCCTTCGCTCCGCCCTGCCCTTCGCCCTCCTCGCGCCGCTCGCCCTGGCCGGATGCGACCGCGAGGCGGCCGAACCGTCGCCGGCCGCCAAGTCCGCGCCCGAGGTCGCCGCCGTGTCGCCGGGCCCGCCGCCGCCCTGGTTCATCTGCGACGCCGTCGACGCTCCGACCGTTCTGGTCGTCAGCCGGCCGGACGCCAGGCGCGAAGTGACGATACTGCGCATCGACAAGAACGACATGCATCCGCCCGTCGCCGCGCTCTACGCCCTAGGAACGGAAGACCCCGGCGCCGGCTCGGTCACCCAGACGCTCATCAGCCGCGACGGCGCGGAAGTCGGGTTCGTGCGCTCCGCGAACCCCGGGATGCTCGACAAGCCCGAGCAGGCCACGACGCCGCCGGTGCTCAGCGTGAAACTCGACGAGGCCGTGATCTCCTGCCGTTGGCTGAGGCGGACCCGATTGTTCGGCGTCGTCGCCGGTCGCACCGTGCTGGTGGCCGACGCCGACGACGGTCCGCTGCTCCGCACCTTCGATTTCAACGACCCGCGCGCGGCGACGCGGCTCGAGCGCGACGGCGTTCAACGCAGCAACCCGCCGACCTTGCGCATCGCCGGCGGCAAGACGGACGGCGACCGCTTCACCTTCACCAACGCCGGCTACGGCTATGTGATCGACGGCAAGAGCTTCTCCGTCACTCAGGACGGTCAGCCGACTTCCGACGAGCCGTTCATCGCCGTGCAACGCGCGACGCCCCATTGACCGGATCGCCAAACCGGCGGCGCGGGGTTACGGTCCCGCTAGATCCTTAGACTTTCCAGGGAGGGAACGGTCATGGACAGCCAACGCATTCTCGTGGGCGCGCTGTCGCTCGCATCCCTGGTCGCCGTCGCCGGCTGCGGCCAAGGGGAAAAGGGCGCCGCCGAGAAGGCCGCGCCGGTCGACCTCGCCGCCGCCCTCGACCCCAAGACCGGGACCGGCCCCTGGTTCATCTGCGACGCCACCAACGCCCCCGCCGTCATCGTCGTCGGGCGGCCCGGCGCCGCGGGCGACCTGACCCTGGTGGTCCGCGACAAGGCCTCGGAAAAGTCGGCCGTCAGTCACCTCACCCTGGGCGCCGCGACGGACGAAGGCGGCGCCAAGACCTGGGCGCTGAGCCGCGAAGGCGCCGAGGTCGGTTCCGTCCGCTCCATGCCCGCCACCGCCCTCAGCGACGGCGCGGCGGTCACCATGCCGCCGGTCAGCGAGATGACCATCGACGACAAGACCTTCGCCTGCCGCTGGCTGCCCCACACGCGCCTGATCGGCGTCACCACCCGCCGGACGGCCTTCGTCACCGACGAGACCGGCGCGCCGACCTATCGGGTCTATGAGTTCAAGGACATGGCGACCGCCAGCAAGCCCTCGCTGGAGATCGGCGGCGGCACGCAGGTGGCCGATGTCTTCCGCTTCGCCAGTGGCGACATGAACTACGCCGTCGGCGACGGCGGCATCACCACCATGCAGGGCGGCCGCGTGATTTCCGGCGAACCTTTCGCCGCCGCCAAGAGTTCATCGGTGGCGCAACCGGCGCAGTAGACAGTCCCGGCCGCGTTGATGAATCCCCATCCGCCCGAAGCAGAATCGGCCCTGGCCCGATTGTTCGCCGAGGAGCGTCGCAACGGCCGGGCGGCCTGGTTCTCCGTCCCGGGCGGCTCGACCCTGTTCGCGGCCGGCGAGCCCTCCGACCAGCTCTATTTCCTCAGCGCCGGCCGCCTCGGCGCCTTCCGCCGGGAGGAAGGCCAGGAGTCGCAGTTCGTCGGCCTGATCCGCCCGGGCGAACCGACCGGCGAAATGGCCCTGATCGCCGGCTCCCCGCATTCGGCCAGCGTCGTCGCCCTGCGCGACAGCGAGGTGCTGTCCCTGCCCGGCCCCCTGTTCTTCGAGGCGGCCGATCGCGACCCGCATGTGATGACCGAGCTGGCGCGGCTGATGATCCTGCGCGCGCGCCAGGCGGCGACCCACGCCGCCGTCGGAGAGCCCTCGGTGTTCGGCTTCATCGGCGAGACGGCGACGGTCGCGGTGCGCGACCTCGTGGAAGCCGTCGGCCAGCGCATGGAGGCGCTTGGATATTCGACGGTGGTCTGCGGCGCGGAAGCCCTCAGCGCGCCCACCGAATGGTTTTCCAATGTCGAGCGCGACCACGATTTCGTGCTCTACGCCGCCGAGGCGGGCGAGACGGCCTGGCGCGCCCTGATCGATCGGCAGGTGGACCGGCTGTTCCGCGTCGGACGTGGCGGCGATCCGGCCCCCGTCACGCCGCAGAAGGCCTCCGCGCCCCTCCAGAACCAGAAGCTGATCGACCTCGTGCTGCTGCACCCGCCCGGAAGCGGCCGGCCGAACGGCTCCGAAGCCTGGCTCGCCGCCACCTCGGCGGCCCGACTGTTTCACCTGCGGCAGGGCGACGAGGCGGATCTCAGGCGCATGGCCCGTGTGCTTACTGGGCAGTCCGTGGGCCTGGTGCTCTCCGGCGGCGGCGCGCGCGCCTATGCCCACATCGGCGCCATTCGGGCGCTGCACGAGCACAATGTGCCGATCGACTTCGTCGGCGGCTGCTCGATGGGCGCCATCATCGCCGGCGGCCTGGCGGCCGGCTGGGACGACGCCGAGATGACCGCCCGCATCCGGCGCGCCTTCGTCGATTCCAGCCCGCTGGACGACATCGCCTTCCCGTTCATCGCCATGATCCGCGGCGACAAGGTGCGCGACCGCCTGTACGAGCACTTCGGCGATCTGCAGATCGCCGACCTCTGGCTGCCGTTCTTCTGCGTCTCGTCGAACCTGACCACCGGCTCCTACCAGATCCATCGCAGCGGCCGGCTGCGGCGGGCCCTGCGGGCCTCGATCTCCCTGCCCGGCGTGCTGCCGCCGGTCACCCAGGGTCCTAACGTGCTGGTCGACGGGGCGGTGATGAAGAACTTCCCGGCCGACATCATGCGCGCCCTGCAGCTGGGGCCGGTCGTCGGCGTCGACGTCTCGCGCGGCCGCAGCATCGCGGCGGAGGATGTGAAGCGTCCGGCCTCGATCTGGCGGTGGCTGCTGTCCGGCGAGTGGCGTTCCGGTCCGCCGATCGTCTCGGTGCTGATGCGCTCCGCCACGGTGACGGTCGGCCGCGACCTCGCCGCCAGCCGCGAGGCCACCGACGTGCTGATCACCCCGATTCTGGAAGGCGTCGACCTGCGCGACTGGCGCGCCTTCGACCCCGCCGTCGAGGCCGGCTATGTCGCGGCCCAGAAGGCGCTCAGCGGTCTCGACAAGCCGGTGACGTCCCTGCGTCGTCGTCTGAGCCAATGGGAGCAACGGCAGACGCCGCCGGTCGCCCTGCCCCTCTAGCGCCGCCGCGCGATGAAGAACCGCCGCTGAAACGGCAGCAGCGTCGTCCCATCCGGGCGCCGCAGAAACTCCTCCGCCAGCCGTCGACGCAGCTCGCCCAGGAACCCGGCCTTAAGGTCCGGCTCGAAGGCCACCGCCTCGACATAGGGCAGAAGGCTCGTGCCGCTCAGCCAGTCGAGCACGGCGTCATCGCCCTCCAGCACATGGATATAGGTGGTGGTCCACAGGTCGACGCTGTCGCACAGCGGCGCCAACCAGTCGTAGTAGCGCTCCATCTTCGGGGCCGGCGCGGTCGGCCGGGCGTTCGCCATCTTCTCCGCCCAGGGCCCGTCCGCCGCCGTCTCGCGGATCACGCGATGGTGCGTGGTTTCGAACTGGACCGGGATCTGGCAGGCGAACACCCCGCCGGGCGCCAGGGTCTCGACCAGGCGCGGAAACAGCCGCCCGTGGTCGGGCAGCCATTGCAGGGCGGCGTTGGTGAAGATCAGGTCGGGCGGCGTCTCGGGCGCGAAGCCGGCGATATCGCCCTCGATCCAGGCGACCTGGGCGTCGCGCTTGCGGGCCTGGGCCAGCATCTCGGGGCTGGAGTCCAGGCCGTAAACATTGGCGTCGAGGTGGCGCATGGAGAGCACCGCCGTATGCTCGCCCGTGCCGCAACCCAGGTCCCAGATTTCGGCGGGATCGAGATCGCGCGGGATCTGCGTCAGCAGGTCGAGCGCCGGCCGGTCCCGATAGGCCTTGTAGCGTTCATAGACGGCGGGATCCCAACGGGGCATCGGCGGGTCTCCTCCTGGTCGTCCGCTCGTCCGGCGACATTTTCATCACGGCCGCCGGGGTGCGACCGAAGGCCCCTTTGCGAGGCGGCCTAACCGTCCCATATTCGAATCGTTCTGTTCAACAGCTGAAAGGAGGTGGTCCAGTGTCTCATTGTCTCCAACCGCGGTCGCACGTCGTGACCTGGAGCCTTGTGAACGAGGTCTCCGCCTGAGGCGTCGAACGCCAAAGGTTTGAGTCACGGCCGCGATAGCGGTCACGACGATGGAAGGGCCGCTCGGGGTAACCCGGGCGGCCCTTTGTCATTCCTGGCGATGAGGCCGCAGCCTAGTCGGCGACGTCTTCCGCTTCGCCCAGCTTGCGCAGCAGGCCGTAGGCGGCGACGCCGAAGCACAGCACGCCGATCACGCCCAGCACCCAGCCGATGGCCCGCGCGGTCGAGCCGTCGGTCGCATTGTCCGGCGCCTGGGCCAGACCCCAGAACACGCCGCCAGCGAAGATCACCAGGCCAGCGACCCCGAGGCCGATCAGGCGCTTGCCCCGCAGGATTCCCTTCTCCGAGAAGGCGGAGTCGCTGAACATGGTGGCGCCGAAGTCCGCGACCTTGCCGCTCGTCGGCGGCTGCGCCGGTTCCACGACCGGCTCCGGCGGCGGAGCGACGACCGCATCGAAGGCCTGCAGGGTCGGAGACGACCAACGCTCGGCCTGCGTCTCAGCTGGGGCCTCGCTCGGCGGTTCCGCCTTGTCTTCCGCAGCGACCTCGACGGGCTCGGGCGCGATCTGCTCGACGACCGCGGGCGTTTCCGCGTCGGCGGCGGGGGATGAACTATCGTCGGACGGCGCCTCTTCCGCCTTGGCCGGCTCCGGCAGCAGGGTTTCAAGACGCGCGGTCACCGCGGCGGCGGCCTCCTCGGCGGCGGTCGGCGGCGGCGCCGGCGGAGCGACCGGCTCGGCGGCGGCCTCGCGTTCGACGACCAGCGTCTGGCCGTTCAGATCGGCGCGCAGCCCCACGGGCTCCTCGCGCGGGGCGTAGGGCTCGACCTCGTAGTCGATCTTGGGCGGCAGCAGCGGCGACGGCGCCGGCGTCCAGCCGGCCTGCGGCTTGAGAAACAGCGTCTTCTCGGCGGACCGGCGGCGGACCAGGGCGTCGATGACGATGCGTTCGCCCTCGAAATCGGCGCGGCGCCACATCTCCATGGCGTAGGCGGCCCGCAGCAGCTCGCCCTCGTTGACCCGGCGCAGCACGGCCGACCCGCGGAAGGCCTCGACGCCGATGCTGAAGGCGAAACAGCAGAGGGCGTCGAACTGGTTCTGGCTCAGCGGCGTGAACACCAGCTCGTTGACCGTGTGGCTGACGCCGATCAGGTCGTAGAGCAGCAGGGCTTCGGCGTCGTCGGTCGAGACTTCCACGCCCTCGCGGGCGGTCAGGGTGTGGCCGTAACCGATCGTCCACCGGCCGTCCGGCAGGTGAGCGGACCGCTGGCGATACCCTTCAAAGGTCTTGATGTGCTCGATGGCGGCGCGGGAGATCTGATGACGGGGCTTCATCACCGACTTGACCTGAATTGAAACAAACGCGGGACGTCTGGTTCGTGTCAGGCAAGAGCCGGGCCGTCGGGATCGCCCGAAAAGAGAATCGGAATCGCTAGAGCAGGATCATCCCGGCAAGGCCGAGGAACGACAGGAAGCCCACGAAGTCGGTCACGAAGGTGACGAACACCGAGGACGACACGGCCGGGTCGCGCCCCAACTTGTCCAGGGTCAGCGGCGCCAGCAGGCCGACCAGCGAGGCGACCAGCAGGTTGATCATCAGCGCCAGGGCGATGGTCAGGGCCAGCTTCCAGTCCCGCTGCCACGCGAAGACGGCGGCCGCCATCACCACGGCCAGCGCCGTGCCGTTGGTCATGCCGACCAGGATCTCGCGCCCGACGATGCGGGTGGCGTTGGCCGCGCTCAGCTCGCGGGCCGCCAGGGCGCGCACCGCCACCGCCAGGGTCTGGGTCGCGGCGTTGCCGCCCAGCGAGGCGACCACCGGCATCAGCACGGCCAGGGTGACCAGGCGGCTGATCTCGCTCTGAAAGAGGTTGATGACGCTGGCGGCGGCGGCGGCGGTGAAGGTGTTGACCAGCAGCCACGGCAGGCGCGAGCGGACGATATCCAGCACCCCGGCGTCACGGCCGGTGTCGGACACGCCGGCCAGGGCCAGGATGTCTTCCTCGGTCTCCTCGCGGATGACGCCGACGATGTCGTCCACGGTGATCTGGCCGACCAGACGGCCGCCGGCGTCGATCACCGGCGCCGAGATCAGGTGGTACTTGTCGAAGATGTAGGCGACCTCTTCCTGGTCCATGTCCGCGGTGACTTCGGTCACGGCCTCCATGATCTCGGTCAGGGCGCTGGCGCGCGGCGCGCGCAGCAGATGGCTGACCGGCACGGCGCCCACCGGCTTGTACGACGGGTCGACCACATAGATGTCGAAGAACAGCTCCGGCAGGTCGGCGCCTTCGCTGCGCAGGTGATCGATGGCCTGGCCGACGGTCCAGAACTGCGGCGCGGCCACCACCTCGCGCTGCATCAGGCGGCCGGCGGTTTCTTCCTCGTAGGCCAGGGTGCTTTCGATGGCCGCCCGTTCGATCTCAGGCATGGCCGCCAGCACTTCGGCGCGCTTGTCGTCCTCCAGGTCGTCGACGACGTCGGCGGCGTCATCGGAATCGAGGCTTTCCAGCGCCTTGGCCAGGGCGGCCGAGGGCGTCGCCTCCAGCACCTCTTCCCGGAGGTCGTCCTCCAGTTCCGAGATCACCTCGGCCAGCACCTCGCTGTCGAGGTGCTTGATGACGTCCTCGCGGTACTCGGCCGTGAGGAAGCCCATCAGGTCGGCCACGTCCGCCGCATGCAGGGCGCCCAGCAGCTCGCGCAGCCGCGCCTCGTCGTTGCGGTCGGCCGCGTCGACGACCATTTCGACGTATTCGGGATTGAGCGCGTAGTCGTCGCCTAGGGCGAGGTCCTCAAGGTCCTCGACCGGCGCTTCGATGTCCGAGCTTTTGGGAAGGGTAAGGACAGCGTCGAAAGCGTCATCATCATGCTCGGTGAGGCGCGGTGTTTCCCGGGTCATGGGAGGCCTCCTCAACTAGCCGATCAACACGAGTCGAATCGCTGTCCTTACTTTCCTTGTTTCACTGGTGCGGTCGAGAAGACTCGAACTTCCACGGGTTGCCCCACAGCGACCTCAACGCTGCGCGTCTACCAATTCCGCCACGACCGCTCGTGGTGAGGCGCGGGGGTTAGCAAACTCAATCCGCTTTGGGAAGCGTCGGTTTGACGCTGGCCTCAGCTTTGCGTCGCGCCGCCGGCCATGAAGTCGTAGACATTGGCCGGGCCGGTCACCGCGATGGCGATGCGGTCGTCGCTGATCTGGATCTGCCCGCGCGCCACCGGGTGGTTGTTGGCGAGAATCCACACCTCGTCGCTGGCCTTGGCGTCGAGCGGAATCACCGCGCCGCGGCCCATGCGCAGCAGCTGCTGCATGGGCAGCTGCGAGCGGCCCAGCACCACGCTGATCTCGACGTTGACGGCCTTGACCTGACTCACGCGAACCCCACTTGGGACGCGATCCGTCCCGAACTGGGCTAGTGTGCCGCCTTATGCTTGACCGCTCGTTAAACAGCCCGCCCGACCTGCCTGACGTCGGATGGGCCGTCTCGCCCGGATTGATCGAATACCCGGTCGCCGTGGCGGCGATGGAGGCGCGGGCCAAGGCCATCGCCGACGGCGAGGCCGGCGAGCTGATCTGGCTGCTGGAGCACCCTGCCCTCTACACCTCGGGCGTCTCGGCCAAGCCGCAGGACCTGCTCGATCCTCACCGCCTGCCGGTGTTCGAAAGCGGCCGCGGCGGCCAGTTCACCTATCATGGGCCGGGCCAGCGCGTGGCCTATGTGATGCTCGACCTGACCCGGCGCGGGCGCGACGTGCGCGCCTTCGTCGCGGCGCTGGAAGCCTGGATCGTCGGCGCCCTCGGCCGCTTCGCCGTCGAGGGGCAGATTCGCGAGGGTCGCGTCGGCGTCTGGGTCGAGCGTCGCGGCGTCGGCTGGAGCCGCGAGGACAAGATCGCCGCCATCGGCGTTAAGCTGCGCCGCTGGGTGTCGTTTCACGGCGTCAGCCTGAACGTGGAGCCAGATCTCGCGGATTTCGCCGGCATCGTGCCCTGCGGCCAGACCGAGCATGGCGTCACCAGCCTGGTCGACCTCGGCCTGCCGGTGACCATGGACGAGGCGGACGCCGCCCTGCGCGCCAGCTTCGAAGCGATCTTCGGCCCGACGGCCGATGCGCCGCCGCCGGCTTAGGCCAATCGTCTTTAGGCTCTGGCGGGCGGAGCCTGCGGGTTAGGGCCGAAGCGGTTGGCGCCGGG
Organism: Caulobacter sp. HJHS_5; assembly: GCF_056683955.1. NCBI lineage: Bacteria > Pseudomonadati > Pseudomonadota > Alphaproteobacteria > Caulobacterales > Caulobacteraceae > Caulobacter > Caulobacter sp. HJHS_5. Next base: position 240,132 of record NZ_JBWZNC010000001.1, on the reverse strand, counting down.
CTCGCCGGGCATGACGCCGAGCTCGACCACCGCCCAGATCAGCACCAGGCCGAACAGGAAGTCGAAGAACCCGCTGGGGGCCGGCCAGACGATGACCACCGCCAGCAGGATCACCGCCGACCACCAGCCCGAGCGCCCCCGGTCGTGCAGCCGCTTGGACAGCACGCAGGCGCCGACAAACAGCAGGGCGGGATAGACGAACCAGCCGGTCAGCAGGTGCAGGGTCGGCGGCGTCGCCTCATAGAGCGCGGTCAGGCCGATCAGCACGGCGGCGACGATGAGGAAGGCGCCGCGCGCCAGCCGTCCCGCCGACGACAGCAGCAGCTCCGCCAAGTCCACCTGTCCGCTCATGCCGACTCCAGCCAATCTCGCGCTCAGCTTAGGCGGTCGCGGGCCGGACCGAAAGACGCGAGCATCCAGGCCTTGCGCACGGCGTCGCAGACCCGACATTTCAGCAGACGATCGGGAGGCCTCAATGACCCACACCTTCGACCTGACCCCGCCCACGGCCGACGAGCGCGCCCGCCTCGAGGCCGGCCTCGACGCCGAGGAAAAGCGCGTGCTGCTGCATCACGGCACCGAAGCCCCGTTCTGCGGCGGCCTGCTCGGCGAGAAATCGCCCGGCGTCTACTGCTGCCGCCTCTGCGGCCTGCCGCTGTTCCGCCACCAGACCAAGTTCGAGAGCGGCACCGGCTGGCCGAGCTTCTATGCGCCCTACGACGAGACCCATGTGAAGGGCGTGAAGGACGTCAGCTACGGCATGGTGCGGATCGAAACGCGCTGCGCCCGCTGCGACAGTCACCAGGGCCACGTCTTCCCCGACGGCCCGCCGCCGACGCGGCAGCGCTACTGCATCAACTCAGTGTCGCTGCAGTTCGTGAAGGCCGGAGAGCCCCTGCCCGACCCGCTCGGACGCGGGGACGGCGTCGCGGACTAGCTTGAGCACGAAATCCTCGCCCTTCGAGGCTTCGCACCTCAGGGTGAGGATTTCGACTGAAGCGCCAAAGTAGTCCTCATCCTGAGGCGCCGCGAAGCGGCCTCGAAGGACGAGGACGGTCCCTCAGCGCTCGACTAACCCGCCGCCTCGCAGGCGGCCTTGATCACCGCCAGGGCCGCCAGGGCGCCGACGCCGTCGTCTTCCTCGATCCCGAGGTCGAGCACCGGTTGCAAACCGAGGGTGGCGATCAGCTTGGCCGCGCCCGGCTCGGCGGGAACATGCGCCACCCGGCAATGCTCCACCGCGCGCGGATCGAGCGCGGTCAACACCGCCGCCGCCGCCAGGGCGGCATAGCCGTCGAGCAGCACCGGCACGCCCTGGGTGCGCGCCGCCACGATGGCCCCGGCGATGGCGGCGATCTCGCGCCCGCCGAGTTCCCGCAGGATGTCCAGCGGCTCCGGCCCCTGATCGCGATGATGGTGGTGATGGCCGCAGTTCGGGCCGTGCACGTGCTCGGCCGCTTCCTTGCGCAGGCGCGCGACCGCCTGCTCCGCCGTCGCCGGATCGCGGCTCCAGTCCGCCGCCGGCCCACCGAACAGGCCCGCCGCCACGGCGCCGGCCGCGAGGTTCGCCCCGTCGCCCAGCACGCCGAGCAACAGCAGGTCGGGCTGCTTGGCCAGGGCCTCCATGCCGAAGGCCATGGTGGCGGCGCATTCCCGCTCGCTCATCGCCGCCCGCAGACGGATGTCGTGACCCGGCCGGTCGACGGCGAGGTCGAAGGCCTCCAGCCCGGCGCCGCTGGCCGCGGCCATGCGGCTGGCCGCCGTCGCGCCCGCCGCCACCGCCTCCAGCCGCGCGCGCGGATTGGTCGAGGGCGCCCGGCCGTCGCCGAACACGTCGGCCGGGCCGGCGTAGAGGGCGACCACCGGCCGGCGCACCTGCGGCGCCCGCCCGCTCCAGCCGCCGATCCAGCCAGCAAGATCGCCCAGCCGTCCGAGGCCCGGCGGAATGAACACACCGCCCGGCGGGGGCGGCAGGTCGGACAGCAGGCGGCGGATGTCGTCGAAGGGGCGGTCGGTCATGGCGCGGGCTTAAGGCCAACAGCGACGGCGCGCAAAGCCCGATGTCACATCGCCGCGCGAGGCGCTATGGCAAGGGCGATGGATCAGCCCTCGCCCGCCCCGCCGCCGCGGATCGTCACGCCCTGCACCAAGGTGTGCTTCATCGACGACGCCAGCGGCCTCTGCCTCGGCTGTTTCCGCACCATCGAGGAGGTGGCGCGGTGGAGCGGCTACACAGACGCGCGGCGCGCCGAGATCATGGCCGACCTGCCCAGCCGCAAAGGTCAGATCGATCCCGTAAAGCTCGGGCTTGCCTGACCGAATCGCGATTCACCTGTCGCAAACCCCTCCTCAGTACAGTGTGCATCCTTGGGGGGCCGCAGAAGCGCGGTCGGACGCCCGCGCAGGATGCTATGATTGTCCGGTTCTTGAGCCTCGCGGCGGTGGCCGCACTCTCCGCGACGGGGGCCGCCAAGGCGGTCGTTTCGCTGGACGCCATGCAGCGCCGCCAGGCCGAAATTCCGACCGTTGTCTCGACGGCGCCCGCCCCCACGACCACCGCGGCCGTCGCCGCCGTGGCGCGGGCCGGAGACGGCCACTACTGGGCCCAGGCCGACGTCAACGGCAAGGCCGTCCGCTTCCTCGTCGACACCGGCGCGACCAGCGTGGTCCTGACCGCCGATGACGCCGCCCGCCTGGGCCTGAAGCCCAAGGATCTCGTCTACGACCGCCCGGTCGTCACCGCCGACGGCCGCACCGAAGCCGCCGCCGTGGTGCTCGACCACCTCTCGATCGCCGGCGCCCGGGTCGACAGGGTCGAGGCCCTGGTCATCGCCGAGGGGCTGGAGACCTCCCTGCTGGGCATGAGCTACCTCGGCCGCCTGTCGCGCTTCGAGGCGACGCCGAGCGCCCTCATCCTGCGTCCTTAGGGCTGCCTTCTAAACTGCGGCCCGAAGCGGTCGGTCCGTCACCGTCGCCAGCGCCCGGTCGATCACCTCGACGCCGGCCCCCGGCTTCACGCCCTCGACCGTCAGGATGCGCCGCCACGCCCTCGCGCCCGGCAAGCCCGCGAACAGGCCGAGCATCGGCTTGACCAGGGGCGCGAGACGCAGGCCCTCCGCCAGTTTGCGCTCGATATAGGGCCGGTGCCGCGCCACGGCGGTGAAGCCGTCCACATCCTCCGTCGCCTCTCCAAAGATGCGGCGGTCGACCTGACCCAGCAGGCCGGGATCGTGGTAGGCCGCGCGGCCCAGCATCACGCCGTCCACATGCTCCAGATGCGCCTCGACCTCGTCGAGGTTGGCGACGCCGCCGTTGAGCACGATGGTCAGCTCGGGCCGCTCGCGCTTCAGCCGCCAGACCAGCGGGTAATCGAGCGGCGGGATATCGCGGTTTTCCTTGGGCGAGAGGCCCTGCAGCCAGGCTTTGCGGGCATGGACCACGAAGCTGTCGATGCCGACCGCCGCGCAGCGGTCGACCAGCTCGAACAGCGCCCGCTCGGGCTCCTGGTCGTCGACGCCGATCCGGCATTTGACGGTGGCGGGCGCGCGCACCGCCTCGCGGATCGCCGCCATGCCCTCCGCCACCAGCGCCGGCTCGCGCATCAGGCAGGCGCCGAACCGCCCGTCCTGCACGCGGTCCGAAGGGCAGCCGACATTGAGATTGATCTCCTGGTAGCCGTAATCCTCGCCGATGCGCGCCGAGGCCGCCAGGGCGGCCGGGTCCGAACCGCCGAGTTGCAGGGCGACCGGCTGCTCAAGGTCGTCGAAGCCCAACAGCCGCTCGCGGTCGCCGTGCAGCACCGCGCCCGTGGTCACCATCTCGGTATAGAGCAGCGCACGCCCCGTCAGCGCGCGGTGAAACGCCCGGCAATGCCGGTCCGTCCAGTCCATCAGGGGGGCCACACAGAATCTATGTGATTGAAATCGCGTCACTTTTCCTGTAGTCTCAACGAGTTAGATCGCGACGAGCGCACACGGTTTTACGCTATCGCACGACGTTTTTCGCGGCCTTTCGACGGGTCAGTGCACACGGAGCGCACACGAGATGGCGACCTTCACAAAGCTCAGTTCGGGCTCCTGGCGCGTCCAGGTCCGGCGGAAGGGCCGCTATATAAGCGAAACCTTCCTCAGACGCGACGACGCGCGCAGATGGGCCACCGACGCCGAACGGCAGGTGGATCGCGGCGAGACACCGACCGGCTCGAAGATCGCGCGTCTCAATACCTTCGCCGACCTCATCGACCTCCACATCCTGGACATGAAGGAGGTCGGCAAGGCGCCAGGCCGGTCAAAGGACGCGACGCTTCAGATGCTCAAGAAGCAGCTTGGCTCCGTCAACATGGCCGATCTTGACCGCGAGCGGATCGTGAAGTTTGGGCGCAAGCGCGCAAGCGACGGCGCGGGTCCCACAACGGTGGGGATCGATATCGGAGTCATCAAGTTGGTGGTGCAACACGCCGCCGCTGTCCATGGCCTTCCGGTGAAGGTCGAGCCTATCGACCTCGCTCGTATCGCCCTGAAGCGGCTTGGCTTGGTCGGCCATAGCAATGAACGTGACCGACGCCCGACCGACGAGGAGCTCGAGAAGCTGATCGAACATTTCGACAGCAACCCGCGCCAGATTATCCCGATGGGCAGGCTCATCAAGTTCGCCGTCGCCACCGCTATGCGCCAGGAGGAGATCTGCCGCGTCACCTGGAGCGACCTCAACACGAGGACGAAGATGCTGACCATCCGCGACAGGAAAGACCCGCGACAGAAGAAGGGGAACGATCAGCGTATCCCGCTCCTGGCGGTGTCAGGTTATGACGCCGTGGCCCTCATCGAGGAACAGCGCGCCATCCGCGGCAACGAGGACGACCGCATCTTCCCCTACAATCACAAGTCCACGAGCACCGTGTTCACCCGCGCGGTGAAGGATCTTGGGATCGACGACCTGCATTTCCACGACCTGCGGCACGAGGGCACCAGCCGGCTCTTCGAAGCAGGGTTCGAAATCCATCAGGTGGCGCTGGTGACTGGCCACAAGGACTGGAAGATGCTCCGTCGCTACACGCACCTGAAGCCCGAGGCTCTCCACGCCATCGCCAAGGCGCGCGCGGCCTGATCGCTCGGCCAAACCCAACCCCGCCGTTTTCTATCCCAAACCACGCGATTGCCCGATCGGCGGACCTGCGCCCTGGCGACCACAGGTGAGCCTGTTCACATGACCGCCTGTGCGGAGGTTCACATGAAGACAATCGCCATTATCAGCCAAAAGGGCGGCGCTGGGAAAACCACCCTCGCCGTCCATCTGGCCTCGGCCGCCGTGGCCGATTTCGTCACCCTCATCGTCGACACCGACCCGCAGGCCACCGCCAGCCGTTGGGGCGAATGGCGCAAGGGCGCCGACCCGGAGATCATCGACTGCGGCGCGCCCACATTGCTGGCCGGCAAACTTGGTAAGGCCGCCGAGCTGGGCGGAGAGTTGGCGGTCATCGATACGCCGCCGCACGCCGACGCCATGGCGCGTCAGGCCGCGCGCCTCGCCGACCTGATCCTGGTGCCGTGCCGTCCCAAGGCGTTCGATTTGGCCGCGATCGAAGCGACCGCCGAGTTGGTGAAGGCCAGCCAGAAGCCTGCCTTTGTCGTCTTGATGGCTGGACCGCCGCGCGCGCCGCTCATCTACAGGGAGGCTACCGAGGTGATTGAAGGCTCCTTCGGCCTGCAATTGGCGCCCGTCATGTTGCCAGAACGCGCCGCCTTCCATCACAGCACGGCGCAAGGTCGTACAGCCAACGAGTTCGACCATGACGGAAAGGCGGCCGCCGAGATCGCGGCGCTGTGGCGCTGGACGCGGGGACAGATGAACATGTCCACGCGTGAACCTGTTCGCATGCCGGCGGCCGTCGGATGAGCCGGTTCGCCGCCATCAGGTCGGAGAAGTCAAAGCCGGCTCCGCCTGCGTCGGCCGTTACTGATCCCGAGTTAGCAACTTCTGTCGCGAAAACGCCGGCCAGGGTCGGGAAAAAGGCGGTGAGCGGCTATTTCAGTCCGGACGTGAGCCGCGGACTGCACCTGCTGGCGCTTGAGCAGGGGTCCAGCCTACAGGCACTCATGGGCGAGGCCTTCGACGACCTCATGCGAAAATACGGGAAACACCCCTTCGGGGAGCGCTGACGGGAGACCTAGCTGAACGAGCGCGCTTCCTGAGGACGGGCGGGAAGGACACGCCCCTGCCCCGGATCCGAGGTCGAAGACTTAGCACCGCGATCGGCCCAGCTCTGGAGATCGTCTATGGCGTAGACGACGCGACCGCCGATCTTCCGGTAGGTCGGCCCCGTCCCATAGGTGCGATGCTTCTCCAACGTCCGACCAGACAGGCCAAGGAAACGCCCGGCTTCCGAGGTCCGGAGCAGGCGGGGCGGCATGGGAGCGCCTTCAAACATCGCAAATCCTCCGCGCCGTCGGGGCGTCCGCAACCACGCGGAGCGAGAACGGCATGCGACTCAGCTATCCAGGCGAAGGCTCGGCGGGAAAGGCGTAAGTCTACCCGTCCGCGGGGGCCGGCGGCGCTAGCTGCGGGCGAACGCCAGGAGCGGCGCGATGTCATGGGCGTCCGCGGCCTGCAGCGCCCGGACGTAGTCGCTCCGGGTCTTGGCGGCCTCAATCAGGTTAGCCCTGCCCCAGCTGAAGCGCTTGCCGCCGAGTTGCACGATCAGCAGGTCGGCGGCCAAGCGGGCATGACGCCCGTTGCCGTTCGGGAACGGGTGGATGGCGACAAGGCGGTGGTGGAACCGCACTGCGATCTCGTCCGGCGGGAAGGTCTCGTGTTCGATCCAGTAGCGGACATCGCCCACCAAGGTGTGGAGGTCGACGGCGATCGCATGCGGCGCGACGCCGATGTTGAGTTCCGTGCTTCGCTGGACGCCGGCCCACCGCCAGACCCTGCGCAGCATCCGGCGATGCAGCGCCATCAAGGAGTCAATGTCGACCACATCGCCGCGCTTGCGGGAGAACGCCCATCTGTCCGCATCGGCGATGTTCTCCTGCTCGGCCTCGTTCAACTCCGCCCGCGTAGTGATGTAGGTCGGGATCAAGCCCTGACGCCCCTCCGGCGTCAGAGGGGTGTTGGCTTCGTCGTCCGCCTCGAAGAGCGGGTCGCTCATGCCGGGTCGTCCCACAGGCGGCTGAGGTTCCCACGAAGCAGCTGATCGATCAGGATCTCACGCTGCCGTCGCTGGTCGCTCGCCGTGAGCGCCTGGTTTTCCAAGCGCATGGTGTGGTTCACGCTTGCGATCTGCTCGTCGGCTTTGGCCTCGGCGCGCTCACGGAGCATGTCGACGAGCGGACGGTTGGGGACCATGGCGTAGACCAACTGGCAGTCCATCGCCTCGGCGGCACGGCGCAGGCTGGCGAGGGTGACGGTTTCGTCCACCTCGCCCTGCTCCAGCGCGACTACGCGGGGCTGACTGACGCCCAGCCGCTTAGCCAATTGCTTCGTCGTCAGGCCAAGCGCGTCGCGGATCGCTCGCAGCCAACCGCGAGGCGGCCGGGCGACGGACCAGTTTCGGACCAGCGTAAGTCTCATATCGAGGGCACGGGCGGCCCTGTCCGTCGCGGGCATGATAGTCTCCGCATTATCGAAGTCAGCTCTCGCTATAACCCATAGATGATTAAAATTCCAGCCTCCGATAATCTAAAGATTATATTTTTTCCGCTATTCGATCACTCATAGGCTATCGTCGGCGGCACGCATCTCGTCCCAGCAAGCGTGTTCGCATGTCGGTTCGTTCACACGTTCACCCGTTCACAGCTGTCAGCGAGACCGCTCGCGATCGCCATCCTGTCGGCGCATCGCTTCATTCGCCGTCCGTAGTTCCCGAGCCAGAGCGAGACGCTGTGTGTCCGACTGCGGCATGTCCCGTACGAAAGCCTCGACCTTGGCGGCCAACGCCCTGTCCGCAGGGTCGCTTGATTGGCCAAGCAGCCGGGCCTGGGCCAGGTACAGCGCGCGCACCGTCCGCTGGCGGTCCACGATCTTCTGCTCCCAAGGCGTTCGCGCGGTCTGGCCCTGAAAGGCTGCGGCGGCCGCCTCGCGGTAGGCGGAGCGCCGAGTCTGCGCCATCGGTCCTCTTCCGGCCTCCTGCCGATCCCTGATCTTTCGCAGTGGCGTCCGCTCAGCCTTTCGAGTGACGCCTCGCGCCCGCCGTGGCGTTGCTTCAGCCTCCACGCCGCGGTCTCGCAACGCATGGGCGAAAGTCTGCCGCCAGAGTTCCAGATCGGCCTTCTTGGGGTTCAGCCGCTCGCCCGCGTGGCCACGCGAACAGATGGACAGGTGAACATGTGGACGCGGCGTATCGGTGTGCAGGGTGAACACGTAATCATGGCGACCTGCGAACATGTCCGCCGCAAAGGACCGGGCAGCGTCACGCACTGCGATCTCGTTCGTGCCGGCCGGCATAGACAGGATGACAGAGTGGCTGACCGGGGAATCCTTGCGACGGGATCTATCGAAAAGCGTGGCGCGGGACCAATCGTCCCCCAGGTCGGCTACGTCCCGGCGGCTGACGATCAAGGCGCCGTCGGCGCCCTCCAGCTCCAGCTGGCCGTTGCGCGAGATGTATTCCAGGTGCGCACGAAGGTGCGCTCCGTCCCGGGTGCGACCCGTGACCTTCACCATCACCTCGGGCGCCCGAGCAGCGACGCGTTCCAAACGCGCCCTCGCATCGCCGTGGGACGACGCCGAAGGTCGCAGCACAGTGCGCGCCCGGACGATCCTCGACCGGACGGGAGGACGCCAGACATCCTCGAACCCAAGGACCATGTGGAAGTCGGTCATGGCTCGACTGCCCAGTAGGCGAGATTGCCCTCGAACGCCTCCCGCAGTGTGAACATGTGCGCACGTAGCTCTGTCCGCAGGGCGTCGAGATAGGCCACCTCCAGGTCGAGCACCTTGCCCTCCATGACCGCGGTGTTCAGAGCTCTGGCGATCTGGTTCACGTTCACGCCGATCCGCCGCACCTCACCCTGGATCGCGAGCAGGGCGACTGCCTCGTCGGGCCGAAAGGTCGGCTTGCCGTGAAGGCGATGGCGGATGAGCGCGGCCACCCAGCCATTCGGGGTCAACGCCATGCCGGCGGCTTCGCGCGCCAGGCCCTCGCCGTCGTCGGCGGTGAGGCGAACCGTCAGCTTCAAGGGCCTCACTGGAAGCCGCCCGCCTGGCGACGCCGGCCCCGCAGCGGCCTGATCCATCAGACGACGCAAGGTCGGCGCGCGGCCGCCCTGACCGCCGGCGGCGGCGTCGAACCGGGCCAGGAGTTCGTCGGACACCCGAATGCTGAGATTGGCCACCGGGCCGCTCCACGTAGTGATCCGCCGCCGCGAAGGCTATCCTGCCCTAGACCGCGACGAACTCAGACTGGCCCCTCCCCTCGGCGCGCGCGATGCGTAAGCCTACGCCCCGCCCGCGCTCGCCCGCCGACCCTTTGGGTCGCCCCAGCCGGGCCAGAAGCTGCCGTTCCCTCATCCTTCTTCGGGAGCTTTGGCGCTCCGTAGAGAAGAACCCAGCCATGAGCCCCTTATGTCGGAATCGCCTTAAACGTTGACGCTGACATCGCGCCCGAGACGATGACAATGAATGACGCACCCAAGGATCGGGCAGCCTCCAAGCTGCGGCAGTGGCCCGATGAGGGGGACAGCCGCAACAAGGGATTCTGCGCCCATTGCGGTGGTCCCGAAGAGACGCGGGACCACAATCCTTCGAAGATCTTCTTGGACGCACCCCTGCCGGAGAACTTGCCGGTCGCGTCCAGCTGTCAGGCTTGCAACGCGGGCTTTTCGGACGACGAAGAGTATGTGGCCTGCCTGCTCGAATGCGTCACCAGCGGCAGCGTCGACCCAGAAGCCTTCGAGCGCGTCGCGATCGCCAAAACCCTCGCGGGTAACCAGCGCCTTCAGCGAGAGCTGGCGGCGGCGCGGCGCGACGTTGAGGGGCAGAATTGGTGGGACCCCGACGGCTCCCGCCTGCAGCGGATCGCCATCAAACTGGCCCGCGGTCTCGTCGACTTCGAACTCAATGAACCGCAGCTGCATGAGCCGGAGAAAGTCTGGTCAATGCCGCTGATGCTGATGTCGGATTGGGACCGGCGAGCCTTCGAGAACGATGACAGCGACTTCGCCCTGTGGCCCGAGCTCGGCAGCCGTGCCTTCCACAGGGTGCTCATGGGACCGGAGGACTCCTGGGTGAACGGCTGGATCGTCGTGCAGCCGAACCGCTTCCGCTATAGGCTGAGCCAGGAGGGCGGCATGCGCGTGCGCATGGTGCTGCGCGAGTACCTAGCCCTCGACATCCTGTGGGATTGATCGGCCTGAGCCTTTAGGTCTCGGCGCCGTCTTCGCTCTCGTTGGGCACCGACGCCGCCCCGCCCAGCGCCTGGTAGCGCCGCTCCGACAGCCACTGCAGACGCTTGGCCTGGGTCAGCAGGACACGGCGCAGTCCGCCCTGGACCTCACGTTCAGAGATCACCTGGGCCAAGCGCGAGATGATCAACGCGCGCCGGGCAATCCTGAAATCCGGATGGCGCCGCAGTTCATAGACCCTTTCAGAGACGACCCGATCGCGCACGGACGGTGGCGCGGTCACTGCCACCGTACCGACGGGCGGGTCCTTCTCGTTGAGGATGGCCTTGAACCGCGAGCCCTGGACGGCGGCCTCGGTGATCAGTCGCTCCAGGGCGTTTAGATGGGCCTTGGCGGCCTTGTCGCGCTTGTCGACGCCCTCCAGCTCCGGGATCGGCCAGACCTCGATGTCGAGAACCTCAAAAGGATCGAGCACCGACATGGCGACGGCGTCCGTTCGCTGATTTGTCAGATGCCGGCGGATTCGGGTACGAACCCGCTCCTTGGTCTGGCCGACGTAGATTGGTTCGCCGTCGTAGTCGAAGAAGGCGTAGACGCCCCATTGGTAGTCGCCGATCTTCACGCTTGCGCCGCTGGGATCGCTGAAAGGCGCGTCGAGGAAGCGGGAGAGCTGCGTGCGCAGGTCATCAGTCTCGAACGGCGGGATGTTGGTGGCGTCGGGGTCGCGCCCAAAGAGTGAGGGCGGATCAGACACGGCGGATCGCCGTCATCTCGGAAGCATGCTGGACCAAACCGGCGCGGCGGATCGTCGTGCGCCGCACTAATCCGCCATCGGCCTCAGCGACTTCGAAGTCGACGAAGTTCACCTCGTCATTGGCGCCGCCGAAGGCCCGATGGAAGGCGGCCATCAGCTCCACTCCGTCGAGCCCCTGAGCCGCAGCGAGGGGACGCTCGGGCGTAGGGATGTCAGCCGGCAGCACATAGAGGCACGGCGGCGGCGTCTCAAAGGGGCCCAGGCGGGTCAGACGGGTCTGCGGCGACAGGGCCGCGAGCTTCGGGCAAGGCCTCCCGACCGTGCCGCAAATCATGTCCCAGATCACCAGGCCATCGACCCTCTGATTGCGCGAGAGCATCTCGGCGCTGAGCCGCGTGTGTAGGCCTGACCAGGCGTTGCGGCGCGGGTCGGCGCCGACGTTGGTGCAAAGGCTCCACGTGATGAACTCGTCAGCTTCGGGCGGGCGTTCGAAGATGTTGGTGTTGGCGCCGTCAAGGCAGCCCTTCAGGTCGATCACCGCCGTCCGGCCGCTCTCGAGCCGTACATAGTAGTCATTGCGCGCGCCGCGCTTGGCCCTGTCCCAGCCGGCGATGTGACCGCCGTCCTCCAGGTGGTTCAGCACGTGCTGCACGAACTCGCGCTTGCCCCGCATGGTGGCGGAGAACTCGCCGCGAACCTTCTCGACGGCCCCCCGGAAGATGGCGGAGCGATAGAATTCCTTTTCGGTCAGGCCGTGATCGCCCAGGAGGTGGGCCTGCGTCTTGAGGACCTCCGCGAAACGCTCGATCTGCGCGCGCAGCTGGGGGTCCTGTTCGCAGGGGATGACGCTCACGCGGCTTGCCGCGCCTTTCTCTCGGTCGTCCCGAGCAGCGGCTCGAAGATATGCTCGGCCAGATGCCGCACCACATCGACCGCCACTCCGTCGCCGGTCAGGTGATAGGCTTCATTGTAATTGCGCGGCAGTTTGTAGTCGTCAGGCAGTCCCATCAGCCGCGCCGTTTCGCGAGCCGAGACGAGGCGCGTGCGCACGGATTTGCCGTCGATGACGATGATCACCTGCCGGCTCGATCCACCGGCCGGCGTGCGCAGGCAGCCGGCCACATCGTCGAACCGCACCTCGGTGCGCTGCACCTTGGCGCCGCCCTCGTCGTGCCGGGTGCGCCGATAGATTCCGCCCACCATCCGCCGGCCGGCGCGCTTGGCGGCCTCGACCTTGGCGAGGTTGATCGGAGACATCATGTCGAGCACCTGCTGGGTTTCGGCGGGCGTGTGCCAAGCGACGCTCGTTGGCGACTCCTCGACCAGGTCGGCGAAGGTCGAATTGCGTCGGGCTGGCACGGGGACGTTCCACCAGACCAGCCGCTTGCGTGACTTGGCGCTGATCCCATCGATCGCACGGCAAAGGCCGGGCGTATGGAAGGGCGCTATCGGCCCCGGCGCAAGCAGGGTCGGATCGATGGCGAGGTCTTCATGCACGCCGATGACGAAGAGGCGCGGCCGCGATTGCGGAACGAACAGGGCCGCGTTGATCACCAGGGCGCCATACCGATAGCCGGCGTCGGCGAAGGTCTTGCAGATGGCTTCGAAGTCGCGCCCGCCGTGGGAGGTCAGGGTCCCGCAGACGTTCTCCAGGGCGATGATCTTCGGCGCGCGGCCATCAGCGATCAGCGCCTTCATCACATCCCAGAAGGGGTAGAAGGTGCCCGAACGCTCACCTCTCAATCCCGCGCCGCCACCGGCCAGAGACAGGTCTTGGCAGGGGAAGGAGCCCCAGGCGAGATCGGCCACCCCTGGCAGATCGTCGACCGTCACTTCGCGCACGTCGCCGATTTTGAGCTCGCCGCCGCAATCCCAGTTGGCCTGATAGGTCAGGCCCTTCTTGTGGTCGAAGTCGTTGGCGAAGAGGCAAGTCCATTGCTCGCCCAGGCCCGCCCGCGCCATACCGCCGCCGGCGAAGAATTCATAGAAGCTAGGCATGGGTTCCGCGATCCTCCGCGGCGTGCTCGCGCGCCAGCTTTTCTTGAATGGCTTCGGTTATCCAAGTGTTACGGGAGATCGCACCGGGACGTTCGCCGCGCGCAGCGTCGATGGCGTCGAAGGTGTCGGCGCTGAGCCGCAGGTTGATGCGGTCCAAGGCCCGAACATTGCTTGGTTTCGAATCGGCGAGCATGGCGCCACAGTGGCGCCACAGCGGCCCCCCGTCGAGTAAAGTTTCTGGTTTGTTCCCCTCGGGAGCCGCGCCGTCAAGCGAAGAGCGCATGGCCAGCCATATTGCCCCCGTCGCCATACGGCGAGATTTCGACGCCAGCCGACTCGCCTCGCCCCCGGATGACGTGACGCTCGAGGCGGCTGATGAGGACGGCGCGTTCGACGGCAACCGGGCGTTCATGGACCTGCGCGGCATGGACTGGAACGATGTCGCCGAGACGCTGGAAATAGAACGCGGGGTTCTGGCGCGTCTCGAGGCGGCCATCGACCTCGACGCCGAGGAAGAGGCGATCAGCGAGGAACTGGTCGCCGAATACGGCGTCGAGGCGCTATGGAGTCTGGACCCCGGCGTCGCCTCCGCGACCATCGCGCTCTCAGCGCTCGGCGCCACACCGGTCGCGAGCTGCAACGGGGGAGTGCTCGGCGGCCACCATAAGGAGCCCTATCCGCTGGTGGCCTTTTACCTGCCGCCAACGGCTGCGGCCGATGTGAATGCCCTCGCGCAATCCGCCGGCATCGGCTTGCTGGTCGACGATCATGGCCGCGGTCAACTCTATGCGCAGTCCTACAGCGGACTGCTTAGGTTCGCAGAATTGGCGCTGACCGAACGTCAGAAGACGCCGTGAGGCGCGGCCACCCTGCCTTTGCGGCGAGCGCCTGAGCGCTCGCCGCGCACCATCAGGCGGCAAAGGTTTGGACCTGACGGTGATGAAGGAAGTCGGCGGCCCGTTGAGCGTGGGCGGCGGCGGTGAAGATGAACCGCCGGTCGTCCTTCAGCACCTCCAGCCAGCTGGCGATGTAGCTGGCATGATCGGGCCTGGGCTGCAGTTCAAGACCCAGGTCGGCGCAGAGGAACGCCGCGCCCAGTTCGGCGACCAGCTCCTCACGAGCGTAGCCGTCGTCACCCCAGCGCTTGCGGCCGAAATCACGGTCGAGCCGGGTCGGGTGCCGGGTCCAATGGGTGCATTCGTGAGCCAAGGTGGCGTAGTACGCCTCGGGCTCCTCGAAGCATTCGAAGGGCGGCATCTGCACATAGTCGGGCTGCAGAGCGTAGTAGGCCTGATTGCCGCCGTGGCGGATGTCGGCCGCGGTCGCGGCGAAGAAGGCGTCGGCGTACCCGATCCGCTGGGCGGCATCGAGCTTGGGCTCAGGCGCCGCATAGAAGTGGACGGGCAGACCCTCGACCTGATCGACGTTGAAGACGGTGTAGGCCTTCAGGAAGGGGATCTGGCGCTCGGTGTCCTGGCCATCGTCGCCGGACTCGGTGCGGGTGATCCGGTTGGCGTAGACCACCGTGGCGCCGTGCTGGCCCTTGCGAACGTGGCCGCCGAGCGCCAGCGCCTGGCGGAAGGTGATCCAGATCGGCGCCGTGTAGCCGTGGGCGACCGCCTCGGCCCAGAGCAGAACGACATTGATCCCGCTGTAGGGCTCGCCGGTGGAGCGGAGCGGCCGCGTGATCCGGCCCGCGAGGTGCTCGGCGGACCAGGGCTTGGTCCAAGGACGAACGCCGTTTTCGAGGTCGGCGACGATGGCGTTGGTGACCCGGCTGTAGATATCCGGGCGTGACTTTTCGTGAGGGCGCGACATGGCGGCCTCCTGTGATTTGAGCTGTTGGGGAAGCGGCGCCCCGCCAGATGGGCGGGGCGCTCTGCGAGAAGGTCAGTCGGCTTGGCGGCTGCGCGACCAGATCAGGCTGTAGCCCTCGTCGGCGTCGACCAGGCTGGCGTAGATCGGAGCCGGGAAGCTCGGGTCGTCCAGCTTGACCGAGAGGTAGGCCCGGTCCTCGCGGGACGTCTTCATCCAGGCGGCGCCGAATTCGGTCTGGCCGGAGAAGATGCGGAAGTCGGGGGCCTTGTCGTTGTCCTTCTCGACCTTGCGCAGGACGGCGGACTTGACGTTGAGGGTCAGCGTCTTGATCGCGCCGTTGTAGTTGCCGGCGTCGTCCTTGGTGAAGGTGCCGATGGTCGCCATGGTGAAGTCTCCTTGTTCCTCGGACCGCGCCCATCGCGGCCTCGATGGCGATTTCCAGGCCGAGGGGCGCTGAGCGCCGCAGCCGCAGGCCCGGAGCGCAGCGGAGGACGCCGGCGACGACTTGTTTGCCGCGCGAGGAATTGCGCCGAAGGCGCGAGGGGAAAGAAGTCGAGAGCCGGCGTTGCGGCGATCAGCGGGGCCGGAACGGCCCGCACCCCTCGGCCCTATCAGGCCAGAGAGGCGGCATGGGTCGGTTGCGAAGGTCAGGAGTTCGGCCCGGCGACGGGACCACGCCACCGGCGACGCCGGTGCAATCACGCAAGAAGAAGGGGCCGCCAGCCTCGTCGGCGAACGGCCCCAAGTCAGAGAGATGAAGGCCGCAAGCTGCGGCCCGCCCTTAGGCGGCTTCTTCGGTTAGGCTCGGCGCCTCGGACCGAACCTCGGACTCCAACGGGACTGGCGCCCGCAGCAGGCTTGGCAACCAGCCCTTCCCAGCCAAAAGCGCCTCGGCTTCCGACGCCATGTCGGGCTTCTTCATGCCGCTGATCCGCTCCGCCGCCTCCTCCGAGACGGCCTCCCGCACCGCCTCGCAGATCCTGGCCTTGGTGACGCGGCCCAGATAGCTCGCGACGGTGGGCGACCAGTAGCCCGTCATGTCGAGGTCGACGGCCTGGGCCAGCCGGTCGGCATGGGCCCACGCCCCCGGCTTGCGGTCGAACGCCGTGCGAACGGCATTGACCGTCAGGCTCGCGCCGTGGGCCAGCAGGTCCAGAAGGTCCGTCGCCGCCAGCCCCTGCACAAAGGTCCATAGGTCCGCCGCCTGTTTGGGCAGGCGCACCGCCCAACGCTCATGGCGCTCGGCGATGCTGCGTCCGGCGCGGCTCTCGTCGATGCCCGGCGCGTGGCCGTCGAGATAGGTGGACACCCCCTTGATCTCCAAACAGGAGGTCCGGTCGTAGGGCGGATAGAAGGCGAACAGCGCCAAGCTGTGCACCACCGCCGACAGGGCGACCGTGGGGCTGGCGCCCAATGCGTCGCGCAGCGCCAGGGTCCGATGGGCCGTGAGGTCCAGAACCAGCCGCTCCGACAAAGGGGCGCCCGCCTCCTCGTCGGCCTCATCGGCTTCGGCTGACGCCCCCTCCTCCTCGCTCTCCAGCCCGCCAGCCACTTCGCCTTCCGACTCCGTTTCGGGCTCGGGCGCCGGGATGTCCTCGGGCCGGATCATGCCCCGCTCGATGCGGGCCATGCCGTCCTGGCCCAGGATGACGAACACCCCGCCGCGCGCGATCTCCTCGGGGTCAAAGGCGGTCCCATCGCCGAAGGCTTCAAGCGCCGCATCGATCTCGGCGAACCGGGCCTCAACCTCGGGCGGGAGTTCCTCAACGGCGTCCCACTCGCTGACCAGGGCGTCGTATTCTTCGGACAGCGCAGCCATGCGGGCGGCCTCTTCCTGCGGGCGCTCCACCGGGTGCGGGTAGACGCGGGCGAGGCCGAGCGCGCGGGGAAAGTCGATGTGGGCCTCGGCCCACTTCCAGCCCTCCCGGTCCCGCACGTCCTGGGCGATCCCGGCCAGCTTCTCGGCGGCCAGGCGGTCCAGCAGGCCCGCGTCTTCGAACCAGCCGCCGCCGTCCTCGGTGAAGAGGTCGCGCAGGATGGTCCCGCCCGCCTCGCCATAGGCTTCGGCGCCGACGAAGACCGCTCGCCGATCCGTAGCCGACACCTTGGTTTCGGTCATGGTGCGGCGGATCAGATAGGGCGGGCGATCCGGCCCGAGGAGGTCGAACGCCTGCTCCTGGCGGGCGTGATCCTCGCTGATTGCATAGGCCATCATCTGGTCGAGCGTCAGATCGCCCGCGCGGTAGCGCGCCATCAAAACGGGACTGACCGCGCCCAGCCGTAGCCGCTGGCGCACCACCTGGGCCGACACGCCGAAGCGGGCGCCGATCTCCTCGGCGCCAAGGCCCCGCCGTTCAGCCTGTTCGCGAAAGGCTTCGAACTCGTCGGCGGGGTGCATGCGGAAGCGGGTGACGTTCTCGTCCAGGCTGATCTCGTGGGCGTCATTGGACAGGTCCACCACACAGCGCACCGGCTCGGTCTTCTTAATGACCTTGCGCTTGGCCAGCAGGGCGAGCGCCAAGCGGCGCCCCTCGCCGATGGTCACCAGATAGCAGCCGGTCGCCGCCCCGGCCTCGTCCGTCTCGGGCTCCACCACCGCCGCCTGCAAGACGCCCTTGGCCGCGATACTCGCGGCTAGGGTCTCGATGTCGGCTTCGGCATGCGGGGTCCGCCGTGCGTTGCGCGGCGACTTCTTCAGCTTGTTGAGCGGCACATCGATGACGTCGCCGTCCTGATGAACGGTGTTGGCTTGTTGGGTCATAGCTAAGCTCCTTGGGGCATGGCTGCAGGCGCAAGGCGCGCCTGCAGCCCTGCCCGTCGGCGAGACCGGGGGTGCAAACGGAGGGGCGGCTTCGCGGGGAACCGGCTGCAGGGCTTCAAGCCCTGCGTCCTGGCCGGTCCTGCCCAGCCCGAAGCTGGGCGGAAGCCGCTCCGAAGTGCGCCAGGGGCGGAGCCCCAAGCCACGGGCGCGCGTAGCGCGGCCTACCAAGGGAGGAGGCTGCAAGGAGCCTGGCGCGCAGCGCCATGGCGGGAAGCGCCGTCGAGCGGCCGGCGGCGCCGCAGGCGCCCGTAGGGGCGGACCCGTAGGAGCCGCGGCACGCGGCGGGACCGAGCACGCCCGCCGGCCGCTCACCGATTTACAAGTCGACTGGTCAGGCGCCGACGGCTGAACCCGGACGGCGGGGTTGAGGGGTTTTTATTGTCGCGCCGGCCTCAGCCGCAGCACGACTTACCGCCACCCTCCTGGATCGGCGGACAGGGCACATCACCATAGGAACAATATACGCAGCAGTCGCCCGGCTTGGGCTTGAGGACGGTGCTGCAACCTTGGCAGTCGTAGAAGTACTGGCAGGCGTCTGTGGGCATGATCTCTGTCGCCTGATGGCCGCATAGCGGACAGGTGAGCGTAGAACGGGGCTGAATTTGCACGTCGCTCATCGGGCGCTCCGGATCAGGGCCAGGGCCCAAGGTTCGACCAGGGGCTGCCACGCAAGGGCCACCAGAACAAGGAGGGTTGCAATGCTGAGCAGGCCGATGCCGAGCTGAGACGGCGCTGTGCACGCACCGCCCGACCGGCACATCCGCGCGCGCCGCCAGGTGACGACCCACCCTGCGCTAAGTAAGGCAAGCGCGGCGAGCGTGATCCAGGTGCGTTGAACGGCGAACCAACTGAGTCCGCCCAAGCTCAGTCCGGCCAGCGCCAGCGACATCGGCAGGACGCAGCACGCGGCCCAAGCGAAGAGCGCGCTGGCCGCGGCCGCGATCGCCGCCCAGTTCAAGGCGATCTCCGCAGGCTTGCCGTTCTGACTATCTGGTCGAGATCGAAGCCCGCTGCTCACAGTCATGAAATCGCTTCCTGGTCCAATGCGCGCGAGGATGGCATCTGTAGCGGCTACAGACTCAAGGCCTAATCGGAAGCGGCACTGCCATGGCTGACCAAGCGATTCAGATCGGCGAACTTTCGCGCCGCACGGGCTGCAACATCGAGACGATCCGCTACTATGAGCGGATCGGTCTCGTGCCGGCGCCGCCTCGGCGCGGCCGCTACCGCAGTTATGGCCTCGCCGATGTGAGCCGCCTGGGCTTCGTGCGTCGGGCGCGCGAGTTGGGGTTTACGCTGGATGAGGTCCGCGCCCTGCTGGGCCTCGCCGGTAGCGGGCAAACGTCTTGCGCCGAGGTGCGCACCCTTGCCGCATCTCATCTGACGGACATCAGGGCCCGCATCGCGGATCTCAGGCGGATGGAGCGCGTCCTAGCTGACTCCGTGAAGGCCTGCGAGGCTGCTCAGGACCCAGGCTGTCCGCTGATCCAGTCTCTCTATGCAGATTCCGAAAAGTCTTAGACGGGGGCGTTGCGGGGCCCTCCCCGCTTGAAGGGGTCGACCGAGACTTAAGGCTCGGGCGCAGGGGAAGGCTTTCCCCTCAGCGCTTGCTAGCTGCCGCCTTTCCTTGATCTATCCGACTGCGGCGGCCGCACGAGCATTTCATGCGTGGCCACGCCCAGCACCATCGCGATTTTGTCGACCACGTCGATCGACGCGCTGTAGAGGCTTCGCTCAAGCGAACTGATGTAGGTGCGATCGAGCTCGGCCCGGTGCGCCAGCTCCTCTTGGGAGAGGCCGGCCTGTCGGCGAAACTTGCGCAGGTTGAAGGCCAGCACGGCGCGAATATCCATGCTGGAGCGCAACCTCTTGTAGAGTATTTTACCACGGAGTATTCTCTACAAATCGCCTCGGAAGGACGCGCCCGCGTCGCCCGCGAGGGCTAGGCGCGTACCCCGTCCAAACCGAGGTAGGTTCCGTGGAGACACCCCACTCGAATGACTCCGAAAAGACCGGCCCCCACCCCGTCGACACCCACGTCGGCGCCCAGCTGCGGCTGGCGCGAAAAGTGCGCGGGATGAGCCAGGAGGCGCTGGCCGAAAAGCTCGGCATCACCTTCCAGCAGGTGCAGAAATATGAGCGCGGCGCCAATCGGATCAGCTCTTCCAAGCTTTATGAGGCGGCCCAGACGCTTGGCGTGCCCATCAACGTCTTCTTTGATGGGCTGTCCCCTACGTCGTCGCCCGACGCCCCAAGCGCCTTCCACCCCGAGCAGATCGCGTCGGAGCTATTATCGAGCACCCCCGGCCTCAAGCTGGCGCAAGGCTTCCTGAAGATTCGCTCCCTGGACGTCAGGAAGGCGCTCGCAAACCTGGTCGCCACCATGGGTGATCTGGAAAGCTAGATTTCCCGACCGCTTCCTCGGTTGTCCCGGCCCTAATGTTTCGACTGCGGCTCCAGCATCGCGGCGACCGTCTCCGACCACAGCGCCAGAATCTCGGCCTGCTCGGCATCCTCCTCGCCGACCGTATCGGCGAACACCTGCAGCAGCCGTGCGAACTCGTCCGTGGTGGTGACGCCGGAGGCCTGCAGCACGCTGGCGACCATCGCGACCATCTTGCCGTGCGCGCAAACCAGGGCACGATCCATCGGCCCTATCCCTCGCCCAGGTCAGTCGCGCGGGCGTCGGCCGCTCCGCAGGGGCTGGGGCTTATCCGCGTCAGGGTCCGGCTCGGCGAACAGCGCTGCGATCGGCACTTCAAGGGCCTCGGCCAAGCGGTCGAGCAGATCGACGGAAGTGTTGCCCTGCTCTCGCTCAAGTTCGCTCACCCAGGCTCGGTCGACGCCAGCGTCGATCGCCAGCCGCTCCTGTGAAAGCGACTTAGCGGTGCGTAACGCCCGCAGATTCCAAGCCAGAAGCGCCCTTCCCTTCATTATGGGAGCGGGACACTTCTGTGGCCGATGAAACCACGGTCTCCAGACTACATATTACGGACCACCGGCAACGACTCAAGCCCGAGCCAATACTCTCCCGCGCCAGCCGTCACTCCGGCCGATTACCGAGTTCGCTGCCGATCTCGCGAGCGATGAGACTCTTGCACCGCCTGAGCTCGGGCGACATCGACAGGGCGGACACGGGCCCCCTGCTCCAGCAAGGACGCCAGGCGTTCACGCGCCGCCAACAGGATCCGATCCTGAGCCGGCCGGTCGCCGACCCGGGCCCGGACGACCGCCTCGACGATGCGCATATTGGTCCGCCCTGCCGCCGCGTTCTCTCTCGCCTCGCGATCACCCCGTTCCGGCCGCTCCTCGGCGTTGCGCGTGGCTTTGCGCGCCAGCGCCGCCTGGCGGCGTTCAAGCTCCTGGCGGTCCCGTTCGGTCGCCTGGTAGCCGCGCACCTCCAGGCCAAGGGCGCTGGCCGTAAGCCAGGCCTCGCGCCGGAAATCGGCGTCGCCATGGACCACGACGGCCGTCCAGCCGCGGTGCTGCGCGACCGCCGCCATGTCGCGGATCGCATTGGGGTCGGACCTCGGCGTCACCAGCCGGGCCCCCAGGTCGCGGAAGGTGGCGGTGGTGATCCGAGCGTCGGCGTAGAAGCCGAGGCCGGGGCCGCCGCGTTCATCGAGATAGTACCGGCGGCGCAAAGGATCCGGCACGTCGCCCTTGTTCGTCGAGCGGCCGCGGCCCTCGCTGTCGATCTGATTGCGGTCAATCTCGTCGGGCATGGTCGGTCTCCTCTCGTGTCACGGACGCGTCGATGAAGCGCTCCATCCAGCTTTCGACTTCGGCGTCGGTCGCCCCCTCGGGGGGCAAGGCTTCAAGACCGGCCGCCGCCAGCGCCGGCGCGATCTGGTCCAGGGTCAGGTCGTCGAGGCGGGGCGCCCCACCCGTCATCGGCGTAGGCGCCGGAAGTGAGCCGCCTGTTCCGATGCCCGGATGGGCGGCAACGGTCGGCGGAGGCGCAACTCGCGCGCTGAAGGCCTTCTCGCGCCAGTATTGGATTTTGCGGCCGCGCACCGGCGGCAGGCCGGCGCGCAGCAGGATGAGGTCGGCCGGATCCATCTGGATCAGCTCCTGCGGCATCATCAGCGCCCGGCGCTGGTCGGACTCGGTGGTGCTGCGGCGGCCGCCGGACAACAACGTGGGCCGGCTGTGAGAGCGGCTGGAATAGGTCCAGAAGCCCAGGCGTTCCGAGAGGTCCTGGGCCACTTTCAGCTCCTTAGGGGCGAAGGCGATCTCCAGGCCGCAGTTGGCCATGATCTCCTCGGCCAGGTCGGGGCCATACTCGGCCCTCAGCTGCGCCGGGCTCTGCAGGACCGGCAGCAAGCGCAGGCCGTAACCGGCGACGTAGGAGAATCCGTGAGCGATGACCGCGGCGTGGCCGAGCCGCGCGAACTCATCCATCACCATGAGCACCTGCACCGCGTGCCGATCTGCCGTCGGCCGCTCGCGGGTGTTCAAGTCGACCAGTTGCTGCAGCAGCAGATTGTAGAGCGGCGCGATGCGGGCAAGGTTGTCGGGCGAGACGCCGAGATAGAGCGACACGCGCCGCTCGCGCAGGTCCCGCAGATCGAAGTCGCTGACGTCCGTCGCCGCGCAGACCCGTGGATTGAGCCAAAGGTTCATCCGCGCCGTGATGGTCTGCTTGATCGAAGCGAAGGTATTCTCCGAAGCCGAACAAAAGTCCGATAGGGCGCTGACGCCGCCATAGGACAACGGCTGGCCAGCGGTCGCGCGCGCCTTAACCGCTTCGGGCAGGCGGGTGCGCGGATCGCCCTGGGTCAGCTCCCGATAGATGGCGCCTAGGCTGAACGGCAGATCCGGCGTCTCGGCGACATAGGCGCCGACGCCGATCAGGCCGGTCCTGGCGGCCTCCGCCCAGAATGGGTCGCCTTGCTGCGGCGGCGGAAACAGCATGACGGCGAGTTTCTGCAGTTCGTCGAGCACGGCGACGCTGTCGGCGCGATCGATGTGGCCGAGGGGATTGAACCGCGCCGTCCGTCCCTCAGGGTCGAGCGGGTCGAACAGTACGACGGCTTGACCATGGGCCGCGCGGAAGCCGGCGCTGGCCTCCCAGTTCTCGCGCTTCACGTCGAGAACGACGACCGAGTCCGGCCAGGTCAGCAGGTTCGGGATGACGACGCCAACGCCCTTGCCGCTACGGGTCGGCGCGTGGAGCATGACGTGTTCGGAACCGCCGAACACGAGAAGGCGTCCGCCCTTGCGGCCCAGAACGATACCCTGACGCGACCGAAGGCCTGCGCCGACCAGTTCGGTCTCGTTGGCCCAGCGAGCGGCGCCATGCAGCGGCGGACGCAGGTTGCGGACGATGCCGATGGCAACAACGCTGGCGGCGCCGAAGGCCGACAGCAGCCCGACGCAGAGCCATCGCCGGACCTGGGGGTCGTCACGGAAGTACCAGAACCAGGCCGGGAGCTGGGCGACGTCAATGTCGGGGGACAGGCGCTTCAGACCCGCCAAGGCGATCACGACCGTGAGCCCGCCCAGCAAGGCGACGCCGGCCGCCGCCAGCGTGCCGACATAGGCGGCCTTAAGCGGCCAGGGCGCGCTTGCGAAGCGGGTCATACCAGACCTCCGTCATGCGGAAGCGGCCATCGACGCGGCGCAGCTGCACCACGACGTCGACCAGCATGTGAAGCAGCGAGCGGATGTCGTCGCGCGCCAGATCGCGGCCGCCCTCGGACTCTTTCACCAGCAGGGTCAGCTGCTCGAAAGCCAGAGTGGCGCTGTCTGCGTGGATGGTGGTGATCGAACCCGGGTGCCCGGTGTTGACGTTGCGCAGGTAGAAGAAGGCCGTGCCGTCACGCAGCTCCTGCAACAGGATGCGGTCTGGTCGCATGCGCAAGGCGCTTTCCAGCAGTTGCTTGGCGCCGACCTTGGCCAGCCCCTGCCCGTCCTTGGCGTAGAGCATGTGGACGGCGTTGCGGTGCGGGACGGTGAGCTCGCGAGCGTCCTCGATGGTCAGTAGTCGTTCGCCGTCGGGGATCAGCCTCACCAGACCCTTGGCGAAGGTGGTCTTGCCGGAGCCCGTCGCGCCGGAGATCAGCACATTGCGCCGGCTTTGCACGGCCAACCGGAAGAAGGCTGGCCAGTCGCCGGCATCCCGCAACGCCAGAAGCCGTGTCTCCTCAGCCGAAAGATCGTTGGTCGCCAAGGCCACTGCGTCGAACAGGCCGCTTCGGGCAAAGGCGTCGAGGTCGAAGGTCGTTTCGGACGGCTTGCGCAGGGTCAGCGACAGCCGCTCCGCGGCCGGCGGAATGACGATCTGGCAGCGCTCGCCGCCCGGCAGCACCGTCGAGCAGATCGGCGTCTCGGGGGTGACGTCCTGGGCGGTGAAGGCGGCTGCGGCCTTTGCCAGGGTCGAAAGCCAGGCCTCGGTCAGGTCCGGCGCGGCGCGCCATTCCCAACCGCCTTCGCGCTCGATGCCCAGCTCGCCTGGCCGATTGACCACGACTTCCGTCACGCCGGCCGGCTCCAAGCAGGCCTGCAGCGGCTTCAGATAGTGCTCCAGGACGGCGGTGTCGTGGGGCATGGCCTCACCGGCTCTTCAGGCCATAGACGCCGGAGAAGTCGAAGTCCTGGGCGACGAAGATCGACACCTCTGCGCCCTGGGCCTTGCGTAGACTGGGCGGGATGTTGATCGAGTTCTGCACCGCGATCCCGGCGGCGTCGGACGGCAGGCGCGTGACGTTGGACCCGTTGTTCGGCCCGGCGACGGCATAGGCCGCATCATCGACGATGCTGAGCAACAGGGCGCCGCCGAAGCGATCCCAGAAATGGGTGTCGATCTCGCCGTCGAAGCCAGCCCGCCCGACCGGATCGGCCGCGGGCGAGCCCAGGGCGATGGCGACGCCGGCCGGGGTCACCGCCCGCGTCCACAGCACGAACAAGCGCCGCTGGCCCTGGCGCAGGCTCGAGCGGTACTCGCCCAGCACCTTGGTGCCCTTCTCCATCAGGACGACCGCGCCGTTGTCGGACAGCACGTCGCGCGGGATCAGGCAGCTGACATAGCCTGGCGTCGTGGTGTCCATCGCCGTCTGCAGGATGCAGGGGATGTTGGCGCCGGCGACGATCAGGAAGTTGCGGTCGCCAAGCCGGGCGGCCCTGGCCTGGCCGATCGACGAGCCGCGGCGCAGCTGATCGAGCTCGGTCGCTTCCCGGGTTGGGCCCGGCTGGGCGGCGAGAATAGCCGGCAGCGCCGGCGCGGCGCCGCCCTCGCCGCCCCGGCTGTAGGCCAGGATCGGCGCCCCGCGGATGGCGCTGACCTCGGCCTGGCGGCGTGTCGCGGCGCTGGCCATCGTCGCCCCGCCGGCAGCAGGCTGGATCGCCGGCACCTGGCCGCTGGCCTCCATGGGCACGAGGCCAGGCGCATGGGCGCCGGGCGCCGCCAGGGTCGGCGGCGGCGCCTTCATCGCCGGCTCGAACGGCACCACTTGCCGCGCCGGCTCGTCACGCCTCGGCTCGGCTTTCGGCTTCTCATGGCCCCAGGTGGCGGCCACGAACACGCCGCATCCGGCCACGAGGGCGGCGAGGACGACGCCCTTGCCGGCCAGGCCGGAACCGAGCCGCCCGGCGATCGGGGAGATCGATCGCTCGAACGCGGGCGCACTGCGTTCGGCCCTCGGCGGGGGCGGTTCGTCATGAAGATCGACGGTGTCGGTCATGGCCGGGACGCTCCCTGGGCGGTGCGCTGGACGTCAGGCGCGGCGGTGCCCGTCCCCGGATTGACGCCGTAGGGCTCGAAGGCCTGGTTGTAGATGCAGAGCACGTCGCGTCCCCGACGCAGACGCAGCTGGCGCACGACGGCATGGACCACGACGAATTCACCCCGCACGTCGAACGGTACCAGGCTCTCTGTCCCGCTGGCCTCCACCTGATAGATGGCCGGCACCTGCTGATTGGCGGGAAAGCGCAGGACGGTGAAGCGGCCGTTGTCGGACACCTCAGACGGCTGCATCGCGCTGGCGCCCTGGACGCCGTAGCTGAGGTTTCGCCGCCCCTCGACCACGGCGCGGTCGAGTTTGAGGTCGAGAATCCGACGTTCAAGCGCGGCGGCCTGCCCCGTCAACGCCGCCGCAGCAGCGGCCTTCTCGTCCTGAGGATAGCGAAAGCGCAGGCCAAAGACGGTGTCCGCCGTATTGCGGGCCGAAGACCCGGCCCGGGTCGACAGCTCGAACGTGTAGTTGCGGGTCTCCGCGCCCCGGCTGGTGGTGACGATCAGATTGGTCGGAGGCCGCGCCGCCTTCGGCTTCACGAACAGGATGTTCTTCTCGGCAGCGACGTCCCAGCCTGTCGCGTCGCCCACGGCGACGTGAAGGATGGTCTCGTCAGGCCCCAGAAGGATCTGGGTCGCCGTGCGGAAGACGCCGGTGATCTTCACCACCGCCCAGGGATCGTAGTCCACCACCTTGATCCGCGGATCGGATGGCCCCGACTTGGGGGTGTCCAGGGCGAAAGCAGGCGATGCGACGGCCAGCGTCGCTGCAGCCAGGATGGCGAGGGGTGCTCTCATCGCACCACCTCCGGGTCGGACCGATAGCTGGTCACCTGGAAGCCCAGCGGATTGCGCAGGCGATCCGCCTCGCCCATGGGCGCGCGGGTGTAGCTGTAGGCCACGGTCGCGATCCAATCGCTTTCCGTGACCTGCTGGCTCTGGCGGACGATCCGGTGGAAGCGGACATTGGCGACCCCGTCGGACACGAAGCTCACCGCGCGGATGTCGATCTGCGCTTCACCGGCCGGGCCGTAGACGACCTGCGGGCTCTGCGGGTTGGCCGGCCGGAAGGCGTCGCCCCAACGCTGTTGCTCCGCCGGGGTCGACATGATCGAGACTTGGCGGAAGTTGGCCTCGGCCGCCGGGGCCAGCCAACCCTCACGCGCGCGGACGTATTGCGCCAGGAAATGCTTGGTGACGGCCTCGTCGTAGGTCAGCGGCTTCTCGGACCGCAAGGCGGTCATCACATCGACCGCCCCGGTGCTGCGGTCCACGCGCACCACGAAGGGCTCGACGCTTTTCAAGGGCGCCAAGGCTGCGACGGCCCCGACGGCGGCCGTCGCCACGAGGGCGGCGAAGGTGGCGACGCCCCAGGCCAGGCGGCGCGAACGCTCGGCGCTGCGCAGCTGATCGAAGTTCCAGCCCTTCGCCTCCGAGAAATAGCCCTTCAGATCCGTTTCGGCTTTCATCCCAGGCAGCTCCCGAACGCGGCCGGTGAGGCGATTGAGGACAAGGTCTTGGGCTTGGCTTCGTCCGACCCTGCCGGCGCCGCGGACGGCACGGCTTGCGTCGAGGACGCCAGGACCGACCCATAGGGATTGGCGGGGCGCAGGTGTTTGCCGTCACAGACGGCCAGCTTACCGCCGCCAGTTGTGGAGCAGGCGGACAGGGCAAGTCCGCTCAGGACGAGAACAGCGATCCGCATCAGGCGCGACCTCCGGCAGGACGAATGGAGCCCCCGCCCCGTGGTGAACTGCGGCTGGCTTCTTGCGGCCCCTGCGGCGCACCAGGGCGCGGCACACCGCTCAGCGAGGCGGCGTTGGCGAAGTCCGCCAGACCTGCGCTGGCCCCGCCCGCGATGCCGGCGGCGATGGCTGGGGTCTGCAGGAAGAAGATCGCGCCCAGCAGGCACAGCGCCACGAACAGCAGGCCGCCGGCCATCGGGTCAGCGCCATCAATGCTGCCCCACTGCTGGGTGACCAGCGACAGGATCAGTTGGAAGACGGTGATGATGAGAGCGAACAGGACGAGGTAGTTCACGGCCTGGCTGAGCCAGCCGAAGAAGAACCGCCGCGTCGCGTCGAAGAGTGCGCAAGCCACAAAGATCGGCCCAAGCGCCACCAGCAAAGCCAGCGCCACCTTGGCGATCAGAACCACGCCGAACCCAATCGCCGCGGCCAGCGCCCCGACGACGTAGACGATCGCACCCAGGATCCAGGGACCGAAGTCGACCGGGCTGGCCTCCTTGGTGATCTTGTCGGCGAGGTAGGCGGCTCGATTGAAGAACTGGTCGAAGGCCGACCCGACGTCCGGCACGCCTGCCCCGCTGATCGCCTGGGTCAGCGTATCCGGCAGAACGTGGAACAGCGGCTGGGTGACATAGGTCGAATAAGCGACCGTGGTGGCCAGCATGTAGATGAAGGCCAGCTTGATGCTGCGCACCACGAAATCCATGAACGGCTCCTGGATCGAACCGCGCAGGATCGCGAAGCCGTACAACAGGACGTAGAGGACAAGGGCGGCCCGCAGCGGCCCCGACACCTGGGCCATCACCGAACTGGCGCGCTCATTCAGGAAGACGTCGAGCTTGCCATCGACGAACTGATAAGCGGGCTGGAAGATGTGAAGCGGCTCGGCCACGGGAAATCAGAACCCCTTGTGGTAGCCGTCCATACGCTCGTTGCGCTTCGCAGCGGCAACTGCGGATTGGGCGTTCGTACATTCCTGGCCGCGATGAGCGCCCGACTGACAGTCAGCCACGACGGTCTCGGCATCCTTCGGATGCGCCTCGAAGTAGCTTGCGCTGCGCGGCTCTGGTGAGCAGGCCGCCAAGCCGGCCACGCTGAGGATGAGCACGAGGCTTCGCATCATTGGAATCCCTGTTGGTAGGCGGTCATTCGGGCTTCACGTGCCGCCAGTGCACGTTCACGGTCCCTCTGGGTTTGCAGCCGATCCTCGGCCGCCTGCGCCATAGCGAGGCCCTGCAGCCGCACCTGATCGTTGGCGATCATGGCCTGCTCGGTCGTGGCCCGGGCCTGCAGGTCCATCACAGCGCGCGCGCTCGGGGCCGTGTCGATGGCGGCTTGAAGGTCCTTGAGGCCTTCGAGACGTTGTGCGCCGGCGTCGGTCACGGTCTGACCAAGCGCCAGGTCGCGGGCGGCGCGCTGACCCGACGCCTCAAGGTCGGCGCCAAGGGGATCGTCGGCGGGCGCCGTGTAGAGACGGTTGGCGGATCGAATGGCGTCTGCCTTGGCGCCGATGGCGCCCAGCGCGCTGAAGTCGCCCTCGGTCACCGCGCTCAAGGCGGATGTGTCTGGGAGGAACGATCGCAAGGACGGTACGCCAAGCCCGCTGGCGATCTTGCTGACGCCTGACGGGTCGTTGAGGCTCGCGAAAAGTTGCTGGCCTTGGGTGACCTGGGTCTTCAGCTCGTTCAGCTGGTTGACCGCCGTGGTCGCCTGCTGGATCAGCTTGGCATAGCTGGTGGCGTCATAGACGGCCAGCTGGGCATGGGCGGCAGAGCCGCCGAGCCAGACCGCCCCGACGAGGGCGACAGTGATGAGCGATCGTCTCATGGGATCGTCCTCCGTTCGTGATGAAAAAGTTCGAGCCAGTCGTTGGGATCGTCGCCGACGCGGGCGCGAATGCGGTCGAGGAGATCGACCGTCTCAGTACGGCCCGACAGCACGGCCAGGTCGTCATCCAGGCCATCAAGGCGAAGCTCGGCGACGACCGAGCTGAGGCCTTGCTTGATGAGGAACTGTCGCGATGCCGGGGCCAGCTCCTCGCGCACGAGGGCGAACTCCCGGCGGGTCAGGCCAAAGCCCTCGATGTAGTCGCGCTCAGCGGCGTGGGCGTTGGGCAGGAAGATCTTGGTCGCGCACTGTTCCAGGATCGTGTGAGCGATGGGAGAGCGCAGGACGTCGGCGGGCGACTGCGTGCCGAACACCATGAAGGCGTTTTGTTTGCGGTAGGTCTTCAGCCCGTCCTGGGCGAGGCTCCGGAATGCCTCGTCGCCCAATGCCTTCCAGAATTCGTCGATATCGATGACCAGACGGCGCCCGTCGACCAGAGCGGCCAGTCGGTGGAAGAGATACATCATCATCGGCGTACGAACTTCGGCGTTGTCCAGCACATGGGTCATGTCGAAGCCGAGGAACCGGGCGTCGAGGCTTAGCGCGTCAACGTCGTTGTCGAGCACCCAGCCGAGAGGCCCACCCCGACACCACTTCTCCAGGCGAGAGCCGACGCCGCCAGCGTCCCGCTGACCCAGCAAAGCGCGCAACGCCGACAAGGATCGCTGAGCCGGCGGCATCGGGCCCAGGGCCATGACGGCTGCATCGATCGCCTGCTCTTCCTGAACCGACAGCGGCCTTTCGGACGCGCCGACCAACTGCCGGACGAGCTGGCCAAGAAAGGCGGCGTTGCCCGGCGTGAAATCCAACGCCTTCAGGGGTGCAAACCCGGTCGGCTCGCCATTGCGCAAGGTCAGATAGGTCCCGCCGCAGGCCCGAACAAAGACCTCCGCACCCCGATCCTTGTCGATGAACACCTGTTGAGCGCCGAACTTCTCCAGCGCGGCCAGCATGAAGTTCTGGACGACCGTTTTCCCCGAGCCAGATGGCCCGCAGATGAAGGTGTGGCCAAGATCCCCGACATGGAAGTTGAAGTGGAAGGGCGAGCCGGCGGAGGTCCGCAATAAGGCGACGGACGCGCCCCAATGATTGCCCTCCGCCCGACCGGCAGGATGGGTGTGGAAAGGCGCCAGCGCGGCGAAGTTGCGCGAGGTGATCGCGGCCGGGCGGACACGGCGGCTGAAGTTGCCGGGGAACTGCGCCCAGAAGGCAGCCTCAAGCGCCAGATCCTCGCGCGCCGTCACCAGGCCGGAGTCAGCCAGCAAAGCGCGGGCGCTTGAAAGATTATCGCTAAGGCTGCGGGCATCATCGCCGTAAACCAGCACCGAAGCTTGGTGGTCGCCCATGGCGAAGCGGTTGGACATCAGATCGTCCAGGGCGTCGCCGAGCCCGGCGATCTGCGAGACCGCACGGTCTCGCGCCGAAAGCATCTGGTTCTGCTTTCGCTCCATGACAGCCCGCGCCGCCGTCTTGGAGAGGAAGGTGAAGGACTGGCTGGCGGCGAACGCGAAGCGGGCCGACAACAGCCCATTCCACAGACCGGGTCGTGTGACGGCGGGATATTCCTTCACCCCGAACATGCCGCCGAATCGCGCTTCGGCAGCGTCGCGGATCTCCAAAGCCTCTCGGCCGAAGATGACCCTGGCGGAATAGATGGCTGAGCCCAGATGTCCCCGGATCAGCGGCACCCGTTCGCGCCGTCCTGTCAGGACAAGCCGCAGCACCTCCAAAGGCTCGGAGAACCAGGCCCCTCCTCGCTCATAAAGGCCGAGGGTCCGGACTCCATACCGGCTGAGGTACTGTGCCAAGTCGCGGCCTGCATCCTGCAGCCGCTTGACCGCCTCCTCCTCGTTGGCTTCGGATCGCCTCTGCCGAGTGATCCAGGCGCTGGCCCGCTCGGTGGCGTCGCGGCCCGGGTGCAGCACCAGCGTGACGTAGAGTTCGTTGACGAACATCTGGGTCGCGCCGAGGCGGTCGCGGTAACGCGCGTCGAGGTCTCGCGCGAAATTCGAGCGGAAGTCGCCCGCCGGATACCCTTCGTGGCGGCGCCGGACGAGATGGTGCCAGACTGCCAGATGGTCGTTGGCCAAGTTACGCCAGGCTCCATTGAGCTTGGCATGCCAATCGTTGAGGTCGCGGATGTCGGCGGTCTCGAAACTGGCCCCGTCCAGTTGGAAGGTCATCATCAAGGCCTGGGTATCGAGGCCGATGACCTCGCCGGTCACGTGCCGCGCGTAGGGCAAGGCGCCACGCGGATCGAGGTCTCGACCCAGCGACGCGCGGGCCGCCCGTGGCTGAAGCTGCAGATCAGCCACGGATCACCTCCGCGGCCACATAGCGTCGGATCAGCGGAAGCGGCGTGGAGGAACTCCCGCCCCAGGTTGCGCCGTTACGGGCGCGCCCCTTGGTGTCGACGAACATCCACAGGACGCGAAAGGCGTTGTGGTCGTGTTTGCAGACCGCTCGGAAAACCAGATGCATCGCGGGCGCGATCAGGAGGTAGGCCGGCGAGTGCGCCGCGAGGAAGACGGTGGCCGTCACAATCAGGTTGAGGCCCATGGCCTCCATGGGCACGCCCGCGACCATGGCCGGCCGGGTGCAGGCCAGGAACAGCGGGTCTTCGGTCAGGTGCTCGTCGGCCTCGGCGGACATTGGATCATGCCCCGCCACTGCCGCCGGTAATCAGGTCGACGATCGCCGCGGCGCTGAAGATCATAATGATGCCGACGACCACCGTGCCGGCGCGACGCATGTCCAGGTGACCGAACATCCAGGCGATGCCGGTGATGATGATAGCGATCACCGCCAGGCCGCGAATGACGTTGCTGTTGAGCAGATCGATGATGTTCTGGATAAACGTGCCGACGTTGCCGCCGACCCCGGCCGTCTGCGCGAAGGCCGGGCTGGCGCCGGCCAGGGCGATTACGCCGACCAGAGCCAGACGGCCGATGATGAGTCTCTTCCTGCTGGCGTTCACTGGAACCCTCCGGGCGATGTGATGGAGACGGTGGTGACAAAGCTGCCCTGGCTGCGTTGGACGTCGCCAAACACGTCCCAGACCAACGATGGAGTCACCGCAATCGTCCCCGAGGATGCCGGGGCGATGTCGGCGGGACCGCCTGCGCCGATCGCCGGAACGATGCGCTGGGCAGCAGCCTCGACCTTGCCGACGTAGCCGTTACTGAGGCCGCGGGCGGGATGGCCGGTGTTGTAGTAGGAGAGCGTCGCTCGCAGTGCGGCCTGCTCGCCCAACCGCCCCACATCGCTGCGGCTGTAGCCGTCCTGCAGGACGCGAGCGGCGGCGCTGAGGTTGGCGCAAGGCTCGAACACCTCGCGAAGGCTCAGTCCTAGCCAGGCCAAGTTCTTGCTGTTGATCTGCGCGAGGCCCAGATCGATGCTTCGTCCGGCTGCGATCAACGCCCCTGCCCTGGTGACCGCATCGTCGATGGACTTGGGAATGACGGTGATACGGGGCGTCCCGTTGACGCCGATCGCCCAGGGATCAAAGCCGCTTTCGACCTGCACGACCGAGAGCAGCGTTTCGGGTGCGACCGTCGGAGCGCATTCCGCGGTTAGGGCGAGAGCAGCGGCTAAACTCAGGGTCATGGCGACCGCCTGGCGATGAAGACTTCGAACGACAGACCGCTCCGTGGCCCGCACTTGAATGTTGAGCGGGTGTCGGTTTTGTCGCGAGGCGCAAACCTACCCACTGAGAGGGCGTAGGTTTACGGCGCGCCGCCCGTGATGAGGCCAAGCTCCCGGGCGCGCACAACGGCTTGAACCCGCGTCTTGACGCCCAAGTGGCCGCAGACCTTGATAATGTGCTTCTCGACCGTGCGCCCGGAGAGCCCGAGAATGCTCCCGATATCCGTGGCGCTCTTGCCCTCCTGCACCCAGGCCAGGCACTGCAGTTGTCGTTCGGTGATGAGGCGCGCCGAAGGCGTATGGTCGTCTTGTTCAAAGAGAGGACGAAACGAGCGAATTTCGTCCCGGAAAGGGTTGCTTTGACTGGTCAATTGACCGACCTCCTAGTTAGGTCTGCCCCCCTAACTAGACCGGTTATGCGTCTCGATGACGCCTTAGGGCGGGCAGCCAACCAGCTGAACTAGAACGTTCGCAAGCAACACCAGCGGTCACCACGGCTGATTGATTCCCGAGGACGCTAAGAGCGGTCAATTCCGTAGAAATGCGATCCGCGATTCTACGGGGGCGCGTCTGGCAAAAGCCCCAAAGCCAGGGCCTTCGCGACGGCTTGCACACGATTACGAACCTTCAGGCGTGCGCAAGCC
The DNA here is from genome assembly GCF_056683955.1 of Caulobacter sp. HJHS_5. Taxonomy (NCBI): domain Bacteria; kingdom Pseudomonadati; phylum Pseudomonadota; class Alphaproteobacteria; order Caulobacterales; family Caulobacteraceae; genus Caulobacter; species Caulobacter sp. HJHS_5. The sequence goes on along the minus strand of NZ_JBWZNC010000001.1, from coordinate 206,742 downwards.
TCCCCAACGTATTGGTCGACCGTTCGAGCGGAGAGGCCAAGCGTGACCGCAATCTGCGAAGAGGTTCGTCCATCTGCCGCGAGGCGCAGGCATTCAACTTGGCGGGGGCTAAGTTGCAGATCTGTGTTGTCAGGCACCAGCGCTTCTCAAGACCTCTAGCCGCATGAGAATCGCGTGCTCACCACCCTCAGTCGCGAGGCTATTCTAGTGGTGTAGAAATATGGAAATCAACCTGAGGATGTCGCTTTTGTAGCGTCGCCTTCGGCGAATTTGAGCCCCCAAAGCCTTTGGCGCTCGGGACCAGCGATCAACGCAGCCCAGCTTGGTTCTCAGGAATTAGGCGCTCCACCAGCACGACATCCTTCCACTTTCCATCCAGCTGCCCATGCTTTTCATGGGTTCCGACCTCTCGAAATCCGCACTTGCGCACCAACGCTCGGCTCGCGGCGTTCTCCGGAAAGATGCGCGACAGCAGCTTCCACAGCCCAGCGTCACGTGCGCCTTGAATAAGCGCCTCCATCGCGACCGCACCAGCGCCGCGCCCGCGCCAATCGCGACGCACATAGACCGAGAACTCAGCGATGCCGCCGTACACACAGCGGTCGCTGTAGGCGAAGGCTCCTGCCCAGCCGACGACCTCCCCTGACTCATCGGTCGCTACGACAAGCGGCATGCCTTGGGCGAACCAGGCAGCAATCTGCTCTAGCGTGCGGATGGAGGTCTCGAAAGTGCCGACGCGATCCTCAATCCCCTCGTTGTAAATGGCCATGATCGCCGGGGCGTCGGCGCGCGTGGCGGGTCGCGCGACCAGGGTCATGCCGTCTTCACCTCCGCGGACATGGCGATGGCGGCCAGCGCCTTCGCTTCCTTAAGACCAGCATCTCGGCGCTCGCTGTAACGATCGACCAGATAATCTGAACGGTCGCGGGTCAGCAGGGTGAACTTCACCAGTTCCTCCATCACGTCGACGATTCGCTCATAGTAGGACGACGGCTTCATCCGGCCATCCTCGTCGAACTCCTGGAATGCCTTGGCGACCGAGGATTGGTTGGGGATCGTGATCATCCGCATCCAACGGCCAAGCAGTCGCAGGGTGTTCACGGCATTGAACGACTGCGATCCGCCGCTCACCTGCATGACGGCAAGCGTCTTGCCTTGCGTAGGCCGCACGCTGCCAATCGACAGTGGGATCCAGTCGATCTGAGATTTCATAACGCCGGTGATGGCGCCATGGCGTTCAGGGCTGCACCAGACCTGGGCTTCTGACCAAGCCGACAGGGCGCGCAGTTCCTGCACCTTAGGATGATCCGGCCCCGTCTCGTCGGGAAGCGGCAGGCCGCGGGGATCGAACACTCGCGTCTCGCAACCCAGCGCCTGCAGGATGCGCTCGGCCTCACGCGTTGCGAACCGGCTATAGGATCGTTCGCGCAGAGACCCATAAAGAAGCAGGACACGCGGCGGATGGGCCGCGCGAACGGCCGGCTCGAGAGCGCTCTGGTCGATCGGCGGCAGGTAGTTGGCGTCCAAGGCGGGGAGGTCGGTCATACGAAACTCATTCAAGGTGGCGGCTTGGAAGCGCCTCTATAATTCGACTATACTAGAATTATGGAAACCGCAATCGCAGTAACCCGGCTTTCAGCCCTCGCCCACGCAACCCGCCTCGATATCTTTCGCTTGCTGGTGAAGGCGGGTCCGGAAGGAATGGCGGCCGGCGAGATAGCAACACGCACCGGCAGCTTGGCGAACACGTTGTCGAGCAACCTGAGCATTCTGAGCGTATCCGGCCTGATCTCGAATCGTCGGGAGGGTCGCTCAATCATCTACTTTGCGAGCTATGCAGCGATGAGCGAGCTGCTGAATTTCCTCATGGAGGATTGCTGCGCCGGCAATCTGGACATCTGCGCGCCGGTCGTGAGCCGGTTGCGCGCAACGAAAACCACCCCCTGCTAGGAGCCATCGTGGCCGCCACGCCCTATACCATCCTCTTCCTTTGCACCGGCAATTCGGCGCGCTCCGTCTTGGCGGAAGCCCTGATGAACAAGCTCGGGGAAGGCCGTTTCCGGGCCTTCTCCGCGGGCTCCATGCCGGCCGGAAAGGTCAACCCGGGCGCCTTGCCGATCGTCGAGGCGCTAGGCTTCGATGCGACCGACTTCCGCTCCAAATCCTGGGACGAGTTCGCAGCCGAGGATGCGCCGCCGCTCGATTTCATCATCACGGTTTGCGACAACGCCGCCGGCGAGGTCTGCCCCATTTGGCCGGGTAAGCCGATGACCGCCCACTGGGGCCTGCCCGACCCCGCTCACGTCGAGGGCGAAGAGGCCCGCGCCGCGGCGTTCGAGGCGACCGCCGAGAGCCTAACGACCCGCATCAATGCGCTTCTGGCCCTCCCCTTCGACGACCTCGATCCTGCAGCGCTGAAAGCGCGCATCCGGGAGATCGGCCAGATCGACGATACCGCTCAATGAGCCAGGCAGAGTCGGCGGCGACGCCGTTCAACTTGGGCCGCCGCCTGGCCGCGGAAGGGCTCGGGACCGCCCTTCTGCTGGCGGTGGTCATCGGCTCGGGCGTGATGGGCGAACATCTGGCGGGCGGCAACACCGCCATCGCCCTGCTTGGCAATACGCTGGCGACTGGCGCCGCGCTGGTTGTGCTGATCAGCATCTTCGGCCCGGTGTCCGGCGCGCATTTCAATCCGGCCGTTACGCTTGTCTTCGCGCTGCGCCGGGAAATTTCGATCCCCGCGGCCCTCGGCTATGTCATCGTCCAGACATTGGGCGCAGTGCTCGGCGTATGGCTGGCCCATGCCATGTTCGCCGAGCCGGTGCTGGAGATCTCGACCAAGCTGCGCGACGGGCCTGCCCAGGCGCTCTCCGAGTTCGTCGCCATCTTCGGTCTCATCGGCACGATCTTCGGGACAGTACGCTTCAAGCCCGAGGCGACGCCGATGGCGGTCGGCCTGTACATCACCGCCGCCTACTGGTTCACCGCTTCAACCTCCTTCGCCAACCCGGCGGTGACCGTCGCCCGCAGCCTGTCGAACACCTTCGCGGGCATCGCACCATCGTCGGCGCCGGCCTTTATCGTCGCCCAATTGCTCGGCGCCCTCGCCGCTTGGCTGTTCTTCACCTGGCTGTTTGACCTTCGGAAGCCCCAATGACCGACGCCTTCCCGATCACCATCTTCCACAACCCGGGCTGCGGCACCTCGCGCAACGCCTTGGCCATGATCGAGGCGGCCGGCTATGCGCCGACCGTCGTCGAGTATCTGCAGGCTGGCTGGACGCGTGAGCAGCTGCAGCGCCTGCTGGCCCAGATGGGGAAGAGCCCGCGCGATATCCTTCGCGAAAAGGGTACGCCCGCCGCTGAACTGGGCCTGCTCGACCCTGCCGTCAGCGACGACGCGCTGCTCGACGCGATGGTGGCGCACCCCATCCTGGTCAATCGGCCGATCGTGGTGACCCCCAAGGGCATCGCGCTGGCCCGCCCGTCAGAGGCCGTGCTTGAGTTGCTCGACCGGCTGCCGGAAAGCTTCACCAAAGAAGACGGCGAGGTCGTCAAACTCTGACGAAAACGCCGCCCGGCGTCATTCTCAGCTTTCTCGATTCCTTATTTCTGCTATCGTCGAACTCTGGAATTCTTCTAGGGGAGATGTAGCATGAGAATCTGGGCAGCCTTGATGGCGACGGCGCTTCTGGCGGGGACGGCTCATGCCGCCGACGGTCCGAGCGTGACGCCGGCGTTGTCGGCCAAGGGCGACGGCAATTGGGAAATGCTTTGCCACGTCCTCGTCGACGGTGAACTGAAACCCACCATCTTGGGGCCGCAGCGTTCCGCCTATACCGACGCCCGCATGAAGCGCGCCGATTGCAGCTACCACGCCACGGCGAAGGGCGACCTGACCGTGACCCTGATCGGCGCCGAATCCTGCCCGTTCGCCGGCGCTGCCGCGGACGCTTGCGCCCTCAACGTCCCCAAGGGGAAGCGCGGCTCGTTCAAATTCAAAGCGTCTAGCCGCTAGACGATGGCAGAACTGGGAGCGGCTTTGCCGACACCTTCATTTCCGCTATGGAGAGACCATGGAAATGAAGGCCGCAGTGACCGCTCTCTCCGCCCTCGCCCACCAGGGTCGGCTGAGCGCCTTTCGTACGCTTGTGCAAGCCGGTCGCGATGGCGTCTCTGCGGGCGAGTTAGCGCGCCGACTGGAAGTGCCACCTAACAGCCTGTCGGCCAACCTGACGATCCTCTCCCATGCCGGGCTGATCGTCAGCCGCCGGGAAGGACGTTCGGTCATTTATTCGGCTCAATACGACTCGATGGCGGCGGTCCTCGAATTCCTTATGGAAGATTGCTGCGCAGGCTCACCCGAGATTTGCGCTTCGATGGCTGCAGTTCTTCAGCGCAGTCAGTGCGCCGCAAACGCCGTCATCTGACTCGACTTTCCAGCAGTAGGCTCGTCGCCAAGCTGCAAGCACACGCACCGGCGGAATTCTGGCTGGCTGGCGGAGCGCGTCTAACCCACGAAATTCGAAGGCAAAATAACGGACCATTCTGACGATTCCATATTTCACTATTTCTAGAATCGTTAGATATTGCGAGAGTTGGTTGAGGCATCGATTGTGGCCTCAAGGAGCTCCTCCGACGCCTGATGCTGAAGATCACCTTCCAGCTTTTCCCGCGCGATGCAGCGAAGTTCGACCAGCATGCCGAGGCCTGCGGCGGTCGGAGCGCGCTGGTGCGTTGGATGGTCGGGGAACTGCTTGCAGGACGGTTGAGGCCGCCCGCTCACAACACCGCCGCAGCCGTCACTCCGACCAGACATAACCTTGTCGAGGTCGCGCTCACGGAACAGGAAGCCACCGCCCTCGACGAGGCCTGCGCGTCGCGCGGCATGAGCCGCAGCATGTGGATTCACGCCCTAATACGCTGCCGCCTCGGTGCGCCTGTCGCCTTCTCAAAGGGCGACCGCATCATCCTTCGGCGCACAACCCAGTCCCTGAAGACCCTCGCGTCGGACATTCGAAGGCTCCAGCTTGAGGCGAAACTCAACAAGGCCCCCTCCAGCCAGACCGCGCGTCTGGCCGCGATCGACAGCTCGTTGGAGAAACTCGCCAAGTCGATCCGCGTCGCGGTGGATGGTTCGGCGCTATACTGGCGCGCCGACGACGAAGAGCGTGAGATCAGGTCCGAACCCCATGAAGATGGGCCTTCACCCTCGCTGTCCTAGCTGGTCACACGATCAAGCGGCGCGGCCGACCACATCCCTGGCGTAGACCACCGAAGCGATCCGCCGCTGTCCCTGCCGGCGCTCGAGCTGAACAATGACGTCGATCACCGAGGCCGCGTAGTCCACCGTCTCGGTGCGCGTCAGGCCAATCCCGGTCTGCATCGCCATCAGCGCGATCTGGTCGAGGGCGCCGCGCGGGGTGTTGGCGTGGACGGTCGAAAACGAGCCGGGGTGGCCGGTGTTGATCGCGCGCAGGAAACTGACCGTCTCCTTGCCGCGCAGCTCGCCGAGCACAATGCGGTCGGGCCTCAGGCGCAGCGCCGCCTGGACGAGATCGTCGGTCGAGACCCGCGCCTCGCCAAGTTCACCACGCACCGCGATCAGACCCACGCCATTGGCGCCATGAAGCTGCAGCTCGGCCGAGTCCTCGACGAAGATGACACGCTCCTCGGCGGGCAGTTCGCGCAGCATCGCGTTGAGGAAGGTCGTCTTGCCGGTGGAGGTGCCGCCGGAGATCAGGATCGTCTGGCGGCGGTCGATGGCGTCCTTAAGGAAGGCGATGGGCTGAGCCGCCGCATCGAGCGCGGGCCGTTCGGGAGCGACTTCGAGCGGCCCATGGTCATAGGCGTCCAGTGGCAGATTGAGCTGGCGGTGCCGACGGATGGCCACCACCCAATCGCCCCGCGTCGCCGGCGGGCCGCAAAGCTGGATGCGTTCGCCGTCCGGCAGGGTGGCTGAAAGCAGAGGGTGTTCGCGATTGATGCCCTGGTGGCTGGCGCGGGCGACCTGCTCGGCCAGGCGCTGCAACAGGACATTGGTCAGCTCGGGCAGGGCGATCCGCTGCATGCCCGGCTGGGCGCTGTCTTCCACCCAGACCTCGCCGGGGCGGTTGACGAGGATTTCGGTGACGGTTTCGGTGTCCAACCACCGGCGGAACGGCGCGAGATAGGCGTCGAGGTAGACGCTTCGCGGAAGGGGCTGGTCGTGGGCGCCGGCCAGCTGAATGACGCTGGCGGTCTCGGTCACTGCGTCACCACCTTGGAGAAATCGAGATCGCGGGCGGTGAATACCCGGATCGGCTCGCCTTGGCGCACCCGCACGGTGGGGCCGATCTGCCCGGCCTGGCTGACCGCCGCCGCCGCCGCCGATTGGGTCTGGCCGCCGATCACCACCGACGTGCCGCTGCTCCCTCCCAGGGCCGACAGACCGCCGACCACCGAAAGCAACATGGCCGAGCCGAAGCGCTCGAAGAAATGGTTGTTCACCTCGCCGTCGAGACCGGTCTCGCCCGCGAAAGAGATGGCCGGCGAGGAGATGTTCACCGAAACGCCATCCGGGCGAATGAGGCGGGTCCAGATGATGTAGGCGCGCTTCTGACCCGCCTGCATGCCGCTCTTGTACTGGCCGATCAGGCGGGAGGAGCGGGGCACCATGACGCGGCTGCCGTCGAAGCCCCGGACATCCGAAGAGACGACCGCGCGGACATACCCCGGCACATCGGTGTCGATCGCCGTTTCGAGAATGGCAGAAATCAGGGTGCCCTGGGTAACGGTGGTCTGGGGATTGATCCCCGCCGCAGCGACGCTGGTCGTGCCGCCGATGCCGCCGATGCGGGCCGCGAAGTCATCGTTGGACCCGGCGGTGGCGCCCGGAGCGGTCGCTCCTGTGGCGATGGCCGCTGGGGACGGGGCGGGCAGAGCGCTGGCGTCGAACAGCACGGTCGGTGTCGAGAGCGGGTTGCTCACCGGCGCCGGGGCGACTTGGGGGCCGCCGGCCGGCAGTGGGGTGAAGGCCTGCTGGCTGGGGATGGTGATCGCCTGGGACGGCACCGGCGGCGCGGTCTCGACCTCAACACCGCGAACCGGCGCTTGCGACTGCGCGGCGGCGGGCGCGGCGGAACCGCGCGGCTTCGGCGACTTGCTCAAGGTCCACATCGTCACCACGCCCAGGAGACCCACGACAGCGACGCCCGCGAACAGGCTGAGCGCCTCAGACCCGGGCTTGCGCTGGGTGACCACGGGCATGGCGCTGCGGGTCGCCAGGCTGATGACCGTGGCGCCCTCTCCGCCCCGCGGATCGGTATCGTTGGCGATATTCAGGCGCTCGTGGCGGCGCAGAGTGTCGCGCATGGTCATTGTCCTTGCGGCCGCATTTCAGCGAGCTTGGGCGAGGCGGGCTCGGACGCCGCCGTCTTGTTTTCAAGGGTGGCCATTTCACGGCCGGAGCGCAGCACGATGGTTCGCGGCACGCTGTCGAGCACGAGCATCTCGCCGCGAACGGCGTAGTTGACGGCGCCCTCCTGGCCCTTGTCGTTGCGGGTCAGGATCGCGGGTATGGCGGCCAATGGCGGCCAGAGCATGTAGGTGGCGACGCCGTCGTCGTAGATCCGCGAAGGCATCAGCTTGCGGCTGCCCTCGGTGCGCCAGGCGAAGTTGGGCGGTGTCCGCACCGGCGTCGGCGCGGGCGCCGCTTCCTGAGGCGGGCTGGCGATGGCCTGCGCCTCTTCCGCCGTCACCGCGCCCGCCAGCCGCGGCGCGGGCTTCGGCTCGTCGGGATAGGTGAAGCGCAGCACGTAGAAAGGCGCGCCAGTTCCGTTGGCCACCAGGTCGAAGACGTACATGTGGCGATCGGTGACCACCGTCATGTTGGTGCGGGCCTTCACGCCCAAGGGTTTGACGAACAGCAGGTTGGCCCGCTTGTTCGGCGTCACCTGCCAGCTAGTCGAATCCCCGATAGCGACATTCTCGATGTGCTCGTCATCGCCGAACACGATGGTCGCCTGCACCCCGGCGCGGCCTTCGAGCACCACGACATCGGTGGGATTGTAGAGGCGAGTCAGAAGGCGGGCGTCTTCGGGGTGAGCCGGAGCCGCCATTGCACCGAGAAGAGCGGCCGCGATCAGCATCTGTCGCAGGTTCATCTGATAAACTCCTTCTGCGGCGCGGGACGGCTGGCGAAGCGGCTGCCGATCCCGCGCGCCCGACGAGGCGCAACGGGGCGCATTGATGCGCCGCTCGCGACCGCCGGAATCACGATGTTACGAACCCGCCTCGACCCGCCGGCCTCGGCGGGAGAGGCGTTTGGGCTCGCCCCGCCCAGTTGGGGAAGTCCAGCCACCAAGGCCCTTGAACGCGAAGAACCGGCGTAGGGGATGACGGGTGGCGGCGTCGCCGGCGCGCTGGTCTCGGCGCGGGACGAAGAGGAGCGTCCCTCCCCCGCCCCGCCCAGACCGAACACGCGCCAGGCGCCGACTGTGGTCGTAGCGACGCGGATGGCCAGGGTCATCAGGGCGCAATGCACGGCGGCGATCACGAACAGCGCCATTGCCGCGCGGCCGTCGACGCCGTCAGACCCCCGCAAAGCCGCCACCACGGGGACGGCAAGCTCGATCATCAGAACGCCGCCAAGCACCGCGAGCAGCGGGGTGATCGCCATCAGCACCACGGCGCGCAGCCAGCCGACGAACAGCCCGCGTGTGCCGGGGAAGAGCACGAAGGTGATGAACACCGGCCCGAGCGCGAGCAGCACCGCAAGGGCGATGCGCACGGTCACCAGCAGGCCAACAGTCCCGAGCATAAGCAGCATGGCGCCGAGCCACATCAGATTGCCCGGCGTGAACGACCCCGCCCCGGTGCGCGGCGCACCTTGCGTCACCGTACTCGCCGTCTCGGATATGGCGTTGAACAGGATGTCGATGCGATCGGCGAACATCTGCGTCGCCGAGCCGGGCGAACCCAACAGAATGCCCGCGATCTGGTCGGGAGCGCCGGTCGCCAGGTTCCAGACGACGCTCTGGTAGGCGACCCAGCTCGTCGAGAAGGTCAGTACGACGCCGAGGGTGATCATTCGCGGCGTCAGACTTCGCACGCTGAGCGACGAGCGCCCGGTAATCAGGAGCAGAGCAAAAGATGCGACATAGAGCGTCAGCACCAGGGTCAGGGCGGGCAGCAGCGCGCCGTGCGTGCCGAACAGGCGCGAAAAGGCGCTCGCCGTCGTCTCGGCGCTGACGCAGTCGACAGCGCGAAGCGACGCGGCGACGCCGGCCGAGGCGCCCTGAACGAGATCGTCGCAGCCGCTCATTCAGCGGCCTCCGTCCAGACCGGGCGCGTGCGATCACCATCATCGAGGCCGGGCCATGGCGCGCCGGTGAGAGCGCCGTACCAAGCGGTAGGCGCATCGCCATGGGTGGCGCGGAGGTTGTCGAGCCGGCGCACAATGCTTTCGCGGCCGGACAGCACCGTTAACACCTCCGGCATGTCCGACAGGTCGAGGCGGACAACGACCGACGCGTCCGGCTGTCGAACGAGGAAGCAGCGGCTGTGGGCCGGCAGGGTGCGGATCACATCGAGTTCGTGCTCGGTGAGGCCGAAGCCGTCGCAGTAATCCTCGGGCCGGGCGCGGGCATTCGGCATGAAGATCATCGTCGCGGTTTGTTCGACCAAGGCGGTGGATATGCGGCTGTCCAGCGCGTCACGCGCCGACTGCGTCGCGAAGCCGACCAGGGCGTTGCGCTTGCGCAGGGTCTTCAGCCAGTCGCGGATGCGCGCCGCGAACACCTCGTCGTCGAGCGCTTTCCAGCCTTCGTCGATCAGGATCATCGTCGGTTGGCCGTCAAGCCGCTCCTCGATCCGGTGGAAGAGGTACATCATCACCGGCGTGCGCAGGCGCGGCGTCTCCAGCAACGCCGTCATGTCGAAGCCCAACGTCTTGGCCGAAAGGTCGAGACGGTCTTCGGCGTTGTCGAAGAGCCAGCCATGTTCGCCGCCGCTGATCCAGGCGTCGAGGCGGTGCGCCAGGTCGCCCGGCTGAGGCCGACGGGCGCCGGCGAGCAGTTCGCGGAAGTGGGACAGGCGGCGGAAGGCCGCGTCGTTGATGTAGGCGGCGTCCACGGCCGAGGCGATCGTCGCGAGCTCTTCGGGACCGTTCGCCGCCAACAGCACCGTCAGCCAGTCGCGGAGGAAGGCGCGGTTGTGGGGGGTGTCGGCCAGGGCCAGGGGGTTGAAGCCAGTCGGCTGGCCGGCGGCGATGCGGCTGTAGCGACCACCGATCCCACGGACGAAGACCTCCGCGCCACGATCTTTGTCGAACAGCACCGTGCGAGGCTCGAAGCGCTGGGCCTGGGCGGCGAGGAAGTTCATCACCACCGTCTTGCCGGAGCCGGACGGGCCGATGACCGAGAAGTTGCCGAGATCGCCGGTGTGGAAGTTGAAGAAGAAGGGCGTGGCGCTGGTGGTCTCTAGCACCGTGACGGGGTCGCCCCAATGGTTCCCCTCAGCCTGCCCCAGGGCAAAGCCGTGGAACGATCCGAAACAGGCCATGTTGGCGGAAGAGATCAGCGCCTTGCGGACGATATAGGCTTCGTTCCCAGGCATCTGGCCCCAGAAACCGGGCTCGAGATTGACCTCCTCGCGCACCGCAACCGCGCCGGCGTCGCCGAGGGCCGCCGCGCAGGCTGCCGCGAGTTGATCGATGGTGTCGAGCCGGTCGGCCCGCACGAGCACGGAGAGATGGTGGTCGCCGAACCCGACCGCGCCGCCGCCCAGGGCGTCGCGCGCTGCATGCAGCTCGGACCGTTCCGCCATGGCTTCTTCGTCGGCGGATCGCAGCCGGCGGATGGCGAGATCGATGCGTTCGCGCGAAATTTGCCGGTCCGACGGTGCATAGCTCTCCGTCAGCACCAGTTCGCACGGCATACGCAGCAAGGCGTCGGTGATGCCGGGCGCCGTGGTGTCCGGATAGTCTTTGAGCGAGATCAGGGCGGCGAAGCTGCCGCCGCCGGCGTCCTTCAGCTCCAGGGTGTCCATGCCGAAGTTGATGCGCCGATAGGGCAGCATGCGGCCGATGTCGGTGTGCGGCGCGGGCTTACGCACCGGCCGCATCTCGCCGTTGTAGAGCGAGGACAGGAATTCCAGGATTTCGGAGCACTGACCCGAAGCGCCTTGATAGTCCCCGAGCAGGCGCGCGCCATAGCCGTTGAGCGAGGCGACCATGGCGTTGGCGGCGGCGCGCAGATCACGTACATCCTGCGGCGTCGGGCCGCCGTCCTCAGCGCGGTTGGGCTGCAGCATGCGCGCCACGCGTTCGGCCCAGCCGGTCTTGCCGCGGGCCGGACGGCGGATCAGGGTCACGAACTGGTCGTTGACGAACAGCGAGCCGCTCGAAAGTTTGGCGCGCCAGCGGGCATCGATGTGGGCGGCCAGCGGATCGGCGAAGGCCCCGTCAAGTTCGACCTGCACCCGGCGGCGCACCACATGGTGGTAGAGGACAAACCGCGCATCGAGCGCGCTGCGCAGCAGGAGCTCGCGCGTCGCCGCATGGGCGTTAAGTTCGGCTGTATCGGCGGTCTCGAAGCTGAAGCCTGGCACCAGCAACGACAACATGATCGATCCGTCCCGCAGGAGGACGGTGTTTTCGTCGAGCAGGGCTTTGTAGGGCAGTCGGTCGCCAGCCAGCGCTTCCTTCTTGGCCCAACCGCTCATGTCGAACATGCTCATGGTGCAGGCCCCTTCAGGCGGCGTAGCTGTTGCAGCCCCAGCGACGCCAATTCTTGACGCGCGGGCAACGGCTGACCTTGGTCAGCCAGAGGTCGAATATGCGGGGCTCGCGCAGGCTCGCGAGATAGCCGATGGCGTGAACCAGGAGAGCGATCGGCAAGGCGAGGAAGCTCTTGGTGATCAGAAACGCCTCGGTCGTGACCGCCGCGTTGATGATGAAGAAGCTGTAGGTCACGCCCGCGAACATCTGCGGCCGGGTCAACGCCCGGTGTACGGTGAAGCGAGCGATCTCCATGGTCATCGCTCAGCCCACCGACGCGGACTGGATGCCCGCCACGATGGCCCCTGCCCCGAACAGGATGAAACAACCGACGATGACGGTCGCCGCGAAGCGCCAGTTGATCCGGCCGGTCAGCATCATGAAACCGACGGCGGCGACCGCCATCACCGCGATGGCGGTGGCGACGTTGCCCATCAATGTGCCCTGTATCCAGGACAGGGCCGCCACGATCGGTCCCGACCCCTGCGGGTTGGCCACGGCTTGGGCATGGGCCAGTTGCGGGGCGGCGACGATGGCCGCGGCAAGGCTCGCAAGGCGCGATTTGGACATCTCAACTATCTCCGGACGCTGTCGGAAAGACGCGCCATGATGGCCGCCACATAGGCGCGGGTTTCTGGAATATTGGGGACGCCGCCAGCCTGGCCGACGCGCCGGGGGCCGGCGTTGTAGGCGGCCAGCGCCTTCTCGACGTCGCCGCCGAAGGCGTCGAGCTGCATGCGCAGGTATCGCGTCCCGCCTTCGAGGTTTGCGTTGGGGTCGCGGATATCGACACCGAGGTCCCGAGCCGTCCCCGGCATCAACTGGGCTAGCCCGTGCGCGCCGACCGTGGAGGTCGCGCCTGCGCGCCACCGGCTCTCCTGCCAGATGACCGCCTCAAGCAGCGCGGGGCTGATATCGTACTTGGCCGCCAGGGCGGCGACGGACGCTCGCCACTGATCAGGTCCCGCTGCGGTCACCGCTTGCGTAAAAGCCGGATCCTCCGGCGCTGCCGATCCTGCGGTCGCCTCTCCCGGCGCCGTCATCGATGTCGCGCCGCCGACCCAACGGGCGTTCTGGCCGTCGATCTGCAGAACCTGGGCGCGGGCCGAGACGCTCGTGACGCCAAGTGCGCCGACGGCCAAGACCGCGATTTTCAGTGAGCGAGACATCCGTTTCCTCCCCGTTTGGGAGTACGACAACTACAAGAACCTTTTGTGATGATCGTCACATTTCAACGAGAAAAACACCGGGAAAGCATCAAAATGACGCCTTCCCGGCCGACACTCTTAGAACTTAACCTGCGCAGTCAGGTTGAAGGAGCGACCGACATCATAGGTGTTGATGTCAACACGGTTGCCGTCCGCGCTTTGATACTCTTCGTACTTTTGTCCGGTCAGGTTGCGAGCTTCGAACTTCAGTTCAAGCTCTCGCCCCGCGACCTCGATTCCTTGGCGTGCGACGAAGTCGATACGAACGCCCGGATCCTCGAAGATGTCGGGCTGGCCGGTGTTCGCCAGACCGCGGCTGGTGACCCGTTTGCTGGCGTAGTTGATCAGCAGGGTTTGCTGCGACAGGTGGTCCTGGTTCTCGAGGCTGAACTCGAGGTTCACCAGATGGTCCGACTGCCCGGTCAGGGGCGCGCCGTCACGGAAGAAGTCGGTCGCCTTGGTGGAGCTGACCGCGAAGGCCCGGACCACGTCGTTCTCACCGACTGTCAGCTCGGATTTCGAATAGGTATAGTTGGCGATGGTGACGAGCTGGCGGCTGGCCCAGAAGCCATTGCTCCAACCGGACAGGTCCCAGTTCTTCACCCCTTCCAGCTCGACGCCGTAGAGACGCGCCTTGGGCGCATTGGCGAAGCTGGTCGTGAAGTCCTCGCCGACGACATAGGCCTCGATCGGCTTCTCGATATCCTTGAAGAAGCCGGCCGCCGTTATGCGTTGACCGCGACCGAAGTAATACTCGTAGCGGGCTTCGGCGTTGGTCAGCTCGCTGTCGACCAGCAGCGGGTTGCCGCGATAGGTGCGGTTGCTGTCGGGGTCGAAATAGAACTGGTAGATCAGTTCGCGGAACTGCGGGCGGGCGATGGTCTTCGACGCATTGACCCGAAGCTGCATGTCCTGGGCGAACTCCCAGGTCAGGGTCGCGGCAGGCAGCCAGTAGGACTTGTCGAGATCGGTCCCGGCCAACGAGGCGCCGGGCGTGGTGAACACCTGGATCGGCGACACCGTCTCCTTGGCCGTCTCGTAGCGAACGCCGAAGTCATACTGCAGGCTGTCGAAGACCTGACCGTTGACCTTGGCATAGGCCGCGTGGTTGCGCAGCGTGGCCAGGAAGGCCGGGTTGCCTTCGTTGGTCTCGATCAGCTGAACGCCGAAGTTCTTGATGATCGCCGGGGCCAGCAGATAGTCGGGCCGCAGCATGTCCACGCCGCCCGGGAAGCTGTTAGGCGCCTGGAACTGGAAGTCGCGGCGCGAGCTTTCGCGGTTGGTGTCCGAATAGGCGTAGCCGACCGTGGCCGAAAAGTTCGGCAGGAACTTGTAGGTGGCGTCCAGGCCGCCCGACCACAGCTTTTCCTCAAGATTGGAGTAGCTGATCGTCGCGTCGCCGCGGTTCCCGTTGTTCAGCCGGTTGATGAAGTAGGCGCCGTAGGGGTCCGCCGTGGTATTGGTGCGGACATACTCGAACGACAGCTCGGCCGGCGCATCGCGCTTGGAGATGGCGCGGCTCACCCGGACATCGAGGCTCAGGTTGTCGGTCGGCTTAAACTCGCCGACCACCTGGCTGTTGAGCAGCTGGCGCTCGTACCAGGCGGTGTCCTGCTGCTGGTAGTCGACGGTCGTGCCGTGGCGTTGGCCGAGGCTCAGGCGCGAGTGCTTGATGGTGTCGTGGATATAGACGTTCGTCCAACGCACCCGGTTGTCGCCGAAGTCGGCGCTGAGGCCGAGCAGGCCATTGACGACCATGCGGTTGTCGGTGGTGACGCGCTGGAAATCCGACTCCAGGGTTTCAAGGTCGCCCTGCAGCGAGGTCTGGTTGACGGCGTCACGGGAAATGTAGCGGTTGCTGAAGCCGCCGGCGGCGATCACGCCCAGATGGACATCGCCGATATCGAAAGGCTTGCCGGCCGCCAGGCTGGCCGAGTAGTTCGCCGGCAGCGCGCCCCAGCGTTGCAGCACGGCGTTGCGGCCGGTGACCAGTTGGCTGGCGATCGCGGCGGTATCGACCTTGCCCGAGCTGATCCGCTCACCGCTCGCCAGGAATGAGGCCAGGGCGGAGGGCGTGTCGCGGTTGCCGTTGTCGTAGCCGCTCCAGTCGGTCTTGCTGCCGTAGTAGACGTTGCCGAGGTGGCCGGTGGTCTCGGTGTCGCCGCCGACCGAGCCGCCCATGGTGAAATAGGTTTCTTCCGGGATCGCGCGCGTCGTCAAATTGACGACACCGCCGCCGAACTCGCCGGGGAAGTTGGCCGAATAGCTTTTTTGCACCAGGGTCGAGGCGATCAGGCTGCTGGGAAACAAGTCCAGCGGCACCACACGCTTCAGCGGCTCGGGGCTGGGCAAAGGCGAGCCGTTCAGCAGCGCCAGCGAATAGCGGTCGCCCAGACCGCGCACGTAGACATAGCCGCTGCCCACCAGGCTGAGACCGGTCACCCGGCTCAGAGCGCCAGCGATATTGCCTTCGCCGGTGCGTTGGATTTCGGCGTTCGAAAGCACCTGCACAACCTGCGAACCCACTTGCGTGATGTTGCTGTTGGTGCGGGCGACAACGACGATCTCGTCCACCATGCCTGGGATGGAGACATCAGGTTGCGAGGGCGCGGCCACGCGGGCCTGCGCGGCCGCCGCGGCGTCGTTGGCCGACACGGCGCGAGGCGCCGCAGCATCCTGCAGCTCAGCCGCATGGGCGAACGCTGGCAGGCTGAGCGCGGTCGAAAGCAGCAAAAGCGAAGTTAGCCGCCGCTTGGTCATAATCTCATCCCCCCGGGGAATTGGAAAAAAGGGAGGGGGCAGCCGTCTCCAGCCGCCCCCTCTTCGCTTGCGAAGCGCGGCTGGTTAATTCGTCGGCAGCGAGGTGCAGGCGCTGGTCGAACCGAGGCTGGCCAGGCCGCTGCTGCAGGCCCAACCCGACCACCAGCTGTCAGCGCTGTCCTTGACCGCGCCGATATTGGTGGTAGCGGTGAAGAAGGGATCCAGCCCGCTGACCGCGAAGGCCGCGACGCCGTTCTCGTTGGCGCCGTTGGTGAACAGGCTGGCCAGGGTCGAGACGAAGTCGTCGCGGTTGTTGTTGGCACCGGCGCCGAATTGGCTGGCGGTGGCCGCGGCATTGTAGCTGCCCGTGCCGAGGTACTTGGTGGCGTTACAGGTCAGCACCGTCGAACGCGCCGTCAGAGTGGCGGGCGTGGCGCCCGTACCGTTCAGACGGATGCATTCGTTGTTCGGCGAGACGATGACCGAGTTGGTCAGGGTCACATCGGCGTTGCCGCGGATCAGGATGGAGGCCTGATCGTTGGCTTCGTTGTTGGCGGTGACCGCTGGCTGCACGCCCGTGAAGTTGGAGATTTTCAGGGTCTGGCGCGGGCTGTCCGTCTCGAAGCCGTTGCTGTCGATTTCCATCATGGCGTCGCCGGCGCCGGAGCGCTGGAGCAGCAGGCCATACTGGAAGTTGCCGCGGATGCCGGTGTCGGCGTCGAGGCTGTCATCGTCGGCGCCAACGGCGATGTAGTACTTCATGTTGACCACGCCGCCGAAGAATTCAGCGCCGTCGTCCGAGCTGTTGTAGCTCATGATGTGGTCGAGCACGGTGCCGCTGCCGACGCCTTCGGTGGTCAGGGACTGCAGTTCCTTGTCCGCGCCAAGGACGTAACCCGAGTAACGGATTTGCACGTAGGACATGCGGCCACTGTTGTCGGCGTCATCCGCGCCGCCATAGAGCGCCGGGTCGGCCGAACCTTCGGTCTGGCGCTCACAGGTGCCCGCGCCCGTTGAGCCGCTGGTGCAGTCGGTGATCTTGCCGCGACCCATGAGCACGACGCCGCCCCACTGGCCTTGCGAGGTTTCGGTGTTGAGGCCGAGAACGTTGTCGCGGCTGGTGAAGATGATCGGCTTGGCGGCGGTGCCGACGGCGTTGATCTTGTTGCCGCGGTTGACGGCCAGCCAGGACACGCCCGTGCCGCCGTAGATGATCACGCCCGGCTCGATGGTCAGGGTGACATTGGTGTCGGCGGCGGTCTTGGTGAATCCGCCGTCGGTGCCGACGTCGACGCGGCCCGGCAGTTGATAGAGCAGGCCAGGCAGCTTGGTCAGGGTAATGGAGGTCTTGATACGGGCCGGCAGGGTGCAGACGCGCCAGGTGCCGGTCGGGCCGGTGATGGTGCCGTCATCCTTCAGGCCTTGGGGATCGGCAATGGTGGGGCAGCCCGAGGCGGCCGTCACCAAGGTGCCCGTTCCGCCCGTTCCACCCGTGCCGCCGGTGCCGCCCGTGCCGTTGTTGATGGTGACATTGCCGCCGGTGCCCGGCGACGAGATGTCTTCCGGACCGCAGCCGGAGAGGGCCAGGGCGCTCGCCCCTACCAGGATCATGGTCTTGAACAGTTTCACGGGAACCCCCCTTTGCGTGCCGCCGCGAAGCTCGAAAACTCGCGTCAGCCGAGGGTCCTATGGACGATATGTGACACTTAATCTGAAAAGCCAGACACCAACTTTTCAACAACAAAAGCGTCACAATCGAAATGCGAAGAAGGCTCTGCTCAACCGCTGCAAAGCGCAATATAGTATTGAAATATATGTCATTTATCGTCACAGATTGATGGTTTGGCAGTCTGCGATTGTCGAGGTGCAGGGCTTCTCGTAGATCCGGTGGAGACCTCACCTTTCAGGCGGCACGCAATGACCGACTTGTCTCACGGCTATGACACGTCCGTCGGTTACGCACACAGCTTCTGCCCTGAGATGGCGCCCGACTGGCTGGATTTTTGCGCGCGGTTGCTGGCCTTGCTCCGCCCCTTCGCCGGCGTTCTCCCGCGTTCCGCTACTTGGAGCTTGGCTGCGGCCAAGGCACCAACCTTTGCTTGCTCGCGGCCGCAAACCAGCAGGCTGAATTTGTCGGCATCGACTTTCTGCCGGAGCATATCGCCCATGCTGAAGGGCTCGCGGCGGCGGCTGGGCTCACAAACATCCGGTTTAGTGGAGATGATTTCGTCGCCTTGGCGGCCGCTTGGCCAAGTGACTTCGGTGTTTTCGACTACGTCGCCCTACACGGCATCTACAGTTGGATATCGCCCAAGGTCCGCGAGGCTGTCGTAGGATGCCTACGCCACGCCACAGCGGAGGGAGGGTTGGTCTACAACGGCTATAACGCCCAGCCGGGTTGGCTCGGCACGGTCCCTTTCCAACACATCACCCGCCTACTCAAAGAAACCACCGGCAAACCCAGCCGAGCAGTGCTCGATGACTCCATCGGCCTATTCGACCAGCTACGAGCCGGCGGCGCCGCCACGTTTCAGATTCTACCCGGACTCAAGGCCCGGTTGGACTCCGTGAAAACCCGGAGCACTAGCTATCTGGTCGGTGAGTATCTGCACGAAAACTGGCATCCCCTGTGGCATTCAGAAGTCGCCAAGGAACTTGCGGGAGCGAACCTCAGCTATGCGGGCTCGGCGACTCTAGCGGAGACCATGCTGCCATCGGTCCTGCCGCCGCCCTTGCGTGTATCCATCCTGAACCAGCCCGACGGTCGCGTCCGGCAGGACGTCCAGGATTTCGTGATCAACCAGTTCTTCCGCCGCGACATCTTCGTGCGCGAGCCGCACGACAGGGCCAAGCCCGATGCTACGATGATTGGCCAGACTCGTCTTCACCGGCTGTCGCGGCCCAGCGTTGGCGATGTCGAGGTCAGGACGACGTTCGGCGAGATTGGTCTTCAGCGCCCGGCCTTCGCCGAAACGCTCGACGCCCTGGCTGCCGGATCGCGCACGATCCAGGATCTTTTGGCGCTCCCCAGCCTGCGTCAGCAAGGCCAGGCGAACGCGCTGCAAATCCTTCTCTTACTCCTTCACGCCCAAGTCCTGGCGGTGGTCTCGGCCGAACCCGGCGATGCGACTAAAACCCAGGCGCTCAACGCGACCCTCGCGCGCGGCGCGACCCGAGGATTGCCCTACGACCATCTCGCGGCCGCCACTCTTGGCTCATCCATCACGGCGACGACGAGCGACCTAATGTTGCTGGACGCCTGGCTGACCTCATCCGTCGACGCAAACGACACCGCCGCCCTGGCGCAGGGCTTGACCGACCGGTGGACTGCGCGAAACCGCGCGCGCCAGAACTCGCCACCGCCCGCCGCCCCCAAAAAACAGGAGATCAACGCTTTGGCGGCTGGGTTCATGAGCGACACCCTTCCACGGTGGCGCAGGTTGGGCCTCGTACTCTAGCGATCAAACTGCCGGGGCCAGCTTGGCCGCCGCGCTATCCCACAGTCAGCAAGATCGGATTGGCATAGAGTCACAGATCCGACCACGATCCCTCGCCAGCCGCATATGGCATAGGCGAACCGTTCGTGCCCCGCACGCGGAGATATCCCGTAGTCGGTGGTTCCCTTCCGCCCGGCATCCTTTGCGACCGGCCTCATCCAGTCAATTGGACCTCGTGGGGCTGGTTCGGCACTACTGGCTGCCGATCAAACTGTTCCTGACCGTGGCGGCGACACTGGCGCTCATGATCCACATGCAACCGACCAGTTGCGTCGGCGCAGTCCCAAAAGGGCAAACGGCGATTCTGGCCGATCTCATCGCCGTGCAACGCCAGTTGACCGTCGATGAGATCGCAGCCCCGATCACGCTGGTTCTGATCACGCTTGTGTCGATCTACAAGCCCGCAGGCCTTACGCCGTCAGGTTGGCGATGGCGTGACGCCAAGCTGCCCCAGTGAGTACGGCGCGCCCCTCAAGCCAGCTTGAGGGGCGCGCGCGAGGCGGTGCGTATCCTCCGTAGGGACAATGTCCAGCTAAGGAAACCGCATGCGCCACTACCATTTCGCCGCCGCCGGAATTGCCGCCTGTGCGGCTCTGCTCATCGCCGGCACGGCTTCGGCTCACGCCCACCTCGTCAAGTCGACGCCCGCGGCTAACGCCACAGTAGCGGCGCCCAAGACCATTAGCCTGACGTTCAACGAAAAGCTGACCCCCGCTTTCTCGAAGTTTGAGCTGGTCATGCCCACGATGAACAACATGGCCGTGGCGGTGAAGACCGCCGTGTCCAAGGATGGCATGACAATCACCGGCACGCCGCAAGCGGCGCTGATGCCGGGCGTCTACAAGATCAACTGGCATGCAGCCTCCAGCGACGGCCACAAGATGGACGGCGCCGTCGACTTCACGGTCAAATAGGCAGTGCTCGAGCCGGCCGTCATTCCCCTGCGACTGGCTCAGTACGGAAGCGCGACGATCCTGTTTGGATCTTCGCTCTTCTGCCTTTACGCTCTCCCCGCTGCCCTTCCGCCACGGCTGCCCGGGATACGGCCGCTCCTGGCGGGCAGCGCCCTGATCCTGTTTATCGCCAGCCTCTTAGGCCTCGTCGCCCAAACTATCGTGTTGGCTGGATCGGTCTCCGAAGGGCTCCAACCTTCATCGCTTTCCGCTGTCACAACCATGGGCCTTGGCCGCGCTGCCCTCGTTCGCGCGGCAGCAGCGGCTATCGCCCTCGCCGTGCTCCTCTTGAGCCCACCTCGTCGCTCAACCCTGGTCACGGCCACCCTGGCGGGCGCAGCAGCGTGCGTAAGTTTCGCGTGGATGGGACACGGCGCCGCCACCGAAGGCCCTGGCGGCGGCCTGCATCTGGCTGCCGACATCCTGCATGCCCTGGCCGCCGGGGTCTGGGTCGGAGCGCTGGCGGTATTTCTGCTTCTCTCGACCCGAAGGCAGCATCAGGATCCTCAACGCGACGCGGCGCTGCACAAGGCGCTGCATGGCTTTGCCGGTATCGGCTCCATCCTGGTCGCCACACTGGTGGCGACCGGACTGATCAACAGCTGGTTCCTCATTGGGCCCACTCGGCTGTCAGGCCTTTGGACGACGCCTTACGGCCAGCTTTTGTCCCTGAAGCTCGTCGTTTTCCTCGCCATGCTGGGGCTCGCCGCGGCCAATCGTTTCCATTTGACGCCCGATCTTGGCGTTGCCCTGGGCAATGCCGATTTCAACCGTGGTCGCTGGACGCCCGATCTGGGCGCGCCGCTGAGCCCGGATGGGCAAACGGAGACCGCCGTGCGCGGGCTTCGGCGCAGCCTGGTGCTTGAGGCCAGCCTTGGCTTCGCCGTCCTCGCCCTCGTCGCATGGTTCGGCATGCTGGCGCCGGTGTCTGCGCGGTGAGCCGGCGCGGCGCCCCATCGACCGCCGTCACGGTCAAGGCTATCGTTTGATCGTGCGCCGCTTGCTCGTCCTTTTCGCCCTCCTGGGCCTGCTCTACAGCCCGGCCGCTGCCGTCGCGGCCCAGCAGACCTGCGCCGAGGCGATGGGCGGCATGCCGGGCATGGCCATGGCCACACCGGCCGATGAAGATGCCGGCGCGACCGCCGATCCCTGCTGCGACCACGGCGCGAAGACCATGAACGACAAGGTCTGCGCCCAGGCCTGCGCCGTCATGTGCGGGATCGTCGCCGCTCTCCCCGAAACTGCGGTCTATACGCCGCCAGCGCTTCTGGCGCCGCTTGAGGTGACGCCTAGCGCCGCGTTGAAGCCGCATCCGCCTCCGCGCGCCGAGCGACCACCCAGACTCATCGCCTGACGCCGGCCGCGCTTGGCGCGGACCGGCTCCGCACGCCCACGACGGCGCGCCTTTGTGCGCCGGGGCGGCGGATCGTTGGGCGCTGCCCCGGGTCTTCCCGTGAGCGTCCGCAGGCCCTGACCCTCTGAGCGGATAACGCCATGCGACTTCCCCTTGCCTTGGCCGGCATCATGTTGGCCAGCGGCGCCCACGCGGCGCCGATCACCTATGCGGCGGCGCTCCAACTCGCCGAGACCGCCTCACCCACGCTTCAAGCCAAGGCGTTGCAGGTCGATGGCGCCCGTGCCGCCGCCCGAGCAGCCGGCGCCCTGCCGGACCCGAAGCTGGCGGGCGGCGTCGATAACTTCCCAATCTCCGGCCCCCCGGCCGGTCGTTTCAACGGCGACAGCATGACCATGGCGCGGGTCGGAATCATGCAGGACATGCCGAACGGGGCGAAGCGGTCAGCCGCGCGAGCGCGCGCTGAAACTGACATCGCAGCCGCCGGCGCCGGCCAGTTGGCGAGCCGAAGGGAGGTGCGCACGGCCGCCGCCCTGGCCTGGATCAATCTCTACTATGCGGAACAGCGCCTCGACGCCGTCGATGCGGTGCTGTCGCGGCTTGAGCCGCTATGGAGCGCAGCGCCGTCAGCTGTCGTCTCGGGCGCGGCGCGACCTGGCCAATCCTTGGAGGCCGAGCAGATGCGCGCCGACCTGCAGGACCGCCGCAGCGAGATTGTCGCCAATGTCGGCCGGGCCCGCGCGGAACTGGCGCGCTGGACCGGCGACCCTGCCGCCGAGGTGGCGGGCGCCCCGCCATCCTTTGAAGTCGAGCCGGTGGCGCTGCGCGCCGCCATCGCACAGCATCCGCGCTTGGCGGAACAGGACGCCGCCACCGCGCGGGCCGAGGCCGACGTGCGCGTGGCGCGCGCTGAAAAACGGCCGGACTGGAGCCTGGAACTTACCTATCAGCGCCGCGACCCGATGTTCGGGGACATGGTCTCGGCGGGCGCCACCGTCAGCCTGCCACTGTTCGCCGGTCGCCGGCAGGATCCTATGATCGCCGCCAAGGTGGCCGCCGCCGGCCAGGCCCGCGCCGAGCGCGAGACAACGCGGCGTGAGTTAGGCGCGCAGTTGGATGGGGCCTTGGCCGACCACGACATGCACCATGAGCAATGGGGTCGTGCGGTGACGGTGCTCGTCCCACTGGCCCAGAAGCGCGCCGACCTGGAGACAGCCAGCTACGGCGCCGGCCGTGCCGATCTCGCCGCCGTCCTGCAGGCCTTTACCGCGCTCGCCAACGCCCAACTCACCCGCCTCGACCGGGAGGCCGCCGTGGCGGTCGACGCCGCCAATCTTGTCCTGACCTATGGGAGCGACCAGCCGTGACCCTTTTCGCCTCACCTCGGTCGACCATCCTGGTCCTGACCGCCACGGTCCTCGTCGCGGGAGCCGCCGGCTACGGCCTCGGCCACCTGGGCGGCGCCAAGGCGCCGAAGCCTGTCGCCGCCGCCGCCGCCCAGCGCCGCGTGCTCTACTGGTACGACCCCATGGTCCCTGCCCAGCACTTCGACAAGCCGGGCAAATCGCCGTTCATGGACATGCAGATGATCCCCAAATACGCCGACGAGGCGGCTGCGGGGTCGGCCGGCGTGAGCATCGATCCGGCGCGAATCCAGAACCTCGGCGTGCGCTACGCCACTGTGCAACGCGGCCAACTCGACGGCGCCGTGTCGGCCACCGGGGTCCTCGATTTTAACGAACGTGATGTGGCGATTGTGCAAGCCCGGACCGGCGGCTTCGTGCAACGAACCTATGGCCGGGCGCCCGGCGACGTCGTCGCTGCCGGCGCCCCCCTTGCCGACATTCTGGTCCCCGACTGGGCCGGCGCCCAGGCCGAGTTTCTCGCGACCCGCCGGTCGGGTGACGCGGCGCTGATCGCCGCCGCCCGCCAGCGTCTGCTGCTGCTCGGCATGTCGCCCGCAACGGTCGCCGCAGTCGAGCAAAGCGGTCAGCCACGAACCGTGACCACCATCGCCACGCCAGCGGGCGGGGTGATTAAGACGCTGGGCGTGCGACCCGGCATGACCGTGACGGCCGGCCAGTCGTTGGCGGAGGTCAATGGATTGTCGCGCATCTGGCTAAACGTGGCCGTTCCCGAAGCGATGACCGGACAGGTTCGCCTTGGCCAGACGGCCACCGCCAGCCTCGCCGCTTTTCCGGGTGAGACGTTCGGCGGGCGCGTGGCCGCCATCCTCCCGCAGGCTAATTCCGACACCCGGACTTTGACCGTCCGCGTCGAGCTGCCAAATCCAGCCGGCCGCCTGCGGCCCGGCCAGTTCGCCACCGTCCAGCTGGGCGCGGCGACCCAGCCTGCGCTTCTCGTACCCACAGAGGCCGTGATCCGCACTGGGCGGCGCAGCCTGGTGATCCTGGCCCTGCCGGGCGGCCGCTACGCGTCGGCCGAGGTGCGCACTGGCCGAGAAGCGGCCGGCCAAACCGAAGTTCTCGCTGGCCTGGCGGAAGGCGAGCGGGTCGTCGCCTCCGGTCAGTTCCTGCTGGACTCGGAAGCCAGCCTGTCTGGGCTGCAGCCGAGGTCGCTCAGCCCTTCCCCCATGCCGATGCCCGCACAGCCGCCATCCGCGCAACCACCACGAACGCCGGCCGCGCCTGAGCTTTATGAGAGCACAGGACGCATCGAGGAGATCGGCGACGGGACTGTGACCCTGTCGCACCAGCCCATCCCGGCCCTGCAATGGCCCGCGATGACCATGCAGTTCCGCCTCGCCGATCCAACGGTGGGCCGGGGTCTGAAAGCGGGCGACAATGTCCGCTTCGCCTTCGACCAGCCGGCGGCAGGCCCAACGGTGCGTCGCCTCAGCCGGAGCGACGCCCAATGATCGCCGCTGTCATTCGCGCTTCGGTACGGGCCCGCTTCCTCATCCTGCTGGCGGCGCTGGGCCTTGCGGTCGCCGGCATCTGGGCGGTTCGGACAACGCCGGTCGACGCCCTGCCCGACCTCTCCGACGTCCAGGTCATCATCCGCACCAGCTACCCCGGCCAGGCCCCTCAGATCGTCGAGAACCAGGTCACCTATCCCCTGACCACAACCATGCTGTCAGTGCCCGGGGCCAAGACGGTCCGGGGCTATTCCTTCTTCGGTGACAGCTTCGTCTATGTGCTGTTCGAGGACGGGACCGATCTCTACTGGGCCCGCTCGCGGGTTCTGGAATATCTGAACCAGGTGCAGAGTCGCCTGCCCGCATCGGCGAAGCCGGCGCTCGGGCCTGACGCGACCGGCGTCGGCTGGGTCTACGAATACGCTCTGGTCGACAAAACCGGCGGACATGACCTATCCCAGCTGCGGGGCCTGCAGGACTGGTTCCTGCGCTACGAACTAAAAACTCTACCTGGGGTCGCCGAGGTCGCCAGCATCGGCGGCATGGTCCGGCAGTACCAAGTGCTGCTCGATCCGGCACGGCTGGCCGCCTACGGCGTGACCCACGCCCAGGCAGTGGCGGCGATCCAGCAGGCCAATCAGGAATCCGGCGGTTCGGTGCTCGAACTCGGCGAGGCCGAATACATGGTCCGGGCCAGCGGCTACCTGAAGACGCTCGACGACTTCCGCGCCATCCCGCTTCGGGCGGGCGCCGGCGGCGTGCCCGTCACGCTGGGCGAGGTCGCCACGATCCAGGTCGGCCCGGAGATGCGGCGGGGCGTGGCCGAGCTCAACGGTCAAGGCGAGGTAACCGGCGGCGTGGTCATTCTGCGCTCGGGCAAGAACGCCCGCGAGACCATCACGGCGGTGAAGAGCAAGCTGCAGGAGTTGAAGCGCAGCCTGCCGCCCGGTGTTGAGGTGGTGACAACCTACGACCGGTCCCAGCTGATCGACCGGGCCGTCGAAAACCTCACCGGCAAGCTCGGCGAGGAGTTCCTGGTGGTCGCCATCGTCTGCGCCCTGTTCCTCTGGCATGTGCGTTCGGCGATGGTCGCGATCCTCACCCTGCCGCTCGGCGTGCTGATCGCGTTCCTGGTCATGCGACTGCAGGGCGTAAACGCCAACATCATGTCGCTGGGCGGCATCGCCATCGCCATCGGCGCCATGGTCGATGCGGCCGTGGTGATGATCGAGAACGCCCACAAGCATCTGGAACGCTGGAGCCACGATCATCCAGGCGAAACCCTGGATCCATCGCGGCGCTGGGCTTTGGTCACGGAAGCCGCCGCCGAGGTGGGGCCCGCGCTATTCCTCAGCCTGGTGATCATCACCCTGTCGTTCGTGCCGGTGTTCGCCCTGCAAGCGCAGGAGGGCCGCTTGTTCGCCCCGCTCGCTTTCACCAAGAGCTACGCCATGGCCGGGGCGGCGGTGCTGTCGGTGACCCTTGTCCCCGTGTTGATGGGCTACCTGATCCGCGGCCGTATCCCGCCGGAATCCGCTAACCCGCTTAACCGCTTCCTGACGCGACTGTACCGCCCGGCGCTGGACACCGTGATGCGCCGGCCGAAAGCCACGCTGCTTGTGGCGCTGCTGGCCTTCGCGACGACAGCCTGGCCTCTCAGCCGCCTAGGCGGCGAGTTCATCCCCCATATGGACGAGGGTGATCTGCTCTACATGCCATCGGCGCTTCCGGGCATTTCCGCCGCCAAGGCTTCGGAGCTTTTGCAACTTACCGATCGCATGATCATGACCGTACCGGAGGTGAAGACGGTGTTCGGCAAGGCTGGCCGAGCCGAGACAGCCACCGACCCGGCCCCGCTCGAGATGTTCGAGACGACGATCCAGTTCAAACCTCGCGACCAATGGCGGCCGGGCATGACGCCGGACAAGCTGGTGGAGGCCCTGGACAATGCCGTGAAGGTTCCCGGGCTGGCCAACGTCTGGGTGCCGCCTATCCGCAACCGCATCGACATGCTGGCGACAGGTATCAAGAGCCCGATAGGGGTCAAGGTGTCGGGGACCAACCTGCAGGACCTCGATCGGGTGGCGGCGGCAATCGAAGCCGTGGCCAAGAAAACCCCGGGCGTGAGTTCGGCCCTCGCTGAGCGGCTGACCGGCGGGCGCTACGTCGATGTCGATATCGACCGTGCCGCTGCAGGGCGATTTGGCCTGAATATCGCCGATGTGCAGTCGATCGTCTCCGGGGCCGTCGGCGGCGAGACCATCGGCGAGACCGTCGAGGGCGTGGCGCGCTATCCGATCAGCGTCCGCTACCCGCGCGAACTGCGCGACAGCTTGGAGGGCCTGCGGACGCTGCCGATCCTCACGCCGAACGGGCAGCAGATCACGTTGGGATCGGTAGCCAAGGTCGAGATCGTCGATGGCCCGCCCATGCTGAAGACCGAAAATGCCCGGCCTTCGACTTGGGTCTATGTCGATGTTCGGGGTCGCGACCTCACCGCCGTCGTCGGCGATCTGCGGCGCGCTGTCGCCAGCTCCGTGCCGCTACCTCCGGGGGTATCCGTCGCCTACTCCGGCCAGTTTGAGTATCTGCAGCGGGCCGCCGACCGGCTGAAGGTGGTCGTGCCGGCCACCCTGCTCATCATCTTCGTGCTGCTCTACCTGACCTTCGGCCGGTTCGATGAAGCGGCCCTGATCATGGCCACCCTGCCCTTCGCCCTGACCGGCGGAATCTGGACCCTCTACCTGCTTGGTTTCCATCAGTCGGTGGCGACCGGTGTCGGGTTCATCGCGCTGGCCGGGGTCTCGGCCGAATTCGGGGTGGTGATGCTGATCTACCTCAAGCAGGCGCTGGCCGAGCGCGGCCTTGACCCAAGCCAAGGACAAGTCGAGGCGGCCGTGCGCGAGGGCGCTCTGCTGCGGGTGCGGCCCAAGGCGATGACGGTGGCGGTGATCCTTGCCGGCCTCTTTCCGATCCTGGTCGGCCATGGGGCTGGCGCGGAAGTCATGAGCCGGATCGCCGCGCCGATGATCGGCGGCATGATCACCGCACCGCTACTGTCGATGCTGGTGATCCCTGCCGGCTTCCTGCTGCTGCGACGGCGTCGCGCCAGGCGATGATCAGAAGAACGCCTTGATGCCGATCACGACGCTTGTGGCCTCCGCGTCCTCGCCGCGTGCGCGGGCATAGTCTGCGGTCTTGCCGGCCTTTCGGTCCCACGACACGCCGATATAGGGCGCGAACTCACGGCGGATTTCGTAGCGCAGCCGTAGCCCCAACTCGGCGTTGGACAGGCCTGACCCGATGCGGGTCTCCGGCGTGTTCTGGGCTGCGAAGTTGAGTTCAGCTCGCGGCTGCAGGATCAGCCGATTGGTCAGCCGCAGATCGTAGGTCCCTTCGAGCCGCGCCAACAAATCGCCTTTGGTCGACAGGAAGGCGGCGCCTTCAACGTCGAACCAATAGGGCAACAGGCTCTCGAAACCGACGGTCGCATAGGTGCGGCCGTAGGGCTCGACGTCCTGCCGCAGGCCAACCTGCAGGTCGGTGTAGACACCGACGGCGCGGGAATAGAGGGCCTGCACCTCGGCGCTTTCCACGCCTTCGCCACGTGCGCCCTCGCCTTCGGTCTTCACCACCAGGCGGTTGATGTCACCGCCGAACCAAGCCTGACCTTCCCAGCGGTAGCCATCCGCGCCGGAGCGGGCCTGATACTCGGCCAGATTGACCATGACCGAGGAGAGCGGCATCGCGCCGTGCTCACGCGTCAACTGCGCGCGGGCGGCCGCCATGGCCGCCGGCGAGAAGAACCGCTCGGCCGCGTGGTCCGTGGGCGGGGGCGGCGGCGGCGATTTCGGAATATCCGGCTGGGCCATCGCCGACATGTCGTGGCCGGCCATGTCAGGCATCGCAGCCTGATCCGCTGGTTTATCGGGCATGGCCATGCCGGGCATAGCGCCCGGGGCCATGGCCGACATGTCATGGCCGGCATGCGGGTCGGCTGCGGCCGGCTGCGCGGTAGATTGCGCCGACGCAGCGGGAGCCATCGCCGACATATCGTGACCCGCGTGCGGGTCCGCCGCGGGCTTGGCGGCCGGCGTCGCCTTCCCCTTGGCCGGTGGACTCGTCGCAGGCATGGCCATCCCCGGCATGCTCGAGTGGTCCATGGTCTGGGCGACCGCAGGAGCGGCCAGAGCCAGGGGCAAAAGTCCAATCAGGGCAAGGCGGGTCATGCGGCGCCTCCGTCGAGGGACCGCACGGCGAACACCTGAAACATCCCGGCGTGCATGTGGTAGAGCATGTGACAGTGGAAGGCCCAATCGCCGGGATCGGCGGTGAAGTCCCACGAGACCTTCCCCCCCGGCATCACCATCACCGTGTGTTTTCGGGGGCCGTACCCTGTCGGGCCATGGGTCAACTCGAAGAAGTGGCCATGCAGGTGGATCGGGTGCGCCATCATGGTGTCGTTGATCAGGGTGACCCGCACGCGTTCGCCCTTCTCGAAGGTGTAGGGCTTGCTGGTCTCGCTGAACTTCAGGCCGTCGAACCCCCACATGAACCGTTCCATGTTGCCGGTGAGGTGGATGTCGAGCGCACGGGTCGGGGTGCGTTGATCGGGATTGGCGGTCAACGCGATCAGGTCCTTGTAGACCAGCACCCGATGGCCGACGCTCGCTAGCCCCTGACCCGGCTCGCCGGTCCGATCGATAGGCATGGGCGCGATAGTCTGCACCCCCGGGCCCATGCTGACCCCTGGCGCATTCTGCGGGTCACGCATCGACATGGTCATGCCGGGCATGCTGCCCATAGCGTCCGAGCCGCGAGGTTTAGGCAGCGCCATCCCGGGCTCCGGGGTCATCCCAGCCATGCCCGGCATTGCGGCCATGTCGTGGCCCATGCTGGCGTGGTCCATGCCCGCCATCCCGCCCATGCCCTTCATGGCGCTCATGTCCATGCCCATGTCGCGCATGGTCGCCAGGGGCCGTTCGCGCAGCGGCGGAACCTGGGCGGTCATGCCGGCGCGCGGGGCGAGCGTGGCGCGCCCCATCCCCGAGCGGTCAACGGCTTCGGCCACCAGGGTGAAGGCCTTGTCTTCCGTCGGCTGGACGATCACGTCGTAGGTCTCGGCATTGCCGATCTGGAACTCGTCCACCTCGACGGGCCGCACGTTCTGACCGTCCGACGCCACCACCGTCATCTTCAGACCGGGGATGCGCACGTCGAACACCATCTGCGCCGCGGTATTGATGAAGCGCAGGCGGACCCGCTCGCCGGGTGTGAACAACCCGGTCCAGTTGTCGGCGGGGCCGTGGCCATTGACGAGGAACTTCAGCGCCGCGCCGGTCACGTCCGAGATGTCCGTCGGATCCATGCGCATCTTGGCCCATTCCGTCCGCTCCTTGAGCGTCTGGTCCTTGCCCGCCAGCAGCCCGGCCACGGTTTGCTTCTGAAAATTGAAGACCCCGCCCTGCTGCTTCATCCGTTTGAAGATCAGGTGCGGGTGCATGAAGCTGTAGTCCGACAGCACGACCACATGCTCCCGGTCGTAGGCGACGGGGTCCGGACCCGCGGGGTCGATGATGATCGGGCCGTAGTGCCCTTCAGCCTCCTGCAGACCGGAGTGGCTATGGTACCAATAGGTGCCCGACTGCTTGACCGGGAATTCGTAGACGAACGTCTCGCCCGGCTTGATCCCCGGGAAGGTCACCCCAGGAACGCCATCCATCTGGAACGGCACGAGCAGGCCATGCCAATGGACCGAGGTGTCCTCGGCAAGGTCGTTGCGGACCGACAGCCGAACCGTTTGACCTTCCTTCAGACGCAGCAGCGGCCCGGGCACCGTCCCGTTGATGGTCACGGCGTGACCCGCGCGACCGTCCACGTTCAGGCTCGAGTGGCCGATGCGCAGATCGATGTTGGGGCCGGTCAACGTCGGCAAGGTCGGCGCCATGCCCGGCGTGGCGCTCTGCGCCCACCCGGGTAGCAGACTGCTAAGGGCCAATCCGCCGCCGAGTCCGGAAGCGACGCGCAGCATCTGCCGCCGGTTGAGGTTCTTCATGGAGTCGAGATCCTACGCGCGTGACCAGAGGCGCGAAGGACGCGCACTCCTCAGGGATACGCATGGCCGCCGACCTGACCCTTGGCGAAAGCGCGAAATTCGGCGCGCGTGCCCTGGGTTCACAAGGATGCGGGTGGCCCCTTGACCTTCCCATGATGGGAAGCCCTATCTGTCCTGGCGAAGCGAAACCAGTTCAAGGAGATCGCGATGCTTCGCAAGACCGAACAGGGTCGCAACGAGAGCTGCTGCGCTCCCGCGGACCACACCGATGACGCCGCGCGGCGCGGGGCGCCCCATAGCTGCTGCGTAGACACTAGAGGGAGCTCAAGCGCCGCCTCCGGGAATCCACCCATGTCCGACAGCCATCCCCATCAACATGCTCATGCTCATCATGGCCATGGGAATGATCACCCAGGGTCCGGCGGCGATACGACGATCGACCCGGTCTGCGGCATGACGGTCGATCCCAAGACAGCGCGCGGGACGGCTGAATACGCGGGACAGACCTACTATTTCTGCTCGACAGGCTGCCAGACGAAGTTCGTCGCCGATCCCGAGCGCTACCTCTGCCCCAAGCCAGCCGCTGCGGCGCCTCGGGCTGAGGGCGTCATTTACACCTGCCCCATGCACCCGCAGGTCCGGCAGTCCGGTCCGGGGGCCTGCCCGATCTGTGGCATGGCGCTCGAACCTGAGGTGGTCAGCGCCGACAGCGGCCCCAATCCCGAACTGGCCGACATGACGCGGCGGTTCTGGGTTGGCCTGGCGCTGGCCGTGCCGGTGTTCGCCCTGGAAATGGGCTCCCACCTTCTGGGCCACCGGATGATGGTCGCGCCGACGACGTCGAATTGGATCCAATTCGCCTTGGCCAGCCCGGTTGTGCTGTGGGCCGGCGCTCCGTTCTTCGCACGCGGCTGGGCGTCGCTGCGCACCCGCAACCTCAACATGTTCACCCTGATCGCCATGGGCGTTGGCGTGGCCTGGCTCTACAGCGTCGTCGCCGTGATGGCGCCGGGGGTCTTTCCAGAAGCCCTCCGGCGTGGCGACGGATCGGTGCCGGTCTATTTTGAGGCCGCCGCCGTCATCACCGTGCTTGTCCTCTTAGGCCAGGTCTTGGAGCTGGGAGCCCGCGAACGCACCTCGGGGGCCCTCAAGGCACTGCTGAACCTCACGCCGAAGACGGCGCGCCGCGTCACCGACGCTGGCGAAGACGAGGA
Organism: Caulobacter sp. HJHS_5; assembly: GCF_056683955.1. Classification (NCBI taxonomy): domain Bacteria; kingdom Pseudomonadati; phylum Pseudomonadota; class Alphaproteobacteria; order Caulobacterales; family Caulobacteraceae; genus Caulobacter; species Caulobacter sp. HJHS_5. Next base: position 175,066 of record NZ_JBWZNC010000001.1, on the reverse strand, counting down.
GGTCGGCATCGACACGATCCAGGTGGGCGACCGGCTTCGGGTCCGGCCGGGCGAGAAAATCCCCGTCGATGGCGAAATCGTCGAGGGCCGGGTCTCGATCGACGAGTCCCTAGTGACCGGCGAGTCCATGCCGGTCACCAAGGAGCCGGGCGCCAAGGTAGTGGCTGGCGCCCTCAACAAGACGGGGTCGTTTCTGATGCGGGCCGAGAAGGTCGGCGCCGACACTCTGCTCTCCCAGATCGTCCAGATGGTCGCCCAGGCGCAGCGTAGCCGTGCGCCGATCCAGCGGTTGGCCGACCGGGTGTCCGGCTGGTTTGTGCCGAGCGTCATCGGGGTGGCTCTTTTGGCCGCCCTGGTCTGGGGCCTCTTCGGCCCCGAGCCGCGCTTGGCCTACGCCCTAATCGCGGCGGTCTCGGTGCTAATCGTCGCCTGCCCTTGTGCGCTAGGGCTGGCCACGCCGATCTCGATCATGGTCGGCGTCGGCCGGGGCGCCCAGGCCGGCGTGCTGATCAAGAACGCCGAGGCCTTGGAGCGCTTCGAGAAGATCGACACCCTCGTGATCGACAAGACCGGAACCCTGACGGAGGGACGGCCTGCTGTCACCCAGATCCAGGCCGTCCCTGGGTTCGCCGAGGATGAGGTCTTGCGCCTGGCCGCTAGCCTTGAGCGAGGCAGCGAACATCCGCTGGCCGACGCCATCCTGCGGGCAGCGCAGGCGCGTGGCCTGACGCTCTCGGAAGCGACCGATTTCGACTCGCCGGTTGGCAAGGGCGTGGTCGGTCATGTGGACGGCAAAGTGATCGTGCTTGGCGGATCGCGCCTGTTGCAAGAGCAGGCCGTGACCACGACGCCACTGGACGCCGAGGCGGACCGCCTGCGAGCCGAGGGCGCCACGACGGTGTTCCTGGTCGTTGACGGGAAGCTGGCTGCGGTCTTGGCCATCGCCGACCCGATCAAGGCGACCACGGCGGACGCCATCCGTGCGCTGCAGGCGCAAGGGGTGCGGCTCGTCATGATGACGGGCGATAACCGGATCACGGCCGAAGCCGTCGCCAAACAGCTCGGCCTAGATGACGTCGAGGCCGAAGTGCTGCCCCAGGACAAGGCCGCCGTTGTCGAACGCCTTCGGCGGGAAGGCCGGGTCGTCGGCATGGCCGGCGACGGCGTCAACGACGCCCCTGCCCTAGCGGCCGCCGATGTCGGCATCGCCATGGGCGCGGGCAGCGACGTGGCGATCGAAAGCGCCGGCGTCACCCTGTTGCATGGCGATCTCCAGGGCCTGGTGCGCGCGCGCCGCCTTTCCGCGGCGGTGATGCGCAACATCCGCCAGAACCTAGTCTTCGCCTTCGTCTACAACGTCGCCGGCATCCCAATCGCCGCCGGTGTGCTCTACCCGACGCTGGGCTGGCTGTTGTCACCGGCCCTGGCGGCGGCGGCCATGGCGCTGTCCAGCGTCAGCGTGATCGCCAACGCTTTGCGACTGCGCGCGGTGCGCCTTTGAGGGCCGGCTCAAGCCCGGGGCGTATCCCAAACAAAGGCTGTGTGCGACGCCGTCGCCCGGCCGATCAATTCTGGAGATTCAAAATGAAGCTGGTCCTCGCCGCCGTCGCGGCCCTGACCTTGAGCGCTCCCGCCTACGCCCAGGTCACTCACGACATGAGCAGCATGCCGGGCATGGCCATGCCGGCGCCGGCCGGTGTGCAGGGCGCCGGCGTCGTAAAGAAAATCGACGCCAAGGCGGGTTCGGTGACGCTGCAGCACGGCCCGATCGCCGCGCTGAACTGGCCGGCCATGACCATGGCGTTCAAGGCTGACCCGTCACTGCTGAAAACCGTCAAGGTCGGTCAGCAGGTGGCCTTCACGGTCAAAACGGGCGGCGCGGCCCCCGAGGTCGTGGCGATCCAGCCGAATTAGCTTCAGGCTGGCGCGGACCAGCGGCGAGGTCGCTGAGGATCGGACAGTCGGGGCGTTCGTCCCCGGCGCAGCAGTCCGACAGCGCGCTCAGAGTGTCGGCCATGGCCTGCATCTCGGCGATCCGCGTCCGCAGGTCCGCGACATGGCCGTCGGCAATGGCCTTGACCTCCCGGCTGGGGCGGGTGCGGTCTCGCCAGAGCGACAGCAGATTGGTGATCTCCTCGATCGAGAAACCCAGTGCGCGACCCCGCTTGATGAAGCGAAGGTCGTTGAGGTCGCGCTCGCTGAAGCTGCGGTAGTTGGTGTCGGTGCGCCCAGCCGGGCGGATGAGTCCGATCTGCTCATAGTAGCGGATCATCTTGGCCGAGACGCCCGAGGCGTTCGACGCTTGCCCGATATTCATGCTGATCCTCAATGTGAGCCGAACCGGGTAACACTTCCCATCATGGGAAGGTCAAGGCTTACTCCAGCGGATCACGACGCCACCAGAGCATCCGGCTTAGGGGTGGGACGAGGCTGAAGCGTATAGATATCAGGGGCGACAAGAGGATCAGGACATGAGTGAGCGCTTGGATGAGCTCGTCGCACGGCTGGCGGCGAGTCCGACTGACCGGTCGCTGGACGGTCTGGACGGCGAAATCGGCCACAGCATCGACGACCGCCGACGTGAGGCGAGCGCTTCGGCGGCCTTGGCGCCTGTTCGGCTGGCCTCCGTGGGCCTCGCGCTGGCTATGGGGGTTACCGCCGGGGGAGCGATCGCCACCGCCGAGATCTCAGGGCCGCACCCCTATGCGACCTTCTCTTCGGCCGCCAATCTGGCGCCTTCCACGCTGCTCGAGGGCGACCGGTGAGCTTGATGCGCGGCATGCTGCTGACGCTGGTGCTGTCCGTGCTGGTCGCGGCGCTCGGCGTCTGGGGCGGTGCGGAGTATGTGAAACGCCAGATGCAACGGCCGACGCCGCTACATCAACTCGTCCACGAAAAGCTGAACCTGACCGCCGAACAGAAGGTGCGTCTCGAAGGTATTGAGCGCGATCACGACGTAAAGCGCCAAGTCATGGAAGCCGAGATGAGGGCGGCCAATGCCGAACTCGCTCGCGCCTTCCAGCAACAGCATGCCTACACCCCGGAGATGCAGGCGGCCATCGACCGCTTCCACCACGCCATGGGCGAACTGCAGAAGGAGACCATGGTCCACACCCTGGCTATGCGCTCGGTCCTGACGCCGCAACAGACGGCCAAGTTTGACGACACGGTGGTCCAGTCGCTGACCCAAGACGCCAGGTGATGGCGGACGCCGAGGCGTCCGATGCCGCCCTCGCCCGCCAGGCAGTTGAGGGTGATGATAAGGCCTTCGCTGTGCTGGTTCGACGCCACAAGGAACCGCTCTACCGCCTGCTTCGCCGCTACACGGGCGATGCTGACGAAGCCTATGAGGCGGCGCACGAAGCCTTCATAGCCGCCTGGTCCGCGTTGAAGCGCTATGATCCCAGCCGTTCGTTCGGCGCCTGGCTGCGCACCATCGCCATCAACAAGGTCCGCGACCGTGGCCGTCGCATGTTGGTTCGACGCGCCCTTTTTGGCTCGAAGTCCCTCGAAGACGAAACCGAGGCGCTTGAGAAGGCCGATCCCGAGCCCGGCGCCGAGCACGTCATCCTGCAGGACGAGCAGGCCCGCCGGTTAGACCGTGCCGTGAGCCGCCTGCCCGGGGCATTGAAGGAAGCACTGATCCTGACGGCCTTCGAGGGTTACAGCCAGCAAGAGGCCGCCGACATGCTGGGGGTTTCCGTCAAGACCGTCGAGACCCGCGTTTACCGCGCGCGAAAGCTGCTCGTCGACCAGCTGGACCCCGATCTGCGGCCAAACTCGGCCTGAGTCGGTCAGCGCGGCGCCTTGAGCATCGCGTTCATCTGATCGATCTCAGCTTGCTGGCCCTGGATGATTGTGGCGCAGAGTCGCTTGAGTTCGGGGTCTTGGATCGGCGCCTTTCCGCACATCAGGATCGCTCCCGAGTGGTGCGGGATCATCGAGCGGAGGAATTCCCCATCCCCGATCAGCCACTGCTGGCGGATGCCGGTGAAACAGAGCACACCGACCGCGATGCTAACGGCCAGGATCGCGGCGTTAAGGCCGCGCCGCGGATACATCATGCTCATCAGGATGAGCTCGATCACCACCATCGGGGCGGTCATCAGGCCGGCCATATAGGCTTGGTTCAGGCTGGGATGGACATCCGCGATCTTGTCGACCATCGCGTACATCAGGACGTACATCGAGACGAACGACAGCGCGATCATCCCGGCCAAGCGGCGATAATGCTTCCGCTCCATGCCGGGATTGGGTTTGGCGTGATCCATAGGCGCGGGCTCCAATGTTCTCCATCGGAATACGCGCCAGGTTCGAACTACCCCGCGAGTCGAGGTTTTGGTGGACCACTATCCGACATGGACGCCGTCGCGCCCCGTAGGCCAGACCAGGCGGGAAGGCGTGGATCGCTTCCTACGGCAGGCTGCTAAGGTTGGCACTCATAAGGGCGGAAGCCGCCGCTTGGGCTGGCGCCCAGGGACGACATAGTGCGCCAAAGCGTCGTCGACCTCATCGTACACCTGGATCAGCTTGGATCCGAACGTCAGACGACCGACCAGGCCTGCGCCGAGACCGGTCATCCGGGCAACATGGCGCAAGCGCGTGCCGCGCGAGGACCGCTCGAACTCGAAGCTCTCCGTAGCGTGAAGGATCAGGGCGCGCCCGGTCCTGAAAATCAGTAGTTTGCCAGGCTCGAAGGCGACGATGCGCGCCGGCACGGGGTGCCGCTTGGCCGGATCAGGGCCGATCTTTAGGACGACCTTCTCGCCTTCCGCCGCGACGCCGATGATCTCGCGATAGGGGTTCCACCGCGGGTAGGCTGCGAAATCGCAGAGGGCGCGCCAGACCTTCATCGGCGGCGCGGCTATATCGAGGCTTGTCTCCACCTGGGTCATCATCGTCCTCCCGGTATGAGCGCCAGCAGCACCAGCGCCGTGATGAGGAAAATGACCGACGCGCCCGCCAAGAGGATCGCCCACGACGAGGGTCCGGGTGGTCTGTCATCGGTCATTGCGGCCGGTCCTGCGGCCTTGGGGCATTCACCCTAAAACGGCCAGTCGGGGTCCTGCCCGCTACGACGCCCGGGCTCACGCTGAAGCCCCTCGGTCTTTGATCAGGCCATCGAGCACGACGCGCGGATCGAGCCGGCCGCCAGTGCGCCCCTGAAACTCGACGTGGACGTGGTTGGTGATGCCGCCCGGATAGCGCTGCGCCAGGTCCTGGGCGGAGCCGATGACCTCGCCGGCGACCACCGTCCGACCGGCCGGGACCGAAGGCCCGACGTAAAGCAGCCGCGCGGTGTAGTGGGTGACGGGATTGACGATCTCGATGAACGTCAAATCGCGCTCGCCCACATAGGCGGCCCCGATCCTGGAGATCTTGCCGCCGATCGGCGCGCGAACCGGCTCGCCCGGCGTGGCGATCAGATCCAATCCATGGTGGGCCCGGCGACCGCCGTCCCGCGACGCGCCGAAAGCTCCGGACCCGTAGGCGTCGACGCCGCGAACCGCATGATCGACCGGTTGGGCCAGGTCCACGCGCCCATCGCCATCCAGATCGACGCCGCCGACCGGCAATGCGGAGACAACCGGCGGCACGGCGGCGATGCGGGTCGCCGCCGCCAGGGTCGGGCGCGGTGAGGTGCCCAGGGCAAAGCCAGCTGCGAGGCCGATGGCGAGCAGTCCGGCCAGGCGTACCTTGCCGGCAGGATGCGCGGCTCCCGCCACCAGCACCGCCACGACGTCGATGCGAATTTGGGCCAGCCAGTCCTTGAGCGCCGTCACTTGCTCTTGTCCTTAAACGCCAGGAGTCGCAGCGCGTTGACGACGACCAGCAGGGTCGAGCCCTCGTGGAAGATGACCGCAGCCCCGATCTTCAGACCGAACAGGGTGGCGGGGATCAAGAACGCCACGACCCCGAGGCTGACCCAAAGGTTCTGTTTGATGATCCTGCTCGTGCTGCGGCTGAGGCCGACGGCGAAAGGCAGGTGGGTGAGGTCGTCAGCCATCAAAGCGACGTCGGCGGTTTCCAGCGCGACGTCCGAACCTGCGGCCCCCATGGCGATGCCCACGGTCGCGTTGGCCATGGCGGGGGCGTCGTTGACCCCGTCGCCGACCATGGCGACCTTGCCCTCCTTGGCGCGCAGCTCTTTGATGACCGCGACCTTGTCCTCGGGCATCAGTCCACCCTTGGCCTCGTCGAGACCAAGCTCCTTGGCGATGGCGTCGGCGACCGATTGATTGTCGCCCGACAGCATCAGGATGCGGCGGATGCCCAGGGCCCGTAGACGCTGAATGACCTCCTTTGCGCCGGGGCGCGCGGTGTCCATCAGACCCAGTACGCCGAGGTAACGATCGCCGTGCCGGACGACCATGACGGTCCGGCCGTCCGTCTCCAACTTGCGCGCAGCGTTGCGCACGCTTTCAGGCATCGCCGTCCCGTCGCCGGACTCGAACAGCCCCGGCTTGCCGATGTGGGTCGAGACACCGTCGACGTCGGCCTGGACACCCTTGCCAGTCAGGCTCTTGACGTCCTTGGCCGTGCGCTTGGGGTGGTCGCCCAGCCGCTCGCCGCCGTCCCGCACGACCGCGCCGGCCAACGGGTGGTCGCTGAGCGTCTCGACCGCAATGGCGATTGCCAGGAGCTCATTTTCGTCGACCCCCTCTGCGGGGACTACGTCCGTGAGACGCGGCTTGCCCTCGGTCAGCGTGCCGGTCTTGTCGAAGGCGAGCGACGTAAGGGTGCCGAGGTTCTCGAGCGGGCCTCCGCCCTTGACCAGGACACCGCCGCGGCCGGCCCGCGCGACGCCGCTGAGGACAGCGCTGGGCACGGAAATCGCCAACGCGCAGGGGCTGGCGGCCACAAGCACCGCCATGGCGCGGTAGAAGCTGACGGTGAAGGGCTCGTCGATGACTAGGAAGGCGAGCATCAGCATGCCGACGAAGGCCAGGATGCAGGGCACGAAAATACGCTCGAACTTGTCGGTAAACCGCTGGGTCGGCGAACGCTGGGCCTCGGCCTCAGCCACCATCTTCACGACGCGCGCCAAGGTCGATTCCGACGACAGCTTGGCGACCTTCACATCCAGCGCGCCGGACCCATTGATCGTACCGGCGAAGACGCGGTGCTCGGGGCTCGCCTTGGCGAAGTCGGCGTCGGCCGCGGCCGGCCGCTTGTCGACCGGCACGCTCTCGCCGGTGACCGGCGCCTGATTCACGCTGCTTTCCCCAGCGACGACGACGCCATCTGCAGCGATCCGTTCGTTGGGCTTGATCACCACCACATCGCCAACCACCAGTTCGGCAACCGCAACATCTTCGGTCCCCTCCCCGCGCCGGACTGTGGCCCGGTCGGGAGCCAGCTCGGCCAACGCCTCGATGGCGCGCCGCGCGCGGCCCATGGCGTAATGCTCCAGGGCATGGCCGATGCTGAACAGGAACAGGAGCAGTGCGCCTTCGGCCCATTGCCCCAGAGCGGCCGCGCCGATCGCGGCGACCAGCATCAAGGTGTCGATCTCGAAGCGCCGCTTGCGCAGGTTCTCGAAGGCTTCCTTGAGGGTGAAGAAGCCGCCGAACCCGTATGCGGCGATATAGAAGAAGGTCGACGTCATCGGGGTCCACTTGCCGATCAGCCACCCGGCCAGCAGCGCGACGCCCGACAGGACGGCAAAGATCAGTTCCGTGCGTTCGCCGAAGATGCCGCCATGCGCATGGTCGTGGTCGCCGGGCCCATGATCGTGGCCCTCGTGGCCCTTGGCCGCCTCAGGCGTCTTTTGCGCCTTAGCCACAGGAGCCGCATCGTTTGCCGCGGCCTCCTCGCCTGCAGCGCTGTGTCCGCCGGGACCGTGTTCAGCGTGATCGTGATAACTGGGCCGTCGCCGATGTGGCGCTTCGGAGGTGTCCGTCGAAGCGCTGGGGGTCGGCGCCATGCTCGCCCCAGCGGCCTTGACTGCGTCCCGCAGCTTGCCTTCGTCTGTTTTCTCTTTGTCGAACTCGACGAACCCGCGCCCGTTGGGCCCAATCTCGGCCTGGATAACGCCGACTTGGCTCCGCAACTCATCGGCGATGCGGCGCGCCGATCGGGCATGCGGGCTCCCCCCAAGCTGGAAGCGAAGGTGGCCAAAGCGTTCCTGCATCACCGCGCCGGAGTGCTGGGCGAAGGCGCGAAGCTGATCGATCGAGGTTTGGGCCGGATCGAAGTGAAGGCAAAGTTCGCCCTGCCCGGCCGTACCACCCTCGACGACGTGGACCTCCGAGACGCCTGCGCGGCTGCGCAAAACTGCGGTCAGGGCCTCCACGCAGCGGTCGCATTCATCCTTGGCTTCCGGCAGCAGAAGCGGGATTTCGAGGCGAAGTTTCTCAGCGCTCATGGCCGACCCCCGTCGAGCGGTCGCCGTCGTCGGCGTGATTGGCGCCGTAGCGGAGCACTTCGACCTTTTCGAAGGTCACCAGGCCAATGTCGGCCAGATCCTTGAGGGTTTCGACGAAGGCCCGCAGCTTGGAGTCCTCATCGACCACCTCAATGACGACCGGCAGATTGTCGTTGAGCGCAAAGGTGCGGTGCTGGTGCAGGCGCGCGCCCGCGCCAAACCCCTTCAGACCGCGCAGCACCGTGGCCCCTGCGAGCCGGGCTTCTTGAGCGCGGCGCACGACCTCGTCGATCAGAGACCGGTCGCCTACGAGAGCCTGTTCGTCCGTGTAGATCCGAAGCAGAACGGCTTGTCCGGGAATGGGCATGGGAAGCTCCTTAAAGTTGGGGACGGGCGACCGGGCGCGCGCCTCGCCGCCAATGCGGCAGGTCGCGCGCGCCGTCCGTCGAAGACGGGAAGGCGCAGGTTTGGGGATCGCCGTGTGACCGATGGGTTCCATGGCTCGGGCGAACGGTCAGGCTCATGACCGCACCGCCGGCGGTGACGGGGCCGCGTCGTGGACGTTCAGGCGGAAGTCATGGCGATGGTCGGCCTCGACGATGCTCAGTGTCGACCCATCGAGTGGAGGTCCCGCACCAGATGTCGAGCGCCACCCGGCGCCGCCGGCGACGAAAGGCAGCGGCCGACCCCTGGGAGCCGTGAGCGTCACGCTCTGCGTCGGCGGCGCGGCCATCGCCTCGCCGCCCTTGGTGACGAAGCTGAGCTCGAGGATCCCGCCGGCAGCGCGATCAAGCGCGAACTGGAGCCATTGGCCGGCCGCGTCCGCCCGCCACAGATCAGTCGCCACCGGCTCGACGATGAGAACGCGGATGGGCGGAGGGGCGGACAAGGCCGGGCCGGCGACCCACAGCGGGCCCCCGAGGAGCAGCCCCGCCAGGATTGACCGCCGTCGTGGGCCGACGGGAAAAGCCGGGATGTCGGTCATCGTGCGGCGCCTCCGGCCGGAGGCGGCGCCTTGCCCAGGTCGGGGTGCGCCGTCTTGGCGACCGCGATGGCGACGACCGTCGCGAACAGCTCACGGACCTGTCGCCAGTTGACGGCGAACATGACGCCAGCCAGCGCCAAGTAACCCCAGGCGATGGCGGTCAGGATGGCGATATCCCTGGCCTCGTCCTGCCTCAACACCAGGGCCACGGTGAACTGAGCGATAAAGAGGACGAGCAGGGCCAGCGCCCCAGGTACGGAAAGCCGAAGGCGAAGCAGGAGCGCCAAGCCAAACAGCGACTGGGCCGCCGTAAGGAAGAACTCCTCGTGCTGGCGCGCATCGAGGGGCATGGCCACCAGGTGGCCGGCGCCCAGGCTCATCGCCAGCGGCAACATGCCGACCAGCAAGGTCCACTGATTGATCTTGTCGCTGATCATGGCGATGAGGCCGGCAGCCGCTCGACCGGCCAGCACGAACAGGACGGCGATGACCACGGCGGGCGCTTCGCTGGCGATGGGCGCTAACCACTGGATCAGCAGGAACTGATCAATGCCCAGGACGCGGCCGCCCTGGATCATGGATTCCGCAAAGGGCTCGGCCACCGCCAGGATGACCGCAGCGGCGATGACGGTCATTGCCGCCATCGCGGCCCAACGCTGGGCCGCCGGCCACTTGGAGATGATGGCGCCCGGACCGGGCTCTTCGTCCTCGTCCTCGTCTTGCGCCTTAGGAACCTTGGCGACACGCCACAGATAAAGTCCGAACACGGAGATCAGGACGACCGTGTCGATCAGGCTGATGGTGTTCTTCCAGACAATGACAAAGGCGTAGGCGCTGGACACCGCCAGGGCGACGACCTCGACGGCGTTGGCAGGGGCCAGCTCGATCCCCTGGCGGCGGGATTTCCACCAGTGCAGGAGCACCATGGCCGGCCACGCCAGGCCGATGAGCAAACGGTTAGCTCCCGTCATGTTGGCGGCGGCGAAGGCGACGTAGCCCTGTTCCGGCGACCGCCCGGCCTGGAAGGCGTAGTAGACGTCGACGGCGTACTCCGGCAGCACGGTGACAATGGCCACCGCGGCCAGGATCAGGCCCTGGGACAGATATTTCTCGGCTGCCTCCGCGCCCCACGACAGCATGAACCCCGCCGCGAGGATGGCGACGCCGAACACGGCCATGTCGAGAATGGGATCGGGACGCCAACCTTCGATCCGCAGGAGAATGGCCGGGATCATGACGACAATGGCCGCCCCCAGGGGCGCCCAAAGCTGTCGGATTTGCGGGGTTAGACGGGTCAAGGGGTGGCCTCGTGAAAAAAGGAAGCGCCGGCGCGGCGGGGGCGGCCGCGCCGGCGCACCCGGTCAGGTCGCTTGTGGGTGCAACGGGGCCGGGCCTACATCCTCCGACGCGGCCCGCTTCTTGGAGCCGATGCTGAGGATGAGCTGCGAGACGGCCGGGAGCACCAGGAGGGTCACGAGGGTGGCGGTGACCAGGCCCCCGATCACCACCATGGCCAGCGGCTTTTGGACTTCCGCGCCCGTGCCGTGAGCCAAGGCCATGGGGATGAACCCGATGGCGGGCACCAGCCCGGTCATAAGCACCGGCCGGAACCGCTCGATGGATCCCTCGACAATGGCGCGCGCGACCGGCACGCCCGCCTCCAGCCTTTCCTTGATGCTCGACATCACGACCAGACCGTTGAGAACGGCGACGCCGGCCAAAACGATGAAACCGACAGCGGCCGAGATCGAGAAGGTGATGCCGGTGAGCGCCAGGGCGAAGACGCCCCCCGCCAGCCCCAGGGGGATGGCCGCGAACACCGACACGGCCGGGCCCAGGCCTCCGAGCGCCATGAACAGGATCAAGAAGATCAGGAGGAAGCAGATCGGAACGACAATCGCCAAGCGGTTGGTGGCCGCCTTGAGGTTCTCGTACTGGCCGCCCCACTCCAGGTAGGAGCCGGCCGGCAACTGCACCGCATCGACCTTGGCGCGGGCCTCGGTCACGAACGAGCCGATGTCGCGATCACGGACGTTGACCTGGATGACGACGCGACGCTTGCCATTCTCCCGGCTGACCTGGTTCAGGCCGTCCGTGAAGCGAAGCTCCACCAGCTGACGCAAGGGCACCGACTGTTGCGATCGGCCATCGACCGAAGGCAGCATGACCGGGGTCGCGCCCAGTGCGTCGAGGTCGTTGCGCTGGGCCATGGGCACGCGCACGACGATGTCGAACCGCCGGTCTCCCTCGAAGACGCTGCCGGCTTCGCGGCCGCCCAACGCGGTGGCCAAGGTATCGGCCACCTCTTCGACAGTCAGACCGAAGCGAGCGATCGAGGCCCGGTCGAAGCGGACGTCCAGGGTCGGCGCGCCAGCGGTCTGTTCGACCCGGACGCCTTCCGCCCCCTGGATGCCCTGCAGGACGGTCCCGATCTTCGCGCCGGCGGCGCTCATCTTCTCAAGGTCATCGCCATAGAGCTTGATGGCGACATCGCCACGCACCCCGGCGATGAGCTCGTTGAAGCGCATTTGGATCGGTTGGGTGATCTCGTAGCTGTTGCCCAGCAGTGGCTCGACCTTCTTCAAGATCCGTTCGGCCACCTGCTCCTTGGTCTTCACGCCCGCCGGCCAATCCTTGCTGGCCTTGAGGATGACGAAACCGTCGGACTGGTTCACCGGCATCGGGTCGGTCGCCACTTCAGCCGTGCCGGTCTTGGCGAACATCATCTCCACCTCCGGCAAGGACGTGACGGCCTTTTCGACCTGCTGCTGCATGTCCTTCGACTGCTCGAGCGCGGTCGACGGCAGCTTCAAGGCGCCTAGGGCGATGTTCTTCTCGTCGAGGGTCGGGATGAACTCCTGGCCCAGGGTGGTGAACACAACGCCGCCCAGGACGAAGACGCCGAGCGCGGCGCCGATGAAGGGCCAGGGCTTGGCGACGGCGCGGTCAAGCACCGGCGCGTAGCGGTCCTTCATCCACTGGATGATGCGCACTTCCTTCTCGGCGACCTTGCCGCGCATGAGCAGCGCGACCATGGCCGGGACAAAGGTCAGGGACAGGATGAAGGCGGCGCCCAGGGCGAGCATGATCGTGATCGCCATCGGCGAGAACGTCTTGCCCTCGACCCCCGTGAAGGTGAGCAGCGGGGCGAAGACCAGGAAGATGATCGCCTGGCCATAGACCGTCGGACGGATCATCTCTTTGGACGCGCGCAGCACGGTTTCGAGGCGCTCGTTCAAGGTGAGCAGACGGTCCTCGTGATGCTGCCGCTGCGCCAATCTGAGCAGGCAGTTTTCGATGATGATGACCGTGCCGTCGACGATCAGGCCGAAGTCGAGCGCGCCCAGGCTCATCAGATTGCCGGGCACCTTCAGCCCGTTCATGCCGATGGCCATCATCAGGAACGACAGCGGGATGATCAGCACCGCGATGAAGGCGGCCCGGACGTTGCCGAGCAGCAAGAAGAGGGTTGCGGCCACCAGGATGGCGCCCTCGGTGAGGTTGCGCTCCACCGTGCCAATGGTCGCGTTGACGAGCACGGAGCGGTCCAGAGCCGTGTTGACGACGACGCCGGGCGGCAGCGACTTCTTCACATCGGTGAGTTTGTCGCCCACAGCCTTTGCGACTGTGCGGCTGTTTTCGCCGATCAGCATCAGAGCCGTGCCGACCACGGTTTCTTGGCCGTTCTTGGTGGCTGCGCCGGTCCGCAGATCGCCGCCGACCCGCACCATCGCGACATCCTTCACGGTGACCGGTACGGACGACCGCGTGGCGATCACCGCATTGGCGATCTCGTCGAGCGTTCGGACCCGAGCGTCAGCGCGGACCAGATAGGCCTCGCCGGCGCGCTGAATGAAGTTGGCGCCGACCGACAGGTTGGTCGCTTCCAGCGACTTGGCTAGGTCGGTGTATGAGACGCCGTAGGCCGCCAGTTTCGAAGGATCCGGTTCGACGACATACTGCTTGGCGTAGCCGCCGATCGAGTCGATGCCGGCGACGCCGTTCACAGACCGCAGTTGCGGTCGAATGATCCAGTCCTGCACGGTCCGCAGGTATCCCGATTGGGCCACGGTATCGGACAGGCGCTCGCCCTCGGGGGTGAGGTAAGACCCATCGCTCTGCCAGCCCGGGGTGCCGTCCTTGACAGGGGCGCCCCTGCCGCCGGGATAGGCGAACTCGACGGTGTACATGAACACCTCGCCTAGTCCGGTCGTCACCGGCCCGACCTGAGGCTGAACCCCGGCCGGAAGCGTGTCACGCGCCTGGGTCAGGCGTTCGGCCACCTGCTGGCGGGCGAAATAAAGGTCGGTCTTTTCGGTGAACACCGCTGAGACCTGGCTGAAGCCGTTCCGGGAGATCGACCGGGTGGTCTCCAGCCCCGGGATGCCCGCCAGCGCCGTTTCGATGGGGAAAGTGACCCGCTTCTCGATCTCGATCGGCGAGAGCGACGGATCGATCGTGTTGATCTGGACCTGTTTGTTGGTGATGTCGGGGACGGCGTCGATGGGCAGCTTTCCGAGCTGCCAGATCCCGAGGGCGGCGATAAGGAGCGTTATGAAGACGACGTACCAACGCCCCTTCACAGCCATGGACAGAATGCGGCCGATCATTGCGGCGTGTCTCCGGTTCTGAGCGAGGGCATCATTCTTCTTCGGCGCTCTTGCCGAGCTCCGACTTCAGCAGGAAGGCGTTCTTGGTGGCGATGACCTCGCCGCCGCGCAGGCCCTGGACAATCTGGAGACGGCCCGCGCTACGCTGGCCCACCGTGACGGGCTGGACCCGAAAACCGGTCGGCGTGCGGACGAAGACGACGTCGCGTCCCTCCACCACCTGAACGGACTCCTCCGACACCACGAACCCCGTCGTCGCCGACTGGCGCGAGGTAATGCGCGCGCGCACCAGTTGACCCGGCTGCACCTGGCCGGCGCCGCCGGTCAGGGCGAGGACCACGGTCGCCGACCGCGTTTCTTCGCTGACGCCTGGGGTGACAGCCCGCACGACCGCCGCCTGGGTCCCGCCGCCATTGGTCTCGATGACGGCCCGGTCGCCAGGCTGGATCCGCCGCGCATCCGCCGCGGTGACCTGCGCCTCGACCTGGATCCGCGCGGGATCGGCGATACGGAAGAGCTCGGTCTCGGGTTGCACAAAGGCGCCGAGGGTCACCGGCATGGCGGTGATCCGACCCGATATCGGGCTGACGACGGCGACGTAGCGGCCGTCGCTCGAAACGGCGGCGGCGCGACCGGCCGACGTTGCGCGCCGGGCTTCCGCCTCTGCGGCTGTGAGCTCGGCTTGCGCCGTCTCATAGTCTTGCCGGGGACTGACCTTCTGCTCGTAGAGCCGCTTTTCGCGGGCGAGCACGCGACGGGCCAAGTCGGCTTTCGCCGTCGCCACGCTGCGGTCCGCCGCAATCTGCCCGGCGTCTCGGCTCTCCACGAGGGCCAGGGTCTCGCCGGCGCGCACGGGATCGCCAAGGCGCTTGGTGATGCGGGCGACCGACCCTGCCGCGCGCGCCGTCAGGACAGCTTGTCCCGTGGGCTCGGCCTCGACCGTCGCCTGGGCGACGATCTCAGCAGCCAAGCCGCTAGTCGCAACGGGCTGCGTCTGGACGCCGGAGGCCGTGAGCCGCTCCGCACCCATGGTGAGGGTGTCTGCGGCGTGTTCAGGCGTGGCGGCCTCCGGCGCGGCGGTTTCGGTTGGCGCCTTGGGACTGGTCAGCTTGGCGGCGCCGAAGCCGACGCCGAGCGCAACAATCAGGGCAGCGCCACCCAGAAGCCACTGGCGATTGGCGGTTGGAAATGTGGTGCGGGACATTAGCGATCTCCGATGGGGCGGCCTTGCAGGCGCGCCAGACCCGCTTCGGCGCGCAGACGCGCCAGTTGGGCCTCGATGGTTTGGGCGCGCGCTTCGGCTAGGGACCGGCGCGCGTTGATGAGTTCGAGAAGGGGCGACTTGCCGCCCTCGTAAGCGACCTGGGTCAGGCGGAAGGCCTCGACAGCGGCGCTTTCGCCTTCGGTGGCGGCCGTGACGCGAGTCGTCGCAGCATCGAGCTGGAAGAGGGCTGTGCTGAAGTCGGCCTGGGCGTCGAGACGTGCGGCGCTGAGCCGGGCCTCTGCCGCCTGCAACTCGCCCTGGGCCGCGCTGATGTTGCCGCGGTTCTGGTCGAAGACCGGGAACGGCACGGACAGTCCCGCAACCAGCGCCGTCGAGTTGTCGAAGCCGAGGCGACGAACCCCGGCAGAGACGGTAACGTCGGGAACCGCTCGCGTCCGCTCCACCCGTACACGGCGGGCGGCCGCCTCGCGCTCCGCTTCGGCGGCCAGCACCGCAGGGGTCGACAGGATGTCGACATTGCGAGCCGGGGTCAGGCCAGGCTTCGTCAGCAGGCTTTCGCTCAGGGAGGTGAACGGCGCCTGAGAGCCGGCGAGCGCAGTCAGCCGGGCAAAGGCTCCAGCCCGTTCCGCCCTGGCTGCGTCCAGCGCCGCGCGCGCAGATGTCACCGCCGCCTGAGCCTGCAGGCTGCGAAGTTCCGCTTCCTTGCCGGCCTCGACCAACGCCCGCGCAACACGAACAACATCGTTCGCCAGCTCTAGGGACTCCTGGGCCAGAGCGACTTGACGCTCGGCGGCTTCGGCCTGAGCGTAGGCCTCGGCCAGTGAGAAGGCGTAGTCGGCCGTAGACTGGGTCAGCCGCGCCCGCGCCGCGTCAAGGCCGGCGCGACCGGCCGCGATCCGGGCCCCACGCTTGCCGCCCAGTTCGAGAGGCTGCTCGATGGCGTAGGTTGTCTGCGCGTTGTCTTTTCCAAACGGCGTCTGCGCGTTGAAATTTTCGACATCGACGCCAAGCGTTGGATTGGGTCGCGCTGCGGCCTGCCGCGCTAGCCCTTCAGCTTGGCGAACGCCGGCAACGGCTTCGGAAAGACGCGGCGAGCTGGTCTGGGCCTGGCTCAATAGATCTCGGAACGGCGGCGCGGGATCGGCCCACGCGCCACAGCCAAGGCCGAGCGCGCCCAAGAGCGCGGCCGCGCTGGCGGCTGCGTATCGCAGCCGGCCACGCATGATGAGTGACATGAAAATGAGTTTCCCTGAGGTTCAGATGCAATCGTTCACGCCGCGAAGACGTGAAAAGACGCATCAGACCCTTGGGGGGCGCTCCAGGCGGGCGGGATGAGACGCCAGGGTCCGAGAATCGTTGAAGACGACCCAGGCCGTTCGGATGTCGAACGGCACGACAGCTTGCGCGAACTGGCCGGGCAGGCTGACGAAGTGGTTGGCGCAGTGACCGGTGCAATAACCCGCCACTTTACCTTTTACGGGCGCGTCCGGACTGGCCGGCGCCTTGACGACCCCGATGGCGCTCTCCGCGGCGGCCGTCGTGGCCGATACGCTTTGCGACGCCGAGGGCGGGTCGCCGTCGAACTGATCGTGTTCGCCCGGCCCGCAAATGACCGTTCCGGCGACAAACGCGCAGATCACCAGGGCGGAAAGCGCATGGCGGGCGTCGGAGAAGACGGACGCTAACCGGGCGACGCCCGACCCTAGCGAGTTGACGACACGGGAGCGCTGAAGGCCGCGAAGGACCGTCATGCGGATAGACTGGCCGTGAAGCACCGTCCCGATCATGCGAGGCCTATACCCGTGCCTTGGAGCGATGGGAATGCGTTATAAGTTCACGCCAAATCTTGGGCTTAATGGTCGCCGCAAGCTCGGCACGAGCCTGAGTGGTGATTTGCCAAGCCGAGCGTAAGAAGACTGCGGCCAACAAACCGCCGACCAAAAGATCGGGCCAGCGGGAATGGGTCAGGCTCACCGCAAGGCCGGTGATCGCCACCGCGACGCACTGGATCAGATCGTTGCGAGTGCAGAGCCACACCGAGCGAACATTCGCGTCGCCCTCGCGGTAACGCATCAGCAGCAAGGCGGCCAAGAGGTTGGCGGCGGCACCAAAAAGCCCCAGGCCCGAGATCGCGCCGCCGTCGGGTTGAACGCCCGCAAAGGCGCGCCAGACGGCGAGGCCGAGGATCGCAGCGGCCATGAGGCCAAGGCTACCACCCTTTAGGAGCGCTGAGGTCGCACGCACCTTGGCGCTCTGCCCGATCGCCCACAGGCTCAGACCATAGGTCGCGGCGTCAGCTAGAAAATCGAGGGTGTTGGCGGCCAGCGAAGCCGAGTTCGCCATCCAGCTGCCAACAGCCACGACCCCAAAGCCCACGAGGTTGATGCCGATGACCGCCGCTAGCACGCGGCGATAGGCTGGCGTCGCACCGTTAAAAACGATGGTCCCGCAACCACAACCTGCGGAGGTCTCCGATGATTCGGTCTTTGAGGAACACGACGTCATGCACCACTTGTGCATCCTCTAGCGGCTAGAGGATCAAGCGATTATTTTTAGCCGGCAACACGGAGGTTTCTATGTCGGCGCTCACCATCGGAAAGCTGGCAAAGGCTTCGGACGTCAAGGTTCCGACCATCCGCTTCTATGAACAAATTGGTCTACTTCCCGAGCCCGACCGCACGGACAGCTACCGCCGCATCTACCAGGACGCTACGGTTCGCCGACTGGCCTTTATCAAGCATGCCCGGCAGCTTGGTTTTCCAATCGAAGCCATCCGCACCCTCCTGGACCTTTCCGACCACCCGGACCAGACCTGCGACAGCGCAAACGCGCTGGCTGAAGAGCAACTTCGCACTGTTGAGCACAAGCTCGCGCAATTAGAGGCCTTGCGCACTGAGTTGAAGCGCATGGTCGACGCCGGCTGCGATGGCGCTGCTTCGAATTGCAGGGTGATTGAGACTCTGGCCGACCACAGCCTTTGCCAGAACGACCACGGCGCGGTCTCTTCGCTCCAGAGGGCGTGAAATGGCGGCGTGCCCCCATGTGATCGCTCGCGGGCCTGACTCGACCAAACTCGATGAGGCGCTGCACAGCGCAGCGGAACTATGCCAGTCACGCGGCGAGCGGTGGACGCAACCGCGTCACCGCACCTACGAGTTGCTGTTTGCCGCCGCCTCTCCGATGAAAGCCTATGACCTGATCGCTGCCTACGCCAAGTCAGGTCAGTCGATGGCGACGCCCGCGACGGTCTATCGTGCGTTAGATTTCCTGACCGCCCACGACTTGGTGCACAGGATCGAGAGCCTCAACGCCTTCCTCGCCTGCCGAGCCGGTCACACGAGCCACGCTGCCACCTTCCTGATCTGCGAATGCTGCGGTCGCGTGGAGGAAGTAGGCATGGCGATCGATACGGCGGCCACCGAAGCCGCCGACGCCCATGGCTTCAAAGTCGGACGCGCCGTTCTAGAGATGCACGGGGCCTGTGCGGCCTGCAGTTAGTCGACCACCACCCATCCCTTACGTCCCCGAACCACTCCGGTAACGTTGGGCGTTCCCAGGCTACGCTCGCGCCCAAGCGCGCTGCATGGGCTGTCGTCGGATGCTGCCGGTCCAAGGCGTTCAATCGAGTGTAAACGGCGATGTCGTCGCAGGCGCGGGTAGCCGTTCGGCAGGCCGAGAACGAAAGGAAACGCGAACATCAGTGCACTATTTTTGCACCGAAGCTCTCATAACTATTTGTTTTTATTGATAACTATGTCCAGTCCATCATGGGCGCAATGGCTAACTTATTGTTTTTATTATGTTTTTCTGCGCTTCGGATCATGGATGGGTTATGCTGCCTTTTCAGCTACTTAGCTGATCTCGTGTGCAGCCGAGGACAATATCGCAGAAACGGCGGCGTTCGGCAAAGCGAGTGTCACCTTGTTTTCATTGAACTTTTTCGGACCAGTCGATCCGTTGCCGGACTGGACGGATTCTCGTTGTTTTTCATGTGCTTCCGAGAGTCCCTGTGCAATGCCGGAGTCGCCTCAGGGTTTGAGAACTTGTGAACGTGGTCGCACGTGAGTGTGTGGCCATGCCGACGAAGGACTGACGTGCCGAGGAACTGCAGGGGCATGGGCGCCTTGAGTCCTGGCCTCCAGGAACCACGCCATGCGCATCGAAAAGTTCGTCCACTCCTGCCTGCGGCTGACCGTCGGCGAAAACGCCCTGCTCTTCGACCCGGGCAAGTTTGGGTTCATCGACGGCCGGGTCGATCCCAAGACACTGGCGGGCGCCAACGTCGTGGTGATCACCCACGCTCACCCGGATCACCTCGATCCGGCGGCCCTGAAGACCATCCTGGCCGGCGGCGGCAAGGTCGTCGGAAATGCTGAGGTTCGCGATGCGTTGGCCGGCGAAAGCATCGCGGTCGAGGTGTTCGAAGAAGGTGTACGCCGGTTCGGCGCCTTCGAGTTGCGCGCCATCCCTGTCCCTCACGAACCGATCCTGGCCAAGGAGACGCCGCGAGTGACCGCCTTCCTGATCAACGGCCGCCTGCTCAATTGCGGCGACTCCTTCGACGATGCACTGCTCGCCCATGCCGGCGTCGAGGCGCTCGCCCTGCCCGTCATGGCCCCATACCTGACGGAGCTGAAGGTGATGGCCTTCGCCAAGGCGATGCGGCCCAAATTTGCCCTGCCCCTCCACGACGGCCATGCCCGCGATTTCTTCGTGGAGCAGCGTTACGACACCTACGAGCCCTTCTTCCGTGAAGCCGGCATCGAGTTCGTGCGGCTGGCCAAACCGGGCGACGCCTTCGATCTGGCTGAGTGACAGGCCGCTAGCGCTGGGTCTGCACCACCATTCCGAGTTCATCCGGCTTGCCTTCGGCGATCACCAGATAGCGGCGCGGCGCGGGCGTGTCGGCGCTGACCACATTGCGCAATGGTCCCACCGCGTTGACCACGGCCGACCCAGACGGGCTGGTCATAAAGCCGGCCAGGGGCTGCAGCTTTCCCTCGCCCTTGGGATTGTCGGCGATCGCCAGCACATAAGCCGCCTTCGGCTTGAGGCCCACGGCCGCCGCCTGCAGGATCTGCACCTGGCCCTGGTCGAACAACGTCACCTGGGTGGGTGGTCCGCCCGCAGCGCCGGCGAGAGTGAGGCTGTCGGACTTAGCGGCCATCCCGAGTGGCTGCAGGTTGGCGGTGCCTGGACCAGTGGGAACAGCGTTGGGGACATAGGCCACGCCTTGGGGCGCCTGGCCGATGGGGATGGTGGCGATCACGGTGTTGGTCGCCGTATCGATGGCCGCCACCGCGTCACCGTTCTCCAGCCCAACATAGACGCGCGAGCCGTCACCGGACGGCCATAGGCCATGCGGCAGCGCGCCGACCTTGATCTCGGCCACCTGGGCGAAGCTGTCCGTCCGGAACACCTTCACCGCGTTCTGCGTGCCGACGGTGACGTAAGCGAACTGGCCGGCGCCGTTACGCACGATGTTGACGTGGTTGGTGATCGGACCAGTGTCGAGCGTCTTCAGAATCGCGAACGGCGGCTTGGCGTCGAACACCATCACCTTGCCGATGTCCTTTAGCGTCAACCAGACCTGCTTGCCGTCCGGCGTGGCGGCGATGTCCGGGCAAAACGGGCTCTCCTGTTTCACCCGGCCGACGATCGCCTTGGTCTTGGTGTCGATCACCACAGTTTCGGGGCTGAAGCTGGAGCAGACATAGGCGTAGCGGCCATGGGGGGCGAAGATGGTCATGCCCGGGCCGTTGGGCACCTTGATCCGTCCGGTCTCCCTGTAGGTCGCGCCGTCGAGCACCTGCAGATAGTCCTCACCACGCACCGCGACCCAGACTTCCTTGCCGTCGGGGGTAAAGAAGGCCTCGTGCGGCGAGCGGCCGACATAGGCGGTGTGCTTCACCGCGTTGGTCGCCGTGTCGATGAAGGTCACCGAGTTGGAGCCGATGGAGATTACCGCCAGGGTCTTGTGGTCCGGCGAGAAACCCATCCCATGGACCAGCAACTGGCCCTTGTAGAGCGGGCTCAAATTCATGGGCGTCTGGTCGCCCAGCTTGATGACGCCGAGCAGCTTGTTGGCGGCCGGCTCGATCACCGAGACGGTGTTTGAGAACTGGTCCGACGTATAGAAGCGGTCGCGGCTGCTCACCGCGATGTCGGCCGCGCTCGCGGGTCCAGGCGCTTGCCCGGCGAAAGCCGGCGCGGCGCTGGCGAGCAACAGGACGAGGGCGAGACTGCGGGTCATTGCGGGTGTCCTTGCGGATGGGTGGCGGGGGTCTCGTCCAGAATCTGCTGCATCACGGCGATCTCCTGGGCCTGTTCGACGATGATGCCCTGGGCCAGGCGACGCAGGCGGGGATCCTTGCCGTACTGCAACTGGACCTTGGCCATATCGATGGCGCCCTGGTGGTGCGGGATCATCATGGCGGCGAAATCGCGGTCAGGATCGCCGGACGCTGGCCGCATCATTGCGTGATGCATTCGCGTCATGGCCTCGGCCATCCGGGCATCGAACCCGTCGGCCGCCGCGATAGCGCTGGAAGCGCCCGCGATCGCCATTAGGGCCGCAAGGCCCATCCAGACACGAGGCGAGCGGCGACTGGGCAGCGCAGGAGGTTGCATGGGTGGTTCCTCAAAGACGCGATCGCACCTTCGACGCGCCAACTCATGCGGTCTAACGGGATCGTCGACTAAGAATGTTCGAAACGACCGAACGATCCTGGCGTTATGATCATGAAAACCAGGATCAGCTCGTGACCCTCGAACAGCTCCGCATCTTCCTCGCCGTCGCAGAGCGCCAGCATGTCACCCGGGCCGCCGAAGCCTTGAACCTGACCCAGTCGGCGGTCAGCAGCGCCATCACCACCCTCGAGGGCCGCCACGGCGTCGCGCTGTTCGACCGGGTCGGCCGCAGCATCGTGCTCAATCGCGCCGGCGAGGTGTTCCTGGCCGAGGCCCGCAAGGTCCTAGCCCAGGCGCAGGCCGCCGAGGCGGCCCTGGCTGACCTCAGTGGGCTGGAACGCGGACGCCTGTCTATCCACGCCAGCCAGACCATCGCCAGCTACTGGCTACCGCCGCGGCTAACGCTCTTTCACACTGCACATCCCGGCATCGAGATCGACGTGGCGATCGGCAACACCGCCCAGGTCGCCCGCGCGGTCGCTGAGGGCGACGCTGAGATGGGTTTGGTCGAGGGCGAGGTGGACGATGCGGTGCTGAGCCGTTCGGTGATCGATGAAGAGCAACTGAGCCTTGTCGTCGCCCCATCGCATCCCTGGGCCTCCACCCACACGAGCGCCGACCATGACCCGACCAAGACGGCTTGGGTGTTACGGGAACCCGGCTCCGGCACCCGTGCGGCGTTCGAGCACATGCTGGCCGCTCGCCACCTGTCTCTATCCGACCTGAAGATCGCCATGGTCCTGCCGGGCAATGAGGCTGTCCGCTCGGCCGTCGAAGCGGGCGCGGGCGCCGGAGTGATGTCTCAGACCGTCGCGCGGCTGGGCGTCGCACGCAAAGCCCTGGTTGAGATCGCGTTCGATCTGCCGCCTCGGCAGTTCTTCCTGCTGCGGCACAAGCAGCGTTATCGCAGCCGCGCGGGAGACGCCTTCCTGGAGATGGCGAAGCCGTAGAGCCCTTTCGTTCGATAATATCGAACGAACACACAAATATGTCTCGTTGGAGAAGAATGGTCTGACGGCCCAGGGTGTCGGTCAAGGAGCGCGCCGCCAATCGGCCTCCACTCCAACGGAGTGACCCTAATGACCACCTTGACCGCCTTGGTCCCCTCCCCCGTGTTCCGCGACACCACTCGGGCCAGCCGCCCACCGGCGCAAATGGTTGCAAGCGCTGACCGTGAGTTCGAAGACCTCCGCCGCGACGCGCCGGACCTTGGGGTCAATGGCGTCCATCCAACGGCCGTCAAAGCCCTGATCGGTGTCTATGGCGTGCTTCTGTTGACCTTCTGGGCCTTCTTCGGCGGGCCGGAGACGGCCCTTATCCTGGGCATCATCACCGTTCTGGGCGTCATGTTCTTCGGTCTGCTCGGAGGCGGCATTCTCCTCTCCGACAGCATTCCCAAAGGCGAGCGCGGCCGCGATTTTGGCGAGTTCCTGAACGGCGACGTCTCCATCGCCACGGGTTGGATCTCGGGGCGTGAGGCGTTCGCCCAGATCATCCTGCTGCCCGTGGCGCTGCTGGCTGGCGCCGTTGTCTTCGGCTCGATCTGGCGCCTCACCGCCGGCTGACGCAACGCCCGGCGGTCCTACGCCTTTCCCTACTGCTCCGCTTCGAAAGCTGACCCCATGACCGACATCGCCCATATCCGCGCCGTCGCCTTCGGCCTCAAGCCCCTGGCGACCCTGGCCAGTCCCCGTGAGGTGGTCCGCCAATTCACGCCGAACTGGTTCGCCGCCACCATGGGCACCGGCATCCTGGCGCTGGCGCTCGCCCAGTTTCCGGCCCGCATCGCCGGCCTGCACGCCGTTGCGGAGGGGCTGTGGTGGTTCAATATCGGGCTCTTCAGCCTGTTCACCCTGCTCTACGCCGCGCGCTGGATCTTCTATTTTGACGGCGCTCGCCAGATCTTCGGCCATTCGGTCGTGTCGATGTTCTTCGGCTGCATCCCGATGGGCCTGGCCACCATCATCAACGGCTTCCTGGCATTTGGGGTCCCCCACTGGGGCGAGAGCGCGGTGCAGATCGCTCAGGTCCTATGGTGGGCCGATGCGGCCATGGCGCTGGCCTGCGGCATCGCCATTCCCTTCGTGATGTTCACCCGGCAGACCCACACCATCGATCAGATGACGGCGGTCTGGCTGCTGCCCGTGGTCGCCGCCGAGGTGGCGGCCGTCAGTGGCGGCCTTCTGGCGCCGCACCTGGCCGATACACACCATCAGCTAACCGTGCTGATCACCAGCTACGCGCTCTGGGCCTGCTCTGTCCCCCTTGCGATGAGCATCCTGGTGATCCTGGTCTTGCGCATGGCGGTCCACAAGCTGCCGCATGCGAGCATGGCCGCGTCCAGCTGGCTGGCGCTTGGCCCCATCGGTACCGGCGCGCTTGGCCTGATGGTCGTGGGCGGCGCGGCGCCGGCGATCTTCGCCGCCAACGGACTGGGCGACTACGGCGCTGCAGCGCGAGGCATCGGCCTAATCGGCGGCGTGCTGCTCTGGGGCTACGGCTTCTGGTGGGCGGCGATGGCGGCCCTGATCACCGGGCGCTACCTGCGCGATGGCTTGCCCTTCAATCTCGGTTGGTGGGGCTACACCTTCCCCATTGGTGTCTACGCCGTCGCCACACTCAAGCTCTCCACCCTGTTGCCCCTGGGCGTATTCGCCGTTATCGGTGGCGGGCTGGTGATCCTGCTAGCGATCATGTGGCTGGTGGTCGGCGCCCGCACGGTGCGCGGCGCGTGGCGCGGCGACCTCTTCGTCGCCCCTTGCCTCAAGAGCGGCCAATGACCTCGCCTGTCGCCCCTCTCAACATGGAGGCCCTAATGGCCCAGACGCTCAGCGATTCAGTAACCCGTCGCCGCCGGTTCCTGGCCGGCGCTGGCCTACTGGCGGCCACGGCCTTCGCGCCCCGGAGCTGGGCCCAGACGGGCGCTGATCTGCGCTTACCCGGCGGTCCATCGACCCGGCCGCTCACTGACGCCTTCCCCGGCAAGCGCGGCATGATTCTGCAGCGTACCCGGCCTCCGCTGCTGGAGACGCCGATGAGCGTCTTCGACCAGGGCGTGTTCACCCCCAACGACCAGTTCTTCGTACGCTGGCACTGGGCGAACGTGCCGACCGAGGTCGACGCCACAACGTTCAAACTGAACGTTCATGGCCGGGTCGGGCGCCCCTTGTCGCTTTCCCTCGCCGACATCCTGGCCATGCCACGCGTGCAGATGGCCGCGGTCAACCAATGCTCAGGCAATTCCCGCGGCCTGTTCCAGCCCCGGGTTCCCGGCGCCCAGTGGGCGCACGGGGCCATGGGCAACGCCAAGTGGCTGGGCGTGAGCTTGCGGCATGTCCTCGACCTGGCCGGCGTCCAGGCAGGCGCGGTCGCGGTGCGCTTCAACGGCCTCGACCAGCCGGTCGTCGATGGCGCCCCGGACTTCTCGAAATCGCTCTCGATGGATCATGCCCGCGATGGCGAAGTGATGATCGCCTTCGCCATGAACGGCGAGCAGTTGCCGCTGCTGAACGGCTTCCCGATCCGGCTGATCGTCCCGGGGTGGTTCTCGACCTATTGGGTCAAGATGCTCAGCGACATCGAGGTGCTCGGCGCCCCGGACGACGGTTACTGGATGGCCAAGGCCTACAAGATTCCGGACACGCCGCTGGCCAATGTGGCGCCGGGCGCCAAGGACTTCCCGACCGTGCCGATCAACCGGATGGTCCCGCGGTCCTGGATCACCAGCCTGGCTGACGGCGCCAAGGTCGCCTACCAACCCCGACTCCCGGTCGGCGGCATCGCCATGGGCGGCGACGCTGGGGTCGCCAGGGTAGATCTTTCCAGCGACGGCGGCCGATCCTGGGCGCCCGCTCGCCTGGGCCCCGATGAGGGCAAGTACAGCTTCCGCCGCTTCGACGGGATGGTCGCCGTGGCCGGAAAGGGCCCCGTCGCTCTAATGGCCCGGTGCACGAATACAGCCGGCGTCAGCCAGACCATGACACCGAACTGGAACCCAGGCGGCTTCATGCGCGCCTGTGTCGAGACGACCCACGTGGTGCTGTCATGAGCGACCGGCAGAAGACGCCGTCCTACGGCCGTGCGCTGCTGCAACTTGGCGCCGTGGCGGGAGGCTTGGTCATCGCGATCTCTCTTGGCCGCCATGCCTTCGAGGAAAGTCTGAAGCCGCCGCCCGCACCGCCGGCTCCAGCCGCGGCGCCGCCATCCGCAGTGTCAGGAGGCGGCTTCACACTGACCTCAACAAGCATCGCCTTGCCCGACGACGATCCGCCCTACCCTGCCGGGCCGGGCGCTGACCTGATGAACGGCAACTGCACCGCATGTCATTCGGCCAGCATGGCCCTGACCCAGCCCGCGTTGTCGAAGGCCCAGTGGACCTCGACCGTCGAGAAGATGCGCGACACGTACAAGGCGACGATCGCCGAAAAGGATATTCCCGCCATCGTCGACTACCTGACCGGTGTCAGCACCAGCCTCGAAAGTCAGACGACGCCTCGCCGGGCGGTCACCTCTGACGCTCGCGGCGCCACAGGCTAGCCGCCGAGCGCCTGCCATGGCGGAGAGTATCGGGACCTCGGGAACCGAGTCGCGGTTTAGCGCGGAGTCGGCGTCAACTGCGCGATCGAGCGCGCGTACTGGCGCGTAGTCGCGCGAACGCAAGCGAAAGGAAACGCGAACATCCGTGTGCAATTCGTGCACACGAGACGACATAACTAACTGTTTTTATTCATGAACCTGTCCAGTCCATCATGGGTGCGACGGACAGGCGGTGGGCGGGGTGTGGCGGCGGCGTGGTCATGGCTCGCCGCCTAGATAGCGGCAAACGCCGGGAATGCGAGCTACTATGCCGTCGCTCTTTGAAACAAGCCGAAACTGAGGCGACACAATGTCTGACCTGTCATTCGGGTGACAGCCTAGCGGCGGACGATCCACGCCTCGAAACCACAGTGGCCCTCCCCAACAGCCACAAAGTGCGAGACGATCATGAAGATGCTCCCCGTCGGCGGCCGCCAAACCGCCGCCCATGCCTCGCGCGCCGCCGTGCTGCTGCTGACCGTATCGCTTGCGGCCTGCGGCGGGGGCGAAAAGGCGCCGGCCAGGGCGCAGACCGAGGTCGGCTACGTCGTCGTCCAGCCCACCTCCGTGCCGATGACCGAGGAACTGTCGGGCCGCGCCGTCGCCTTCCAGAGCTCGGAGGTGCGCCCGCAGGTCAACGGCGTGATCCAGAAGCTGCTGTTCAAGGAAGGCTCGATGGTGCGGGCGGGCCAGCCGCTCTATCAGATCGACCCCAGCCTCTATCGCGCCGCCGCCGGCCAGGCCGAGGCCAATCTCGCCAGCGCCCAGGCCAACCAGGCCGCCGCCGACGCCCTCGCCGCGCGCTACAAGCCCCTCGCCGACATCCAGGCGGTCAGCGCCCAGGACTACACCAACGCCGTCGCCGCGGCCCGGCAGGCCGCCGCCAGCGTCGGCCAGGCTCGCGCCGCGCTCGAGACCGCCAACATCAACCTGCGTTTCGCCACCGTTCCCGCCCCAATCAGCGGCCGCGTGGGTCGCACCCTGTTCACCGTCGGCGCCCTGGTCACCTCCAACCAGACGGGGCCGCTGACCACGATCCAGCAGCTGGACCCGATCTATATCGACGTGCAGCAGTCCTCCGCCGACCTCACCCGCCTGCGCCGCCAGCTGGCGTCCGGCGCCGTGCAGGCGACCAGCGCCCCCGTTCAGATCCTGCTCGAGGACGGCAGCGTCTATGCCCACCCGGGCACGCTCGAGCTCTCGGAGGTTGTGGTCGACCCCGCGACGGGCGCCGTCGCCTTGCGCATCCGCGTGCCGAACCCGGAAGGCCTGATCCTGCCCGG
This sequence comes from Caulobacter sp. HJHS_5, assembly GCF_056683955.1. Classification (NCBI taxonomy): domain Bacteria; kingdom Pseudomonadati; phylum Pseudomonadota; class Alphaproteobacteria; order Caulobacterales; family Caulobacteraceae; genus Caulobacter; species Caulobacter sp. HJHS_5. The sequence continues at coordinate 147,330 of NZ_JBWZNC010000001.1, read as the reverse complement.
TATGTTCCTGCGCGCCCGCCTGGCCCAGGCGACCACGACCCAGGCCTATCTGGTGCCCCAGGGCGCCCTTTCGCGCGACGCCAAGGGGGAAGGCACGGTCACGGTCGTGAAGGCCGACGGCGGCACGGCGACCAAGGTCGTCACCGCCGACCGCAACCAGGGCGACAACTGGGTGGTCACCGCCGGTCTCTCCGCGGGCGACCGCGTCATCACCGAGGGTCTCGGCAACCTGCGACCGGGCGCCAAGGTTCACGCCGTGCCGGCCGGCTCGCCGCAGCAGATCGTCGCGCGAAAGCCCGGTGAGCGAGGCCCGGGCGGCGGAGGCCAGGGCGCGAACCAGGCCAGGCGTCCGGGCGGGGCGAACGCGTCATGATCTCCCGCATCTTCATCGATCGGCCGATCTTCGCGTGGGTGCTGGCGATCATCGTCATGCTGGCCGGGGCGGTCTCCATCCGCTTCCTGCCCGTCGCCCAGTATCCGGACGTCGCGCCGCCGCAGGTGTCGATCCGCGCCAACTACCCCGGCGCCTCGGCCGAGACCCTGCAGAACAGCGTCACCCAGATTCTCGAGCAGTCGCTGACCGGCATCGACGGCCTGCTCTACTTCAGCTCCACCTCCTCATCGCGCGGCTCGGTCTCGATCAGCGCCATCTTCGACAAGGGGACCAACCCCGACATCGCCCAGATGCAGGTGCAGAACGCGGTCGCCCAGGCCAGCTCGCGTCTGCCGACGCAGGTGCAGCAGCAAGGCCTCGTGGTGCGCAAGTCGAACCCGGACGATCTGCTGGTCGTCGGCGTCTATGACGAGACCGACCGGATGACCAACCGCGACGTCTCCGACTACCTGACCTCCAACATGCAGGACGCGCTCTCGCGCATTCAGGGCGTCGGCGACTCCAACGTCTATGGCTCGCCCTACGCCATGCGCATCTGGCTCGACCCGCAGCGCCTGGCGGCCATGTCGCTGATGCCCAGCGACGTGCTCACCGCCATCCGCAACCAGAACGCCGAGGTGGCGGCCGGCGAACTCGGCGGCCAGCCTCAGCCCGGCACGCAGCTGCTCAACGCCGTGGTCACCGCCCAGACCCGCCTGCAGACGCCCGAACAGTTCGCCAAGATCGTTCTGAAGACCAGCGCCAATGGCGCGGCGGTGCATCTTTCGGATGTCGCCCGCGTCGAGCTCGGGGCCGAGAGCTACAACGTCACCTCCCGCATCAACCACCATCCGGGCGCCGGCATCTCCCTGTTGCTGGCCCCCGGCGCCGACGCCCTGAAGACCGCGGCCCTGGTCAAGGCGGAGGTCGAGCGCATCTCCCAAGGCTTCCCGCCCGGGCTGAAATACGTCTACGCCAACGACACCAGCCCCTTCATCCAGCTCTCCATCGACGAGGTCGTGAAGACGCTGATCGAGGCGGTGATCCTCGTCGTCATCGTGATGTTCGTCTTCCTGCAGAGCTGGCGGGCGACCCTGGTGCCGGCCATCGCCGTGCCGATCGTCCTCTTGGGCACCTTCGCGGTGCTCTACGTCGCCGGCTTCTCGATCAACACCCTGACCATGTTCGGCCTCGTGCTGGCCATCGGCCTGCTCGTCGACGACGCTATCGTCGTGGTCGAGAACGTCGAGCGGCTGATGCGCGAGAACCCCGGCATGTCGCCCCGCGAGGCGACCATCAAGTCGATGAGCGAGATCAGCGTCGCCCTGGTCGCCATCGCCCTCGTGCTGTCGGCGGTGTTCCTGCCCATGGCCCTGTTCGGCGGCTCGACGGGGGTGATCTACCGTCAGTTCTCGATCACCGTCGTCTCGGCCATGGTGCTGTCGGTGCTGGTCGCCCTCATCCTCAGCCCGGCCCTGACCGCCAACCTGATGAAGCCGCATTCGCCCGACGGCCGGCCGGAGCACGGCCCCCTGGCGCGCCGTTTCCCCGTCGTCGCCCGCGTCGGAGACACGCTCCATCACTGGGGCGAGCGGTTCAACGGCGCCTTCGACCGCCTCTCGGAGGGCTACGAGGGCTCGATCGGCAAGGTCTTCAACCGCAAATGGCTGTTCCTGGCCATCTACGCCGGCGTGATCGCGATCCTCGCCATCCTGTTCGTGCGCCTGCCCACCGGCTTCCTGCCGCTGGAAGACACCGGCCGCGCCTCCGTCCAGTTTCGCCTCCCGCCGGGCGCCACCCTGGCCCGCACCGAGGCCGTGCAGCGCGAGGTCGAGGGCTACTTCGGCAAGCATGAACCCAAGAACGTCCAGGCCATCTTCACCGTGGCCGGCGGCGGCGGCGGCGGGGCCAGCGGCCAGAACACCGGCCAGGGCTTCATCAACTTCGCCGATTGGAAGGACCGCAAGGGCAAGGACAACAACAGCGACGCCATCATCGAGCGCGCCAGCAGCGCCTTCCGCCACGTGCGCGACGCCCAGGTGAACGTGGTGGTGCCGGCCCCGGTGCGCGGCCTGGGCGCCTCCAACGGCTTCACCATGGAGCTGCAGAACACCAACAGCCTGTCCAACGCCGACTTCGAGGCGGCGCGCGACAAGCTGCTCGACGCCGCCCTCGCCGATCCGGTGCTCACCAACGTCCGCCTGTCGAACCTGCCCGACCAGGCCAGCCTCAAGGTCGATACCGACGCCCAGAAGCTGGCCACGCTCGGCCTCAACCAGACCGACGTGAACGCCACCCTCAACACCGCCTGGGGCGGATCCTACGTCAACGACTTCATCGATCGGGGGCGGGTGAAACGGGTCTATGTGCAGGGGGATGCGCAGTATCGCGCCCAGCCGGAGGACCTGAACGACTGGTTCGTGCGCGGCAGCGGCGGCCAGATGGCGCCGTTCTCGTCCTTCGCCAACGTTTCCTGGACCCAGGCGCCGTCGACGCTCAGCCGGTTCAACGGCGTTCCGGCCTTCGAATTCCAGGGTCAGGCCGCCCCGGGGCACAGCTCCGGCGAAGCCATGGCGCGCATCGAGGAACTGGCCCGCCAGACGCCGGGCGTCGGCGTCGCCTGGGCGGGCCTGTCGTATCAGGAGCGGATTTCGTCGGGCCAGGTGCCCTACCTCTACGCCCTCTCGCTGCTGGTCGTGTTCCTGTGTCTGGCGGCGCTCTACGAGAGCTGGTCGGTGCCGTTGGCGGTGCTGCTGGTCATCCCGCTCGGCGTGGTCGGCGCCGTGACCGCGGTCACGCTGCGGGGCCTCAACAACGACGTTTATTTCCAGATCGGCCTGCTCACCACCATGGGCCTGGCCGCCAAGAACGCCATCCTCATCGTCGAGTTCGCCGAAGCCGCCGAGAAGAAGGGCAAGACCCCGCTGCAGGCCGCCAGCGAGGCGGCGCGCCTGCGCCTGCGCCCCATCCTGATGACCAGCTTCGCCTTCATCTTCGGGGTGCTGCCCCTGGCCATCTCGACCGGCGCCGGCGCCAACAGCCGGATCGCCATCGGCACGGCGGTGATCGGCGGCATGCTGACGGCCACCATCCTGGCGATCTTCTACATTCCGCTGTTCTTCATCCTGGTCCGCACCGTGCTGAAGAAGCGAAAGGGCCATGGGGCCGCCCCGGCGGTCGCGCAGGAGACCGCCTGATGCGCCCCGCCCTGCCCCTGGTCCTGCTGGCCGCCACGGCGCTCTCGGCCTGCAGCCTGCAGCCGAAGCTCGAGCTGCCGGCGCCGCCGATCCCCGCCGCCCTTCCGACCGGCGACGTCTATCCACAGGCGGGCGCGCCCGCCCCGGCCGAGATCGGCTACCGCGACGTGATCGTCGACGAGCGCCTGCGCGGCCTGATCGGTCAGGCCCTGGCCAACAACCGCGACCTGCGCGTCGCCGCCGCCAACATCGTCGCGGCCCGCGCCCAGTATCGCATCCAGCGGGCCGACCTGTTCCCCGCGCTCGACCTCGGGGCCGGCGCCTCCTACGCCGAACGGGGCAGCGCCTCGGCGAGCGGGTCGGGGGGATCGACTTCGGGCGGATCGACGGGCGGCGGATCGGCGGCGGGCGGTTCCGGCGGCGGAACCCGCTCCTATTCGGTCGACATCGGCCTGTCGGCCTATGAGCTCGACTTCTTCGGCCGCATCCGCTCGCTCACCGACGAGGCCCTCAACCGCTACCTCGCCACGGAGTCGGCCGCCCGGGCGACCCGTCTCACCCTGATCGCCGATGTCGCCGACGCCTGGTCGACCTACGCGGCGGACAAGACCCTGCTCGCCATCGCCGAACAGACGGCCGCCAACGCCGAGACCAGCGTGCGCCTGACCCAGGCCCGCCTCGACGGCGGCGTCGCCCCGCGCACCGATCTGCGTCAGGCCGAGACCGTGCTCGCCGGCGCCCAGGCCGATGTCGCCCAGCAGCGCACCGCCGTCGCCCAGGATCTGAACGCCCTGCAGCTGCTGGTCGGCGCGCCGGTCGACACGGCCGCCCTGCCCGCCTCCATCGACGAGACGGACAAGGCCTTCGCGCCGTTGTCGGCCGGCGTCGATTCCTCGGTGCTGCTGCGCCGGCCGGACATCATCCAGGCCGAATACGACCTGCGCGCCGCCAACGCCAACATCGGCGCCGCCCGCGCCGCGATGTTCCCGCGCATCAGCCTGACGGCCACCGCCGGCGTGGCCAGCAACGCCCTGAGCGCCCTGTTCGGCAGCGGAACCTTCAGCTGGTCCACCGGCTCGAACCTCAGCCTGCCGCTGTTCAACGCCGGTGCGCTCCGGGCCGGGGTCGACGTGTCCAAGGCCGAGCGCGACGCCGCCGTCGCGACCTACGAACGCGCCATCCAGTCCGCCTTCCGTGAGACCGCGGACGCCCTCGCCCGCCAAGGCACGCTGGACGACCAGATCGCCGCCCAGCGCCGCAACCTCGCCGCCGCCGAGGACACCAACACCCTGACGGACGCCCGCTATCGCGGCGGGGTCGACACCTATCTCAACAGCCTGATCGCGCAGCGCTCGCTCTACACCGCCCGGCGCGGGACGGTGGCCATCGAGCTGACCCAGGCGGTCAACCGCGTGGCCCTGCTGCGCGCGCTCGGCGGCGGCGCCTAACGGCGGCGGATTTCGACCTCGGGCGTGGACGCCGTCGCGGCCAGTTGCGCCTTGGCGGCGGCGTCGCCCAGCAGGTTGGCGTCGAGGAAGGCGACGCTGAGGGACGCGGCCTTGGCCATCATCGGGTCGGCCAGCGCGCGAGCGGCCAGCCCATGGTCGACGCCCTTCCCGATCCAGGCCATGCGCCCAGCCCCAGGGCCGCCGTCGAACGGCGCGAGATGGTCATGCCAATCCGAAACCGTCCCAGGAATGAGGTCCCGGTCGCCGGTCAGCAGCAGCATCGGCAGGTTCAGGGTCGCGACGGCGTCGTCCGCGACCAGATCCGCGAGCCCGCCCGGCGTCGAGAAGGCGATCAGCGCCTTGGCGTTCGTATCGCGCGCATGGACCCGGTCCTCCAGCGCGCCCGCGCGGACCATGGCGCTCAGCGAGCCATAGCCGTGGCCGGCGACGGCCACCGGCTTCTCGACGGCGTTGAGCGAGGCCCAGGCGCCGGCGACGCCCATGTCCTCGATCCGGCTGAGGAAGGCGGCCTGCAGGCTGTGATCGGTCGCCCGGGTGTTCTTCGGGGAATCCGTGTGCAGGGGCGCCACCACCAGATAGCCGGCGTCCCGCCAGGCGCCGAGCAGCGGGGCGTAGACCTCCGGCGAGCCGCCGGCGTCATGGGAGAACAGAACCACGCCCTTGGTCGTCGCCGGACGCCAGACGCTGAGCGAAACCTGCCGGTCGTTGACCGGGAACTCCACCATCTCGGGCTCGGCCGCCAGGGCCGGCAAGGGCGCGAGCGCCGCCAGGGCGAAGGCGAGAACGGAGCGACGATCGAAGGCGACGGACACGCGGACTTCCCCGGCTGAAGCTGGGCCTGTTGGTATCGTCGGCGGGCGGTCTTGGCGAGAGACTTGCGGTCGGGCCCCACAAGCCGTTTATTGCGCGGGACGCAACACCGGACAGCCGGCGGGGCGAATTCGAACGGGCCGCGCACAATGTTCAACGAATACCGCATGTTCGTCCGGATCATTGAGACCGGCAGCCTCTCGGCGACCGCGCGGGAGATGCGCCTCGCCCCCGCCCAGGTCTCGCGACGCCTCGCTCACATGGAAAGCCGGCTGGGCGCACGGCTGATCGAGCGCACCACCCGGCGCATCGCCCTCACCGACGTCGGCCGCCAGTTCTACGACCGCATTCGGCCGATCCTGGAGAACATGGCCGACGCCGAGGCGGCGGTCTCCGGCCGCTCCACCGCGGCGCGCGGATCGCTGCATGTTTCCGCGCCAACCTCCTTTTGCCGCAAGCATATCGCGCCTCACCTCAAGCCGTTCATCGACGCCCATCCCGACCTGACGCTGCAGCTCAACGTCAGCGACCTGTTCGTCGATCTGGAAGCCGAGAGCGTGGACGTCGCCATCCGCATCTCGGTTCTCGACGAACGCGACGCCTCCGTGGTGCGCCTGGCAGACAATCGCCGGGTGCTCTGCGCCTCCCCGCTCTATCTGGCCGAGCACGGCGAACCGGAAACTCTCGACGATCTCGCCCGCCACAAGGTGCTCGCCGCCGACAACCAGTCGCCCTGGCGGCTCAGCGGCCCGGCCGGCCCGGTCGAACACCGCGTCCGCAGCTTCGTGCGCACCAACTCCAGCGACCTCGTGCGCGAGCTGATCCTCGCCGGCGTCGGCGTCGGCCTGCGCTCGGCGTGGGATATCAACGACGAAATCGCCGCCGGCCGCCTGAAGCCGGTGCTGCCCGCCTACAGCGGCGCCAAGGACGTGGGCATCTACGCCATCCGCTCGCCGCGCCGCGCCAACGCCGCCGCCATCGACGCCTTCATCGGTTTCCTGCGCAGCCTCTATGGCCCGAAGCCCTATTGGGAAACTTGAAGATCAGCGCGTAAGACGCTGAATCGTCGCCCATTCATCAGCCGTCACCGGTGAGACCGAAAGCCGGCTTTGGCGGATCATCGCCATCTCGGCCAGCGAAGGCTCGGCCTTCATCTGCGCCAGGGTCACCGGCTTGCCCACCGGCCGGTCGAAGGCCAGCTCCACAGCCACGAACCGACCCGTCGGGTCGCTGGCGTCGGGGAAGGCCGCCTTCACCACCCTGGCGATCCCGACCACCGCCTTGTCGTCGCCCGAGTGATAGAACAGCGCCTCGTCGCCCACCTTCATCGCCTTCAGGTGCAAGGCGGCGGCGTTGTTGCGCACCCCGTCCCAGACGGTCTGCCCGTCCCTCTTCAGGTCCGCGAAGCTGTAGGTCTCGGGTTCGGACTTCACGAGCCAGTGGGCGGGCATCAGCGGCTTCCTCGGCGAAGGGACGCCGGATCATCGTGATCGACGCGCCCGCCGTCCAGAGGCGTCGTCAGTCCTGCCGATGCTTGGCCATCCACTCCGCTCTGTGCGCCTCCATCAGCGCCGCCCACCTGGCTCTCAGCGTCGCCGGCCTCGCGGGATAGCGGTCGTCCAGGAAGTCGGCGGCCACCACGCGGTCGGTGCGGAACGAGCGGAAGTCGTCGCGGGTCTCGCACCAGGCCACCAGAATGCGGGTCGTCTCCCGATAGCCAATCAGGAACGGCCAGACCACCCGTCGGCTCTCGCGCTCCTGCTCGTCGCGGTAGTCGAGCCGCACCTTGCGCCCGGCGTGGATCGAAGCGCGCAGCCGCGACATGTCGAGCACGTCCGCCTGCTGGCTCCACGCCGGTCCGCTGACCACCGCCGGCTCCAGCACCACCGGCCGCAGCCGCTCGGGCACGGTGGCGGCGATCTTGGCGATCAGGTCGCGCGCCGCCCGCGCCAGGGCCGGATCGCCCCGCCCGGCCACCCACTGGGCGCCCAGCACCGCCGCCTCCAGCTCGTCGGATGTCAGCATCAACGGCGGCAGGTCGAAGCCGCCGTCCAGCACATAGCCGATGCCCGCCTCGCCGCGGATCGGCACCCGCTGGCCCATCAGCGAGGCGATGTCGCGATAGATGGTGCGCTTGCTGGTCTCCAACTCGGCGGCGATGGCGTCGGCCGTCAGCGGCTTCGAACTGCGCCGAAGCACCTGGATGATCTGAAAGAGGCGGTCCGCGCGTCGCATTCCCAGACCCTGCACGATGACTGCTGACAGCATGGTGGCAGCAGGGTGGCGGTAGTCAATCTTCACCGGCCGGCGGACAGCCCGAAGCGGCCACGATGGAGGAGACAACGACCATGCTGACCCTGTTCCACGCCCCCATGTCCCGCTCCGGCCGTATCCTGCGGCTGCTGGAAGAGCTCGGCGCGACCTATCAGGTCGCCTATGTCGACATCCGCCGGATGGACGGCTCGGGCGGCCCCGACCCGGCCAATCCGCACCCGGACGGCAAGGTCCCCGCCCTGGTCCACGACGGCGCCCTGGTCACCGAATCCGCCGCCGTCGCCCTCTACCTCGCCGATCTGCTGCCGGAAGCGGGCCTCGCCCCGCCGGTGGGTTCGAAGGACCGCGCGGCCTATCTCACCTGGATGGCCTGGACGGTCGGTGAGCTGGAGCCGGCCGTCTGGTCGAAGATCACCGGCGAAACGGCGACCAACCCCTACCTCGCCGCCCGCTACGAAGCGGTGGTCGACCGGCTGATCAGCGCCGTCTGGGTGGGCCCATGGCTGATGGGCCAGCAGTTCACGGCCGCCGACGTCATGGTGGCCGCCACCCTGCAGTGGGCGCGCGAGCACCTGCCCGAAAGCCCCTCGATCGACGCCTACATCGAGCGCTTCAACGCTCGCCCGGCCGCGCTCAGCGCCATGGGCAAGGATGCGCCGCCCGCCGAGGCGAACGCGGCCTGATCGTCAGGCCGGGGCGCCCCTCGGCGCCCCGGCCGCTCTTTAGGGCTGTTGAAGCTCCACTTTCACGCTAGGATTCCTCCAAACAGTCTTGGGAGGAATGCGACTTGCGGCTTTGGCCGACCGGTCTTGTCGGACGCACCATGGTGATCGTCGGGGCGACGGTGCTCCTGCAGGTGCTGGCGAGCGTCACCTTCTACCAGCTGATCGACCGCGAGGCGGTGCGCGAGGATCACGCCCGCCGCATCGCCGAACTGCTGGTCGTCGGCACCCGCGTGCATAGCCTGGACACCAATCCGCAAGGCAACGACCTGGCCCAGGTGATGTCGACGACCTACCTGGACGCCCGCATCACCGAGAGCGCGCCGCAGCGCCCGGCCGCATCCGATGGCGGCGCCCTGGCCATCCGCCGCTACATGGTCTCCTGGGAGCCCGAGCTCGCCCGCCATGAGCTGATCGTCTGGACCCTGCGCAGCCGCTCGGGCGCCCAGGACCTCGTCGGCGCCATGCAGCTGGCCGACGGCCGCTGGCTCAGTTTCCGCTCGCACGACTTCGCCCCGACATGGCCCCTGGCCCTGCGGCTCACGGTGATGACCCTGCTGTTCTCCGCCGCCGGCCTGTTCGTGGCGCTCTATCTGCTGCGCCAGCAGGGCGAGCCGCTGCGCCACCTCACTCAGGCCGCCCACCGCGTGGGCGAAGGCCGGCGCCCCGAGCCGGTGGCCATCGAGGGTTCGGCCGACCTGCGTGAGCTCGGCTTCGCCTTCAACGAGATGCAGCGCCGGATCAGCGGCATTCTGGAAGACCAGGCTCGCGCCATGGAGGCGGTCAGCCACGACTTCCGCACCCCCCTGGCGCGCCTGTCGCTCGCCGCCGAGTTCGTTCAGGACGAGGACGCCAAGACCATCCTCGCCGACAACGTCGCCGAGCTGGACACCATGCTGAACTCGCTGCGCGACTATCTGCGCGCCCAGCACCAGCCGAGCGAGCCCGAGGCGGTCGATCTGGCCGCCCTGGTCCGCCAGGTCATCACGCCCTGGCCCGAGGCCATACGCTACGAAGGTCCGGAAAGCCTGACGGCGACCACCCATCGCGGCGCGCTCACCCAGGCCCTCATCCAGATCGCCGACAACGCCGTGCGCCATGGCGGCGGCGGGGAAATCGCCTTGAGCACGGATGCGGCCGGCCCCCTGATCGTCGTGCGCGACCATGGGCCGGGCATGACCGCCGAGGGCATCTCGCACATCTACGACCCGTTCTTCCGCGCCGACGCGGCCCGCCAACGCAACACCGCCGGCTTCGGCCTGGGCATCCCCACGGCCGCACGCCTGCTGAAACGCTTCGGCGGAAGCATGGAGGTCAGCAACCACCCCGAGGGCGGCTTGCGGGTCGCCGTGCGGCCGCCCGCCGCCTCCTAGCCGAAGCGGCCGGTGATGTAGTCCTGCGTCTGGCCCAGGCGCGGGTTTGTGAACAGCTGCTGGGTTTCGCCGAACTCGATCAGGTCGCCCAGGTGCATGAAGGCGGTGTAGTGCGAGATGCGCGCCGCCTGGGCCATGTTGTGGGTCACGATCAGCACGGTGACGTCATGCACCAGGGTGTCGATCAGCTCCTCGATCTTGGCGGTGGCGATGGGGTCGAGGGCCGAGGTCGGCTCGTCGAGCAGCAGCAGCTTGGGTTCGGGGGCCAGGGCGCGGGCGATGCAGAGACGCTGCTGCTGACCGCCGGACAGCTCCATGGCCGACTTGTCGAGGCGGTCCTTCACCTCGTCCCACAGGGCGGCCTGGCGCAGCGCCTTCTCGACCCGGCCTTCCAGCTCGGTCTTGTTCCGGATGCCCCGCACATGCAGGCCGGCCGCCACGTTCTCGAAGATCGATTTCGGGAAGGGGTTCGGCTTCTGGAACACCATGCTGACCAGCAGACGCACCAGAATGGGATCGACGCCCTTGTCGACCAGGTTCAGGCCGTCGGGCTGCAGATTGATCGCGCCCTCGTAGCGCACGCCCGGATAGAGATCGTGGATACGGTTGAAGCAGCGCAGCAGCGTGGACTTGCCGCAGCCCGAGGCGCCGATGATCGCCGTCACCCGGCGGTCGGCGATGTCCATGTTGATGTTCTTCAGCGCCTGGAACTTGCCGTACCAGAAGTTCAGGTCCTTGACCTGGGCGCGCGCCGCGGCCGGCGTCCGCGGCAGCGTCGGAATTTCGCGATCGAGAGAAAGGTCGGTCACTGGGGGGTCGTCCTAGGTCTTGAGCGCGCGGCGCAGGCGATAGCGGATGAAGATGGCCACGCCGTTCATGGCCAGCGTCATGGCCAGCAACAGCACGCCGGTGGCGGCGGCGTTGACGTGGAAGGCCGGCTGCGGCCGCGAAATCCAGTTGAACATCTGGATGGGCATCACCGTGAACGGCGACTGCAGCCAGTCGAAGTTGATGAACGGCGGCGTTCCCTGCACCGGGCTTTCCGGCAGGAAGGCGATGAAGGTCAGGGCCCCGATGGTGATGATAGGCGCCGTCTCGCCGATGGCGCGCGACAGGCCGACGATCACGCCGGTGATGATGCCCGGGCGCGCCGAGGGCAGCACATAGTCCCACATCACCTGCCACTTGTTGCAGCCGACGCCGTAGGCGCTCTCGCGCAGGCCGGACGGCACGGCGCGGATCGCCTCGCGGGTGGCGACGATGACGATCGGCAGGATCAGCAGCGCCAGCACCATGCCGCCGACCAGGATCGTCGGCCCCATGCCCAGCAGGTAGACGAAGATGCCCAGCGCCAGCAGGCCGTAGATGATCGACGGCACGCCGGCGAGGTTCGAGACATTGATCTCGATGATGTCGGTGAACACGTTCTTCGGCGCGTATTCTTCGAGGTACAACCCCGCCCCGATGCCCAGCGGCGCCGCCAGGAAGGCGGTGACGATCATCACCAGGGTGGTCCCGACCCAGGCCGAGAACACCCCTGCCCGCGCCGCCCGACGCGACGGGAAGTGGGTCAGGAAGTCGTAGTTGATGCGGCCGAGCCCATCGTGCAGCAGGTCGATGACCAGCGCCATCAGCAGGCTCATCACCAGCACCAGCACGATCACGCCGACGACGGCGAAGATCACGTCCTGCCGGCGCATCTTGCGCACCAGGGCCGCGCTGGCGGAGCGTTCCGAGGATCCCATCGGAAGGTCGATCGACATCAGTAGGCCTCCCGGAAGCGCTTGCGCAGGAAGAAGCCGATCACATTGAAGGCCAGAGTGATGAGGAACAGCACCAGCCCGGCCGCGAAGATCGTCGAATAGGCCAGGCTGCCGTGCGGCAGGTCGCCCAGGCTCATCTGCACGATATAGGCGGTGATCGTCGCCGCGCCCTCGCGCGGATCGCCCGTCAGGTTGGGGTTCTGGCCGGCGGCGATGGCCACCACCATGGTCTCGCCCACCGCGCGGGCGAAGCCGAGCAGGAACGCCGCCGTCACGCCGGAGAAGGCGGCGGGGATGATCACGGTCATCGACATGCGCCAGCGGCTCATGCCCAGGGCGAAGGCCCCTTCCCGCAGGCTCATCGGCACCGCGCGCATGGCGTCTTCGCTGATCGAGACGATGTAGGGCAGGATCATGATGCCCATGACGAAGCCCGGCACCAGCAGGTTGAAGCCCGACAGCCCTGGAATGAACTGCCGCGCCAGCGGCGTCAGGAAAAGCAGGGCGAAATAGCCGAACACCACCGTCGGCACGGCCGCCAGCATCTCGAGGATCGGCTTCAGCGTCTCGCGCAGATTCGGACGGGCAAACTCGGAGAGGTAGATCGACAGCGCCAGGCCCAGCGGCGTCGCCACCGCCATGGCGATGCCCGCCGCCCAGAAGGTCGCGGTCAGCAGCGGCAGGATTCCGTAGTGGGCGTTGGTGAACACCGGGGTCCATTCGGTGTCGGTCAGGAAGGCCGACAGCGGCACCTGCCTGAAGAAAACCCAGGATTCCGAAACCAGCACCCAGATGATCGCCGCGGTGATGGCCACCGACAGGGCCGCGCAGGCGAACAGAACGCCGCGCATCACGGACGACAGCAGCCGCCCCCGACGCAGGTACGGATGGTTCCGCAACGTCTCGTATTCGGATGCCTTGATAGGCGTTTCAGCCACGCTTGCCCCCACTCACAACACGATCAGGGCTTGGCGGGCGCCTGGGCGTCCGCCAGCAGCTGCTGAGCGGTCACCCCGATCTTGGAGCCGCCCCCGAAGAAGCTGCCGGTGCGGCGCGCTTCGAACTTCTTTTCGGCGAGGGTGTAGGCCTCCGCCGGCAAGGCCACATAGCCGACTTCGCCGACCAGTTCCTCACTTTCGGCCGGATTGAAGGCGAACTTCATGAAGGCCTGCACGTCCGGCTTGGTGTCCGCCAGATGCTTGTTCACATAGTAGAACAGCGGGCGCGACAGCGGCTGGTAGCTGGCGTCGCGCGCGGTCTGCACCGACGGGCCGATGCACGAGCCGTCCGCCTGGCGGATCGTCGCCGCCTTCACCTTGCCGGGATTCTCTTTCAGGTAGGCCAGCCCCAGGTAGCCGAGACCGCCGGCGTCGGCGCCGACGCCGGTGACGGTGACGTTGTCGTCCTCGGTCGCCGTATAGTCCCCGCGCGATGCGCCTTCCTTGCCGTTCACCGCCGCGGTGAAATAGTCGAAGGTGCCGCTGTCGGTGCCGGGGCCGTAGAGCTTCAGCGCCACATCGGGGAACGAGGCGCGCACCTGCTTCCAGGAGCCGACCTTTCCCTGGGCCTCAGGCGCCCAGATGGTCTTCAGTTCGTCCACCGTCAGGCAATCGACGAAGCTGTTGCCGGGATTGACGATCACCGCCAGGGCGTCGAGCGCGATCGGCAGTTCGATGAATTCGACGCCGGCCGCCGCGCAGGCCTCCATCTCTTCCTTCTTGATCGGCCGGCTGGCGGCGGCGATGTCGATCTCGCCGCGGCAGAACTTCTTGAAGCCGCCGCCGGTGCCGGAAAGGCCGGCGGTGACTCGCGCGCCCGTGGCCGCCTGGAACTCCTCGCCCAGCGCCTCGGAGATCGGATAGACCGTCGAGGACCCGTCGAGCTTCACCATCGCCGCGGGCTCCTTCGGCCCGCCACAGGCCGACAGGCTGGCGCCGGCCATGGCGGCCGCGGCTGCAGCCAGGAGCAGCTTGTGCATCGGGAATCCTCTGGACGGCTCGCGGCCGAGTTGGCGCGACAGCTAGTTCCGCTGTTTCACACTTTTATGACGTTCTTGCGAAGGTCACACGCGCCCAGGGCCGATGCGGCGAGAAGCCGCCCGGCGGAAACTACTTCTTCTCGTCGCCTTTCACGGCGTCGCCGACGTCCTCGACCGTCTCCTTCACCCCGCCGACCACCTGGTCCTTCTGGCCCTCGCGCTTGAGGTCCTGGTCGCCGATCAGCCCGCCGACGCCCTCCTTGATCTCGCCCTTGGTCTGCTGGGTCGCGCCATCGTCGGATTTCCCGCAGGCGGCGACGCTGACAAGGCTGAGGGCGAAGGCGGCGATGGTCAGGCGGCGGATCATGAAGGGCTCCTTCAAAGCTTGGCGTTGAAGCTGAAGCGTTCGAGGCGCTGAATGGTTCGCGCACGCCAACGGTCTTCACAATCCGGGCGCAGGCTTCACCCGACGGAGGAGCGTGGAAATGCCGCTGAAATACCTCGACGACGACATCGTCGATCTGCGCAGGGCCGATGGGTCGACCTGGCAGTACTACTGGGGCGACGCGGTCGAGGTGCTCGGCGAGGCGGACGGCGCTTTCAAGGTCAGGATGCACGGCCTCAAGGGCGTGGTGGACGAGGGCCTGATCAGCGACAAGGCCAAGTTGCGCGCCACCGGCCTGCTCCGCCTGTCGATGGTCGACGTGCAGCAGGGCGACGGCCTGATCTTCGACACGCCCAAGGGCCGGGTGGTGTTCATCGACGGCGGCGAGAATCAGCTGTTCGCCCGCCACGCGGCGGCCCGCTATTCCGGCACCTCGGCGACCGATCCGCTGGTGGTCGACGCTGTGATCGTCACCCATGGCGACGGCGACCACTTCCTGGGCCTGACCGAGTTCCAGAAGTCGGAGACCCACAGCGAAAAGCGCAAGCGCATCTTCATGACCGCGCGCAGGGTCTATCACAACGGCCTGGCCAAGCGGCCCGGAAGCCTGAACGGGGCCGACCGGCCGGATGTCGCCATGTTCGGCCAGACCAGGAGCAAGGACGGCCGCCCCTATTGCGTCGAACTGGCCGACGATCCGCGCGACCTGCCGGATTCCGAGCTCAACAAGTACTTCGTGCAATGGAAGGCGACCCTCGTCGCCTGGAGCCAGCGGCTGAAGACGCGCGTCAACGAGACCCTGCAGGTCCGCCGCCTCGACCAGCACGCCACCGACGCCTTCGATTTCCTGGCCGACGAAGGCATCGCCGTCGACCTGCTGGGCCCGATCACCGAGACGGCCGGCGGCAAGACCGCCCTGCCCTTCCTGGCCGACCCGCCCGACGACGCCGGGCTGATGAATGGCGTCAAGCCGGTCGGCGGATCGAAGTCATGGTCGGCCAGCCACACGATCAACGGCCATTCGATCACCTTCCGCCTGCGCTACGGCAATGTGCGGTTCCTGTTCACCGGCGACATGAACGAGGAGTCCATGCGCCGCATGCGCGAGGCCCTGCCGAACGCCGCCCTGCGCTCGGAGATCCTCAAGACTCCGCACCACGGCTCGGCCGACTTCAGCTACCCTTTCCTGCAGGAGGTGAACGCCGTGGTGTCGCTGATCTCGTCCGGCGACGAATCCGAGGCCAAGGAATACATCCATCCGCGCGCCACCCTGATGGCCGCGCTCGGCCGGGCGTCGCGCACCGTGCCGGCGGTGATCTTCTGCACCGAGCTGGCGGCCTTCTTCAAAACGCGGGGCTATGTGCCTGACCCGGCCGCTCCGGGCCGCACCTTCTTCGCCTTCGAGCGCACCAATTTCGGCATCGCCCACGTGCGGACCGACGGCAAGCGCGTACTGGCCTTCACCCACTCGGGAAAGCAGGGGATGAACGAGGCCTACCGCTTCACGGTCTCGCCCAGCGGCGAGGCGGTGTTCGATCCCAAGGTGGTCAAGCGCGCCGCGCCGAAGCCGCCTTAGGCCTCGGCGCCCCCGAAGCGCTCGGTCCATTCCTCGACCTGGACGTCCTCGATCTTCTTGAACAGCACGTCCGGCGCCCGCACCGCCCGCCCCGCCTCGATGCGCGACAGCTCGGCGGCCGCGTCGGCGCCCGGCCAGGCCGGCGGGAAGGCCTCGCCCAGGCCCTCGGTGATCTTCTCGGCGGCGAACGGGATGAACGGCGCGGAGATGCGGGCGTAGAGCCCCGCGAGGTTGATCGCCGTGCGCACGATCACGGCCGCCCGCTCGGGGTCGGTCTTGATCGCCGTCCAGGGCGCGGCTTCCTGCAGGTACTCGTTGCCGGCCACCCACAGCGCCCGCAGCGCCTGGGCGCTCTTGCGGACCTCGATGGCTTCCATCTGCGCGGTCAGGTCGGCGAGCCCGGCCGAAACCGTCTCGAACAGCTTCTGCTCCAGCGGTCCCGGCGCGCCGCCTGCGGGCACGACGCCGCCGAACTTGCTTTCGTTGAACTTCAGGATGCGATTGATGAAGTTGCCCAGCACGTCGGCCAGATCGCGGTTCACCGCGCTGACGAACTGATCCCAGGTGAAGGCGGTGTCGGAGCCTTCCGGCGCATTGGCTGTCAGGTACCAGCGCCACAGGTCGGGCGGCAGCAGTTCCAGCGCCTGGTCCATGAAAACGCCGCGCTTGCCCGAGGTCGAGAACTTGCCGCCGTACCAGTTCAGCCAGTTGAAGGCCTTCAGCCGGTCGACCGTCTTCCACGGCTCGCCGGAGCCCAGGATCGTGGCCGGGAAGCTGACGGTGTGGAAGGCGACGTTGTCCTTGCCCATGAACTGGACGTACTGCGCCTCGTCGGCCCCGGCGTCGGTGCGCCACCAGCGCCGCCAGTCGGTCCCGTTGGCGTCGGCCCACTCCTGGGTGGCGGCGATGTACTCAATCGGCGCGTCGAACCAGACGTAGAAGACCTTGTCCTCGAACCCCGGGCGCGGCAGCCCGCCCCGCGTCACCGGAATGCCCCAGGCGAGATCGCGGGTGATGCCCCGGTCGATCAGGCCTTCGTCGAGGTGCTTGTAGGCGATGGAGCGGGTCAGCTGCGGCCAGTCGGCGGCCTTGCCGTCCACCCAGCTGCGGATGCGATCCTGGATCTTCGTCTGCAGAAGATAGAGGTGGTTGGTGTCGCGCACCTCGATGTTCTTCGAGCCCGAGATCACCGAATAGGGCTCGATCAGCTCGGTCGGGTCGAGCAGGTTCCCGCAGTTGTCGCACTGGTCGCCCCGCGCCTTGGGAAAGCTGCAGTGCGGGCACGTGCCCTCGACATAGCGGTCCGGCAGGAAACGGCGATCGTCGATGGAGTAGACCATCTTGTCGGTCCGCTCTTCGATCAGGCCGTTGTCCTCCAGCACCTCCGCGAAGTGCTGGGTCAGGCGGTGATTCTGTGGCGAGGACGAGCGGCCGAACCAGTCCCATGACAGGCCGAAGGCGCGGCCGACGTCGTGCTGCAGCACGTGCTGTTCGGCGCAGTAGGTGGCGACATCCTGCCCCGCGGCGGCGGCGGCCAGCTCGGCCGGGGTGCCGTGCTCGTCGGTGGCGCAGATATAGAGCGTCTCGTGGCCTCGCGCCCGCTGGAAGCGCGCGTAGACGTCTGCGGGCAGCATCGAACCGGCCAGGTTGCCGAGATGCTTGATGCCGTTGATGTACGGCAGGGCGGAGGTGATCAGGATGCGGGCCATGGGGCCTGGGATATAGAAGCGCCCGTCGCGGAGCGAAAGCCGCGCGTCGCGTCCCCGGCCGATTGGCGGCGATTTGGCGGGCGCGGGCGAACGCGGCTACCGTCCCGGCCGGACCGACAGGGGAAGGACCAGCCGCATGAAGCCGTTCAACTGGGCCGGCGTGATCGTCGCCATTGTCGTCGCCGAGGCCCTGGCCTTCGCCTGGTACGGTCCGCTGTTCGGCGAGCGGTGGAACATCCTGATGGGGCGCGCGCCCACCGCCGCCGTGATGGGGGCCGAGAACACCGACATGGCCTTCGGCGTGATGGCCACCGGGCTGTGGGTGAGCGGGCTTGGGTGGCTCAGTCAGCGCCTGAACACGCGGGGCTTCTTCGGCGGCGCGCGTCTCGGCCTGCTCGCCTGGCTGCTGTTCGCCATGCCGATGCAGAGCTTCCTGTTCACCTACGCCGGGCACGACCGCGACCTCGCGCCCATCGACATGGGCTACACCCTCGTCGCCTTCACCATCGCCGGCGCCCTGGCCGCCGGCTTGTCCTTCGGCGGACGGTCCGAGGCGGAAACCGCCTGAAGCTTCGCCTGGGGGCGTTTACAATCGGGCCGCGAAGGCGTCTCCTCCCGCCGCGCGGTTGAACCAACGCCCATTCAAGAGGCGGGGTCGCGCGCGAGAAACGATGCCAGGGAGGGAGCCCCATGAAGAAGTTGAAAACCGTCGTCGCCCTGTCGGCGGCGAGCGCCGCCGGCCTGTTGCTGATCGGCGGCCCGTCCGTCGCCCAGGCGCCCGCAGCTCGGCCGGCAGCGGCCAACGCGAACGCCAACCCCGGCCCGGCTCCGATCGAGCCCGCCGCTCAGGCCTACGCCCAGCAGCGCCGCTTCGGAACCTACACGCCGCCGACGCCCAGCAACCGTGGTCAGGCCACGTTCCGGGGCGTGCAGATCGAGGTCCCGGAAGCCTTCGACGTCGCCGCCACCATGGACGCCCTGCCCTTCAAGGCGCCGGTCGCCCCCAAGAAGGCCCGCAAGGTGTTCGTCTACGCCGTGGCCAAGGGCTTCGTGCACTCCTCGATCCCGATCACCGCCTTCACCGTCGACCAGATCGGCAAGCGCACCGGCGCCTGGACCACGACGATCTCGTACAATGAGAGCGAATTCACGGCCGCCAACCTGGCCCAGTACGACGTGCTGGTGCTCGACAACACCACCGGCCTGTTCCTCGACACCCCCGGCGACGACGCCGGCACGGCCGCCCGCCGCAAGGCGCTGCTGGACTTCGTGCGCGGCGGCAAGGGCCTGGTCCTGACCCACGCCGGCACCGACAGCTACCACCGTGGGGGCGACAGCGTCTGGCCCGAGTACACCAAGATGATCGGCGGCCACTTCAAGTTCCATTGGCTGACGCCGCAGCAGATCACCATGAAGATCGATGACCCCTCGAGCCCGCTGACGGCCGCTTTCGCCGGCGAGCCCTTCATCGTTCACGACGAAATCTACACCTACAGCCAGGACGACGCGAACAACCGCAAAAACCTGCACGTCCTCTATAGCGTCGACTATTCCAAGATGGATCAGGCCGACAAGAACGTGGAGCCCGCCAACGGCAAGCGCACCGACGGCGACTACATGCTCAGCTGGATCCGCAAGGAAGGTCAGGGCCGCGTCTTCGTTCAGGCCCTCGGCCACAACGAGCACATCTGGTCGAACGAGAAGATCCTGAAGGCCTTCACCGCCGGCGTTCAATACGCCGCCGGCGACCTGGCGGCCGATGACAGCCCCAGCCAGAAGTAGACGTCCGAGCCGCCGTTCCCCTCGGAGCGGCGGCTTCTTTCCCCCGGCCGCAACCGTTTACAAACGCGCGCCAGCAGGTACTCCTTCCCGCCGCGACGGCATCTCAGCGCTAAGCCCGACAAGGGAGCGCCGCCGGTCGCCGAACTGCACCAGGGAGGGAAGCCCCATGAAGAAGTTGAAGACCGTCGCCGCCTTGTCGGCGGTGAGCGCCGCCAGCATGCTGCTGATCGGCGGCCAGTCCGTCGCCCAGGCCCCGGCGGCCGCGCCGGCCCAGACGCCCAACCCCGGCCCCGCGCCGGTCGAGCCGGGCGCCATCGCCTACGCCAACGCCCGCCGCGCCGCTCAGCGCGACACCGCGACCCTGACCCCGACCAACCGCGGCCAGGCCATCTCGCGCGGCGTGCAGGTTCAGCAGCCCGAAGCCTTCGACGCCGTCGCCACGCTCGACGCCATCCCGACCAAGGCTCCGGCCACGCCGAAGAAGCCGCGCAAGGTGTTCGTCTACGCCGTGGCCAAGGGCTGGGTGCACTCCTCGATCCCGATCACCGCCTACGCCGTCGACCAGATCGGCAAGCAGACCGGCGCCTGGTCGACCCGCATCTCGTTCAACGAGAGCGATTTCACCGCCGAGACCCTGGCCCAGTACGACGTGCTGGTGCTCGACAACACCACCGGCAGCTTCCTCGACAATCCGGACGATCCGGAAGGCACGGCCGCCCGCCGCAAGGCGCTGCTCGACTTCGTGCGCGGCGGCAAGGGCCTGGTCCTGACCCACGCCGGCACCGACAGCTATCACCGCGGCGGCCAGAGCCTGTGGCCCGAGTACAACAAGATGATCGGCGGCCACTTCAAGTTCCACTGGCTGACCCCGCAAAAGGTCACGGTGAAACTCGATGACGCCAAGAGCCCGTTGACCGCGGCGTTCGGCGGCCAGCCGTTCACCATCCACGACGAAATCTACACCTACAGCCAGGACGACGCGAACAACCGCAAGAACCTGCACGTGCTCTATTCCATCGACTATTCGAAGATGGATCAGGCCGACAAGAACGTGGAGCCCGCCAACGGCAAGCGCACCGACGGCGATTACATGCTCAGCTGGGTCCGCAAGGAAGGTCAGGGCCGCGTCTTCGTTCAGGCTCTCGGCCACAACGAGCACATCTGGTCGAACGAGAAGATCCTGCAGGCCTTCACGGCCGGCATGCAATACGCCGCCGGCGACCTGACGGTCGACGACAGCCCCACCGAAAAGTAGTTGCCTGCGCCGCCGCTCCATCCGGGGCGGCGGCGACCTTTCAGGACGCGCCCAGCGGCTGGCGGCGGATGTCCATCAGCCGATCGACCAGCATCGGCTCCAGCCTGTTGCGGTAGACGCCGGGCATCACGGTCAGCGCGTGCCGCGCGTTGAACGTCAGGGTCTCGCTCAACCTCGCCTCCATCTCCCGGAGCGCCGCCTCCGGCAGGGCGCAGAGCCGGGCGATCTCGTCATAGACCATCAGGAAGCGACGGCGCGGATCCAACTCCGCGTCATAGGCCTCGTCGATCAGCTCCCCGAAAGTCCGAAACCCGAAGTCCCGCACAAGCGCCAGCGAACCCGGATTGCCGAAGTTGACGTAGGGACTGAAGTTCGAGAGCGGCTTGAACGGCTTTTCGGTGATGCGACGCGGCCCGTTCGTCTCGCTCTCGGTGATCACGGTGAACCAGGTCCGGTTGTACTCCTCAAGCGCCGTGTCGCTGGCAAGCGGATTGTAGTGCGCGCCGACAGCCGCCGCGGTGCCGACGCCTCCGAACAGCAGGTCCTCCTTCAACCGCAAGGCCTCGAACTGAGGGAGCAGTTCGGCGGCGAGGTCGCCGACGCCAGGCAGGCTCATGATTTCCAGCATCATGGAGGTCCGCTTCACAGCGCGCGGATTGGCGGCCTTGTCGAAGCCGGGGAAGGAAATGAAGCCCTGATCGTACTGGCCGCCTTCGATGAGCTTCAGGAGCAGCAACACCTTCGAGGCGCGGGCCGAAAAATTGAGGCAGACGAAGCGCTTCTCGCGTTCCGCCGAGCGGCGTTCGAACGCCGCGTGGCGCGCCTCGAACTTGGCGACGCCGTCCTCCTCGTGCTCCGCGAAGAAACGGCGGATGTAGAGGTCGTAGTGTAGCACCGGCATGGGCTCGACGCCGTTGGCGAAGCAAAACCCGCGGTAAAGCCGCTCCCAATCCCTGTTCTGCGTGAGGTAGACCGTCTTCGATGGCGGGATGCCGGCGTTTCGCGTCATCTGATGGGCGACGCTCGCCGTTGTATGATCGTAGGCCGGGCCTTCCCCCGAGGCGTCGAGGACCAGCACCGCCTCGCCCGCGGCGATACGCTGCAACAGCGCGCTCGGCACAAGCTCGGGGATCGACCGAATCATGTCGGGACGGATGGCGCGCACCACGACGATGTCGGGAGCGGGACCGCCGCTCAGGCTCTCTATGCTCAGCCGACGATCGAGCGCGTCTTCGAAAAAATGCCGGCCGCCGGGATCCGCCGCCCCGTGGATCGGCCCCGGATGCTTCGGAACGTAATCGGCCACGCGCACTCCGAACGTCTGCAGATGGTGCCGGCTACAGGAATCGAACCCGTGACCTTCGGTTTACAAAACCGCTGCTCTACCAGCTGAGCTAAGCCGGCCCACATCCGGCTTATGCCGCAGGCGCGGCGCCTGACGCAAACCCGGTTTGCGGACCGAGGACAGGTGACGTCCTTCTCGCGAAGGCGTATGGCGATTCTTCCTAGGCCTCCGCGCCGCCAATCCGGGTATTCGATGTTCGGCTCCCTCAAGCGGATTTCCTTCGGCGTCATGCTGCTCAGCGGCCTGGCCAGCATCTTCATCACGGCCGGCACGCTCAACGGTCGCCTGCCGGGTGGACTGACGCCCCAGAACAAGCCCTGGCTGATCGCCGTGTCGGTCTTCGGGGTCAGCCTCATCCTGACGGTGGCGCTCAAGCTGCTCGGTCCGCTGTTCGACGAGACCACCGCGCTGCACTGAGCGGCGCGCCACGCGGCGATGATCGAAGTCACCGACACCATCGCCCTGCAGGACGACGAGCTGGAGTTCAGCTTCATTCGCGCGTCCGGTCCCGGCGGCCAGAACGTCAACAAGGTCTCCAGCGCCGTGCAGATGCGGTTCGACGCGCGGCGCTCACGCTCGCTCACCGATTCCGTCAGCGTACGCCTGCAGAAGCTGGCCGGCGCGCGCCTGACAAGCGACGGCGTCATCGTCATCACCGCCAACCGCTTCCGCACCCAGGAGCGCAACAAGGCAGACGCGATCCAGCGCCTCGTCGAGCTGATCGCCAAGGCGGCGGAGGTCCCGGTCGTTCGCCGCGCCACCCGCCCCACCCTGGCCAGCAAGGTGCGCCGGCTCGACGCCAAGGGCCGTCGCTCGGGCGTGAAGGCAGGTCGCGGCAAGCCGTCCGTCCACGATTGAGCGCGAAGCCGCCGTGGCGGCTTGAGAGTTTTCCGACAGCTCAGCTAAAAGGATCGCCATGCGCCCGACTCTGATCGCCCTCGCCGCCCTCCTTCCCCTCGCCGCCTGTGGCCAGAAGCAGGAGCCGCAGGCTCCCGCCGAGCCGCCGCCCGCCGCCGCGCCCGCCCCGGCTCCGGCTCCGACGGCTCCGGCCGAACCGGCGCCGACCGCCGAGCCGGCCCCCACGACCGCTCCGGCGGCTGTGCCGACCCCCACGGCCGCCCCCGCGCCCGCGCCCGCCGTGAAGACGCCGCCCGCCAAGGCCGCGCCGGCCGCCCCGACGCCCGCCGCCGCCCCCGCGGCCGATCTCGACAACGGCCAGCGCCAGTTCGTCGTCTGCCGGGCCTGCCACACGCTGCCGGAGGGCGGCTCCGACATGATCGGCCCCAACCTGCACGGTGTCTTCGGCCGCAAGGCCGGGACCAAGCCGGGCTATAAATACTCCGAGGCCCTCGCCGCCTCCGGCATCATCTGGAACGCGGCCAACATGGACACCTGGATCGCCGATCCCCGCAAGGATGTCCCGGGCACCAAGATGACCTTCCTCGGCGTGCGCGACGCCAAGAACCGCGCCGACCTCGTCGCCTATCTGCAGTCGGCGACCAAGTAGTCAGCCGACGCGGGTCACGCTCAGCGTTCCCAGGGGCGGAGGCTCGAGCAGCCGCCCCTCGGGCTCGCCCGCCAGCCAAGCCACCCAGCGATCGGGGGGCAGCACCGCGACAGAGCGGTGGTGATAGGGCGCGACATCGGGCCCGGGCTCGGTGGTCAGCATCGAGAACGTCGCGGCGTCTTCCCAACGCCGCATCACGCCGGCGATCGCGAACAAGCGGTCCTCCCCCAGGGTGAACAGCCACTTGCTCTTGCGTTTGGCGCCGGGCTCCGGATCGGTGAACTCGAAGAAACCGTCGGTCAGCACCAGGCAGCGCAGGTTGCGGGGAAAGTCGCGCCCCTCCGAGCGAAAGTTATAGACCGGCTTCCCGCCCGGCCCCGGCCAGCTCCAACGCATCTCCTGCAGGCGGCCGCCGCCTTCGAAGGGCCGCACCACCGGCGAGCGGTCGGTGATGCGAATGCTGTCGCGCGGCTGCATGTTCGAGCCGCCCTCAGCCCAGAACGGAACCTCGACCCAGCGAAACGCCTCCCTCACCTGCTCCAGCGGCTTGCGCAGGCGATGCTCGTTGCACATGGCTAGAGCGCCTGAAAGCGCGCCGCATAGGCCTCCGGCTTGAAGCCGACCAGCAGGTCCGCCCCGGCCTCCAGCACTGGCCGCTTGATCATCGACGGCTGGGCCAGCATCAGCGCGATGGCCTTCGCCTCGTCGAGATTCGCCTTGTCGGCGTCCGGCAGCGCCCGAAACGTCGTCCCGCTGCGATTGAGCAGCACCTCCCAGCCCACCTTGCCGGCCCAGGCCTTCAGCGTGTCGCGCTCGACGCCGAGCTTCTTGTAGTCGTGGAAGGCGTAGTCGACGCCGTGGCTCTCCAGCCAGACGCGGGCCTTCTTCATCGTGTCGCAGTTGGGGATGCCATAGATCGTGATGCTCATGATCCCGGCCTAGACGAGGTCGCCCGCGCCGGGCAACCCTCCTCGCCAAGTCCGCGTTCGCCAAACGTCCCCGACCGGAGGTCCCCATGCCCGCCGACCTGACGCCCGCCGCCGAGATGGCGGCCCACCTGCGGATTCCCTTTCCCGGCTCCAGCGACGCCTATCGTCGGGCGCGGCAGGCCCTGCTGACCGAGGAAATCGAGTTTCGCCGCCACGCCACCCGGCTGGCCGAACAGCGCCGCGCCCTGCCGCCCGGCCCGGCCGTCGAGAAGGATTATCGCTTCAAGGACGAGAACGGCGCCGACGTCGGCCTGCTCGACCTGTTCGGCGACAAGGACACGCTAGTGGCGTACTTTTGGATGTACGGCCCGCAGCGCGAGCGCCCCTGCCCAATGTGCACCAACTGGCTGGGCGCGGTGAACGGCAACGCCGACGACATCAAGCAACGCGTGGCTCTGAAGATCCTCGGCCGCAGCCCCGTCGAGCGCCAGAACGCCTTCGCAGCCGAGCGCGGCTGGCGGCATCTCGATTTCGTTCAGACGGTCGGCGACGACTTCGCCACCGACATCGGCGTGCTCAACGACGAGGGCGAGTGGGCCGCCCTGCTGGTCTTCAGGCGCGACGGCGACAAGGCGCGGCTGTTCTGGTTCAGCGGCATGGCCCCCGAGATGGCCGACCCCGGGCAGGACCCGCGCGATGCGCCCGACATCGCCTCGCTCTGGTCGATCCTCGACCTGACCCCCGAAGGCCGCCCGCCGACCTGGTATCCCAAGCTCAGCTACTGACCACGCAAAGAAAAAGGCGGGCCCGCTCGCGCAGGCCCGCCTCCGTTTCCCGACCGCTGAAGCGGCCTATTCAGCCAGCACCAGCTTGGTCACGTCGTTGTTGACCGTGTCGCTGACGTACATGGTCTTACCGTCGGGCGTCATGGTCATGTAGTGAGCCTCGCCGAAGTCGTCGCGGGCCCAGCCGAGCTTGCCGATCTTGCCCAGCACCTTGCCGTCCCAGCTGACGCGCAGGATCATGCCGTCCATGCCGGTGGTGACCCACAGCTGGTCCTTGGCGTCGATGTACATGCCGCACAGCAGGTTATCGAGCTTGATCTGGCGCAGGAACTTGCCGTTGGCGTCGTAGATCTTGATCAGGTGCAGCTCGCGGTCGCCGACCAGCACCTCGCCGTTCTTGCGCACGACGATGGTGTGGATGATGGCCTGAGACGGGTCGTCCCGCTTCATGCTCCACGACGTTATGTACTTGCCGTTCTTGTCGAAGCGGAACACGCGCGGATCGCCCTGGCCGTGGCCGTTGGAGACGAAGACGTCGCCGTTCGGCGCGATGGCCACGTCGGTCGGCTGGCTGAGGAAGCGCTCGCCCTTGGCCTCATCCCAGATGCCGGTCTTACCGCGGGTGCCGATGGTCAGCAGCACCTCGCCCATCTGGTTCAGCTTCACCACCGTGTTGCAGCTCTGATCGGTGATCCAGATATTGTCGTTGGCGTCGATCCGCATGCCGTGCGGACGGGCCAGCAGGTTCGGCTGCATGGCGCGGACCAGCTTGTTGTCCTGCGTGTATTCCATGATCTGATACATCGGCGCGCGCTGGGTCACGATCAGGCGACCGTTCTTCAGCAGGCCGACGCCGTTGACGTTGGCCCAGCCCGGGGTGCCGCGCGGCGCCTGCGGACCGTCGACGAACTTCCACGGCAGGTCGGGCACGTTGGGGATCACCAGGCCGCGCGCCTTGGCGCCCTCGGAATTGGCGCCCGTCTCGGGGCCGGCGGCGCCGAGCGTGCTGTTCGGGCCGGCCGGCGCCGGGGCGGTGTATTCGGGCAGCTTGAACGCGGGCGCCGTCGAAGGCGGCGCGTTCTTGCCGTAGGGCACGTTCGGCCAGCCCGCCGGCTGCACCTCGCCATAGGTCGTCAGCTGGTCGCAGGGCCAGCCGAAGCCGGAGTCGGTGCCCGGCATGTTCGAGATGTTGGCCGGTCGGATGCGGCCTTGCTGCGGCCCGCCGCGCTGGGCGCCGCCCGCCTGGGGGCCGGCCGCCGGCGCGCCGCCACCGCCCTGCGGCGGCGTCTGTTGCGCCATCACCATCGATGTGGCGGTAAGGCCCACCACCAGGCCCACGATCCAGGGTTTCAAAACAGCCTCCGAATTCCGTTTGTTTTCAATGCGGCTTCCCCGCCGCTTACCTTCACCTTAAGCGACGCGCGCCCGGATGACATTTCACAGTGTTGCCTGGGTCGCGACGGCCGCCCCCACCTCTCGCCTGATGAGAGCGGAGCCACGATCTACTTCAGCGAGGCGGCGTAGGCCGCGACGTTGACGACGCCGGCGCCGTCCAGGCGCTCGGCCACCAGCTTCATCGGCGCCGCCCCGGCTCCGGCGCGGGCGCCGGTCTGGAAATCGTGCAGTTGGCGGACGATGTAGCTCGGCGAACGGCCCGCCAGTCCGGGGATGTCGCCCATCCCCTCCAGCTTGGCCCCATGGCAGGTGTTGCAGGCGGTCTCGGCGTGGCCGCCGGCGCCCGAAGCGATCGCTCGCCCCTTGGCGATGCTGCCCGGCGGCACATAGGCCAGGATCGTGACGTGATTGTCGCGCAGTTCGAACTGGTCGAGGCTCTCGGGCGTCTCGATGATCCGTTCGCCGATCGGCTCCTGACCGCCGGCCGGGTCCAGTTGCAGGATCGAGCCGCGCGCCACCGTCTTCGGCACGGTCGTCGCCTCGATCACCTTCAGGTGCGACGTCGGCTTCTGTTTCGAGAAATAGGCGGCCGCCTCCTTGATCTCCTCGTCGGTCGCCGCCTTGGCGAGGTTCTGCATCAGGCTGAACGGTCCGCGACGGACGGAGGAATTGCGCGCGCCGCTTTTGAAATCAGCCATCTGCTCCAGGAAGTAGGCCTCCGGCAGCCCGGCGATCGGCGCGTTCTCCGGCCGCCCGTCGCCGGTCGGCAGGTGGCAATAGCCGCAGGCGAACACGCCCGGCTTGCGACCGCCGGCGACCACCGCCGGCAAGGGAGCGTGCTCTTCCGGATGCCAATCGGGCGGGCTGTAGAGGTCGCTGGGGCGGGCGGGCAGAACCAGTTTGCTGCCCGGCACCGTCACCGGCGTCGCCGGCGGCGCGGCGGGCCTGGCGTTGGCGGCCGGCGCGGGCCGCGGGGCCGGCGGCGTCGAGCCTTCGGGCGGCGGCGGATTGACCGCATAGGCCCAGTACGGCGTCTTGTCCGGCGTCTGCCCGTGCGAATCATAGGACGCGACCAGCCAGACGCCGACACACGCCGCCACGCCGAGCAGGCCAGTTCCGAGGCGAGCCATGCCCCCTCCCCCCTTTTAGTTTTGCGGCATTCCAGCCGAAGCCGTCCCGCG
Source organism: Caulobacter sp. HJHS_5 (assembly GCF_056683955.1). Lineage (NCBI taxonomy): Bacteria > Pseudomonadati > Pseudomonadota > Alphaproteobacteria > Caulobacterales > Caulobacteraceae > Caulobacter > Caulobacter sp. HJHS_5. Next base: position 119,522 of record NZ_JBWZNC010000001.1, on the reverse strand, counting down.
CCGCAAGCCCCGCCCCAAACGCGGTCAAACGGCTCTCACTCCTTGGCAGACTTGGGGCTGGCCGGCTTGACCCGCGCAGGGCCCGTACACAATAACGCGCGATCTAAGGCGAGGCTCGCGAACGGGCCTTTGCGCCTCTGAAATATCCGAGAATTCAACCGCTCGTAAGAAGCGGACATTGGGGGAAACCGATGGATCACATCACGTCCGATCGAAACGCCATGACCGGGGCCGCGCTGGAGCCCTCCCCCTGCCTCTAACTCCAGCGGCGCGGCGAAAATTCGCCACGCTCGTCAGATACCGAGAGCCCAACCGCTCCTAACCGCTTCGCAAGAGAGCCAGTTCGACATGAAACGAGTCTCCCGCTCGACGCTGATCACCGGGGTCGCCGCCGGCGCCCTTCTCGGCGTCGTGATCTATTCGGCCAATGCCCAGACCCCGCCGGCCGGCGGCATGGGCGCGGCTCCGCCCGCCGCGGCCCCGGCCGGCCCGCCGGCGCCGAACCGTGGCCCGTTCGGCCTCGAGGGCGTCGATCTGTCGCCCAAGCCGCCGGTGCCGCACCTGCGTCCGGCAGAGGAGCAGAAGCTGTTCCAGCTGCAGCCGGGCTATTCGATGACCCCGGTGCTCACCGATCCGCAGATCGAGCAGCCCGGCCAGATCGCCTTCGACGCCAACGGCCGCATGTATGTGCTCGAGCTTCGCACCTACATGCTCGACGCCGACGCCAAGGACGAACTGACGCCGCGCTCGCGCATCAGCCGCTGGGAAGACAAGGACGGAGACGGCGTCTACGAGACGGGCACCACCTTCATCGACAACCTGATCTTCCCGCGCTTCGTCACCCCGATGGGCGACGGCCAGCTGATCGCCAAGGAGTCCAACTCCAACGACACCTTCCTCTACACCGACACCAACGGCGACGGGAAAGCCGACAAGAAGGAACTGTTCGTCACCGGCCTCGGCCGCTCGGGCAACGTCGAACACCAGGAAAGCCACCTGACCTGGGCGATGGATAACTGGATGTACTCCACCTACAACTCGGTGCGGGTGCGCTGGACGCCGAACGGCGTGCAGAAGGAAGCCGTTGGCGCCAACGGCGCCGCCTGGGGCGTGTCTCAGGACAACTACGGCAAGGTCTGGTTCCAGGGCGGCGCCTCGGGCCTGCCGAGCTACTTCCAGTTCCCGATCCTCTACGGAAACATCCCCAACCCGGAACAGCTGGCTGACGGCTTCCGCGTGCCTTGGGGCGCGCCGATCGGCATCGGCGACATGCAGGGCGGCCTCAACGCCGTTCGCGAAGGCGAAGGCTCCCTGAACGCGACCACCGCCGGTTCGGGCGCCAACGTCTATCGCGGCGACCGCCTGCCGCAGGAGCTGCAGGGCGACTACTTCTACGGTGAAGTGGTGGCGCGCATCCTGCGCCGCTCCAAGCCGACCAACCTGGAAGGCCTGACCCAGGTCAGCAATCCCTACCAGGCCCAGAAGTCCGAATTCATCAAGTCGATGGATCCGCTGTTCCGCCCGGTCGACAACAAGACCGCGCCGGACGGCACCATGTACATCGTCGACATGTACCACGGCATCATTCAGGAAGGGGAATGGGCCCAGCCCGGCTCCTATCTGCGGGCCAAGATCAACCAGTACAAGCTCGACACCGCCATCGGATACGGCCGCATCTGGCGGCTGACCTACAACGGCATGGAGCGTGACAAGACCAAGCCGACGATGTTCCAGGACAGCTCGGCCAAGCTGGTCACCTTCCTCAGCCATCCGAACGGCTGGTGGCGCGACACCGCCCAGCAGCAGCTGGTGCTGCGTCAGGACAAGTCGGTCGTCCCGGCCCTGAAGACCCTCGCCCAGTCGGGCAGCCAACTGGCCCGCATCCACGCGGCCTGGACCCTGGACGGCCTCGGCAGCCTCGACGCCGGCCTGGTCCGCACCTTCATGAAGGACACCGACCCGCAGATCCGCGCTCAGGGCATCCGCCTCAGCGAGGGCCTCTACAAGGCCGGCGGCGACACCTCGTTCGCGGCCGACTACAAGACCCTGGCCAGCGACCGCGATCCCAACGTCGCCATCCAGGCCCTGCTGACGGCCCAGTACCTGAAGCTGCCGGATGCGGTGGACCTGGCCAAGACGGTTCAGGCCGCCAACAACGCCAAGGGCGTGCAACTGGTCGCCAACCGGATCATCAACCCGCCCGCGGCGGCGGCGGCCGGCTTTGGCGGCGGCGACAATCCGCCGGTCCGCACCGCGGCCGAGGTCGCCTCGCTCGAAAGGGGCGCGCAGATCTTCGCGGAATCCTGCGGCGAGTGCCACGGCCATGACGGCCTGGGCGCGTCGGACGGCGCCGGCGGCATGATGGCCCCGGCCCTGGCCGGCAACCCGCGCATCCAGGGCAGCCCGGAGCACGTCCTGCGCGTGCTGCTCCACGGCCTGACCGATCCGATCGACGGCAAGAGCTACGCCGCGGGCGTGATGGTGCCGCAGAAGGCGGAATCCGACGAGTGGATCGCCGCCGTCGCCTCCTATCTGCGCAACGGCATGACCAATGAATCCAACATGGTCACGCCGGCCATGGTCGCCGAGGCCCGCAAGTGGGATGCGAACCGCGAGACCCCCTATACCGAGGCCGAACTGAACAAGGTGCAGCCGCGCCTCGTGGAAGCGGACTCGAGCTGGAAGGTCTCCGCGAGCGACACCGCTCCGGTGATCATCGGCGGCACCGGCAACCCCGCCGGCGCGCTGAACCTGGAAGGCTGGAACACCGGCGAAACCCAGAAGCCGGGCATGTTCTGGCAGGTCGAGTTGCCGAAGACGGTCAACCTGACGGGCATCGACTACCAGGCCCTGATCAGCGCCGCCTTCGCCCGCGCCCCGGCTGCGGGCGCCGCCCCGGCTCCGCGCCCCGCGACCCCCGGCCAGCGTCCGCCGCGTCAGGTCTACTATCCGCGCGGCTACAAGGTCGAAGTCTCCACCAACGGCACGACCTGGAAGACCGTCGCCGAAGGCAAGGGCTCGAGCATGTACAACAGCCTCATGTTCCCGGCGACGCCCGCCAAGTTCGTGAAGTTCACGGTCACCGAAGCGGCCGACAGCCGCTGGGGCATGCGCCACCTGAAACTGTTCGAAAAGCCCTCGGCCTGATCGAACAGCATTTGACGACTTGAGAGAGACGCGGCGTTTCGAACGCCGCGTCTTTTCTTTTGCGCCTTTCGCCGCCGCATGCCGCCGGTCTAGGCTTCGCGCCGCATGGCCCCATTCCACCATCTGCTGGCCAACAATCTGGTCGCCAACCTGACCAACTTCACGGTCTGGTTCGCCCTGACGTTCTGGGTGTTCCTCGAGACGCGCTCGGTGTTCGCCACCGGCATGATCGCCGGCGTCTACCTGGCGCTGATCGCCGCCAGCGGCCTGTGGTTCGGCGGCATCGTCGATCACTACGACAAGAAACGGGTGATGCTGGCCTCCAGCATCGTCTCCTTCGGCTTCTACGCCATCGCCCTCGCCTATCTTCAGGTCGTCCCCGAACCAGCCTTCCGAAGGGTGCACGGCGTCGCCCTGTGGCTGTTCATCGGCCTCATCATGCTGGGCGTGATCGGCGGCAACCTGCGGACCATCGCCCTGCCGACCATGGTCACCGCCCTGGTGCCGGAGGAACGGCGCGACCGCGCCAACGGCCTTGTCGGCATGGTCAGCGGCATCGGCTTCCTCGCCACCTCGATGATCAGCGGCTTCCTGGTGGCCTGGGGCGGCATGCGCGGAACCCTGGTCTTCGCCCTGGCCCTCACCCTGCTCGCCTTCGGGCACCTGATCTTCGTGCCCCTGAAGGTCGGTTCGGCCACCTCGCAAGCGGCCGAACAAGGCGCCGAGCCGCCGGAGCGCAAGCTGGACCTCGCCGGCACCATCCGGGTGATCGCCGCCGTGCCGGGTCTCTTCGCCCTGATCATCTTCGCCACGCTCAACAACCTCCTCGGCGGCGTCTTCATGGCGTTGATGGACGCCTATGGCCTGTCGATGATGAAGGTCCAGCATTGGGGCCTGCTGTGGGCCGCCATCTCCTGCGCCTTCATCATCAGCGGGGTGCTGATCTCGCGCACGGGCCTCGGCCGCAATCCGCTGCGCACCCTGCTGCTGGTCAATCTGGCGGCGTGGGCGGTGGCGGCGGTTTTCACCCTGAAATCCTCCATTCCGCTGCTGGGCGCCGGCTGCTTCCTCTGGATGCTGCTTGGCCCCTACGCCGAGGCCGCCGAGCAGACCACGCTGCAGAAGGTCGTGCCCTTCGAGCGCCAGGGCCGCGTGTTCGGCTTCGCCCAGTCGGTCGAACAGGCCGCCTCCCCGCTGACCGCCTTCCTGATCGGACCGCTGACGCAGTTCCTCGTCATCCCGTTCATGACCACGGGCGCAGGGGCCGACGCCATCGGCGACTGGTTCGGCCGTGGGCCCGACCGGAGCATCGCCCTGGTGTTCACCGTGGCCGGTCTGGTCGGCATCGTGATCACGGCGCTGGCGTTCCGCTCGCCCTACTACCGCCAGCTGTCCGCCGCCTACGCGGCGCCCGCGAAAGAAACGGCCGCCTGACCTCGCGGGCCGCCGCAGCCGCCCTATATCTGCCTCCGGACAGCAACCGACACCGGTACAGTGGAGCAGGACATGGCCGACGACGCAGCATACGTTCCCCCGAAGGTCTGGACCTGGAACAAGGGTAACGGCGGCCAGTTCGCCAGCATCAACCGGCCCATCGCCGGGCCGACGCACGACAAGGTCCTGCCGGTCGGCAAGCATCCGCTGCAGCTCTATTCCCTGGCCACGCCCAACGGCCAGAAGGTGACGATCCTCCTGGAAGAACTCCTGGCCGCCGGTCACACGGGCGCCGAGTACGATGCCTGGCTGATCCGGATCGGCGAAGGGGACCAGTTCTCCAGCGGCTTCGTCGAGGTGAACCCCAACTCGAAAATCCCCGCCCTGCTCGACACCTCCGGCGACAAGCCGGTCCGCGTCTTCGAAAGCGGCTCGATCCTCACCTACCTCGCGGAGAAGTTCGGAGCCTTCCTGCCGACCGAGCCCGCCCAGCGCGCGGAGGTGTTCAACTGGCTGTTCTGGCAGATGGGCAGCGCGCCGTATCTCGGCGGCGGCTTCGGCCACTTCTACGCCTATGCGCCGTTCAAGATCGAATATGCCATCGACCGCTTCTCGATGGAGACCAAGCGCCAGCTCGATGTGCTCGACCGCCGCCTCGCCGAGAGCGAATACCTCGGCGGCGACGACTACAGCATCGCCGACATCGCCGTCTTCCCCTGGTACGGCGGCCTGGTGAAAGGCTGGCTCTACGGCGACAGCGCCGAATTCCTCTCCGTCCACGAGTACGAGCATGTGAACCGCTGGGCCGACGCCATCGCCGAGCGGCCCGCCGTCAAACGCGGCCGCATGGTCAACCGCAACTTCGGCCCCGAAGCCGAGCAGCTGCACGAACGCCACGACGCCAGCGACTTCGAACTGCGCACCCAGGACAAGCTGAACGCCGACAACCGCTAGGGCTTGGGGGCCGCCCTCACCGCGTCGCCGGTGGGGACAGCTGTCCAAGTCGCGCCGCCGATCTCGCCGCTGATCGGCTGGGCCTTCGCCTTGGCCTCGGCGATCAGCGCCAGCACCTTGTCCGCCGTCGGGCCGTGATCGCCCGGCGGCGCGCCGGCCGCCGCCGCCAGGGCGGCCAGGCTTTTGCGGGTCAGCGTGCCGTGCTGCACGAAGGAGGCGATGCGCTCGCCCCGGATCTTCGCCGTCACCGCCGGCGTCGGCTCGCCGGGATCCAGCGCCCAGACGATCAGCTCGCCCTCGTCGGCCCGCCGCGCCCAGGTCGCGGCGCCGTAGCGCGGCTCCTCGCCCATCAGGTGGGCCTGGCTGGTGACCAGCGCCTGGGTCGAGGCCCCGATCATCGGCTTCTGCGCCGGCGGCGGCGCTTCCTCGGGTTTCGGAGAACAGGCGGCCAGAGCCGTCGCCAGGATAAGTCCGGTCAGTCGACGCATGTGAGCCCCTCCGCGGCGGCACTATCGCCAGCGCCGCCGATGCTGTCATCTGGTTGCAGACCAACAGGAGCGGCCCATGCTCGATGCGGACGCGATCGTCGTCGGCGCCGGCCTGGCCGGCCTCGTCGCCGCGACGGAACTGGCGGACGCCGGCAAGCGCGTCGTCCTCGTTGATCAGGAGCCGCGCCAGAACCTCGGCGGCCAGGCCTTCTGGTCGCTCGGCGGCCTGTTCATCGTCGACAGCCCCGAACAGCGCCGTCTCGGGGTGCGCGACAGCTTCGACCTCGCCTGGTCGGACTGGCAGGCCACCGCCGGCTTCGACCGCGACGAGGACCGCTGGCCGCGCCGCTGGGCCGAGGCCTACGTCGCCTGGGCGGCCGGCGAGAAGCGCAGTTGGCTGCGCCGGATGGGCCACCGCTTCTTCCCCATCGTCGGCTGGGCCGAGCGCGCGGGCAACTCCGTCCCCCGCTTCCACGTCACCTGGGGCACGGGTCCCGGCGTGGTCGAACCGTTCGAGCGCCGGGCGCTGGCCGCGGAGGCCGCCGGCCGGATCACCTTCTGCTTCCGCCACCGCGTCGATCGCCTGACCGTCACGGCCGGCGCGGTCACCGGCGTCGAGGGCGTCGTCCTGGTGGAAAGCCACGCCGAGCGCGGCGAGAGCAGCAGCCGCACGGTGGTCGGCGACTTCGAGTTGCGCGCACCGGCGGTCATCGTCGCCAGCGGCGGCATCGGCGGCGACCAAGACCTCGTACGCCAGAACTGGCCGGCCCGCCTGGGAACGCCGCCGAGGCACATGGTCTCCGGCGTGCCGGCGCACGTCGACGGCCGGATGCTGGGCGTCAGCGAGGCGGCCGGCGCGCAGCTGATCAACCGCGACCGCATGTGGCATTACGTCGAGGGTCTGCAGAACTGGTCGCCGATCTGGCCCAACCACGGAATCCCCATCCTGCCCGGGCCATCGTCCCTGTGGCTCGACGCCCGCGGCGCCCGCCTGCCCGCCCAGCTCTATCCCGGCTATGACACGCTCGGCACGCTGGAGCATATGCGGCGCACCGGCTTCGACCACAGCTGGTTCATCCTCACCCAGAGCATCATCCGCAAGGAGTTCGCCCTCTCCGGTTCCGAGCAGAACCCGGACCTGACCGGCCGCGACTGGGCCTTGACCGCCCGGCGCGCCATCGGCCGCAAGGCCACCGGCCCGGTCGAGGCCTTCAAGGCGCACGGGGCCGACTTCATCGTCAGCGACGATCTCAACGACCTGATCGCCCGGATGAACGCCCTCACTGGCGAAAGCCTGCTGGATCCCGCCGCCGTCCGCCGCGAGGTGGAGGCCCGCGACCGGGAGATGACCAACCCCGGCAGCCGGGACGGCCAGGTGATGGGGGTCCACACCGCCCGCCGCTATCTCGGCGACCGCCTGACGCGGGTCGCTGTTCCGCACCGGTTGCTGGACCCGAAGCACGGTCCGCTGATCGCCGTGCGCCTCAACATCCTCACCCGCAAGACGTTGGGCGGACTGGAGACCGATCTCGACGGCCGGGTGCTCGGCGGCGGTGGCCAGGCCATCCTCGGACTGTTCGCGGCGGGGGAAGCGGCGGGCTTCGGCGGCGGCGGCATGCATGGCTATCGCGCGCTGGAAGGCACCTTCCTCGGCGGCTGCCTGTTCAGCGGCCGCAACGCCGGACGGGCGGCGGCGCGGCAGGTCTGAGGCGCGGCTTGCCGCTGCCCGCTCCCAGACGCTAGAGACCCACCTCTGCTGTGGGGATTTTTGTGCATGTCCGACAAACCCGTGGTCATCGCCGGGGGCGGCATCGGCGGTCTGGCCACCGCGCTGACGCTGCATCAGATCGGCGTGCCCTGCCTCGTGCTGGAAGCGGTGCGCGAGATGCGGCCGCTGGGCGTCGGCATCAACCTGCAGCCCAACGCGGTGCGCGAGCTTTACGACCTCGGCATCGGGGACGACGTGCTGGAGCGAATTGGTCTGCCCGCCCGGGAGTGGGCCCTGGTCGGCCGCAACGGCGCCGACATCTATGCCGAGCCGCGCGGCATGCTGGCGGGCTACCACTGGCCGCAGTACGCCGTGCATCGCGGCCGGCTGCACATGACGCTCTACGACACTGTGGTCGAACGCCTGGGCGCCGAGGCCGTGCGGCTGGGCAGCCGCGCGGTCGGCTACCGGACGACGGCGGACGGCGTGGTGGTCTCGGTGGAGCACGCCGACGGGACCGCGTCGGAGATCGACGCTCGCCTGCTGATTGGGGCCGACGGCATCCACTCGGCGATCCGCGCCCAGATGCATCCCGACCAGCCGCCGATCCACTGGGGCGGCGGCCTGATGTGGCGCGGCGTGACCCGCGCCAGGCCGATCCGCACCGGCGCCTCGTTCGTCGGGCTCGGGGCCCACAACCACCGGATGGTGATCTATCCGATCTCGCCGGCAGATCCGGAGACGGGGCTGGCCCTGATCAACTGGATCGCCGAGATCACCGTGGACGATCCCGACGAGAGCCAGCTGAGCGGCTGGTTCCGCCAGGTTCCGATCACCGAATTCCTGCATCACTTCGCCGACTGGAAATTCGACTGGCTGGACGTGCCGGCCCTGATCGAGGGGGCCGAGGGCGGCGCCTTCGAGAATCCGATGATCGACCGCGACCCGATCCCGACCTGGGTCGACGGCCCGGCAGCCCTGCTCGGCGACGCGGCCCACGCCATGTATCCGACCGGCTCGAACGGCGCGTCGCAGGCCATCGTCGACGCCCGCGTGCTGGGCGCGGCCATGGTCGAACACGGCGTCACGCCCGAGGCGCTGGCCGCCTATGACGCCCGGCTCTGCGGCCCGATCTCGCAGGTGGTGCTGCGCAATCGCGGCGCGGGGCCGTTCGGCCTGCTGAACCTGGTGGACGAGCGCTGCGGCGGGGTGTTCGACGATATCGACGCGGTGATCCCCGCCGAGGAACGCGCGGCGTTCATGGCCAACTACAAGGCGGCGGCGGGCTTCGCGATGGAGGCTTTGAACAACGCGCCGCCGACCATCGCCGAGGGGGCTCGGGCGAAGGGGGTTTAGCCGGACTGCCAGTAGGGCCGGCGGCGGGGACGCTCGGGTGGAAGCTCGCCGGGGAGACCGACGGGATATCCGGGGAGCGCGTCGGGGTCAGGCGGCGGGGTGCGAGGCGGCAATCCCTCCCCTGGGTTCATCCCGACGAAAGTCGAGACCCAGGTGTTTTCTGTTTCGGGATTTGCAGGCGACGCGTGCGTTCGACTTGCTGGCGTCTCGTCTCGAACCGCCGTCTCACTAAAAAAGCCTGGGTCCCGACTTTCGTCGGGATGAACCGAATTTAGGGAGGTCCGCGAAAGCCCCAGGTCGCGGCAGATCTGCTCGACGACCTCCTCGAAGGGCCGGGACAGGATGTCCCCAAGGTCCTCCGCCTCCTTCAGCCGTTCGGTGGCTTCACGGATGCAGCGCTCGTGGGCCTCGCCGCCCTCGGCGTCCTTGTGGATTTCGTCGATGATGCCGGTGAGGGTGGCGGCGATGTCGTCCTTGCGGGCGCGAAGGCGCGGATCTTCCACCTTGGCGGGCGCCGTTGCAGGGGTGGCGTCCCGAGAGGCGAGGTCCGCTTCATAGTCCTCGATCCGGCCGACGCCGCGCAGCTTGTCGATCACCTCGATCTGCAGGGCGAAGGTCAGGCGCACAGCGCGGGAGACCCGGCTGAAGGCCAGGGTGACTGCGACGGGATCGACCGGCTCGGAAGCTTCAGCGACCTGCCCGCGAAGGCTTTCGGCGATCTCAATGCCGATGTCGGCCAGCCGCTCCAGCTTGGCGAGCTGACGCTCCAGCACCGGCCGCGCGAAGTCGGCGGCGGGCGTCTCGTCAGGGCTGGCGGGCGGCGGGGTCACACACCCAGTGAAGCAGGCGGGGGCGTCAGAGGCGGACGTATGGGAAACTCGGAGGAATACGATGTCCGCTACGGGGGGGGGGGGCCGCCCTCCCCTATAACACTCGGAACACATCCAGTTCCACGCCCTCCGGCCAGCGCCGGCCGACGCAGACGAAGACGCTCTCGGCCAGCCAGCGGTGCGGGCCGGGCGGGACCTCGAAGGTGGGGGCGCCGCGGAAGTAGTAGAGCGACGGGTCGACGCGTTCGCCGGCGGCGAGCCGGGCCATGACTTCCGGCGGGCCGCGGCGGACACCGGGATTGATCATCTCGATCACCGCGCCGTCCTCGTGCCGGAGGGTCTGGCGGGCGTAGATGCCGGCGACGCCGTCGCCCACGTGAACCGCCTGCCAGTCGGCGCCGCCGGGCAGGACCACGCCCTTGAAGCGCGGCCCTTCGACCGCGCCGCCGAGGATCGGGATGATCCGCCGCCGCCGCTCCTCCCAGACGCCCTGGTCGATGGGCTTGCCGACCTGGATGGTCAGGCGGAACTCGAATTCCAGGCCGGGCGGAGCGTCGGAAGGGTTTGGGCCGGTCATGGTGGTCCTCGGCGGTGGCGGCGCAGCATGCCGCGATTCACTGGAGGCGCCTTTGTATGCCTCCAAATCTTCCGTCATCGCCGGGTGCGCGCCCCCGCGAGCGGTGTTCATAGGTCGCCGGCACAGGGCCGGCCATGACGGGTTGAAGTGACTGGGGTTTAGAGCGGCGGCCCGAACCAACGGCTCAGCGCCTCGACGAGGCCCGAGACATCCCCCTGCCCGACCCAGGCCACGTGGCCGTCGGGCCGGACCAGAACGGCCTTGGGCGGCGTGACGGGGCCGAGGGCCGGGAGCTCCCAATCTCCCTCATAGGTCGCCTCGACGCGGCGCACCCGATCCATCCAGGGCGTAAGGTCGAAGTCGCCAAGGCCGCCGAGATCGAGCAGCAACGGCCGGGCGTCGCGCAGCAGGGTGAAGGCGCGGACGGGCTCGCCGGCGATGGTGAGATCCAGATCCGGCATGCGCCGCCCCAGCAGCGGATGCCCTTCGCCGAGGTCGTAGCGGATATCGAGGCCGGACATCATGGCGGCGAAGCGGCGGCGCGGTTCGTCCATGCCGAGCAGTTCGGCGAACGTGGCGCGCAGGGCGGTGGTGCGGTCGTCCTCCCGTCGCATGACGACGGAGGCCAGAGTGTTGCGCAGCACCCTGGCCGCCACCGGATGGCGCTCGGCGTGGTAGCTGCCCAGCAGGCTGTCCGGCGAGACCCCCTTGACCACCTGGGCGAGTTTCCAGCCGAGGTTGGCCGCATCCTGGACGCCGGTCTGCAGGCCCTGACCACCGTCCGGCGGATGGACGTGGGCGGCGTCGCCCGCCACCAGCACGCGGCCCTGGCGATAGGTCTCGGCCTGCCGCGCGGCGTCGGTGAAGCGCGAGATCCAGGTCAGGTCGTGGACGCCGAAGTCGGTTCCATAGACCGCGACGAGCGCCGCCTTGAGGTCGGCGAACGTCGGCTCGCCGGTTTGATCCAGGCCCTTCTCGGTGACGAGGATGCCGACCGGGCCGTGATCGGCGTAGACGATCCTGCCGTCGCGGATTTCGTATTCCACGCGGCCCAGCGCATGGGTTCCGAGCGCGTCGCGGCGGATGCCCCACTCCGGCGGCGGGTCGCCGAGATCGGCCTCGGCGATCAGGTTGCTGGTGGTGGCGTCCGAGCCGACGAAGGCGATGCCGGCCGCCTTGCGGACGACGCTGCGCCCGCCGTCGCAGCCGACGAGGTATCGCGCCCGCAGGGTGCGGCCGTCGCTCAGAGCCACGTCGACGCCGTCTTCGTCCTGCGTCAGGTCCGCGACCTCGACGCCGCGATAGAAGGCGACCTTCAGTTCATCGACCCAGCCGGCCAGCAACCGCTCGATGTGATGCTGCCGCAGCCCCAGGCTGTAGGGGAAGCGGGTCGGGAAGTCCGAGAGATCGAACTGGACGCCGGCGAAGCCGACCACCTGCGCCTTCTGCCCCGCCGCGACGAAGCGGTCGGCGACGCCGCGCTGGTCGAGCACCTCCAGGGTGCGCGAATGCAGGCCTCCCGCGCGCGAGCCGGCGACCTTCTGATCCGGCCGGCGCTCGACGACGGCGACATCCACCCCCGCCAGCGCCAGCTCCGCCGCCAGCATCAGGCCCGTCGGCCCGCCGCCCGCGATGACCACGGCGTGATTTTGCATTGCGCGACCCCTTCCACGTTTGAACCAGGATCGCGGTCTCTACAGCCCGACCGGGGGCTTGCGGCAACCGGGGGGCGCCACCACATATAAGTCCGAGAGAGGGAGGCCGGGCTATCCGCCGCCTCTTCACCGCCCCCGACATCGAAGATGAGCTGAGCCGTATTCAGCGATCCGTTGCGCCCCGCTCAATTCCGCCGGGCGCTCAGAAGCCTATTCTGCCGGCTCTCAAGGCGGAGCATTCCCATGACCTATACCCCGGCGGCCAACCGCTACGACGGCGCCATGCCCTATCGGCGCTGCGGCCGCAGCGGCGTGGACCTGCCCGCCATCTCGCTGGGCCTCTGGCAGAACTTCGGCGGGAACGACGTCTACGAGACCGGTCGGGCCATCCTGCGCCGCGCCTTCGACCGGGGCGTCACCCACTTCGATCTGGCCAACAACTATGGCCCGCCGCCCGGCTCCGCCGAGGAGAACTTCGGGCGGGTGATGGGAAGCGATTTCGCGCCCTATCGCGACGAGCTGATCGTCTCCACCAAGGCCGGCTGGGACATGTGGCCCGGCCCCTATGGCGGCATCGGCGGCAGCAAGAAGTACCTGATCGCCAGCCTCGACCAGTCGCTGAAACGCATGGGGCTCGACTACGTCGACATCTTCTATTCGCACCGGGTCGATCCCAGGACGCCGCTGGAGGAGACCATGGGCGCGCTCGCCCAGATCCATCGCCAGGGCAAGGCGCTGTACATCGGCATCTCCAGCTATTCGCCGGAGTTGACGCGCAAGGCGGCCGCCATCCTGGCCGAGGAGCGCGTGCCGCTGTTCATCCACCAGCCCAACTATTCGATGCTGAACCGCTGGATCGAGGACGGCCTGCTGGACGCACTGGACGAGGTGGGCGCCGGCTGCATCGCCTTCTCGCCCCTGGCCCAGGGCCTGCTGACCTCGAAATACCTGAACGGCGTGCCGGAAAACGCCCGCGTCAGGAACGAGACCTCGTTCAAGAGCGGCATGCTCAGCGAGGAGAACCTGACCCGCGTGCGCGCGCTCAACGCCATCGCCGAGCGCCGGGGCCAGAGCCTGGCGCAGATGGCCATCGCCTGGGCGCTGCGCGATCCCCGCGTCACCTCCGCCCTGATCGGCGCCCGGACGGTGGAGCAGCTCGACAACTCGCTCGACGCGGTCAGGAACCTGGTGTTCTCGTCCGAGGAACTGGCCGAGATCGACCGGTACGCCACCGACGGCGGCACCGACCTCTGGCGGGAGTCCGCCAGCTATTGAGGCGGCGTCGCCCCTTCACCAATCGAGAGAGGGAAATCCATCATGCTCAGCAAGGCCGCGATCCGTGCGTGGTTGCATCGGCGAATTTTTCGAGGGCCGGAGGCGAAACTGGCCGGCATGAGGACCTGGGCGCTGCTGAGCCTGACGGCCTATCTGGCGGTTGTCGTGAAGTGGCTGACGACGCTGGAGAAGGTCTATCCGGACACCTTTTGGACGGCCGTCTTCGGACCTGACCCCATTGGGGCCCTTGGGCCGGCGGGCCTGCTGCTGCTGGCCTTCTACGTGGCGGGCGCCTTCGCCTTTGTCGCCGCGACGGTCGGGCTGGCCGCCGCCGGCAAGGTATGGAAGGACCGCCTGCGGCCTCGGCCGGTCGAGGCCTGAGCACGCGCACCCAGCCCGCACTTCCGCTATTGCCCAGCGCGCGCCCCCAGGCTTACACTGAACCACATGGTTCAGTTTTTAACAGCTCGGCTCGACGCCTCTTTCGCCGCCCTTTCGGACGCCACGCGTCGCGGGGTGCTGGAGCAGCTGGGGCGCGGGGACTGTTCGATCAGCGACCTCGCCGAGAGGTTCGACATGACCCTGACGGGCATGAAGAAGCACGTCGGCGTGCTGGAGCAGGCCGGGCTGGTGACCACCGAGAAGGTGGGACGCGTGCGCACCTGCCGGCTGGGCGCGGACGGGCTGGACGACGCGGCGGCCTGGATCGAGGGGCGTCGCCGGCTGTGGACCGAACGGTTTGACGCGCTGGACCATGTGGTCGCGGCCATGAAACGCAAGGAGGAACGCGATGGGCGGGACAATGGGTGACGGACGCACGCAGACGGAGCGGCGGTCCGACCGCGACCTGGTGGTGACGCGCACCTTCGATGCGCCGGTGCGGCTGGTCTATCAGGCCTGGACCAAGGCCGAGCTCTTCCAGCTGTGGTGGGCGCCGAAATCGAGCCCCGTGCCGATGATCGCCTGCGAGATGGATGTGCGGACGGGCGGCGGCTACAGCGTCTCGTTCGGGCATGACATGGCCAACGCCATGACCTTCTTCGGCAAGTACGTCGAGGTGGTCCCCAACGAACGGCTCGTCTGGACCAACGAGGAAGGCGGGCAGGTCACGATGACCACCGTGACCTTCGAGGACGACGACGACGGCCGGACGCGGCTGACGATGCATGACGCATACCCCTCGAAAGAGGCGCTCGACGCCACGATCGCGGGCGCGGAGGACGCGGCGATGGACGACCCGACGTCCGAACAATTCCGCCAGCTCGACGACGTGCTCGCCATGCTGGTCGCCAAGGGCTGAGCTGAATCAAAGGGAGACATGTCCATGAAAGCGATCGTGGTGTCCGACCAGGCCGCGGGGACGGCGGGGATGCGGCTGGTGGAGCGGCCCGAGCCGCAGCCGTCGATCAACGACGTCGTGGTTCGGGTTCACGCCTCGGGGTTCGTCAACACCGAGCTGGGCTGGCCCTCGACCTGGACCGATCGCCTGGGCCGCGACCGAACGCCGTCGGTCCCCGGCCACGAGCTGGCCGGCGTGGTCACCGCCCTCGGCTATGGGACGACGGGGCTGTCGGTCGGGCAGCGGGTGTTCGGCTTGACCGACTGGTCCCGCGACGGGACCCTGGCGGACTATGTGACGGTGGAGGCCCGCAACCTGGCCCCCCTGCCCGGCGACGTCGATTTCACGGTGGGCGCCAGCCTGCCGATCTCGGGCCTGACCGCGTGGCAGGGACTGATCGTGCACGGCCGCCTGCAGGCCGGCCAACGCGTGATCGCGCACGGCGCGGCCGGCGCGGTGGGGTCGATGGTGACGCAGCTGGCGCGTGAACTCGGCGCCTATGTGATCGGCACCGGGCGCGCCCCCGACCGACAGAAGGCGCTCGACTTCGGCGCCAACGACTACATCGATCTCGACAACCAGGCCCTGGAGGACGTCGGCCAGGTCGATCTGGTGTTCGACCTCATCGGCGGCGACATCGGCAGGCGGTCCGCCGCCCTGGTTCGGGACGGGGGAACCCTGGTGTCCATCGTCGGGCCGGCCGAGGCGCGGCCCGTGGGCGGCCGGTCGATCGATTTCGTGGTCGAGGCCGACCGCGCCCAACTGGGCGAGATCGTCCAGCGCGTCCGGGACGGACGCCTGCGGACCAATATCGGCACGGTCGCGCCGCTCGAAGACGCCGTCGCCGCCTTCAACCCGACGAAACGCACGCCGGGCAAGACGATCATTCGCGTGGGCGCTTAGGGCGGCGCGGCGGACCTAGCTTATTCCCACTCGATGGTGCCGGGCGGCTTGGACGTCACGTCGTAGACGACGCGGTTGACGCCGCGCACCTCGTTGATGATCCGCGTGGCGGCCTTGCCGAGGACGTGCCACGGGAACTCGTAGAAGTCGGCGGTCATGCCGTCGGTGGAGGTCACGGCGCGCAGGGCCAGGACGTCCTCGTAGGTGCGGGCGTCGCCCATGACGCCGACAGTCTTCACCGGAAGCAGCACCGAGAAGGCCTGCCAGATCTCGTCGTAGAGGCCGGCCTTGCGGATTTCGTCGAGGTAGATGGCGTCGGCCTGCTGCAGGGTGGCGACCTTCTCCGGCGTGATGGCGCCGGGAATGCGGATGGCCAGGCCCGGGCCGGGGAACGGGTGGCGGCCGACGAAATCCTTGTGCAGGCCGAGCTCGACGCCGAGGGCGCGGACTTCGTCCTTGAACAGCTCGCGCAGGGGCTCGACCAGCTTCAGCTTCATGAAGTCCGGCAGGCCGCCGACGTTGTGGTGGCTCTTGATGACGGCGCTCGGGCCGCCGCGCGCCGAGACGCTCTCGACCACGTCCGGATAGAGGGTGCCCTGGGCGAGGAACTCGGCGCCCTCGACCTTGGCGGCCTCGCGGTCGAACACCTCGATGAACAGGCGGCCGATGGTCTTGCGCTTGGTTTCCGGGTCGCTGACGCCTTCGAGGGCGCCGAGGAAATCCTTCGACGCATCAACGTGCACCAGCGGAATATTGTAGTGATTTCGGAACAGGGAGACGACCTGCTCGCTCTCGCCCAGGCGCATCAGGCCGGTGTCGACGTAGACGCAGGTCAGCTGATCGCCGATCGCCTCGTGGATCAGCACCGCCGCCACCGAACTGTCGACGCCGCCGGAAAGGCCGCAGATCACCCGGCCCTTGCCGACCTGGTTGCGGATCTTCTCGACCATCTCCTGGCGGAAGGCGGCCATGGTCCAGTCGCCGGTGAGGCCGGCGATGTTGTGGGTGAAGTTGCGGTAGATCTGGGCGCCGCGCGGGGTGTGGACCACCTCGGGGTGGAACTGCACGCCGTAGATCTTGCGCGCCTCGTTGGCGATGGCGGCGAACGGCGCGCCCGGCGACGTGGCGATCACCTCGAAGCCCTCGGGGATGGCGGTGACGCGGTCGCCGTGGCTCATCCAGACGGTCTCTTCCGAGCCGATGGGCGCGAGACCGGCGAACAGCGGGCTGTCCTTCTGGATCGTGATTTCGGCGCGGCCGAATTCGCCGTCGTGGCCGCCCTCGACCTTGCCGCCCAGCACGTCGCAGAGGAGTTGTTCGCCATAGCAGATGGCCAGCAGCGGCACGCCGTAGTCGAACAGCTTGCTGCCGATACGGGGACTGTCGGCCTCCAGCACGCTGGCCGGGCCGCCCGAGAGGATGATGGCCTTGGGATCGTAGGCCTCCACCATCGCCTCGGCTTTGTCGAAGGGGTGGATTTCGCAATAGACGCCGCTCTCGCGCAGGCGGCGGGCGATCAGCTGAGTCACCTGACTGCCGAAGTCGACGATCAGGACCTTTTGGTGGGCGGGGGTTTGCATGGCGAGGCTCTAGTTCAGAATCGAGACGCCGTCATCCGGCGCGGACCAGGACGGCGGCGAAGAAGGCGTCGGTGTCGCTCTCGGCGGGCGAAAGCCGCAGCGTTCCAGGAGATTTGGACAGGGGCGCGACAGCGGCGGGCAGGTCGCCGAGCGTGAAATCGGGGTGGGCGGCGAGGAAGGCCTCGACGCGATCCTCGTTCTCCTCGGGCAGCAGCGAGCAGGTGACGTAGACGATGCGGCCGCCGGGGCGGACGAGGCCGGCCGCCTGGGCCAGCACCTGGTCCTGTTCCTTATTGCGGGTGGCGAGGTTGGCGGGGGTCAGCTTCCACTTGGTGTCGGGGTGGCGCCGCCAGGTGCCGGAGCCGGTGCAGGGCGCGTCGACGAAGACGAGGTCGAGGCTGTTTTCCAGCCCCGCCAGCG
Source organism: Caulobacter sp. HJHS_5 (assembly GCF_056683955.1). NCBI lineage: Bacteria > Pseudomonadati > Pseudomonadota > Alphaproteobacteria > Caulobacterales > Caulobacteraceae > Caulobacter > Caulobacter sp. HJHS_5. The sequence goes on along the minus strand of NZ_JBWZNC010000001.1, from coordinate 101,856 downwards.
GGGCCTTGTCGAGCGGGGTGAGGACGGTGAGGTTCGAGACCCCTGCCCGCTCGGCGCGCGGAATGATGTCGACCATGCGGCGCGGGTCGCGGTCGTAGGCGTAGAGTTGGCCGGTGTTGGCCATGGCCGCCGCCAGGGCCAGGGTCTTGCCTCCGCCGCCGGCGCAGAGGTCGAGCACCCTGGCGTCGGTGACGTCGCCAGCGACCGCCGCGGCGATCTGGCTGCCGGCGTCCTGCACCTCGAACCAGCCGCGCACATAGGCCGGATGCGCCTCGACGGGGGCCACGCGCTCGGCGGCGACCGGGGCGTCGATACGCAGGGTGGTCGGCAGGCGGCCCGCCGGGTGAGCGTCGAGGCCGGACAACGCTTCCAAGACCTGCTCAGGGGCGGCTTTCAGGGTGTTGACCCGCAGGTCGACCGGGGCGCGGGTGGTCATGGCGGCGCCTTCGCGGGCGCGCCGATCGCCGAACACCCGCTGCATCGAGGGGTCGAGCCAATCGAGATAGTCGCCGCGCACGGGCTCGGGCGCATCGGCCAGATCGCGCGGATCGCCGAGGCGGCGGCCTTCCGCCGAGGTCAGCTCGCCCGGCCCATGCGGAGCCTCGGCGCAGGCGGCGGCGATGCGGTCCAGCGGCCAGGACCAGGCGTAGCGCAGCACGCCCAGGCAGGCCGCGCGGGCGCTGTCGGCCTCCATGATCCAGGCCAGCGAGCGGCGGCGGCGCAGGGCGTCGAGCACCAGGCCGGCGATCCAGGCCCGGTCGCCCGAGCCGGCGAAGCGGTGCGCGTCGCCCCAGGCCTTCATGGCCAGCTTGGCGGGCTTGCGGCGGGCTTCTATGTCCTCGACGATCTCGATCGCGGCGGCGATCCGCCCTCCGTCCCTCATGCGAGGAAGATGGCGGCGACGACCATGATCGTACCGATCCAGGAGACGGTGAACACCGCGCTGCGCAGGCCGACGATCCCGGCGGCGTAGACGGGCAGGTAGACGGCGCGCCCGACCACGTAGAGCCAGGAGCCCCAGAGGGTCAGCGGCCCCAGCTTGCCGCCGAGGTAGCAGACGATCACCGCCGCCGCGAAGAACGGGAAGGTCTCGCGGAAGTTGGCGAAGGCGCGGTTGACGCGCTGGGCCGCGCCGGTGAGCGGCGCGTTCACCTCGCGGTTGCCCAGGTTCCACTTGCTGCCGCGCTGCGCCGTCACCAGGGCGACGTCGGCCATCCAGTAGACGAACCCGATGACGATGGCCGCGCCGAGCAGGAGAAGTTCGGTGGCCATGTGCATCGCCCCGCCCTCTCCCGTCAGACCGCGCTCGGATAGTTCGGCGCCTCGCGGGTGATCATCACGTCGTGGACGTGGCTTTCACGCAGGCCCGCGCCGGTGATGCGAACGAACTTCGCGCGCTTCTGGAACTCGTCGATGGTCGGCGCGCCGACGTAGCCCATGGCCGCCCGCAGACCGCCGACCAGTTGGTGGATCACCGGCCCGACCGGACCCTTGTACGGGGTCTGGCCCTCGATGCCCTCGGGCACCAGCTTGAAGGTGTCGGTGACTTCCTTCTGGAAGTAGCGGTCGGCCGAGCCGCGGGCCATGGCGCCCACCGAGCCCATGCCGCGATACGACTTGTAGGAGCGGCCCTGGTAGAGGAACACCTCGCCCGGGCTTTCCTCGGTGCCGGCGAACATCGAACCCATCATGGCCACCGAAGCCCCGGCCGCGATGGCCTTGGCGAGGTCGCCCGAATATTTGATGCCGCCATCGGCGATCACCGGCACGCCGCTCTTGCGGGCGGCGCGGACGGCTTCCGAGATGGCGGTCAGCTGCGGCACGCCGACGCCGGCGACGATCCGCGTGGTGCAGATCGAACCCGGGCCGATGCCGACCTTCACCGCGTCGGCGCCCGCATCGATCAGGGCCTGGGCCGCATCGTAGGTGGCGATATTGCCGGCGATGATCTGCACGCGGTTGGCTTCGCGGCGCAGGCGCGAGACGGCGTCGGCGACCGACTTGGAGTGACCGTGGGCGGTGTCGATCACCACCACGTCCACGCCCGCATCGACCAGGGCCATCGAGCGCTCGAAACCGGCGTCGCCGACGGTCGAGGCCGCGCCGACCAACAGGCGGCCCTTCTCGTCCTTGGCGGCCAGGGGATAGGCCTCGGCCTTTTCCATGTCCTTGACGGTGACGAGGCCGACGGCGCGGCCCTCTTCATCGACCACGATCAGGCGTTCGATCTTATGCTTGCGGACCAGATCGCGGGCCTCGGCCTGGCCGACGCCTTCGCGCACGGTGATCAGACCGTCGCGGGTCATCAGGGCCGAAGCGGGGGTGGCCAGGTCGGTCTCGAAGCGCACGTCGCGGCTGGTGAGGATGCCCGCGAGCTTGCCGGTCTCGCGCTCGACCACGGGGAAGCCGCTGATCTTGCGCCGGGCCTTGATCTGCTGGATCTCGCCGAGCGTCGTGTCCGGGTGGATGGTCACCGGATTGATGACCATGCCGCTTTCGTAGCGCTTCACCTCGCGCACCTGATCGGCCTGTTCGTCGACCGTCAGGTTGCGGTGCAGGATGCCCATGCCGCCCGCCTGAGCGAGGGCGATGGCCAGCCGGCTTTCGGTGACCGTATCCATCGCCGCCGAGACCAGCGGGATGTTCAGATTGATTTCGCGCGTAAGCCGAGTGGCCGTCGTCACAGAGGTCGGCATGACCTCCGAGGGACCGGGTTCGAGCAAAACATCGTCGAAGGTGAGCCCTTCGCGAATCTCCATGAGACTCTCCGTTTTGCGGGCGCGGTATCCCGGCAAACGGGGGCGGAGTCAATGCGGCGAGGCGACCTTTTCCCGCCGTCAGCCCCGCGCCAGCACCCAGCGGTGGGAGGTGACACCGAAGGAGCCGCGCACGCGGGGGGTCATGTCCGGCGGCAGGCGGCAGTGGGCCTCGAAGGCGGCGATGACCTCGCGCTCCAGGCGCGGCGTCACCCGGGCCGGCGCGCCGTAGCGGGCGATGGCGATCTGCTGCAGCACCATGGTGCGGTGCGCCTCGCCGCCGAGCTTGGCCAGGGCGGCGACGATCTCGGCCACCTGGACATCGAGCGAGATGACCACCTTGCGGGGCTGGCGCTTCTTCAAACGGGGAAGAGAGCGACCGTCGACCATGCTCAGCCCTTGAAGCCCGTCGCCAGGAGATAGACCTCGGAGCTGTCAGCCCGGCTGGCCTTGGGTTTGACGCTCTTCACATCGGCGAAGCGCGGCTTCAGGCGGGCGATGACGTCGGCCACCTCGCCGCCCTGGAACGATTTGGTGAGGAAGGCCCCGCCGGGTTTGAGCACCGACATGGCGAAATCGGCGGCGATCTCGATCAGGCTGACGATCCGCAGGTGATCGGTCTGGCGATGGCCGACGGTGTTGGGCGCCATGTCCGACATCACGAGGTCCGGCGGGCCGCCGAGCTTTTCGAGCAGCAGCGGCGCGCAGGCCGGGTCGGTGAAGTCCATCTGGATCAGCTCGGCCGGCGGCAACGGGTCGATGGGCAAGAGGTCGACGCCGACCACCATGCCCGCCCCGCGCTCGACGGCGATCTGCACCCAGCCGCCGGGAGCGGCCCCGAGGTCGATGATCTTCGAGCCGCGCCGGATCAGCCGGGCCTTGTCGTCGATCTCGGACAGCTTGAAGGCCGCGCGGCTGCGATAGCCCTGGGCCCGCGCCTTGGCGGCGAACGGGTCGTTGATCTGGCGCTCCAGCCAGGCCTGGGACGAATGGGTGCGGCCCTTGGCGGTGCGCAGGCGCGCGGGCGTCGCCCGGCCGCCGCCGTCGCCGCCCGACGGCGGCTTCACCATGCGCTTGCGTGGCGGATCCTCGCTCATCGCCCTCCCCTTCTACGACGGCGACGCGGCCGCTGCTCGGCCATCAGCGACAACAACAGACCTTCCCGCAGGCCGCGATCGGCCACGCGGACCCGCTCGCACGGCCAAAGCTCCTGCACCGCCCGCAGGATCGCCGCGCCGGCCAGCACCAGATCGGCGCGGTCGGGCCCGATGCACGGCTGCGCCGCGCGCTCGGCGGCGGTCTGGCCGAGCAGCCGCTCGGCGGCGGCCACGCAATCGCTGTCGCGCAGCCACAGGCCGTCGACCTTGCTGCGGTCGTAGCGCGGCAGATTGAGATGCAGGCCCGCGAGGCTGGTGATCGCCCCCGACGTGCCCACCAGATGCGCCCGCCCGGATTCGAACACCGGACGCAGCCGCTCGGCGTGCGGGAAGGCTTCGATGCGCGCCTTCACGTCCTCGACCATGCCCCGGAACCAGGCGCGGTCGGCGCGCTCGCCCTCCGGGAAGCGCTCGGCCAGGCTGACGACACCGACGGGAATCGACAGCCAGGCGGTAATCGGCAGGCGCGAGGCCTGAAAGCGGCGCGGCTGGGCGTCCAGCCCCTCGCCCTTCAGATTGACCCACGACAGCTCGGTCGAACCGCCGCCGACGTCGACGACCAGGGCGGCGTCCATCTCGCGGTCGAGCAGGTTCAGGCAGCCGGCGACGGAGAGCTGGGCCTCCTCGCGGGGGGTGATGATCTGCAGTTCCAGCCCCGTCTCCTCGGCGACGCGGCGCACGAAGGCGGGACCGTTCTCGGCCATGCGGCAGGCCTGGGTGGCGATGGCCCGCACCCGCACCACCCTGCGGCGGCGCACCTTGTCGGCGCAAACCTTCAGCGCGGCCAGCGACCGCTCCATGGCGGCGTCGGACAGGCGGCCGGACGCGGTGAGGCCCTCGCCCAGGCGGACGATGCGCGAATAGGCCTCCACGATGCGGAAGCCGCGCGGCGTGGGGCTGGCGATCAGCAGGCGGCAGTTGTTGGTGCCGAGGTCCAGCGCGGCGTAGGCCGGCGGGTCGGCGCGCAGGCGCTCCGCCGCGCGGGCGCCGCCAGGGGGCGCAGTCAGCGCCTCGGACATGAGCGGTCCTATGATCGGGTCGCGGCGCAGGGATGCGCCTCGTTTCACAGGCGACTCTATAGCGAGTGCTCGCCCGCCGGAAGGCATGCTCTTGCGATGCGTCGCCTTGCGCCTACGTTCACCTCCCAGTCAGGGACCGAGGCGTATTCAAAGCGTCATGAACACGCGTCTTGCAAAATTCGGCATCGGCCAGATCGTCAAACACCGCGTTTTCCCGTTCCGGGGCGTGGTCTTCGACGTCGACCCCGCCTTCTCCAACACCGACGAGTGGTGGGAGGCGATCCCCGAGGATATCCGCCCGAACAAGGACCAGCCGTTCTACCATCTGCTGGCCGAGAACGATCAGCACACCTACGTCGCCTACGTTTCCGAGCAGAACCTGCTGGCCGACGAAACCGGCGAGCCGGTGGGCCACCCGCAGGCGGCGCTGATCTTCGAAAGCTTCGACGACGGCGCCTACAGGCCGAAGCCGCGCGTCGCCCATTGATGCGTTTCTCGCACTAGAGTGCGACACCTCTAGGCGCCCAATCGCCGCGTGTTAGGCTCCTCCCGCCCCAAGGGAGGAAGACCATGAAATCCGTACTGATCGCCGCGGCCCTCGCCGTTTCCGTCGCCGGCGTCGCCGTGGCGCAGGCGCCCGCTCCGGCCGAGGCGCCCGCCGCGGCCCCGGCCGCTGCCGCCGGCAAGCCGTCGGTGAAGACCACCAAGATCAACGACATCATCAAGATGCCGGCCTACAAGGCGGCGCTTGAAAAAGCCCTGCCGGAAATTTCGCAATACTACGACCAGATCGGCGACATGACCCTGACCGAGGTGATCCCGATGAGCGGCGGCGCCCTCACCGAAGCTCAGGTCGCGGCGGTGCAAGTCGAATTTGACAAGATCGGCTAAAACGCCAGCCTTCCAATGACAGAATCTTGCGCGGCGGCTCCCTGGGGCCGCCGCGTTCGCATGAATTTTCCGCCGACTCGGGCGTAGCGTCGACGGATGAGCACAGACGGAAAATCCGCGGCTCCGTCCTCAGCGGCAAGGTCTGAGGCGCCGGACGACTGGATCATCGACCAGGCCTGGGCCGACTACACGGCCGAAGACCACGCGGTGTGGAACACGCTCTACGAGCGACAGGCCGAACTACTTCCCGGCCGCGCCTGCACACCGTTTCTGAAGGGCCTCGACGCCCTCGACCTGCATCGCGGCGGCATCCCGGACTTCGCCCGGATCAATGAAGAGCTGAAGGCGCTCACGGGCTGGCAGGTCGTCGCCGTGCCGGGCCTGGTGCCCGACGAGGTGTTCTTCCACCTGCTGGCCAATCGCCGCTTCCCCGCCGGTCGCTTCATCCGGCGGCCGGACCAGCTCGACTACCTGCAGGAGCCGGATGTCTTCCATGACGTCTTCGGCCATGTACCGATGCTCACCGACCCGACCTTCGCCGACTACATGGCCGCCTATGGGCGCGGCGGCGAGCGGGCCATGGCGCTGGGGCGGCTGAAGAATCTGGCCCGGCTCTACTGGTACACGGTGGAGTTCGGCCTGATCGAGGAGCAGGGCCGCCCGCGACTTCTGGGGGCCGGCATCGTCTCTAGCCGCGCGGAATCGGTCTTCGCCCTGGAAGACCCCTCCCCCAACCGCCTGGGCTTCGACCTGGAGCGGATCATGCGGACGCCCTACCGCATCGACGACTTCCAGCAGGTCTATTTCGTCACGCCGTCGCTGCAGGCGCTGCTCGACGCGACGCTGGCGGATTTCGGGGCGTTGTACGGACGGCTGGCGGGGGCGTGCGACATCGCGCTGGACGTGATCCTGCCGACGGACAAGGTCTATTCGCGGGGAACGCAGGCCTATGCCCTGCGGCGGGCGCACGACGGGGCGTGCACGGATTAGCGCAACAACGAAACACCAATCGCCGCGACACTGATGACTGCACCGACGGCCATAATCACGCCCATGACTGCTTGCGCTATGTCCCAGCGCCGTAAATATTCCGCATCGCTTTCACCGTCCAAGTCCCGGCGCCGCAAAGATTCTTCATCGCCTTCATCGTCCATTCTCGCCCTCCTTGGACCGAACGGGTCGGATGCGATCATAGAGGGCTTCACCAGCCTGATGACCATAGAATCCGCCGCCCATCGATCCGAGAGCCCCACCGACGATCGCGCCGAGCGGAACCGTCACCTCGGCGAAGGGACCTCCAAGCACCCCGAGGGCCGCCCCTGCCTCGGCGCCGCCAATACCCCCCGCAACTCCACCGCCATTAGCGCCGGCCACAGCAGTAAGAGCCCTTGCTTTGTCCTCGGCTTCAGCAAGCTCCACGGCGTCCCCTAGCGCCGCAAGCACACCCATAACGCGCCCTCCTCGCCCCAGACCTCTGGCGATTTCGTTGACATTGACATTGGTCCTCGCCGCGCCGGCTAAGCTGCCCGACTTGGGGCCGAGGCCAGGTCTTACGGCTTCGATGATCGTTCTTGGGATTGCTGGGGTTCTAATTCTGGCTGCCGCCTTCAGCGCAGATCGAGCAGCACTATCTTCAGGTGCGAGCTTAGCTGTAGAAACCTCATAGTCTTTCCTGACTTGGTCCGCTCGCATCGCGCTTTGTGCGCCGAATGCGGGCAAACCAAGATATCCGCTCATCTCTGACCAACCGCCCTCCGGTCGGCCTGATGACGCACTGTGACCATATGGTGTAGCCCCGGATAAAACGCCTCGCACCGGTGGCAAAGGAGCCGGAGACTTCAGCTTCCGCCTCATGACGATGTCATACAGGTCTTCGTCGGGCATTGGATGCGCGCCGCGCTAAGTTAGCTATTAGCTAACTTAGCGCGGCGCAGTCCTGCCGTCCAGAACAATTCAGGAACGCCCGCCCGAGCATTTCCTCTAGTAATCCCGCCGCCACCGCACCGAGAGCTTGGCGTCGCCCTGGCCGCCGACGCGGGAGACGATGGAGAGGGTGCGCTTCACCCGCCATTCCACCTGCGCCGCGGGGCCTTCGCGGCCACCGCCGATGATCTCCAGATAGACGTCGTCGGTGACGTACTTGCCGCCGGCCACGGTCATGCCGCCCGCCGCGTCGCCCGCGAAGGCGAGGCGGTCGAGCCGCGCCAGGTTGCGCACGTTGCCGATCACGTCGAAGCCGCCGCCGCCCGCCAGGGCCGACAGGGCCGAGGCCAGTTGGGCGGCCTCGAAGGTCGACAGCTGCGAGGCCGAGGCCCCGAACAGCACCTGCGACAGCACCTCGTCGTTGGGCAGCGACGGCGACGAGGTCAGGGTGATCTCCGGCCGCGCGGCCGTGCCGGCGATGTTGATCGTCGCCGACAGGGTGGGATCGTCGCGGGTGGCGGAAAGGTCGAGGCGGATGCGTTCGGGCGCGGCGGCCAGATAGACCACGCTGCGGTCGCTGAACTCGAAGCGCTTGCCGGCGAAGTCGTAGTCGCCGCGCACCACCCGGGCGACGCCGGAGAGGTCCGGCGCGTCGGTCGTGCCGCGCACCTGGGCGTCGATCGACATTTCCAGATCGAGCCCGCGCCCGCGCAGGAACACCCGCCGCGGCGCGGTCAGCTTGACGTCGAGCCCGATGGCGGGCCCGCGGCGCGGCGGCGGCCGGTTGACCTGGTCGAGACTGCGCGGCCGGTTGCGCTCGATCACGTCCATCGGCGTGACGCCCGACGGGGTCGGCGGATCGGCGGCGATGTCGGCGCGGTCGATGGTCAGGGCCCCGGCCAGTTGCACCTTGCCGTCGGCGGCGCGGTTCACCGTCGCCTGGCCCGAGGCGGTGGCCGAGCCGATGTCGTTGTCGATCAGGCGGAAGCTCTTGAAATCCAGCCGGAATGTCGAGGAGCCCTCGCGGCCCAGGTCGATGCGCCCCTGGCCCTGGAGCGCGCCGCCGTGACCGTCGACGGCGCTGGCCTGGGCGACATCGATGGCGTTGTCGGCCAGGTTGGCGCGCAGGGTGACGTCCCGCAGGGTCAGACCCACGGTTCCCTCGTCGTAGCGACCGCCATCCAGCGAGGCGCGACCGACGAGGCGCGGGTCGGCCAGCGTGCCGGAGAGGGTCGCCTCCAGATCGGCCTTGCCGCTGAGCGAGCGGTCGCCGCCCAGCAGCAGGTCCCAGATCGGCTTCACCTCGCCCGAGGCGGCCAGATGCCCGCGCATCGGCTGGGTGCGGTCGATGGCCAGCTCGAACGGCTTGGCGCTGGCCAGGGCCGAAAGCACGAGATCGGCCGAGGCGCTGAGGCCCTGGGCGTTGCCGGCGTTGGCCCGCAGGGTGATGGTGCGATCGTCGAGCCGCGCCGTCAGGCGGCCGTCGAGCGACTGGCCGGCCACGCCGCGCTCCCGCGCGCCCTTGATCTCGGCGACGAGATCGCCGGTCAGGACCTCGCCGCGGCCCTGCATGTTGACCTGGGCGGTGACCCCGCCCTCGAGGTCGGGGTTCAGGGCGCCGAGGGCGACGTCGGCGAGGTCGGCCTTCAGGTCGGCGGTCTGGTCCGCGAGCGCGAAATCGATGTCGGCGCGACCGTTGCCGACCGCCAGCCGCAGGCGGGAGGTCACGCCGGCGTTTCCGAACCGCACCTGGGCGGTCTCGCGGGTGGAGACCTTGGCCGCGCCCATCGAGCCCTGGCCGTCCAGGCTGACGGCGAAGTTGTCGCCCTGGTCGACGAAGACGCCCGAACTGTCGATCTTCCAGCCGCCCGGCGGCGCCATGCCGTCGCCCTGGATGCGGAACGGCAGACGCGAGAGCGGGCCGTCGGCGGTGATCCGGGCATCCGCCAGGGTGACGCCGCCGCCCCAGGTCGCGTCGGTCGCCTTCAGATCCAGGGTCCCGCGCGGGCCGCCCGCCGCGTCGACGATCTTCACGCCCCCGGCGATCCGCCCCTGGGTCAGGAAGGCCCCGGGACCGACGGCGACAGTGAGGTCGGCGGTCGAGGGCCGCCCCTCGCGCAGGGAGACGCCGCCCTTGGCCTGGGCCCCGCCGGCGTCGACATCGACGCCGCTGAGCTCGACGCCGCCGGGGGCGAAGCGGAAATCGGCGCGACCGCGCGCCGGGCCGTACTGGCTGTTGGCGGTGAGGTCGAAACGGCCGTCGCTGCCGTTGGCGCCCTGGACGAAGCTCAGCACCGCGTGGGCCTGGGTCAGCGGCAGGCGCGGAATGTCCACCTGGTCGAAGTCGGCCATCAGGTCGAGGCGCGGGGCGGCGATCGTGCCGTTGATCGCCCCGTCGCCCTTGGCCTTGCCGGTCACCTCGATGGGCCCGACGCGGAAGGGGCCGTCGGCGTTCCAGTCGACCTTCAGCTTGAGGGCGTTGTCGGGGCCGACCGTGCCGGCGGCGCCGGCCGAGGCCGCGCCGCCGTCGAGGTTCGCCTCGGCGATGTCGAAGTGGTTGTCGACCCAGGCCATGCGGCCGCGCAGGCGCGGCGTCGCGCCCAGCAGGCGGTCGACCTCGCCGAAGCCGAGCGCGAAGTCGGCGCCCTTGCCGTCGAAGGTGATCAGCCAAGGCTTGCTCCCACCCGCCTGGGTCGCCGACCAGGAGCCCGCGAGGCGACCCTTGGCGCCCTGGTGCACCGGCGTCAGGTCGCTGACCGTCGCCTGGCCCTTGAAGGTCAGGGCTCCGAACAGGGTGCGGCCCCCCACCGCGTCGGCGCGCAGACCGGCGCCGTTGAACGTCAGCCTGCGCCACAGGAATCGGCCGTCCTTCAGACGAGAGATCACCGCCGTCGCCTTCGGCGATGCGCCGAACAGGGTCGGGAACATGCCGGTCCCGCCGCCGCCCCGCCCCTCGGCGCTGACGTCGACGGTCAGTTCGCCCTGCTTCATCCCGACCTTCACCGGCCCCGAGGCGCGCGTCAGGGTATAGCCGAGCAGGCCGAAGCGCTCGAGCACGCCCTGCCCGTCCAGCGACCAGTCGGCGTTGTCGAGCCGGGTGACGCCCTGCCAGCGGGCCGAGCCCATCTCCGGGATGGTCACGATCCGCTTCATCTGAGCGACCGAGACCTCGGTCGCGAGCCCTTCCGGCCCGGTCAGCCGCTTGCCGAGGTTGGCGCGACCTTTTCCGGCCACGGTGATGTTCTCGGAGGCGAGATTGATGTCGAGCGCATGGAATTCGGCGTCGACCTTGCGGCCGCTGACCGTGAACTTCGCCTCCGGCCCGGCCATGCCGACCAGCACGTGGGTGAACTTGGAGGCGGCGAGATCGAGGCGGCCGGTCGCCGAACCGCCCTGCGGGTTCCAGGCGCCCTGGCCGCTGAGCGGCTTGGTGTTCCCGAGCGCGGAATCGACCGTGAAGCGGCCTTCGCTGGTCGTGCCTTCGGCCTTGGCGGCCAGCATGAAGGGGCGATCAGTGGGCAGGCCGATAGCGCCGGCCAGGGCGCCGCCCTGCTGCTCGCGGATGTCGGCGTCGACCTTGATGGTCTTGCCGCGGCCGAGGTCGAAGACGGCTCGCAGGTGGTCGCTGCCCTGCAACAGGCTCTGGGCGCTGATCGCCCCCTTCTGGCCGCCGGTGCGCTCGAAGGCGTAATTGCCGGCAAGGTCGTAGAGCCCTTGGCGACCGCTGAATTCAGGCCGCAGATCGAGCCTCGCGGCGAAGGCGTCGATGGCCGCCGAGATCGGCGCGGCGCCGGACGGCGGCCCCTTGGGCGTGAGGGTCGGCCGCCGCAGCACGATCACCTGCCGCGCCGCGATGCGGTCGGCGTGGAAGCGACGGGAGAACAGCTCGGCGTAGCGCCATTGGATGCGCAGATCCTGGGCGTCCAGCCAGACGCCCTTTTCGTCGACGATGGTCAGCCGGCGCACGGTGAAGTCGCGCCAGATGTCGCCGCCGACGCCCTCGATCTTCAGCCGGCCCATGCGGCCGATCTTCAGCCCGTTGGCGCGCGCCTCGACGAACAGGCGGCCTTGGGGGGTGATCGCCCCGTAACGCACCAGCGACAGGGCCGCGGCGACCAGCAGCACGAGGCCGACCGAGATCACGATGATCCAGCCGGGCGCGCCGAGCCGCCGCCGCACCTTGACGACGACCTCCTCCACCTTGTCGGGCGCGTCGTCGGTCAAAAGCTCTGCCCGATGCTGATGTAGACCTGGAAGGCGGGATCGCCCTGCCGCTTCTCCAGCGGGAAGGCGATGTCGGCGCGGATCGGGCCGAAACCGAGATCGTAGCGCACGCCGAAGCCCGCGCCGACGCTGAAGTCCCCGGCGCTGGGCGTCCGGTAGGGGCTGACCGCGCCCGCGTCGATGAAGGCCACCGCGCCCCACTGCTGGGTGATCTTGTGGCGCACCTCGAACGAGGTCTCCAGGAGGGAGGCGCCGCCCCGAGGCGTGTTGTCGGCCAGACGCGGCCCGATGGCCTGGTAGGCGTAGCCGCGCACCGATCCGCCGCCGCCCGCGTAGAAGCGCCGCGCCGCCGGAATGTCGGCGACCGCGCCGCCCAGGATCGCCCCCACCCGCACCCGCCCGGCCAGCACGGTCCGGGCTTCGGCGCCCATGGGCAGGTAGGCCGATCCCTGCACGGAGGTGCGGAAGTAGCCGAGGGTGGCGTCGCCGAACGTCAAGGTCGGTTCGCCGCGCGCCTCCAGCCGCCAGCCGCGCCGGGGGTCGAGGGGATTGTCGGAGGCGTCCCAGGCGAAGGCGCCGAGGGTGGTCAGGGTCGCCAGGTCGCGCTCACGCCCGGTGGGATTGGCGATGGTGGTGTCGGTGGTCCGCGTCACGTCCAGCGACGCGCCGACGGTGAGGTAGGACGCCGGCGCCCCCAGCGAGGTGGCGGCGGTCCGTCCGAACCGGCGGGTGACGTCCGCGCGGACGCCGGCGCCGGTTTCCTCATAGGCGAGGCTGTTGGTCTGGTAGACGCCGCCGCCGAACTTCAAGGTCTGCTGGGCGCGGCGCCAGTGCGGCAGCGCCACCTCCGCGTCCAGCCGGCGCTCGATCTCCGCCAGGCGCGCGGTCAGGGTCTCGGTGTCGGCCCGGCGGAAGCGGTTGTAGCGGATCAGGCGGCCGTCGACGCCGACGCCTTCGCTGGTCGAATAGCCGGCTCCGAGCTCCACCGTGCGGCCGGCGCGATCGGCGAGGCTGACCAGAACCGGCCGCAGGCCGTCCGTCGTCGCCTTGTCCGAGTCCTGCAGGGCGACGGTCACGGAGTCGTAGACGCCGGTGTCGCGCAGCCGTCGTTCGAGTTCGCCGACGAGATCGGGCTTGTAGACGTCGCCGGGCTTCCACGGGGTCAGGCTGGCCAGCCATGCCGGATTGGTGCGCCCGTCGGGATTGGCGAGGTTCAGCCCGTCGAGCCGCACGATCTGGCCGGCGGCGATGCGGAAGGCCGGGCGCACGGTCTTGTCGGCGTGGTCGACGATGACCTCGCGCGGCTCGGCGCGCACATCGGCGTACCCCTGTTCCTGCAACTGCGCGACGACCCGGCCCTCGGCGGCCAGAACGGCGGCGGCCCGGCCCGGCGAGCCATCCGGCAAGGCCATGGCGGTATTGGCGGCGGTGACGCCTTCGAGGGCGGGGGCGGCGCCCACCCAATCGACATGCGGCTCGGCGATGCTGAAGCGCGGCCCGGTTTCAATGCGCACCACCGGGCGCGGCGGGTCCCCGTCATCGAGATCGGGGGTGACGGTGTAGGCGTAGTAGCCTTCGGATCGCAGGACGGCGATGGCGTCGTCGCCCGCCGCGGTCGCCCGGCGACGCGCTTCGAAGCGGCTCGGCGCCGCCGCGGGAACCTCGCCGATCGCCTGGACGATGAGGTCGCGCAGGGCCTCGTCGTCGACGCCCTCGACATTCGCGCGGGGCTCGGCGGCCCTGGCCGATACGGCGGCGCTCGCCGTAGCAACCACGACCAAAGCCAAGCTCAAGCGTCTCAAGCGGTCCATCCTGCTCGATCGCCCCCGGAGGGGTGATAGCGTTCGAATCCGGACAGCGGAAGAAGGGATCGCTCTCGGCGGCAGAGGCGTCGGCCCTTTGCAGGAGTGGCGCGAATCCGGGCGATCCCGCCGCCCAAGACGAACCTTTAGTCGGCCAGGGTGACGGCCGCTTCAAGGCCAAAGCGGCGCCGCCCGTTCGCAGCGGGGTCAAAAGATGCACAATTTCGCGGCGCCGGTCGTTCACCGCGCAGGCGGAATCGAATTGCAGCGCGTTGAGATTCCAGCCCAGCTAGGGTCGCAGCGCGGGTTCGGCCCGCGAACAGAACGGAGTACGGCCTCAGCGTGGCGAACATCCAGGAGATCGAGACGACGCTTGAGCCCGCTTACCTGCCGGGCCTGGCCTATGACGAGATGTATGCCCCGGACGGCAGGGTTCGCCCCCACTACGCGCCCCTGCAGGGCCGGATGTCGACACTTTCGCCGGCCGAACTGGACGAGCGCCAGCGCACCCAGGAACGCTCCTTCCTGCTGCAGGGCATCACCTTCACGGTCTATGGCGCGGAAAGCACCACCGAGCGGATCATCCCGACCGACCTCTTTCCACGCATCATCCCGGCGGCGGAGTGGGCCACCATCGAGGCCGGCCTCACCCAGCGCCTGAAAGCGCTGAACCTCTTCCTCGCCGACATCTATGGCGACCAACACATCCTGATGGACGGGGTGATTCCCCGCGATCTGGTGCTCGGCGCGCCGAGCTATCGCCGCGAGATGCAGCACCTCTATGTGCCGCACAAGGCCTACGCCAATGTCTGCGGCTCGGACCTGATCCGGGGCCAGGACGGCGCCTTCGCCGTGCTGGAAGACAATCTGCGGGTGCCCTCCGGCGTCTCCTACATGCTGGCCAACCGCGACGCCGCGCGCCGCACCTTCCCCGGCACCTATCGCGCCGCCAACGTGCGCCCGGTCGAGCGCTATCCCGACCTGCTGCTCTCGACCCTGAAGTCGATGAGTCCCGACTGGCGGCCAGACCCGCAGGTCGTGGTGCTGACCCCGGGGGTCTACAACTCCGCCTACTATGAGCACGCCTACCTCGCGCGCCTGATGGGCGTGCCGCTGGTCGAGGGCCGCGACCTCGTGGTGCACGACAACATGGTCTACATGCGCACCACCACGGGCCTGCGCCGGATCGACGTGATCTATCGCCGGGTGGACGACGACTTCATCGACCCCCTCACCTTCCGCCGGGACAGCGGCCTGGGGGTCGCCGGGCTGTTCAACGCCTACCGGGCCGGCAATGTGGTGATCTGCAACGCGCCGGGCACCGGCGTCGCCGACGACAAGGCGGTCTACGCCTATGTGCCGGACATCATCCGCTACTATCTCGACGAAGACGCCATCCTGCCGAACATCGAGACCTATCTGTGCCGCGAGCCGGCGCAGCTGAGCCATACGCTGGCCAACCTCGACAAGCTGGTGGTCAAGGCCGTGGGGGCTTCCGGCGGCTACGGCATGCTGGTCGGCCCGCACGCCACGCAGAAGGAGCGCGACGAGTTCGCCGTGGCCCTGAAGGCCGACCCGGCCAACTATATCGCCCAGCCGACGATCCAGCTCTCCACCGCGCCGTGCCTCGTCGACGGGGCCATCGAGCCGCGCCACGTGGACCTGCGCCCCTTCATCCTCTGCGGCGAGAAGATCGTGGTGACGCCGGGCGCCCTGACCCGCGTCGCCCTGCGGCGCGGCTCGCTGGTGGTCAACTCCAGCCAGGGCGGCGGCTCGAAGGATACCTGGGTGCTGGGCGATCCCAGGGCGCCCGCCGAACCGGAAGGACGCGTCGCGCCATGATGCTCGCTCGGGTCGCCGACAGCCTCTACTGGGTCGGCCGTTACATAGAGCGCGCCGAGCACCTGGCGCGCCTTTCGGACGTGATGCTCAACGCCACGCTCGACCAGAGCGACAGCGGCGCCGAGGCGGCGCAGATCGCCCTCGCCGCCGTCGGCGACAGCGCCGCCCGCAACCTTTCCCCGCTGGAAGCGGCGCAGATGCTGGTGCTCGACCGCACGGACGACAATTCGGTGGTCACTTCCGTGGCCCGCGCTCGCGAGAACGCCCGCCAGGTGCGCGACCAGATCACCACCGAGACCTGGGAACGGCTGAACATTCTCTACCTGCGGGTGACCGGCGACACCGCCAGCGCCGACTTCGAGGAGAATCCCACCGGCTTCCTGCACGAGCTGATCTCCGACGTGCACCTGTTCAAGGGGGCCGCCGAGTCGACCATGAGCCACGGCGACAGCTGGCGGTTCCTGATGGTGGGGGTCTACCTCGAACGGGCGCAGCTGATCGCCCGCCTGCTGGAGGTCTGTTTCGGCGAGGGCCGCCGTCGGCGGATCACCGACCACATCGCCCTGATGAGTTCGCTGCGCATGGCCTGCGCGCTGGAACCGTATCTGCGGACCTACACCGCCGAGATCGAGCCGCGATTCATCCTGGAGTTCCTGCTGTTCGACGAGGACTTCCCGCGCTCCATCCGCTTCGCCACGGCGCGGATCGAGGAACATCTCGACCAGATGACGCGCAACACCGACGACGGCGGCCGCACGGGTCCGCACCGCATCGCCGGCCGCCTGAAGGCGCGCCTGCAGTACGCCGACCTCGATGAACTGAGCGTCCAGGGGGCCAGCGGCCTCTTGGCCACCGTGGTCACCGAATGCGCCCGCATCCACGAAACGATCTACGAGACCTTCGTGGCCTATCCGCTTGAACTTCGCCTGCCGGCCTGAGGCATCGATGCTGCTCGAGATCCGACACGTCACCCAGTACCACTACGCCGAGCCCGTGCGGGAAAGCGTCATGGAACTGCACGTGCAGCCGGCCAAGACCGGCCAGCGTCTGGTCAGCTTCGAGCTGGACCTGGATCCGGCCGCCCAGGTGTTCTCCTACATCGACGCCTTCGGCAACGCGGTGCACCACTTCGACGTGCCGCAGCCGCACGAGCGGCTGAACATCATCGCCCGCTCGGCCGTCGAGACCCTGGCCCAGCCGTCCCTGCCCGAGGCGCTGGACGTCGGCGAGTGGGACCGGCTGCGCAGCGACTTCGTGCGGGGGGAATGCTTCGACTTCCTGGCGCCGCACGGCTTCGCCACGCCCAGCGAGGCCCTGAAGACCTTCGTCGTCGAGCGGCGGCTGGACGAACTGCGCCGGCGAGACCCGCTGAACGCGCTTCGCCAGCTGAACACCGCGATCTACGAGGCCTTCGACTACCAGACCGGCGTGACCGAGGCCGACAGCCCGATCGACATGGCCCTCGCCGCCGGCCGCGGCGTCTGCCAGGACTTCGCCCACATCATGATCGCCATCTGCCGATCCTGGGGCCTGCCCGCCCGCTATGTCTCCGGCTACCTGTTCACCGACCGCGACGCGGGCGACCGCTCCGACCCGGACGCCACCCACGCCTGGGTCGAGGTGTTCCTGCCGAGCCTGCGCTGGATCGGCTTCGACCCGACCAACAACGTCCTGACCGGCGAACGGCACATCGGCGTCGCGATCGGGCGCGACTACGGCGACGTGCCGCCCTCGCGCGGGGTCTACAAGGGCGAGGCCGAAAGCCAGCTGGCGGTCGGGGTGCAGGTCCGCAAAGCCCGCGCGGCCCTCACCGAGCCGGAGTACATGCGCCTGGCCCGGCCGGCCTTCCAGGGCGGCCGCCGCCGGCGCGACGAAGATCGCCAGCGCGAGCAGCAACAACAGCAGCAGCAGCAGTAGCCTCAGGCCACCAGGGCGGCCTGACCGCAGCGCAGGCCGCTCACCCGCACATCGGCTTCGCCGAGCTTGACGCCCACCAGACCAAGCAGAAGATTGACCACGCCGTCGAGGGGCGCGCCGACGGGCGCCAGGAGGGTGTTGACCTGCTGCGTCAGGTTGCCGAGGCCGAGCCCCAGGCCCAGAAGCTGGACGTCGAGCTGAAGATCTCCCAGCAGGGTCGAGACGGTGTGGGAGACGATGTTGCTGGTCGATACGCTCTTGATCGCGCCCGCCTGAATCTCGGATCGTGAAAAGCCGACGGTTTTCCACTGCGCGCCGCCGAGGTCGACGTTCGCCTCGCCGGTCACCTTCACCAGCGGCAGGCTGACCAGGGTCGCGGTCGTGCGGGTGAGCGGGGTCTTGAAGTCGTTGAGCTTGGCGGTGTTGATCTCGGCGATGGCCAGCTTGCCGACGCTGGGCGCCACCGCCAGGTTCACCGAGCCGTTGGCGCACGACAGGCTTGAGAGCTTCGCCTCGGCCGAGGCGACCTCGAGCAGCAGCGGCAGCTTGATCTGGGCGAGGCCCAGGCCCGAGGCGCCGACGGAGGCCTCGATGTAGAGGCGGGTCTGGGCGGTGCGGACGATGACCGTGTTCTTGTCGGTGATGGCGATCCAGGGCGAATTCGCCGGCCGCTCGCCGATGGCCAGCCAGACATCGACGTCGGCGAGGCCCGGAACGGTCGCGCCCAGGTCGAGCTTAACCTGCCGCCCTTCCTGGCCCAGGGTCAGGACGGCGCCGGCCAGGTCCATGGCGGACACCTCCACCCTGGCCGAGTTGACGCCGGCCACATGGCTCTGATGGGCGTAGGGTCCGAGATCGAGAAGCGCGCTGAGCTTCACCTTGCGGCCGACGTCGGCGGCGGCGGCGATCTTCTTGACCGACTGGGCGGCCGCGGCGTTCCCACCGGCGGTCAGGGTGTCGCTGAGCGCGGCCAGCACCGTGGGCAAGGCGATGTCGGCGTCGAGCGTCTCCTCGAAGCCGCCGACGCCGAGGTCCGCCCGGGTGCGAAGCGCCTTGACGAAGGACAGAAGGTCCACATCGGCGTTGGCCAGGCCGTTGTAGTCCATGACCGTGAGGTTCACCTGGCCGCCGAGCAAGGTGGAGATCAGGGCGTTGGCGACCCCGCCGTTCAGGGACGCCAGGCGCGAGCCGATGGAGAAGCTGGCGAGGTCGGCCCGGGCGGCGGTGGCGGTGCGGGTCACCGGGGTCGAGGCGCGGCCGAGGATCGCCTGGCCGAAGTAGAGCGGAGCCTGAGACTTCAGGGTGACGCGGGCGGCGTCGGGGTCGACGCCGCTCGCCGTGAACCGGTTCGCGGGCGCGACCTTCGGGTCGTTCACCCAGTGGCCGGGCGTGACGGTGGCGGTCAGGTCGGTGGTGAAGCCGTTGGCGCGGGCGGTCGCCTCGACCGCCGCCGTGGCGCGCGGCAGGTCCGACGCGGCCGCGATGGCGGCGAGATCGGCGGCGCCCTGCAGCTTACGGCTGTGCAGGTAGATCGAGCCGAGGTCGATGGCGAGGGCCGCGCTGGCCAGCAGCATGGCCATCGACGCCGCGACCATCACCGAGACGGCCCCTCGCTCGTTCTTCCAAATCCCCCCCAGGCGCATCAGTAGCCTCCGAGCCTGATCGTGGCGCTTCGGGTGATGGTGGATGACGGAAGAGGCACAAGCCCCCGGAAGACCCAGAACGGCGCCTGGCTCGCGTCATAGGCGACCGCGACGCTCAGCACCTGGTCGTCGCCGGTGACGGTGGCGCTCACGTCCCGCGTGTTCAGGAAGGGGTAGTCGGCGACCTCGCTGGTCATGGCCTGGCTGGCCAGGTCCTGACGTTCGGCCTGGGTCAGACCGCCTATGGCGACGCGGGCCGCGTCGTTGGCGAGCTGCTGCACGCTGTGCGAGAGCCAGAAGTAGCCGCCGTAGGACAGGATGCCGATCAGCAGCACCACCAGCATCGGCGCGACGATCGCGAACTCGACGGCGGCCGCGCCCGACTGGTCGGCGAAGACTTTCCTATGGTTGCGAGCCCTCGGCGTCATGACCATAGGTTGTGCTTAAGATTGTGAATCTCTCGTAAATTGAACGCGGGACAATTCGCCTATAGCGGGTAAACGTGCGCCTTGCGGACGGCCAGGGCGATGGACTCGCCGGCCTTGCGGGTCTCGGCCTCGACGCGCGGGGCCACGACTTCGGCGGTGCGGCCGCCGATTTCGACCTCGATCTTGGCCAGCGGCCCCTGGGCGACGACATGGCGGATGACGCCCTCGAGGCCGGTCTTGGCGGGGGTGAAGTCGTGCGGCCGAACGAAGGCCACGGCCGCGCCGTCGGCGACACCGGGCGCCGGCAGGGTCAAGGCGCCGTCGATGAAACGCCCCTGCTCCACCCGCCCCTCGAAGCGATTGGCCTCGCCGACAAAGCCGCAGACGAAGGGCGCGGCCGGCGTTTCATAGACCTCCGCCGGGGTTCCGACCTGTTCGATCCGGCCCTGGTTGAGGATGGCCACGCGGTCGGCCAGCTCCAGCGCCTCTTCCTGATCGTGGGTGACGAAGACGGTGGTGACGCCGGTGGCGTCGTGGATGCGGCGCAGCTCCTTGCGGAGCGACTTGCGGACGGTGGCGTCGAGGGCGCCGAACGGCTCGTCGAGCAGCAGCACGCTGGGGTTCACCGCCAGAGCGCGCGACAGGGCGACGCGCTGCCGCTGGCCGCCGGACAGCTGCGACGGATACCGGCCGCCCAGGCCGTCGAGCTCGACCAGCTTGAGCAGTTCGTCCACCCGTTTGGCGATCTCGGCTTTCGGGGGCTTGTTCTTCCTGCGCACGTCGAGGCCGAAGGCGACGTTCTTGGCCACCGTCATGTGCTTGAACAGGGCGTATTGCTGGAAGACGAAGCCGACCCGGCGGTCGGCGGCGCCGGTGAAGGTCACGTCCTCGCCCTCGAAGCAGACCTGGCCGCTCTCGGGAAACTCCAGACCGGCGACGGTGCGCAGCAGGGTGGTCTTGCCCGAGCCCGAGGGGCCGAGCAGGGCCAGCAGTTCGCCCGGCGCGATCTCCAGGCTCACGTTCTTGAGCGCCGGATAGCGGCCATAGGACTTCGAGACGTCGCGGATCGAGATGGTCATGCGGCGGGTCTTGTCAGTCCAGATCTAGTGGCCAGTGCGCGACGAGCGCGGCTGCAGCGTCTCAAGCGCGGTCTTCAGTACGAGGGTGACGATGGCCAGGAGGCAAAGCAAGGCCGCCACCGCGAAGGCGCCGGTGAAGTCGTACTCGTTATAAAGGATTTCGACGTGCAGCGGCATGGTGTTGGTCAGGCCGCGGATGTGGCCCGAGACCACCGACACCGCGCCGAACTCGCCCATCGCCCGGGCGTTGCACAGCAGGACGCCGTAGAGCAGGCCCCAGCGCACGTTGGGGGCCGTGACGCGCCAGAAGGTGATCAGGCCCGAGGCCCCGAGGGAGACGGCCGCCTCCTCCTCCGCCACGCCCTGCTCCTGCATCAGCGGGATCAGCTCGCGGGCGATGAAGGGGAAGGTGACGAAGACCGTCGCCAGGATGATGCCCGGCACGGCGAAGACGATGCGGATGTCGTTGTCCTGCAGCCAGCCGCCGAACCAGCCCTGGGCGCCGAACACCAGCACATAGATCAGGCCGGCGACCACCGGCGAGACCGAGAACGGCAGGTCGATCAGGGTGATCAGCAGGCTCTTGCCGGGGAAATCGTGCTTGGCGATGGCCCAGGCGGCGCAGAGGCCGAAGACGGCGTTGAACGGCACGGCGATGGCGGCCGTGAGCAGGGTGAGCTTGATCGCGGCGACCGCGTCCGGCGTCGACAGCGCGTCGAACACCGCGCCGAAGCCCTTCCTGAAGGCCTCGATGAACACCGCCGCCAGGGGCAGCAGCAGCACCAGGGCGAGGAAGGCGACGACCAGGCCGAGAACGAGGGTCTTCACCCAGATGGGGTCTTCCGTGGTGGTGGGACTTAGCTGGCGGCTCACGTCTGGAACCTCCGCGCCCAGGCCTGCACGGCGTTGATCACCAGCAGCATGAAGAAGGACACAGCCAGCAGCACCAGGGCGATGGCGGCGGCGGAGGCGTATTCATACTGCTCCAGCTGGATGACGATCAGCAGCGGCGCGATCTCGGACTTGTAGGGCATGTTGCCGGCGATGAAGATCACCGAGCCGTATTCGCCGATGGCGCGGGCGAAGGACAGGGTGACGCCGGTGATCCAGGCGGGCGCCAGGGCCGGCAGGACGATGCGCCAGAGGATCGATAGACGCCCGGCCCCGAGGCTGGCGGCGGCCTCCTCCACATCGCTGGCCAGTTCGTGCAGCACCGGCTCGAGGGTGCGGACCACGAACGGCAGGCCGATGAAGGTGAGCGCGATGACGACGCCAAGCGGCGTGTAGCCGACCTTGATCCCCAGCGGCGTCAGAAACTGCCCGATCCAGCCGTTGGGGGCGTAGAGGGTGGCGAGCGCGATGCCGGCCACGGCGGTGGGCAGGGCGAAGGGCAGATCGACCAGGGCGTTGATCAGGCCCTTGCCCGGAAACTCGTAACGGACCAGCGCCCAGGCGGTGAGCAGGCCGAAGACGGCGTTGACCAGGGCGGCGGCCAGGGATGCGAAGAAGGTGAGCCGGTAGGCGGCGAGCGCGCGCTCGGAAAAGGCGACGGCGACGAACTGGGCCGGCGACAGGCCGGCGGCCTTGATGGCCACGGCGGTGAGCGGAATCAGCACGATCAGGGACAGCAGCCCGAGCGTGACGCCCAGGGTGACGCCGAACCCCGGAATGCCCGAGCGGCGGCGCAGCCACTTCGGACGCCGGGCGTGAGCCGATACGGGCCGCGGGGCGATGTCGGGCGTCGTCGCAGTCATGCGGCTGTCGTCTTACGCCCCTTTTGGCTCACCGTCCTGTAGCCACGGACGGCGGCCGATGGAGACGGCCGACCGAGCTTCGAAGCTCGCCGGGTAATTCCTAGCGTCCGAGGTGACAATCAAGAATTTCTCGCCGACGGATCAGGAAATGCCCGCAAGGGCGGTTGCGGAGCCGCGCGAGCCCCCTTAAGGGGGCGCTTCGCACTTGCGTGCGGGCCGGTAGCTCAGTGGTAGAGCATTCGACTTTTAATCGAATGGTCGTGAGTTCGAACCTCACCCGGCCTACCAACCTCCCCGAGGGCGGAGGTGGATTTCAGGCGACGATGTAGTCGGCCAGGCCGAAGACGCCCTTCACCGTGGCGAGGTCCTGGTAGTCGTTCCCGCTGCCGTCCAGGTCGATGGACAGGTAGGTGTAGCCCTTCAGGACGGTCTGTTTGAGGTAGCCGCCGGCGAAGGCGTCGGCGGTCGAGACGTCGAGCAAGGCGGTGAGGTCGATCGTCTCGCCGGCCTGTAGGTCGTTGATTTTCACCGGCATCACGGCCTCGAAGACGAAACGGTCGACGCCCGAGCCGCCGGTGGCCTCGGCGACGCCGGCGCGGAAGATGAAGGTGTCGGCGCCGCCATCGCCCAGCAGGGTCACCTTCCCGGACGGCGATTCAACGGCGATCAGGGTGTCGTTCCCGTCGCCGCCGGAGCCGTAGCTCCAGGGGGTGATGTTGTCGTTTCCCCTGCCGCCGGTGATGCGGGAGAAGTTCATCAGGGTGTCGTTGCCCGAGCCGCCGATCAGTTGGTAGCCCTCGATGGCGTCGACGCCGACCTCGAGGCTTCGGACCTTGCCGTCGCCAAGCATCACGAGATCCTGCCTGGCGTTCTCATAGCTCAGGGTCGAAAAGCCGCCGGCGAAGAAGATGTCGTTGTCGCCATCCAGGCTGGCCTTGATGACCCCGGTCTCGATCTCGACAATGTCCGAGCCGGCGCCGTCTATGGCCGTGACCTTGGTCATGCCCCGGACTTCGAGATAGTCGTTCCCCGCGCCGACGTTATAGGTCACCGCGGCGGCCGAACTGTGCCGGTCGTCGTAGACGAAGTCATTGCCCCCCATAAGGTTGAACACCTTGCCGGCCGGTGAGCCGATCTCGGGGTCGAGCCAAGTGTAGAGGGCGTCGTCGTACTGCGTGCCGTAGTTGACCGCGGCGTCCAGGTCGATGGCGAGTTGAGTCACGACAATGTAGGGCGGAATGTCACTCAGACCGCGTTCCTGAATGGCGATGCGGTCGTAGTCGTTGGTCGGATCGCCGTCGTCCAGATTGCCGCGCAGCTTCTCGATGGGGATGGGCGTTCCGTCGAGGTAGCGCGCCACCCCATTGTCGAGATAGGCGCCGGCCCACGCGCCGCTCAGGACGTAGTCGTGCTCCCGGTTTCGGCCCCACTGCAATGTGAAGTGCCGGGTCAGGACGCCGCTGCTGGTCGAGGCGATCTGCTGCGCCTCCTCGAAGGTCAGCGCGCGATAAAGGTCGGTGACGATGGTCGCCATAGCCCACTCTCCATCCTGGTTGAACGCCGCAGGTCAAAGCATCGCGAGGCCACGGAAACCCGCAGCCCTGAACCAATCCACAGGCGCCGTCGACCACGGCGCCGCCCCCGGGCCTAGACGAGCAGGTAGTCGGCGAGATTGAACACGCCCTTCAACGTGGCGAGGTCCTGGTAGTCGTTCCCGCCCCCGTCGAGGTCGATCGACAGGTAGGTATAGCCCTTCAGGACGGTCTGCTTGAGATAGCCGCCGGCGAAGGCGTCGGGGACCGAGACGTCGAGCAGGGCCGAGAGATCGATCTTCTCACCCGCCTTAAGGTCGTTGATCTTGGCCGCCGCAGCGACTTCGAACACGAAACGGTCGATCCCAGCGCCACCAGTAAGCTCGTGAGGGCCGTAGGGAGCGTAGCCGCCGCGGACGATGAAGGTGTCGGCGCCGGCGTCGCCAAGCAGAGTGACCTTGCTGTTGGGCGCGGCGATTAGGGTATCATTGCCGTCCCCACCTGTGCCGTAGGTGTGGGGTGTAATGGTGTCGTCGCCCTTGCCGCCGGTGATGCGCTGGAAGTCGCGAAGCACGTCGTCGCCTGAGCCACCAATCAGCTGGAAGCCCTGGACGGTGTCGATTCCGATCTCGGCGCTACGGATCTTTCCATCGCCGAGCATGATCAAATCCTGCTTGGCGGTCTCGTAGGTCAGCGTCGACTGAAAGTCGGCATATAAGTCGTCGTTCTCGCCGTCCAATGACGCCTTGATGACGCCTGTAGCGATGAGAATGTTGTCCGTGCCGGCGCCGTCTGTGACCGTGGCGTGTGTCGCACCGACGACGGTCACTTGGTCGTTTCCGGAACCGGCGTTCACTACGACCTTCGAGCCCTCGTGGTCGGAGTTGTCGAAGACCCAATCGTCACCTGCCCCGAGGCTCACGGTCTTGCCGACGATGCCACCCCAGATCCAATCGGCGAAGGGGGTCCCGGCGATCGTCGCCCCCTCTTTCTCCCAGATGAACTTGGTCAAAAATTCGAATTCGAAGAACTCGTTGACCTTCCTCAGCGACGAGCCGCTCAAGACGGCGTAGTCAGGGTCGTTGCTCGGGTCGCCATCAAGGAATATCTCATCGACATAGCCGGACTGATAGGAGCCATCAGTCTGCTCCACAGGCGAGCCGTCCATCCAGACCCACTCGTCGCCCTCCTTGTGGGCGCCGATCCAGGCGTATTCCTCAAACTTGTGTTCTCGACCGGCGCCGCCTCCGCCGTAAGAGTGATAGAGACGCGAGGTCAACACACCGCCATATTGTACCGAGTAGTCACGGGCCTCTTCCCACGTCAGCGTGCCACCAACGTCCGTGATGATCGTCGTCATCGTTCACCCTCCAGCCGAACCAAATACTGCGCGACTATTCGTCGCATATCAATGTGATCCCAGAGTGATGCGGACGGGCGCATCGCCGGCCCGATAGGGTCGATGCGCCGGGCGCCTACCAAACACCACATTAGGCGTTAGGGTGCTTGACCATGCGCCGCGTCGTTATCGCCCTCGCCTGCCTGTTCCCCGCCCTCTCGGCCTGCGCTTCGAAGCGAGCTCCGGACGATCCGCGCATGATCACGACGTCAGAGGCCAATCGCTCCGGGCTCGGCGGGGCGATGCAGGCGCCGCTGCGGGACATGAATGTGATCCGCACCAAGATCCCGCAGATCTTGCTGGACGCCATGGTCGATCCTTACGTCCGGCCGCCGAGCTCGGACTGCCTTACCCTGGCCGGGATCGTGGGATCTTTGAACGAGACGCTCGGCCCCGACCTCGACATCGTGCCGCCCAAGGAAGACGAGGACCTGATCGACCGGGGCAAGGGCTTCGTGGGCGACCAGGCGTTGGGCGCGGTGGCCGGCGCGGCGTCCGACCTGATCCCGATGCGCGGCTGGGTGCGGCGCCTGACCGGGGCCGAGAAGCATGACAGCCTGGTGCAGGCCGCCGCCGCCGCGGGCGGGGTGCGCCGATCCTACCTCAAGGGCCTGGGCGAAGCGCGCGGCTGCGATCCGCCGGCGACGCCGGATCACACGCGGACCTGGCTGCCGAAAGAAGAGGACAAGGGCCGCTTCCCGTTCCGCATCCCCGGGTGGGGCGAGGATAGCGACCCGGACTAAGACCTAGTCCTTGCGCGCCTGCCGAGCGGCGAAGTCGCGGCGGAAGGCTTCGAAGCGGCCTTCGGCGATGGCCGAGCGCATGGCGGCGGTCAGGGCCGCGAAGAAGGCCAGGTTGTGCCAGGAGAGCAGGACCTGGCCGAGAATCTCCTCGGCCTTCACCAGGTGGTGCAGATAGGCCTTGGAATAGGCGCTGCTGGCCGGGCAGGCGATGGTGGGGTCGAGGGGTTCTTCGTCCTCGGCGAAGCGGGCGTTCTTGAGGTTGATCGAGCCTTCCCAGGTCCAGGCCTGCCCATGGCGGCCCGAACGGGTGGGCAGGACGCAGTCGAACATGTCGACGCCCCGGGCGACCGCCTCGACGAGGTCGATCGGCTTGCCGACGCCCATCAGGTAGCGCGGCCGGTCGGCCGGCAGCATGGCCGGGGCGTATTCGAGGGTCTCGCACATGGCCTGGTGGCCCTCGCCGACCGCGAGACCGCCGATGGCGTAGCCGTCGAAGCCGGTCTCGATCAGGCGCTCGGAGCTCTCACGTCGCAGGTGTTCGAAGGTGGAGCCCTGCTGGATGCCGAACAGGGCCTGGCTGTCGCGCGCGCCGAAGGCGGCCTTGGAGCGCTCGCCCCAGCGGGCCGACAGGCGCAGGGCCTCGGCCGCCCTGCCCTCCTCCGCCGGCCAGGCGACGCATTCGTCGAGCTGCATGACGATGTCCGAGCCGAGAAGATCGGCCTGGATCTCGATGGAACGCTCGGGGCTCAGCACATGGCGCGAGCCGTCGATGTGGCTGGCGAAGGTGACCGCTTCTTCCGTCACCTTGGAGATGTTCGACAGCGACATGACCTGGAAGCCGCCGCTGTCCGTGAGGATCGGGCCGTCCCAGCGCATGAAGCGGTGGAGGCCGCCGAGACGCTGCACGCGCTCGGCCGTGGGGCGCAGCATCAGGTGGTAGGTGTTGCCGAGGATGATGTCGGCGCCGGTGGCCTTCACCTGATCGACGGTGAGGGCCTTGACGGTGGCGGCAGTGCCGACCGGCATGAAGGCGGGGGTGCGGATTTCGCCGCGCGGCGTCGAGAGCACGCCGGTGCGGGCGGCGCCGTCGGTGGCTTTGATGTCGAAGGGGAAGCTGGCCATCAGGCGGCTCGCCATAGCAGGCTGGAGTCGCCGTAGGAATAGAAGCGGTAGCCGGCGGCTATGGCGTGCTCGTAGGCCGACCGCATCTGCTGCTGGCCGGCGAAGGCGCTGACCAGCATGAACAGGGTCGACTTCGGCAGGTGGAAGTTGGTCATCAGGCCATCGGCGGCGCGGAAGCGGTAGCCCGGGGTGATGAAGATGGCGGTCTCGTCGGCGAAGGGGCGGACCTGGCCGTCGTCGCCGGAGGCGCTTTCGATCAGGCGCAGCGCCGTGGTGCCGACGCAGACGATGCGGCCGCCGGCGGCGTGGACGGCGTTGAGCGCCGCCGCCGTCTCGGGCGTGACGACGCCGAACTCGGGATGCATGCGGTGCTCGGCGATGTCGTCGACCTTGACCGGCAGGAAGGTGCCGGCCCCGACATGCAGGGTGACGAAGTGCTGGGAGACGCCGCGCTCGGCCAGGCGGGCGAGCAGTTCGGGGGTGAAGTGCAGGCCGGCGGTCGGCGCGGCGACCGAGCCGTCGGCCCTGGCGTAGACGGTCTGATAGTCGGCGCGGTCGCGCTCGTCCTCGGCGCGCTTGGAGGCGATGTAGGGCGGCAGGGGCATGTGGCCGAGGGCGCCGATGGCGGCGTCGAGGCGGGCGCCGGCCTGGTCGAAGGCAAGCACGATCTCGCCGCCCTCCCCCTTCTCCGCCACCTCGGCCGAGAGGTCGTCGCCGAAGCGCAGGGTATCGCCCATGCGGACGCGTTTGGCCGGCCGGGCGAAGGCGGCCCAGCGGTCGGGCGAGAGGCGACGGTGCAGCATGGCCTCGACCGCGACCGGCGCGCCGTCGCCGCCGCCCTCGGCGCGGGCCGGACGCTCGCCGTTGAGCCGGGCGGGGATCACGCGGGTGTCGTTGAACACCAGGGCGTCGCCGGGCCGCAGCAGGTCCGGCAGGTCGCGCACCACATGGTCGACCAGGGGCAGCCGCGGCTGCACGAGCAACAGACGCGCGGAGTCGCGCGGGCTGGCCGGCCGCAGGGCGATGGCGGCTTCCGGCAGGTCGAAATCGAAATCGGCGAGACGCATCGGCGGGCGATGACCCGCGCCACACGGGGCGTCAAGCTTTGCGTGGTAGGAGCAGGCGATGATCAAGCCGATCCGATTCCTCGCCTGGCTGGCCGCCCTGCTCCTGGGGGTGGGATGCGCCGCCGCCGCCGTGGCGGGCCTGGGCGGCGGCCTGGCGCCCAAGCTCGACATCCTCAACCAGCTGACCCCGTTCTGGTGGGCCGGAGGCCTGCTGGCGCTCGCGATAGCCCTGACGGCCCCGAAGGGCCTGCCGCGCTGGCTGGTGGCGATCCCGGCGGGCGCGGCCGTGATCATCGGCGGGGTGCGCGTGGCGCCGGAGATCGTGGGGCGGCTGACGCCCGGCGCCCGGCCGGGGGCCGAGCGGCTGAAGGTGATCCAGTACAACGCCTACATCCTGAACCGCACGCCAGAGCGCAGCATCGACTGGCTGCTGGCGCAGGACGCCGACATCGTGGTCATCGAAGAAGGCGAAGGCCTGCCGGAGGCGCAGTTGATGCGGCTGCGGGCCCGCTATCCCCACTGCAACGGCTGCCTGAACCACTGGTGGTCGAACATCATCCTGGCCAAGCAGGCGCCGACGGCCAGCGGCCGCTTCGAGCGGCCGAATTCGGACAGTTCCTTTCCGATCCTGGGCGGCTGGAGCCGGTTCGCCGGACCGGGCGGCGAATTCACGGTGATCGGGGTGCACATGGACTGGCCGTGGCGGTGGTTCGGTCCGAGCCAGCGCGCGGGGCTGAGCGAATTCGCCAACCGCAACCCGACCGACCGGACGATCCTGGTCGGCGACTTCAACATGGCCCCGTGGTCGAACAGCCTGCGCGAATTCGATCGCGAGGTGAGCGGCCTGACGCGGCGAACGCATGGCCAGGCGACCTGGCCGGGCGAGGCCTACTATCGCGGCCCGAAATTTCCCGTGCCGCCCCTGCCCCTGGTGGCCATCGATCAGGTCTACGCCGGCGACGGCTGGCGCACGGTGAGCGTGAAGCGTGGCCCGAGGATCGGCTCGGACCACTACCCCATCGTGGTGGAGCTGACGGGGCGTTAGGCCGGGACGACTTCGGCCTTGACGATCTTGCCCGGGGCGCGCGGCGGCTCGCCCTTGGGCAGGGCGTCGATGTTTTCCATGCCTTCGATCACTTCGCCCCAGACGGTGTACTGGCCGTCGAGGAAACGGGCGTCGTCGAAGCAGATGAAGAACTGGCTGTTGGCGCTGTTCGGGTTCGAGGTGCGGGCCATCGAGCAGACGCCGCGGACGTGCGGTTCGCGGCTGAACTCGGCTTTCAGGTCGGGCTTCTTGGAGCCGCCCATGCCGGTGCCGGACGGATCCCCCCCCTGGGCCATGAAGCCCGGGATCACGCGGTGGAAGACCACGCCGTCGTAGAAGCCTTCCTTGGCCAGCTCGGTGATGCGCTCCACGTGGCCGGGGGCCAGGTCGGGGCGCAGGCGGATGGTCACGGGGCCGCTTTCGAGCGTCAGGATCAGGTTTTCGTCAGCCATTTGTATGACCTCCAGCTACTTCACTTCCGAGGGAATCTCGATGTCGCAGGCCGAGAAGTCGGCGCCGCGGGAAGCCCGCCGGCGTTCGACCTCGCCCTTGAACCAGGCGCCGCGGGTGTCGACCACCCGCACGCTCGGCGCCGGGGACATGTCGGCCAGCACCTGAACGCGCTCCATCACGTCGCGCGGATCGGCCACCGGCTCGCCGACCTTGATCGCGCGAATGACCGACAGGCCGCTGATCGCGCGGCCGAAGGCGGTGTAGTTCTTGTCGAGCGAGGGATAGGTCGCCCGCATCAGGTAGAACTGGCTGTTGGCGCTGTCCGGATCGGTGGCGCGGGCCATGCCGATCACGCCCGGGCAGAACAGGCCCCAGGCGCTGACCTTGCCGTCGGCGGTGAGGGCCGACATGGCGGTGACCTGGCTCATCACGGCCATCGGGCCGATGAAGCCGATTTCGCTGCCGGTGGGAGCCGCCACCTGGACGAAGGGCGTCGTCGCCGGATCGCGGCGGAAGGTGAACTCGCCCTTGAGGTCCGGCAGGTCCGAGCCGCCCTGGCCGGTGTTCTGCGGATCGCCCGTCTGGTCCATGAAGTTTTCCACCACGCGGAAGAACTGCAAGCCGTCGTAGAACTTGCGGCGCGCCAACGTGCGCAGACGCTCGACGTGGGCCGGGGCGAGCTCCGGGATCAGCTCGACGAAGACGCGGCCCTTGTTGGTGTCGATGACCAGCACGTTCTGCGGATCGGGCGTGCGCCAGTCGGCGGCGGTCGGCTGCGGGCCGGCGGGCTGCGTCGGGGCGCGGGGCACGGAGGGCCCGCCGAGCGACGGCGGAAGGTCCGGCCGGATCACCGGCGGGGTCGCGCGCGTCTGGCCGATGGCGGTGGTCGCAAGGGCGGCGCCGAGGACGAGGCTCCCGGCGGCGAGGACGAAACGGTTCATGGCGGTTTCTCTGCCCTCAGACGGCGACGGGATCAACCGACGCCGCAGCGGGGTCTGCAAGGAAATACGGACGGCGGCGCTTGGCCGGCTAGGCTTTCTGATCGGCGATCTTGGCCAAAAGGCGGTCTTTCACCCGAGGGGGAACGAACTTGGAGACATCGCCGCCGAGAACGACGATCTCCTTCACCAGCCGCGAGGCGATGGCCTGGTGGCGCGGATCGGCCATCAGGAACACGGTCTCGATGTCGCGGTCGAGCTGCTGGTTCATGGCCGTCATCTGGAACTCGTATTCGAAGTCGGCGACGGCGCGCAGCCCGCGAACGATCTGCTGCGCGCCCACCTCGCGGGCGAAGTGCATCAGCAGGGTCTCGAAGGGACGGACCTCGATCTGGGTGCTTCCCCCCAGGCCGGCGGTCTCCGCCTCCAGCATCGCCACCCGCTCTTCGAGCGAGAACATCGGCCCCTTGCCGGCGTTGATGGCCACGCCGATCACCAGCTTGTCGACCAGCTTCACCGCCCGGCCGACGATGTCGAGATGGCCGTTGGTCACCGGGTCGAAGGTGCCCGGATAGAGCGCGATGCGCATTTAAGCCCCCGCTAGACGCTTACTCGGCCGTCTCCGGCCCAGCTTCCGCCTCACCTTCGTCGGAGCCGCCGGCTTCGGCAAGCCGCTCGACCGAAACGACATGCTCGTCCTTGGCGGTGCGGAAGACGATGACGCCCTGGGTGTTGCGGGCCGCGAGACGAATCTGGCCGACCGGGCAGCGGATCAATTGCCCCCCGTCGGTGACCAGCAGGAGTTCGTCGCCGTCGGCCACCGGGAAGCCGGCCACCAGCTTGCCGCCCTTGCGGGAGAGATCCTGAGCCGTGAGCCCCTGCCCGCCCCGCCCGGTGCGACGGAAATCGTAGGCGCTGGAGCGCTTGCCGATGCCCTCGCTGGACAGGGTGAGGATGATCTCCTCGGCCGCGCCGAGTTCGGCGTAACGTTCGGGGCTGAGGGCGGCGTCCGAGACTTCCTCTTCCTCGTCCGGCGTCGCGGCCTCCTCGTCGCCGTCGCCCTCGCCCTGGGTCGCCCGCAGCATGGCGCGCGACTGCTTGAGGTAGGCCACGCGCTCGTCCGGCGTCGCCGCGACGCTGTTCAGGATGGCCATGTTGATGACGGTGTCGCCCTCGGCGAGGCGGATGCCGCGCACGCCGGTGGAGTCGCGTCCGGCGAACACGCGAACTTCCTCGACGCCGAAGCGGATGGCGCGGCCCGAGGCGCTGGTCAGCAGCACATCCTGGGCGGCGGTGCAGACCGCGACGCCGATGATGCTGTCGTCCTCGTCCAGCTTCATGGCGATCTTGCCGGCGCGGTTGATCTGCGCGAAGTCGCTGAGCTTGTTGCGGCGGACATTGCCCGAGCGGGTGGCGAACATCACGTCCAGCTTATCCCACTGCGCCTCGTCCTCCGGCAGCGCCAGGATCGAGGTGATGCTCTCGCCGGGCTCGATCGGCAGCAGGTTCACGAACGCCTTGCCGCGCGCATTGGCGTCGCCCTGCGGCAGGCGCCAGACCTTCAGCTTGTAGGCCTTGCCGCCCGAGGAGAAGAACAGCAGCGGCGCGTGGGTGGAGGCGGAGAACACGCCGGTGACCGCGTCCTCTTCCTTAGTGCGCATGCCCGAGCGGCCCTTGCCGCCGTGCTTCTGCGACCGATAGGTGGCCAGCGAGGTGCGCTTCACATAGCCGCTGTGGGTGACGGTGATGACCATGTCCTCGCGCGGGATCAGGTCCTCGTCCTCGACCCCGGCGTCGCCGTCGACGATCTGGGTCCTGCGCGGGATGGCGAACTTGGTGCGAATTTCGACCAGTTCCTCGCGGACCACGGCCATGATGGCTTCGCGGGAGGACAGCAGGTCGAGATAGCCGCGGATGGCTTCGGCCAGGCTGCGGGCCTCGCCCTCGATCTCGTCGCGGCCAAGGCCGGTCAGGCGCGAAAGGGTCAGGGCCAGGATGGCGCGGGCCTGCTCGTCGGTGAGGCGGATGCGATTCCCGTCAACCAACACGGTGCGCGGGTCAGCGATCAGCTCGACCAGGGGCATCATGTCGCCGGTCGGCCAGTCGCGGGCCACCAGGCGCTCGCGCGCTTCGCTGGGATCGACCGACGAACGGATGATGTGGATGGCTTCGTCGATGTTGGCGACGGCGATGGCCAGACCGACCAGGACGTGGCCGCGATCACGGGCCTTGTTGAGCTGGAAGCGCGTGCGGCGGACAACGACTTCCTCGCGGAAATCGACGAAGGCCGAAAGGATTTCGCGAAGGCCCATCTGCTGCGGGCGCCCGCGGTTCAGCGCCAGCATGTTGACGCCGAAGCTGCTCTGCAGGGCCGTGTAGCGATAGAGCTGGTTGAGCAGCACGTCGCCCGAGGCGTCGCGCTTCAGCTCGATGACCACGCGGGTGCCCTCGCGGTCGCTTTCGTCGCGGATATCGGCGATGCCTTCGAGGCGCTTTTCACGGACCAGCTCGGCGATGTGTTCGACGAGGCCGGCCTTGTTCACCTGGTAGGGCAGCGAGGTGATGATGATGGCTTCGCGGCCGGCGCGGATTTCCTCCACCGTGGCGATGCCGCGCGTGATGACGGAGCCGCGGCCGGTGAGCAGCGCCGTGCGCGCGGCGCTGCGGCCGATGATCTCCCCGCCGGTCGGGTAGTCCGGGCCGGGGACGATATCGAGCAGGGCGTCGGCGCCGATCTCGGGATCGTCGATCAGGGCCAGGGTCGCGTCGACCACTTCGCCGAGGTTGTGCGGCGGGATGTTGGTGGCCATGCCGACGGCGATGCCGCCGGCGCCGTTGACCAGCAGGTTCGGGAAGCGGGCCGGCAGGACGACCGGCTCCTGCTCCTTGCCGTCGTAGTTGTCCTGGAAGTCGACCGTGTCCTGGTCGATGTCGGCGAGCATCGACACCGTGGGCTGGGCCATGCGGCATTCGGTGTAACGCATGGCGGCGGGCATATCGCCGTCGACCGAGCCGAAGTTGCCTTGGCCGTCGACCAGCAGGAGGCCCATCGAGAACGGCTGCGCCATGCGCGCCAGGGCGAAATAGACCGACTGGTCGCCGTGGGGGTGGAAACGGCCGAGCACGTCGCCGACGACGCGGGCGCACTTCGAATAGGCGCGGTCCGGCGTCATGTTCAAATCGTGCATCGAATAGAAGATGCGCCGATGCACAGGCTTCAGGCCGTCGCGCACATCCGGCAGCGCGCGGCTGACGATGACGCTCATCGCATAGTCGAGGTAGGAGCGCTTGAGCTCGGACTCGATGTTGATGGGAGCGATGCCCGTGCCAGCGCCGCCGGGGGCGCCTTCAGGTGCGTTGATCGTTTCGTCTGACAAGGGAATTGGAACTTTTCGACGGGGGAATCGGACCGAAAGTCCGCCCCGTTAGTTACCATCCGAGGCGGTGCGCCGCCACCTTTTGACAGTTTTTGGAGCGCTCCTCATGTCTCGTCGCATCGCCCTCGCCGCCCTGACGCTCGCCGCGCCCCTGGCCGCCGCCGCCGGGCTCGCCTTCGCCCAGTCCGCCGCCCCGCCGGCCACGACGCCGCTGAAGGCCGGCGACGGCAAGACCATCGGCGAGGCCGGCTTCCGCGCCGCCAACGGCGGGGTGCTGATCGACGTGAAGGTCAGCGGCCTGACGCCCGGCTGGCATGGCATGCACCTGCATGCGGTGGGCGACTGCTCGGACGCCAAGTTCGAGAAGGCGGGCGGCCACATCAATCACACGGGCGATCACAAGATGGCCCACGGCCTCCTGAACGCCGATGGGCCGGACTTCGGCGACCTGCCGAACATCTGGGTCGCCGCCGATGGAAACGGCCAGGCGCAGGCCTTCACGACGCTGGTGTCCTGGAGCGCCGCGGCCCAGGGCGGCCACATGGGACTGAAGGACGCCGACGGCTCGGCGATCGTGATCCACGCCTCGCCGGACGACCAGACGAGCCAGCCGATCGGCGGCGCCGGCGCCCGGGTCGCGTGCGGGGTGATCAAGTAGGGGCGACCGGGAAATTCCAGCCCGGTTCCACATCCGCTTCCGTCGGCCTTGTGCCGAGGGCCCCTCTTGGCGGACGCACTGAACCACGCACACCAGACACAGCGTCGGCGGACACAGAGATCCTCGGCACAAGGCCGAGGAAAGCGGGGAATTGAGATCGTCGCGTACTGAGTTCCGAAAAAGGCCTCAGACCGGCGGATCGGCGACGGCGGCTTCGAGGGCCGCCCTCGCCTGCCGACGCTCGGCCACCACGACGATGACGATGCCGCCCATGGCGACCAGGGCGCCGAGGACCAGGGCGGTGCTAAACCTGTCGCCCATCCAGACGACGCCGATGGCGCAGGACACCAGGGTGCTGAGCAGCAGATAGGGCGTGACGCGGTTGGCCTCGCGCCGCTGGACCATCCAGTAGAGCAGCGTGGTGGCGCAGATCGACGACACCAGCCCCGCCCAGGCGATGCAGGCCCAGACGAACAGGCCGGCGCGGGATATTTTGGCGGGCAGGTTCGGATCGGTGGCGAAGGCCGCGCCGAGCAGGACGGGCGTGGCCAACAGGGCCGTGAGCGCGTTGAGCTTCAGGGCCGGAACGCCCTTGGCCTTGCGGGCCAGAACCGCCGACAGCGCCCAGGCGGCGGCGGCCAGGGCGGTGACCAGGATGGCGTCGAGATCGCCGCCGGAATGCGGGTCGAAGCTCATCCAGGCGACGCCGGCGAAGGCGACGGCGAGGCCGATCCCGGCGATCGGGCTCATCCGTTCGCCCAGCAGCGGCCAGGCGAAGACGGCGGTGAACGGGATCCACAGCTGGCTGACGATGGCCAGGGGGCTGAGCTGCTTGCCCATGGCGAAGCCGAGATAGATCAGGCTGAAGTGGACCGGACCGGCCAGCAGAATGAAGCCGGCGATCTTGCGCAGGTCCGGCCACGGCGGCCGCAGCATGAACGGGCCCAGGGCCAGCAGCGTGAGGGCGAAGCGCATGCCGCCGACGAAGAACGGCGGCAGAAACTGGGTGGCGTATTTCGCGGCCGCGTTGTTGACCCCCCAGATCACGATGATCGCGGCGAGGGCGGCGATCTCGATGGGCGCGAACGGGCCGGAACGGGTCATTTCGCGGGGCTAGCGGCTGGCGGCGGCAAGGTCGAGGGGATTCGGCGGAACCGGACGCGGCCGAAGACCATTGGGCCCTGAATGGGCCTTTCACCGCAAGCGGTCATCACCGACGAGGAGCGCGAGCGCGGCCTGAAGCGGCTGGTGATCGAGGCCGGCTTCTCGAACGCCGCCGGCGCGGTGACCAGCGGCGTGATCCTCACGGCCTATGCGCTGCACCTGGGCGCCAGCAACGCGCTGATCGGCGTGCTCGCCGCCCTGCCCTTCATCGCGCAGTTGCTGCAGGCGCCGAGCATCCTGCTGATCGAACACACGCGGGCGCGTAAGCGCTGGGCGGTGCTGGCGAGCATCGTCGGGCGGGCGATGCTGTTCGTGATGGCCGCCGCCGCCTTCTGGCCCGGCGCGCTGGCGCTCACCGCGGCGGTCGTCGCCCAGGCGGTGTTCTGCGGCATGGGGGCGGTGGGGTCGATCAGTTGGAACGCCTGGGTGCGCGACCTCATTCCTGACGGCCGGCTGGGCCGCATCGTCGCCGCGCGAACGGTCTATTCCACCGCGGCCAGCCTGGTGGCGGGTATCGCCGCGGCCTTGTTGCTGGACTGGGCGCAGGGACCGCGCGGGCAGGCCCTGACTTCCGCCGGGCTCTATGCGTTCGGCGGCGTGATGGGCCTGCTCAGCGCCTGGATCGTCGCCCTGTTGCCGGAGCCCGCCATGCCCCCGACGGCGGCGCGGTTGCGGCTGGGCCAGATGCTGGCGACGCCGCTGCGTGACGCGAACTTCCGCCGCTTGATCGCCTTCCTGTGCAGCTGGCAGTTCGCCGTGAACCTGGCGACGCCGTTCTTCACGGTGTTCATGGTCCGCCAGCTGGGATTTTCGATGACCTTCGTCATGGTCCTCAGCGTCGCCAGCCAGCTGGCCAATGTGGCGGCCCTGAACTCCTGGGGCGCGCTGAGCGACCGCTTCGCCAACAAGTCGGTGCTGGCGGTGGCCGGGCCGGCCTACATCCTGTGCATCGCCGCCATGGTCGGCGCCTCCCAGATCCAGGACCGCACCTGGACGGCCGCCTATCTGGTGCTGCTGCACGTGCTGATGGGCGCCGCGACGGCGGGCGTGACCCTGGCCAGCGCCAATATCGCCCTGAAGCTCTCGCCGCGCGGCTCGGCCACCGCCTACATCGCCGCCAACGCCCTGATGACCGCCTTCGCGGCGGGGGCGGCGCCGATCGTCGGCGGGCTGTTCGCCGACTTCTTCGCCTCGCGCCGCCTGGAGGTGATGCTGCGCTGGACCGCCCCGGACGGCGCCCTGACCCTGAACCCGATTTCGATCTCGAGCTGGGACTTCTATTTCCTCGCCGCCGCCGTCGTCGGGCTCTACGCCGTCCACCGCCTGTCGCTTGTGCGCGAGGAGGGCGAGATCCAGCGGCGGGAGATGCTCAACCACGTGCTGGAAGAAGGCCGGCGCACCGTGCGCGCCGCCTCGCCGGTGGCGGGCCTGCGCGCCATGACCACCATGCCCGGCGCCCTGCTGCGCGACTGGCGGGCTCAGGCCCGGCTGCAAAGGGTGCGCCGGCGCAAGGGGCTTTCAGCCCGCGCCGGCGGCTGATCGTTTCCCGCCTAGAACGGAATTTCGTCGTCGAGGTCGAAGTTTTCCTTCGGGCCGCTGGGCTGGTTGCGCTGGCCGCCACCGCCGCCGCCGTAACCGCCGCCGCCGAAGTCATCACCGCCGCCGCCGCCCGAGCCGCCGCCTTCGCCGCGACCGCCGAGCATGGTCAGTTCGCCGCGGAACTTCTGCAGCACGATCTCGGTGGAATACTTCTCGACGCCGCTCTGGTCGGTCCATTTGCGGGTCTGGATCGCGCCCTCGATGTAGACCGTCGAACCCTTGCGCAGATAGTTCTCGGCCACCTTCACCAGATTGTCGTTGAAGATCACCACGCGGTGCCACTCGGTGCGCTCCTTGCGCTCGCCCGAGGTGCGGTCCCGCCAGGTTTCCGAGGTCGCGATGCGCAGGTTGGCGACGCGGTCGCCCGAGCCAAGGCTGCGGATTTCGGGGTCGGCCCCCAGGTTGCCGATCAGGATGACCTTGTTGACGCTGCCCGCCATGGCGCTTGTGCTCCACACGCCCGGCGACCCATCGCGCCGGAATCTGGCGGCGAGACTAGCGAGCGACCGAAACGGTCGCAAGCAAATGTTCCCCATACGTTCCGACGATAACTGGGGATAAGTTCCCGAAGTCGTGCGGCTATTTGGCGGGCGGCGCGGTGATCGCCGGACTATCGACCGGGGGCAGCGCCCGCTCGGCGGCGGCCGAGACCGCGCCCGGGATCGCCAGGCGGCCGTCGCCGGTGCGAACCAGGAACGGGAAACGGCTGCTGGACAGGGTGCGGCCGTAGAACACGCCTTCCTTTTGCAGGAACAGGAAGTTGGCCTGATAGGCGCCGGTGATCTCGGCGTTGTTGCTGCCCAGGCGCATGAAGCGCAGGCGCATGCCCTCAAGGGTCGCCGCGCAGGTCTCCATGTTCTCGACGTTCGAGGCCAGCTTGTTGAATTTCAGCGTGCCGTCCTTCTGCGGGATGACGTGCCAGCAGACGCCCTTGTCGTCGGGCGCGACGACCTGCTTCTCGCAGGCGGCGAGGCCGGCGGCCATCAGGGCGGCGGCGACAGCGATCTTCAAGGCGGAGGTCATGCCCTACCCTAGCCGCCTTGCGGGAAGGCGCAACCGGGCGCGGGCCCCTGATCGACCAGGGGGCGGAAGCTGCGGTTGTCGGCCGAGATTTCGACGCGGCCGGGGACCAGACGCAGCGTTTCCTCGCCCCAGCGGCCGTAGGTGGCGCCGCCGGGGCGCTCGCAGCGGCCGTTGAACAGGGTCTGGACGCAGGCCGAGACCGGCATCTCGGTGGGCAGGCGCGACCATTGCCCGCCGGCGTAGCGCCAGCAGGCGTCCGACGGACCCGAGGCCGCCGAGACGGGCGGCGGGGTGGTGGCGAGGGTGGAGACCGGCTCGGGCGGCAGCGGGGTCAGCACCGTGCCGGCGGCGTCGGCGGCGGCCAGGGCGCCCGACTCGTCGATGCCGACGTCGAGGGCGCCGGTGGCGACGCCGTTCTTCCTGGCGCATTCGGCCAGGGTGATCTCGCCGACGAACTGGCCGTTGACGAAACAGCGCAGCGGACGGGCCGGATCGAGCTTGGCGTCGTCGTCACGCCCCATCTCGACGACGAGGCCCGCCTGGGAGGCCGGCGGGGCTCCGGCGTCCTTCTTCTTGCCGCCGGCCATGACGGCGACGGCGATGATGAGGCCGGCCAACAGCGCCAGCGCGCCGCCGAGCGCCAGGACGATCCGACGATCCTTCAGGAATTCCATGGCCCACCGCTATAGCGGCCCCATGATGGTTTCAAGCGCGCGCGGTCAGGCGCCGCCCGTAAGGCGGTCCAGAGCGGCCTGATAATTGGCGATCTGGTTCTTCATATACTGCGGCACCACACCGTTGTTCTTGCCCGCCGCCGCGGCCGCGGCGAGCGCCGACTTCGGCTTGGCGGCGTTTTCGAGGTCGCGATAGATGGTCTGCACCGCCGAGAGCGCGGTGGAGAGGTCGGCCAGGGCCAGCTTCACCGCGTCGGCGTCCTTGAGGCTGAGGGTGGTGTCGAGCTTCAGTCCATAGATTTTGGAGCCGCCGTCCGCCGAGACGGTCTTGCCGTCCTCGATCTTGGTCTTGCGGACGATCCCTTCCGACAGGCCGAGCGCCGACAGGGCGTCCGCCCCGCCCTTCCCGGCCAGGACCTCGACGGTCGAGGAGTCGGTGGTGGGCGAAATCTTCAGGCGGCGCACGTCGCCATCGCTGACCACCTCGACCTTGGCGCGGAAGCCGGCGGCGCGGCTGACCTTGGCGGCCAGGGTCTGAAGAGTGTCGTTGGCCTCGATGGTGATGGTCTTGAGCGTGGCGCCGTCGCTGGCGCGGATCTGGAAGGTGTCGCCCGGCCGGGCCGAGGTGGCGGCGACCACCTTTTGCGAGGCGGTGTAGTCCAGCGTGCCGCGCGGCAGGCCGAAGCGGTCGAGGACGCTGGAGCCTTGGGCGTCGACCGCGATGGCGGTGGGGGCGACGTAGCCGTCCTTGCCGGTCACCTTCTGGCTGGAAACCAGGGCGCCGTTGCTCATGTCGAACTGGGCGAGGTAGCCGTCCTGCCCGCCCTTGGTGGCCGGAGCGTCGCCGCTGACGCCGGTCAGGTAGACCTTGCCGTTGGCCACGGCCATGGCGGCGGCGGTGTCGGTCCCCGTCCCGCCGAAATAGGCCAGGGTGTCGGCGCTGGCGTCGCCGAGCGAAGTCGAGAACCGCGCCGCGAAGGCGTCCATGCCGCCGCCCGCCGCCGCGCCGGCGCCGCCGACATTGAGCGAGCCGTTGCGGGTCTGGCCGCCGACGAAGAGATTGCCGTTCTCGATGGCGAGGCCGGCGATCGAGCCGCCCTGCAGATCGCCGAGGTCGCGGGTCGCGCCGGCGGCGACCGTCGCGCCGGAGACGGCGAAGCTGCGGATCACGCCTCGGCCGCTCTCGACATCGGCGAGGTAGACATTGCCGCCATCGACCACCATGCCGCCGACGCTGTCGGCCCCGGTCGTGCCGAAGGTCTTGGTGAACAAGGTCTTGGCCGCGCCGTTGGCGTCGGTCGAGATCGAGGTGAGGTAGTTGTCGTAGCCGCCCTGCAGCGCCCCGCCACCCGGCAGCGACGACTTGGTGCGCCCGGCGACCAGCACATTGCCGTCGGCGTCGAAGGCCACGGCCTGAGCCTCGTCCTCCTGCATGGCGCCCTTGCGGACGGTCCAGACCTCGTCGCCCTCGGCGTCGTAGAGG
This sequence comes from Caulobacter sp. HJHS_5, assembly GCF_056683955.1. Classification (NCBI taxonomy): domain Bacteria; kingdom Pseudomonadati; phylum Pseudomonadota; class Alphaproteobacteria; order Caulobacterales; family Caulobacteraceae; genus Caulobacter; species Caulobacter sp. HJHS_5. Next base: position 61,144 of record NZ_JBWZNC010000001.1, on the reverse strand, counting down.
GTGACGAAGCTGTCGGGCTTGCCGGAAGTCGCGCTGGAGTTCAGCGCCCCGTTGGTCGCCCCGCCGAGCGCGCCGGTGATCGAGCCGGCGACGGCCACCTTGCCGTCGGCCGACAGGGCGAGGTTCAGGCCCGAGGCTTCGCCCGCGGCGCCCAGGGTGCGCGAATAGACGAGGTTGCCGGCCGAGTCGTACTTCATCAGCGCGACGTCCTGGCCGGACTTCAGGGTCTGGCCGTCGAGCTTCTCGCCTTCGACCTCGGCGAGCATGTAGACCGAGCCGTCGGCGCCGGTGATGCTCTTGCGCACCTGGGAGATCGACGGGTCGAGCGCCTCGCCGAACAGCTTATTGCCGGCGGAATCATACTTGTTGAGCTTGGTCTCGTAGACCGCGTCGTCGGTCTTTGTGTCGTTGTCCGGGTCCGGATCGCCGCCCTTGGCGACCACATAGACGGCCGGGTTAGTCTGAGCGGCCGAGAAGGTCAGGGCCTCGGTGCTGTCGCCGCTGATCTTGAAGGCGAAGGCGTCGCCCACCGCCGGCAGGGTGACCGGCTTGTTGTTGACGGTGACGGTGCGCGGCTCGGCCGCGGTGCGCTGCACCGAGAAGCGGGTGCGGAACCCGGCGTCCTCGAGCTTGCTGTTGATGAAGTTCGACACGGCGCCCATGGTCCGCGGCGCCGAGCCCATCTCGGACAGGTCGATATCGATGTTGGTGGTGACGTTCTTCTGCTTCACCGCGATGGTGAACTGGGCATTGCCCTTGAAGGCCTCGACCTCGGTGGAGGACGAACCCGTGTGCAGGGTCTGGGTCACGTAGTTCGTGGCGTTCTTCGGCACGCCGACGCCGGATTTCAGGCTGTCGAGCACCTCGCCGCGGGTCAGGCGCAGCTGCTCGAGATCGATGCCCTCGGCGTAGGCCTTCACCTCGGCCAGGCCCTTGTCGAAGACGGCCTGGAGGCGCGCCTTCTCGGCGTCGGTGACGCCCTTCTCGCCCCAGCGGCTGGCGATGCCCTGCAGGGCGTTGAGGCCCTGATAGAGGGCGAACAGCTTGCGATAGTCATCGCTGGCGCCCTTGAGGTCGAGCTGATTGGCGCCCTCGTTGATCAGGCGCTGGCCGGTCATGGCCTTCTTGACGAGGTCGGAGGCCGGCAGGGCCTTGGAGCCCGCGGCCCAGGGCGCGGTCGGGGCGTATTGGGTCTTCACCGCCGAGCCGCCGACGCCCGTCGCGTTGGTCGTCACCGGGATGCCCGCCTTGGCCTGGTAGTAGCCGAGCAGCACGCTGGAATCGAACGGAACGATTTCCACAACCGACCTCACGCGGAGAATCGGACTGACTCCCCGTTCGCGACAGTGTCGGCGGGAAAAGCTTACCGGGCGTTAAGCCCGGGCGGCGCGCTCGACGAGGTCGGCCAGCGCCTCGGCGGCGTCCGGGATGGCGGCGGCGTGGGCCGAGGCGGCCATCCGGCCCAGACGCGCCGGGTCCCTGAGCAGGGCGTTCAGGGCGCCGGCGAGGCTTTCGGTGGTCAGCTCCTCCTCGCGCGCCACGGCCGCGGCGCCGGCGTCGGACAGCAGGCGGGCGTTGAAGCTCTGGTGGTCGTCGGCGGCGATCTTCAGCGGCACCAGGATCGACGGGCGACCGGCGACGGCCAGTTCGGACACCGTGGAGGCGCCGGCGCGTCCGAGCACCAGATGGGCGCCGGCCAGACGGCTGGCCATGTCGCGGAAGAACGGCGCGACCTCGGCCTTCACCAGGGCGTTGGCGTAGACCTTGCGCGCCTGTTCCAGGGACTCGGCGCGGGTCTGCTGCTGCACCTCCAGCCGGGCGCGGATGGATTCGGGCAGCAGGAGGATGGCCTCGGGCGTGAGCTCGGACAGCAGCCGGGCGCCCTGGCTGCCGCCGGTGACCAGCAGGCGCAGCGGACCGTCGGCCGTGGGCTGTTCATAGGGCTGGTCGTAGAGCGCGCGGATCGGCGGGCGCACGGGGTTGCCGACCACATGGGCGTTGGCGCGCACCTCCGGCTTGGCCTTCTCCAGGGTCGGGAAGGCGCAGGCCAGGAAATCGACCTTGGGGGCCAGGTAGCGGTTCACGCGGCCGAGCACCGCGTTCTGCTCGTGGATGACCGTCGGGCGCTTCTGGCCGACCGCCGCCAGCAGGGCGGGCAGCGAGGGATAGCCGCCGAAGCCGACCACCACCGCCGGATTGAGGTCCTTGAACGCCTGGCGCGCCTGCATGACGCCGGCCGCGACCGTGAGGCCGGCCCGGACCATGCCGATGGGGTCGCCCGCCTTGGCGGTGGCGGCCGAAAGCGCCAGGCGCAGCTCGGCGGGAAACTTGTCGGCGTAGAGCGCGCCGCGCTCGTCGGTGGCGAGCACGATCCGCCAGCCCCGCGCCAGCAGGGTCTCGGCCAGGGCCTGAGCCGGAAACAGATGTCCGCCGGTGCCGCCGGCGGCGACCACGCAGACCCGGGAGCGGGTGACGTTCATGGGCATCTTCTAGTGCGCGTCCCCGCCGGTTGTCAGGCGGTTTCGGGCCGAAAGTCGAGGGAATGCGCGCCGATCACAGCCAGGCGTCGCGAGGTTCGTCCTCGCCGACCTCCAGCCGCTCGCCCATCCACAGCCGATGCAGGCGATTGCCGAGGATGTCGCCGGGGCCTTCGGTGAAACGCGGGTGGCCGAACCGCGCCATGACCTCCGATTGCAGGGCGAGAGCCTTGCGATCCTGGGCGATCACCGGGTTCAGGAACAGGCGGATCGCCGCCTCCTTCAGCCACGCGGGCGCGAAGCCCTTATGGGTGGTGAAGCAGGCGAACGGCAGGAAACTGAAGTCGGTGGACGGCGTGAAGAAGGCGGTGACGCAGAGGGTCAGGTCGCGCCGGCCGTCCCACCGGGCCTGGACGACCGTGGGCGGATAGTAGCGGGTGCGGCTGTGGGAGCGGTCTCGCTCCAGAAAGCGCGACATCAGGCCGAGGTCGGGCCGGGTCTGCTCGATGACCATCTCGACGCCGTCGCCGAAGCTTTCGACCCGCAGCTTGACCGGCAGGCGGCGGTCGCTGCGCCGGATGTAGCCGTGGTGCAGGTGGTTGGTGTGAAAGGGATCGAGCACGTTCTCGATGGCGTCATAGGCCCTGCCCCGCCACGTTCCCTGCGCCCACCAGAAGTGGTCATGGGCCGGATCGCCGAAGGTGGGCGGCAACGACGGTTCGGGCGGCCCGTCCGCCGACAGCCGAACGAAGACGCCGCCATGGCGTTCGACGACCCGCACCGGGGCGGCGGCGAGCCTGCGGCCCGCGCCCTCGGCCAGTTCGCAGCCCGGCACGGCGACGCAGGCGCCGGAAGGACCGAACCGCCAACCGTGATAGGGGCATTCCAACCCGTCGGGACGCACTCGCCCCTCGGACAGCGGATAGTTTCTGTGCGGACAGCGGTCGACCAGGGCCCCGATCTCGCCGTTCGAGCGGAACAGGGCGAGAGGCGTACCCGCGACGGTGACCGCCAAAACTCCGCGAGCCGGCAGGGCTTTCGAGAGGGCGGCGAGGTGCCAGGCGCCCCTCACCGCTTCGGGCAGGGCGCTCACGAGAGGCGGTCTCCGTTCCATTCGATATCGACCGTGGTCGCCGCCGCCGTGCTGACGCCGGACCGGGCGGCGGTGAGGGCGAAACCGAGCCCATCGACGACGGCGCCGAGCATGGGACGGCGATCGCCGGGCCGTCCCGCCACGTCGCGACCCCCGGAGATTCGCGCCCACCACGCGGGCAGGCGATGGTCCCGCAGGGCGAGGCCGAGGCCGAAGGTGGCCAGGGCCGGCAGGAGATGCAGCCCCTGCCCGGCCGAAGCGATGACGAGCGTATCGGCGGATCCGGCGATGGCGCGGGCGAGATGGCCGTCGCCGACGAGCAGGTGAGCGCCGCTGGTCGCGCGCGGGTTGCATTCGATGAGCCAGGGCTCGCCGGCCCGGTCGATCATCACGTCGCAGCCGAACTGGCCGGTGAGCGCGAGGCCGGACGCCAGGCGGCTCGCCAGGTTGTGAAGGCGGTCGGCGAGCTCCGACGCGAGAGGATCGAAGGAGAGGCTGGCGCCGCCCGGCAGTCGCCACTGGCTGTCGTAGGCGGCGAAGGCGGTGAGCCGCCCTTCCCTTGCGACGGCGTATAGGCTGGCCTCGCGGCCGCGAATGCGACGCTGCGCCACCCAGCCGCGGTCCACGCCATCGACGGCCGGCGGGAGCGCGCCGACTGAGGCCGATTGGCCGAAGCGGCCGAAGCGGGCCTTGAACACCCAATCCTCCGCCGTGGCCGCGAACGGCCGCAGATGTTCGGCGGCCTCGACCGAATGGGTCTCGGGGACCGGCAGGTCGAGGGACAGGCAGAGGCGCGCGAAGGCGGCCTTGTCGTGGAGTTGCTGGAGGATGGGCGCCGGGGGGGCGAACAGGCGGGAACCGAGGCCGAGGGCGGCGAGATGGAACACTTCCTCGCAGGCCGGGACGATCAGGGCCGGCCGCAGCGCCTCGTCCAAGGCGGCCACCGCGGCGCTGAAGGCCTCGGGCGCCCGAACCGGCGACGCATAGGCGTGCAGTCGGGCGACGGCGCGGGACCAGCGGGCGACGCGGGCCGGGGCGCAGTCGGCCATGTGGACCTCGTAGCCGGCCGCCGCGAAGTCCCGGGCGAGGTCAACGGCGGCGGCGGCCCGGGCGCCGGTGATGAGGACGCGCTCAGCCATGGGCGGCGATCATGCGATGGCGCTTCGGCGCGGGCGGGTCGGGCGGGCTCTGACTCAGAACCACGGATACGGGCAGGCGCAGGTCGGCGGCGAGGCGCGGGGCGATATCGTCCGGGCGGAACGACGGAGACAGGCGAAGCTCGACCCGATCGGCCGTGGCGACGGCCTGCCAGGCGTGCGGCGGCGGGACCAGGCGATCCATGGCCTCGCTGAGCTGGCGCGGGGTGACCGCGACGTTTCCGAAACGCCAGACGTCCCCTGCCCGACCCATGACCGGCCGGATGCGGCGGCCGGCGTAGCCGCAGTCGCAGGGGCGCGGGTCGAGCTCAATCAGGTCGTCGCCGCGCACGCGGACGATCGGCTGGCTGGTGCGGCGCAGGTCGGTGACGATGGGGCGAAAGCCGTCGACGCCGGGGACGGGTTCGAGCTCGATCTCAAGGCTGTGGTCGTTGAGGTGCAGGGCGCCGCGCTGGCAGGCGGCGCCGAGGAAGCCCTCAGTCGCCTGATAGAGCGGCGCCGGAGCGACGCCGATGTGGTCGGCCAGCCAGGCGGCTTCGGCCTCGCCCATCGGCTCGGCGCCGTAGAACAGCTGAGTAAGGTGCGGCAGAGCAAGGCGCTCGGTCTGCGCCAGGGCCAGCAGGCGCGATGACGGCGCGATGAGGACGGTGGGCGAGAAGGCGTTCAGGGCTTCGGCCGCCTCGCGGACGGGCGTGGTCAGCGGCAGGTAGAGGAACCGGCGGCCCGCGCCCCGGCTGTCGCTGTAGAGACGGCTGTTGGCGCGCAGCAGGAGGGCGATGCGGATGGGCCGCAGCAGGGCGGCGAGCGGCAGGACGCGGGCGATGACCTGGCCGATGTAGTCGGCGCGCTCCCGCGCGTCGGCGACGAACAGGCCGCGCGCGTGCCGATTGCCCGTCGAATAGCCGGCGACGACGCCCGGCCGCACCTCGCCGCTCCCGCCCGCCTCGGCGTCGTCCGCCGCCGCGTGTAGCGCGTCGTGAGTGAGGCCGAGGCTGTTCCAGCGGCCGTAGTCCGCCCGCAGATCGGCGACCTCGGTGATCGGCAGGTCGCTCAGGCGTTTTCCGGCGAACGGGGCGAGCGCGGGGGTGGCGGCAAGGGTCGGCCGCAGGCGCCGCCACAGGCGGGCGCGGCGCCGGCCAAGGCCATCGGCCGAAGCGGTCATGGCCAGGCGGGTGGCCAGCCAGGAGGCGGCGACGCCCTCAGCCCCCATGGTCGCCCCGATAGGCGGCGGCCGAGGCGGCGCAGTGGGACGGCAGGATTAAGAGTTCGGGGTTGGCGACGGCGGCCCAGTGCAGGGCGTCGAGGGTACGGCGGTAGGCGGGCGTGTCGCCAAGGAGGTCGGTGGTCAGGCGCGGCGGCGGACGGTGTTCGGTGATGGCCCTGCCCGACCAGACGGCGTCGCCGACCAGCAGGATGTCGCGTCCCTGCCGGTCGCGCAGGGCCAGGCCCCAGTGGCCGACGCAGTGGCCAGGCAGTTCGACGGCGAGGAGCGAGCCGTCGCCGAGGATATCCCGCCCCTCGGCCAAGGGGGCGAAGGCGGACGGCAGGGCGACGGCCGGGACCTCTTCGAAAGGCCGCGCGCGGGTTTCGGCGTCGGGCGGAACGAGGTCCTCCAGCAGGCCCTGCATGACGCCGCGCAGCCGGCCAGGGGACCGCACCCGGGCGAGCCCCTGGCCAGAGCAATGGATCGCCACGTCCGGCAGCCGGTGCAGGCCGGCGACGTGGTCGCCGTGAAAGTGCGAGACGATGACGCCCCGGATGTCGCCCTGAGCAAGGTCGTTGGCTTGCAGCCAGGGGACCCAGTCCTCGGCCGCGCCGAAGGTCACCGGGGTCGCGAGGGCGTAGAGCCGTTCCGGCCAGCGGCGGGTCGCCTGGCGGAAGGCGTCGTCATAGCCGGTGTCGAAAAGCAGGACGCCCGCCTCAGGGTGCCGGATGACGCCGACCATGGCCGGGAAGTCGGCGGCGCGGAGCGAGCCGCCCCTCAGGGTCATGGCCTCCGGGTGGCGGCAGCGGCCGCGGGCGACCCAATTGAAGCCGACTTGCCTCATGAGCGACGCTCGCGGGCGGCGTCGACCAGGGCGGCCAGACCGTCGAAGGCGGGGCGGAAACCGATGAGCCGCGCGGTCTCCTCCATATCGAAAGTCTGGGAATAGCCGAGGGTGGCCAGGGTGTAGCGGGTCAGGGGTGGCTCGGCGCGCGCGCCGGTGAGACGGGCCGCCCCCTCAAGGGCGCTGGCGAGCGGGCGGGCGACGGCGAGCGGGATGTCGACCGTGCGGGGCCGGCGGCCGAGAGCGTCGGCCAGGGCGGCGGCGATCTCGGCCACGCTGACCGGACGGCCGCCGGAGACATTCACGGCCGCGCCGGCGACGGCGGCGATATGGTTCTCGGCGGCGAGAATGGCGCGGGCGGCGTCGCGGACGTCGGTGAGTTCGATCAGGGCGCGGCCGCCGGCGATCAGAGGGATGGCGGGTCGGGCCAGCAAGGCGGCGAGCCGGGGCAGCAGGACCCGGTCGTCCGGCCCGGTGATGGCGCGGGGGCGAACGGCGGTGGCGGCCAGGGCGGGCGTATCGGCCGCCAGCACGCGGCGTTCGGCGGCGAGCTTGGTGGCGGCGTAACGATTCAAGGGCGGGTCGCGCGGGGCATCGCCCGAGCGCAGGCCCAGGCGATCGCGGAAGTCGGCGAAGATCGAGGGCGAGGAGACGAAGACGAAGCGGGCGCAGCCCTCGGCGCGCGCCGCCGCGAGCAAGGCCTCGGCAGCGTCGACATTGATCTGTTCGAAGGCGCGCGCAGGCCCCCAGCTCGCCGACAGGGCGGCGGCGTGGACGATGGAATCGCAGCCGCGGCAGAGACGGCGCAGGTCCGCGCCCGGCGCGGTGAGATCGGCGGCCTGGAACGCCGCGCCGGTGGCCGTGATCCTGGCCTGCGCCGCCGACGAACGGCCCGTCGCCACGACGGCGTGGCCGTCGGCGCGAGCGGCCGCGACGAGAGCGAGGCCGAGTCCGCCGGTGGCTCCGGTGATCAGGATCCTGCGCGGCACGCGGTTCAGAGCCTCAGCACCATGGCCCCGGCGCTGATCCCCGCCGCCGTGCCCAGCAGCATGACGGCGTCGCCGCGACGGACGAGGCCGTTGTCGAGGGCGTGGACCAGGGCTGTCGGCATGGAGGCGGCGATCTGGTTGCCGGTCTCGGCGAAGATATCGACGACGGGGACACCGGCGTCGGCGAACAGACGGGCGACGTGGACGACGCCGGGCGCGCTGGCCTGGTGGCAGATCACGGCGGCGAGGTCCGACTTCTCCAGACCCGCCTCGGCCAGGGCCGCGTCGATGACCTTGGGCAGGCGGCGGGCGGCGGCCTTGAAGATGCCGAAGGCGTCCATCTCGAACCGGGCGCCGGCGACCAGGGCGTCGTAGCCCTCCTCCACCCGCAGGCGGGTGCCGCCCGCGCGCAGGGCGGCCAGTTCGCTGCCCTCGCCGTAAGTTTCGCAGCGGTAGGCCAGCAGGCCGGCGTCAGCGTCGGCGATCTCGACGGCCACGGCGGCGGCGCCGTCGCCGAAGATCGACAGGGTCTTGGGATTGGCGGGGTCGAGGCCGGCGGAGGCGATGTCGCTGGCGAAGACCACCGCGCGCTTCCAGCGGCCGGCCGCCATGCCGAGGGCGGCTACGTCGAGCGCCGCGACGAAGGACAGGCAGGTCTGGTTGACGTCAAAGGCCGGGATGCCCGAACCGCCGAGGCCGAGCTTCTGCTGCACGAGCACGGCGGTGGACGGGATCGGCTGCTCCATGACGCCGCAGCCGCCGATCAGGACATCGAACTCGCCCTCGCCCCAGCCTGCCTTGGCCAGGGCCTGGGAGACCGCCCGCTCGGCCATGTAGGAACTGGTCTCGTCGGCCTGGGCGACGCCGCGGCTGCGGATGCCGAACTGCGCCTCGACCCAGCCCGACGGCTTGCCGAGGCGGGCGTCGAGCTCCGTGGACGGCAGCTCCTGGCGGGGGCGATAGGCGCCCCAGCCGGCGAGTTCAAAGCGGATCATGCGTCCAGCAAGCCAAGGTGAGCCGGCGGCAGACTAGCGAAAGGCGGCGGCGAACATAAGACGGCTCGCCGGAAGCCTCAGGCGAAGGCGCCCGCGCGCGCCGGGCCGTCGATCTCGCCATAGGCGCCGGGGCGGCGGCGGGTGAGGGCCAGGGCCATGCCGAGGGTCAGGCCCATGGCGACCACCGAGGAGCCGCCGTAGCTGATGAACGGCAGGGTCATGCCCTTGGTGGGGATCATGTTGAGGTTCACGGCGACGTTGATGATCGCCTGCTGGCCGACCAGCACGAAGAGGCCGGCGGCGGCCACCTGTTCGAAGGGGTCGGTGAGCTTCAGCGAGCGATAGAGGCCGCGCACCACGATCAGGGCGAAGAGGCCGATCAGGAAGGTGGAGAAGACGAGGCCGTATTCCTCGGCCGCGACCGAATAGATGAAGTCGGTGTGCAGGTCGGGCACGTGGCGCTTCATGACGCCCTCCCCCGGACCGCGCCCGAACAGGCCGCCGGCGGCGATGGCCTCGGCCGCGCGGGTGACCTGATGGCTGTCGGCCTTGTCGGGGCTGAGGAACTTCTCGACCCGCGCATGCACGTGGTCGAAGACGAAGTAGGTGCTGACCAGGCCGGCGACGGCCACGGCGAACAGGCGCACGACCCAGGACATGGGCACCCCGGCCATCCAGAAGACGGCTCCGAAGGCGACGGTGATCAGCACGGTCTGGCCGACGTCCGGCTGCAGGAGCAGCAGCACCACGGCGATGGCGTAGAGGCCGAAGGCGATGGAGACGCCGGGCACGCCCTCGCCCTTCTGCCCCTCGGCGAACATCCAGGCGACCAGCACGATCAGGGCCGGCTTCATGAACTCGGAGGGCTGCAGGGTAAGGCCGCCGAACTGGAGCCAGCGCGTGGCGCCCTTGGCCTCATGGCCGATGAACGGCAAGGCGACCATCACCGCGATGGAGAACAGGTAGACGAAGAAGGCCGCCCGACGGACGCCGCGCGGCGACAGCATCGAGGCGAGCAGAACCGTGACCGCGGCGCAGGCCGCGAAGAACGACTGGCGGATGGCGAAGTGGAATGGGCTGTCGATGCCGATGCGCACGGCGGCGGCCGGGCTGGAGGCGAAGGACAGGATCACCCCAAGGCCGATGAGGATGGCGACGGCGCCGAGCAGCCAGTGGTCGGTGGTCCACCACCAGACGCCGAGCCGCGAGCGGTCGGTGCGGGCGAAGGTGTGGGTGTTGCTCATGCTCGCGCCCCCTTGAGAGTCGGGCGGGCGATGTCTTCGACGGCGGCGCGGAACGCCTCGCCGCGCTGCTCGAAGTCGGAGAACTGGTCGAAGGAGGCGCAAGCCGGCGACAGGAGGACGATGGCGTCCTCGCCGGAGGCGGCGGCGTCGGCATGGGCGGCGGCGACGGCCGCTTCCATCGTGCCGGAAACCTGGGTCGGGGCCTTGCCGTCGAGGGTGCGGGCGAAGGCCTCCGCAGCCTCGCCGATCAGATAGGCCTTGGCGACGCGCGGGAAGAGATCGTTCAGGCTGTCGATCCCGCCGGCCTTCGGCACGCCGCCGGCGATCCAGTAGAAGCGCGGATAGCTGCTCATCGCCTGACGGGCGGCGTCGGCGTTGGTGGCCTTGCTGTCGTTGACGAAACGCACGCGGCCGACCTGGGCGACGGTCTCCATGCGGTGGGCCAAGCCCGGGAAGCTCATCAGCCCCTCGGCCGCGTCGGCGGCGGCGACGCCGATGGCGCGGGCGGCGGCGTAGGCGGCCGCGGCGTTCTGCCAGTTGTGGCGGCCCGGCAGGCCGCGGGCGCGCAGCAGGTCGGCGACTTCCAGCACGCGCTCGCCGGTGGCGTCGTAAAGCACGCCCTGCAGGGCGTAGATGCCGCGCCCCATGGCCCGGCCGGCGCTGATCGGCCAGATGGTGCGGCGGTTGGCGGCGGTGATCTCGGTGCAGATGCGCTGGCACCAGGGATCGTCGACGCCGACGATGGCGGTGTCGCCCTTGTCCTGGTTCAGCAGGATGCGCCGCTTGGCGGCGATGTAGCCTTCCATGCCGCCGTGACGATCGAGGTGGTCGGGCGAGATGTTGAGCAGGACGGCCGCGTCGGCCTTGAGGCTGGAGGTCAGGTCCAGCTGATAGGACGAGGTCTCCAGCACATAGACGGCGCCGCCGTGCATGTCGTCGAGGCCGAGGACGCCGTAGCCGATGTTGCCGCCGATGCGGACGTCGCGGCCGGCGGTGGCGCAGATGTGGCCCAGCAGGGCCGTGGTGGTGGACTTGCCGTTGGTGCCGGTGATGGCGGCGACCTTGGGACGCTTGTGGGCCAGGGCGGCGTTGACCGTGCGAGCGAAGAGCTCGATGTCGCCGAGCACCTCGACCCCGGCCGCGCGGGCGCGGTCGACCGTCCAGTGGGGGACGGGATGGGTGAGCGGCACACCCGGCGACAGCATCAGGGCGGCGAACCGGCTCCAGTCGACGCCGGTGAGGTCGGTGAGCGGCAGGCCCTCGGCGAGGGCGGCTTCGCGGCCCTTGGCGCCGTCGTCCCAGAGGACGACCTCGGCGCCGCCGGCCATGAGGGCGCGCGCGGCCGTCAGCCCCGTCCGGCCGAGACCGAACACGGCGACCTTGCGTCCCTCGAAGCCGCGGACCGGGATCATGAGCGCGCCATCCCTCCCCTACCGCAGCTTCAGCGTGGCCAGGCCCACGAGGGCCAGCAGCATGGAGACGATCCAGAAGCGGATGACGACGGTGCTTTCCGCCCAGCCCAGCTTCTCGAAATGGTGGTGGATCGGGGCCATCAGGAAGATGCGCTTCTTGGTGCGCTTGTAGTAGGCGACCTGGATGGCGACGCTGAGCGCCTCGGCCACGAACAGGCCGCCGACGATGCCGAGCACCAGTTCATGCTTGGCGCAGACGGCCACGGCGCCGAGCGCTCCGCCGAGGGCCAGCGAGCCGGTGTCGCCCATGAAGATCTTGGCCGGGGGCGCATTGTACCAGAGGAAGCCCATGCCGCCGCCGATCATGGCGCTGCAGAACACCGCCAGTTCGCCCGTGCCCGGCGCGAAGTGGAGTTGCAGGTACTGGGCGAAGACGTAGTTGCCGACGAGGTAGGTGATCAGGCCGAAGACGGCGGCGGCGATCATCACCGGCACGATGGCCAGGCCGTCGAGGCCGTCGGTCAGGTTCACGGCGTTGGAAAAACCGGCGATGGTGAAGGCGACGAAGGCCACGTAGAACCAGCCGACATTCCAGACGAACTGCTTGAAGAGCGGGAAGACGATCGAGGTCTCCAGACCCGGCGTCATCGGCGACTGCGGCGCGAAGACGATCAGCAGCACGCCGGCGACGATGGCCACGGCGAACTGGACGATCAGCTTCTGGAGACTGGAGAGGCCCGCGCTCGTCTGCTTGGTGACCTTGGCGTAGTCGTCGAGGAAGCCGAGGAGGCCGTACGCGCCGGTGACCAGCAGGACCACCCAGACGTGAATGTTGCTGAGGTCCGCCCACAAGAGGGTGCCGACCATCAGGCCGGCCAGGATCATGAAGCCGCCCATGGTGGGGGTGCCGGATTTCTCCAGCACGTGGCGCTCGATGCCGTCGGTGCGGATCGGCTGGCCCTTGCCCTGCCTCGAACGCATCCAGCGGATGAAGCGCGAGCCCATGGCGACGGCGACGATGTAGCCGGTGAACATGGCCATCGCCGACCGGAAGGTCAGGTATTTGAACAGGTTGACGAACGGGACGTGTTCGCTGAGGCCCGACAGGTGCTGGTAGAGCAGATACAGCATCAGGCGTTCGCCTCCCCCGAAGGTCCGGACGCGTCGAGCGTGGCCAGCGCCGCGGCGATGGCCGATGCGCGCGAACCGTTCGAGCCCTTGACCATGACCAGGTCGCCCGGCCCCACAGCGGAGGCGACCTGCGGCGCCAACTCCGCCGCCGTTATCGCGTAACCCCCGCGTCGATTCTGGGGAAGCGCGTCCCAGAGCGATTTCATCATCGGCCCGGCGCAGAACACGAGGTCGATCTCGGCGGCCGCGATCGGCGAAGCCAAGCCGGCATGGAAATCGGCCGAGCCGGCGCCGAGTTCCAGCATATCGGTCAGCGCGACGATCCGCCGCCCGCCCGAGGCGACCCTGCGGGCGCCGAGGCTCTTGAAGGCGGCGACCATCGACAGCGGATTGGCGTTGTAGCTCTCGTCGATGAGGGTGAAGGCGCCGCCCGCGATACGGATGGCTTTCTCGGCGCCGCGTCCTTCGATGGGCCGGAATTCGGCGAGGGCCGCGAGGCCGGTCGCGCGGTCGACGTCGAGCGCTTCCAGCATCAAGAGGACGCAGAGGCTGTTGGGGCCCCAGTGGGCGCCGGTGTTGAGGATCGGGAAGGTCAGGCGCTCGCCGAACAGCATGGCCTCGACCGTGGCGATCCCCTCGCCCGGCGCGAAGCCGAGCAACTGGCCGTGGGCGGCGGGGGCCTGGCCGAAGCTCCAGACCTCGAGGCCGGCGGCTTTGGCGCGGGCGCTTAGCGCCTCGAAGGCCGCGTTTTCGGCGTTGAGCACGGCGACGCCGCCCGGTTCCATGCCGTCGAAGATCTCGCCCTTGGCGCGGACGATGCCGGGCTCGCCGTCCGGGAAGTTTTCGATATGCACCGGGCCGACGGTGGTGATGGCCGCCGCATGGGGGCGGATCATCTTAGACAGCGGCGTGATCTCGTCGGCGTGGTTCATGCCGACCTCGAACACCGCGCGCTCGGTCTCGGCCGGCATGCGGGCGAGCGTCAGCGGCACGCCGATGTGGTTGTTGTAGCTCTTCACCGAGGCATGGGCCGGGCCGGCGAGACGCAGGCCCGCCTCGACGGCCCGGGTGACGCTGGTCTTGCCGACCGAGCCGGTGACGGCGCCGCGACGGGCGGGCGCGCGGTCGCGGGCGGCGACGCCGAGGGCTTCGAGCGCCTGCAGGGTTTCACCCACGAGAACGGCGGGCGCGTCCACCGGGCGCGAGGCGAGGACGCCAGACGCGCCCCTGGCCATCGCTTGGGCGACGAACTCATGGCCGTCGCGGCCGGCGGTCAGGGCGACGAAGAGATCGCCCGGCTCCAGGGTGCGGGTATCGATGGAAACGCCGGTGGCGGCGAAGTCGCCGGCCGGCTTGCCGCCCGTGGCGGCGACGATCTCGGACGCGGTCCACAGAGGGCGGCTCATCGCAAAGCCTCCCCGCGCAGGGCCTGGGCCGTGACGGCGACGTCATCGAAGGGATGATTCACGCCGGCGATCATCTGGCCCTGTTCATGACCCTTGCCGGCCACAACGAGGACGTCGCCCTCGCCCAGCAGGGTGACGCCGGCGGCGATGGCCTCGCGGCGGTCGCCGATCTCGCGGGCGCCGGGCGCGGCGGCGAGAATGGCGGCGCGGATCGAACCCGGCTCCTCCGAGCGGGGATTGTCGTCGGTGACGATGGCGACATCGGCGAGGCGGGCGGCCGCCGCGCCCATCAGCGGGCGCTTGCCGCGATCACGATCGCCGCCAGCGCCGAACACCACGATCAGCTTGCCGGCCACGTGGGGCCGCAGGGCCGAGAGCACGGTCTCCAGCCCGTCGGGGGTGTGGGCGTAGTCGACATAGGCCTCGCCGCCGTTCGGCCCGGCGCCGACGCGCTGCAGCCGGCCGGGCGCGCCCGTGAGGGCTTCCAGCGCGGCCATGACGCCGTCGACCGGCTCGCCGACCGCGAGGGCGAGGCCGGCGGCGACCAGCACGTTCTCGGCCTGGAAGGCGCCCGCCAGCGGCAGGCGAACGTCATAGCGGCGGCCTTCGACTTCGAGGACCAGCCCCTGCCCTTCCGGCACGGGCGTGCGGGCGACGAGGCGGATGGCTTCGCCGGCCCGGCCGACGCTGAGCGTGCGATGGCCCGCGGCGGCGGCCTCGAAGGCGTCGAACGCCTCGCCGTCGGCGTTGAGCACGGCCGCGCCGCCCCTCGGAAGCAGGGTGTCGAACAGGCGCAGCTTGGCGTCGCGATAGGTCGCCATGTCGCCATGATAGTCCAGGTGGTCCTGGGTCAGGTTGGTGAAACCGGCGGCGGCGAGCGTCACGCCGTCGAGGCGACGCTGGTCGATCCCGTGCGACGAGGCTTCCATCGCCATGCGGGTCACGCCCTCGCCGGCCAGGCGGGCCAGCAGTTCGGCGACGTCGGCGGCGTCGGGCGTGGTCAGGCCCGGCGGAGTGACTTGCACGTCGGCGGCGTTGGGACGCGAGACGACGACGCCCAGGGTGCCCATGCTGCCGGCCGCGTGGCCGCCGTGGGCGAAGATCTGGCGGCAGAAGGCGGCGACCGAGGTCTTGCCGTTGGTGCCGGTGACGGCGACGCAGGTCTTGGGCTGAGCGCCCCAGAAGGCGGCGGCGGCCAGGGCGTAGGCACGGCGGACATCGGCCAGTTCGACGACCGGGGCGGCGACGCCCTCGAGCGCGGTCGGGGCGATGACGGCGGCGGCGCCGGCGCCGAGGGCGGCCTCGACATAGGCGCGGCCGTCGGCCCTGGCGCCCGGCAGGGCGGCGAACAGATATCCGGGCTTCACCCGCCGGCTGTCGGCGGTGACCCCGGTGATCTCAGGATCAACCGGAATATCTCGCTGCAGAAGCTGCGAAAGGCGCATCCTACAGACCGTCCCCCGCCGCCGGCGCGGCGGCGGCGACCACGGCGGGCGCCGGAGCGTAGTGGCGCGGAACGCCGAGATAGGGCGCGATGCGGTCGATCACCCGACCGGCGGCCGGCGCCCCCACCCAGCCGCCGGTCGAATAGCCGTAGGTGTTGGCGCTGGGTTTCGGCTCGTCGAGCAGGATCAGCACGAAGTAGCGCTTGTCGGCGGGCGCGCCTTCGGTCGGGAAGGTCGCGGCAAAGGACGAGACCTGCTTGGTGGTGCTGTAGCCCCGGATCGCCGGATCGTACTTCTCGCCGGTGCCGGTCTTGCCGCCGACCGACAGGCCGGGAGCGTCGGCCTTGCCGCCGCTGCCGATAGGATCGGCGACGTTGGCGCGCATGATCTTGAGCATCTCGGCGGAGGTCGCCTCGGAGAACACGCGCTGGCCCCGCGGACGGGCGCCCGGCGGCAGCTTCTTGATGGTCAGGGGCACGAGGACGCCGCCATTGACGATCGAGCCGTAGGCGGCGGAGAGCGCCAGGGGGGTGACGTTCATGCCGTGGCCGAACGAGGTGGAGGCGACGGCGTCTTCGTCCCACTTCTTCGGCGTCAGGGGCGAGGCGGATTCGATGAGGTCGACCTTGGCCCGCTTGGTCAGGCCCATGCCGCCGAAATAGCGCTCCAGACGCTCGGCGCCGATGCTCTCGGCCAGCTTGGCGGTGCCGATGTTCGAGGAATGCTGGAACACCTGGACGAGGGTCAGGATGGCCTTGGCGGCGTGGTAGTCGTGGATCGTGCGGTAACCCAGCTTGAACGGCGTGCGGGCGTCGAAGGTCGACTGCGGCGTGGCGACGCCGGTATCGAGGCCGATGGCCACGGTGAAGGCCTTGAACGTCGAGCCCATTTCGTAGACGGCGGCGGCGGCCAGGTTCTTCTGGTAGTCGGGCGGCGTCGCGCCGGGACGGTTCGGATCGAAGTCCGGCCAGTTGGCGAGGCCGAGGATTTCGCCGGTGTGAACGTCGGTGACGATGCCGACCGCGCCGATCGGGCGGAATTCCGCGACCGCCTTGCCGAGTTCGTCCTCCAGCACGCCCTGAACGCGCATGTCGATGGAGAGCGCCACCTGGCCGCCGCCGGCCGCGGCGTGCAGGGACTCGCCGAGGGCGCGCTCGGCGCCGGCGACGCCCCGGCCGCCGGTGTCGGAGAAGCCGATGATGTGGGCCGCGGTCTGGCCGAGCGGATAGCTGCGGCGCTCCTTCTCCGCGAAGACCAGGCCGGGCAGGCCGAGGTCGTGCAGGCGATCCTTCTGGGCCGGGGTCAGGCCGCCGGCGAGGAAGGCCTGCCTGTCGCCGGCCAGCACCTTGTCGATGCGGCGGGCCGACACGCCCGGCAGGGCCGCCCTCAGGGCCGAGCGGGTGGCGGCCGTGTCCCAGACCACGGTCGGGTCGACGTAGAGATCCCAGTGCATGAGATCGACCGCCAGGAGCGCGCCGTTGCGGTCGACCAGATCGCCGCGCGCCTCCGGGTTGGCCAGGGCGCCGACGCGCTTGCCGGGCCCCGCGAGCGCCGAATGGGCGGCGCCGACGACCAGCACCAGGAAGGCCAGGCCGAAGACCACGGCGACGATGAAGATGCGGATGCGGGCGTCGTCCTGCGGACGGCCGGCGGCGCGGGCGCGCTCGAAGGCGTGCTCCAGACGCCAGACCCAGTCGCCCGCCCATCGCCAGGCCAGCGGCAGTCTCAGACGCTGCGGGAAATGGGCGAGGCTCATGTCGGCGGGGTCTCGATAGCGGGCTGAGCCGGGGCCGGCGCGGAGACGGGCGTCGTCGGCGGCAGCATGAATTTCGGCGGCGGCGGAGCCTTGGCGGCGATGGCGCTGAGCGCGTCGACGGTCGCCTCGCGGTCGGCCTTCAGCGGCTGCATCTGCAGGTAGGATCCGGCCAGACGCGCCATGCGGCGCGGGCGCTCCAGGTAGGCGACCTCGGCGTCGAGCATGCGGACGCGGGCCTTCTCGCTGGCGATCTGGCGCTCGACCTGATCGATGCGGCTGCGTTCGCCGCCGGCGGAGGTTTTCGCGAAATAGACGCCCAGCATCATGATCAGCAGTAGGCTGAGGGCCGTGACCTCGATGAGGCGGAAGCCCCGGATGCGGCGGTTGAAGATCGACGAGAGGATCACGCGGCGGCCCTCCACACGGGGGCGTCGGTGCGCTCGGCGGCGCGCAGCTTGGCGGAGCGCGCGCGCGGATTGGCGGCCATCTCGGCCTCGGTCGGGGCGATGGCCTTGCCGGAGATCAGCCGGAAGCTGTCGGCCGCCGCCTTCCGGGTCGGCGGGGCGTAGCGAGAGGCGCCCGGGGTGCGGCCGGCGCGCTCGTTGAGGAAGGCCTTCACGATGCGGTCTTCCAGCGAGTGGAAGGTGACCACGGCCAGGCGGCCGCCCGGCTTCAGCACCGCCTCGGCGGCGGCGAGGCCGGCCTCGACCTCGGCCAGCTCCTCGTTCACGGCGATGCGCAGGGCCTGGAAGGTGCGGGTGGCGGGATGGGTCTTGGCGCCCTTGCGGCCGCCGACGGCGCGCTCGACGGCCTCGGCCAGGTCGAGGGTGCGTTCGAACGGGCGCTCGGCGCGGCGGCGGACCAGCCACTTGGCGATGCGGCGGCTGTCGCGCTCCTCGCCGTAGACATAGATGATGCGGGCCAGCTCGACCTCGTCGAGGTCGTTGACGAGATCGGCGGCGCTCGCCCCCTCCCCGCCCATGCGCATGTCCAGCGGGCCGTCGCGCATGAAGGAGAAGCCGCGCTCGGCTTCATCGAGCTGCATCGAAGAGACGCCGAGGTCGAGGGCGACGGCGTCGACGCTGGCGGCTTCCAAGTGCTCGGCCATGCGCGAGAAGCGGTCGTTGATCAGGCGCAGGCCGGGAAGGCCTTCGGCGAAGCGGGCGACGCTGGGATCGCGATCAAACGCCATGACGCTGGCGCCGGCCGCCAGGAAGGCGCGGCTGTAGCCGCCGGCCCCGAAGGTGCCGTCGACGACGACGTCGCCGGGCTTGAGGTCGAGGGCGCCCAGGACTTCGCCGAGCAGAACCGAGACGTGCGGGGCTTCGCTCATGTCGCCCCCCGCTGCTGCAGGCGCAGGGCGACGAGGCCGTCGCGGGCGGCGGCGCGGGCGGCGGCGCGGTGCGCCTGGAAGGCCTGGCCCGGCCAGATCTGGAAGCGGTCGCCCAGGCCGACGAGGGCCACGGCGTCGGTGAAGCCGAACTCGGCGCAGACGACGTCCGGCAGGGTGATGCGGCCGGCGGCGTCGAACGCCAGCTTGGTCATGCCGCCCAGCACGCTGGTTTCCAAGGCCGAACGCAGGGGGTCGCCGAAGGGCAGCTCTTCGATCACGGCGCGATACCGGTCGAACAGGGCCTGGCCGCCGGCTTCGAGGCAATCGGCCTCCAGCGACGGGAAGCAGTAGACGCCGTCGAAATCGCCCGTGGCGGCCGCGCGAAAGTCCGACGGCACGACGATGCGGCGTTTGGCGTCCAGCTGCTTGTCGAAGGTGGAGAGAAACACTTCGCCCCTGCCCCCAGGTTCATGGCCCAATCCCAGGGCGCAAGACGGGCATGACCGGCCTGCCGCTGGGCTGAAATTGGGTTAACATGGGATTGACTGGGATACAATGACACCGACCGGGCGATTCTGTGGATGCAGTAAAGATGTCGCATGATCGTGGTTAACGAGCGCTAACCGTCCACAGAACATACACGGAACATTCAACGGTGTTTGTGAACAACTGTAACGTCATGAGGTCGCAGGCGGCGCTGCAGGCGTTAATGCCAGACGGTCTGTAAGCCGGGTTCTGTCCGCCGCCCGAAGACGACGTGACGGTCATTCCTCTGGACCGCCCCTCGCGGAGCGGTTCTCGCGACCAACCCGGGCATCTCAGGCCGGAGACAGCCCTGCCCAAATCCCGAAGGACCAGGCGCGACACCCCTATTCGGTCTTGCTCCAGGCGGGGCTTGCCATGCCGTCCGCATTGCTGCGTCCGCGGTGGGCTCTTACCCCACCCTTTCACCCTTCCCCTGCCGGAGCAGGGAGGTTTGCTTTCTGTGGCGCTATCCCTGGGATCGCTCCCGGCGGGCGTTACCCGCCGCCTTGTCACCGTGGAGCCCGGACTTTCCTCGATACTTGCGTACCGCGACCGCCCGACCGTCTGGCGAAGCAGGGTTTAGTCCTTCGGGATCAATGCGCCAAGCGGGTGATCGGCGAGACCTTGTCGCACCCCGGCCCGATCATCGGCCGACTTGTTCTGCGAAAGCTTGGCGATCCCCTCCAGCCGGCCGACCGTCAGGCGGAAGCCGACAATGCCTCGGACCATGGCTTCGAAACGGCCGGGGGTCATCTTGCCCCGGGTCCAGGGACGCTTGGGCAGGAGGCGGGCCTCCTCCTGGGCGGAGAGATCGTCGAGCAGGGCGATGGTCTCGGCCTCGGTCAGGCGGGTGAGCAGCCCCTCGGCCTCGACCATGCGGTAGTTCCAGGTCGGGACCTGGTCTTCGCTGACGTAGAAGTCGGGGCTGACGTAGGCGTCGCCGGCCAGGGCGGTGAGCACGGCGGGCGTTCCATCCGCGAGATCGGCCAGGACGTTGCCGCGCGACAGGTGGAAATCGAGCGCCGCCCCCTCTCCGCGGATCACCACCGGCGCATGGGCGACGGCGGGACGGCCGTCGTGGAGGGTCGATAGGGTGCAGAACGGCTGCTCGGCCAGCAGGGCGAGAAGTTCGGCGCGATCGACGACGTGGAAGATGCGGGCGGGGTGCACTAGCGCGCCCAGCGCTCCGCGCCGGCGGCGCGCAGCAGGTGGACGAGGCGGGCGCGGGTGTCGCCGCAGGCGACGCCGTCGACGCGGGTCTGCAACCAGTGGCGTTGGAAGGCGGCGACGATGGTCGCCGTGCCCGCGTCATAGGTCCCGGTGGGGGCGCAGTCGTAGCCGAGGCGGGTGAGGCCGGCCTGCAGGGCGAAGACCCCTGCCCCCTCGTCGCCTTCGCCGAGCGGCGCTCCGGGCGAGGCGGCGGGCTCGGCCCAGAGGCCGTGGCCGGCTTCGGCCAGGGTCTTCCACGGGAACAGCTCGCCGGGGTCCTGACGGCGCGCGGGCGCCACGTCGGAGTGGGCGATGATCTTGTTGTCGGGGATGTCCCACCGCGTGCGGATGTCGGCGACCAGGGCGATGACGGCGGCGATCTGGGCGTCCGGGAAGGCCCGGTAGCCGAACTCATGGCCCGGATTGACGATCTCGATCCCGACCGAGGCCGAGTTCATGTCGCGCTCGCCCTGCCAGAACGAAGCGCCGGCGTGCCAGGCGCGGCGCTCCTCGGGAACCAGGAAGAAGATGCGGCCGTCTTCCTCGACCATGTAGTGCGACGAGACCTCGGCGGCGGGATCGCGCAGGCGCGCCAGCGCCGCCTCGCCGGACTGCATGCCGGTGTAGTGGAGGATCAGGGCGTCGGGGGTCTTGGTGCGGGCGTTGAAATTGGGCGACGGGGTATCGATGGTCTCGATCATTCCCAGTCCTCCCCTTCGTCCGTCTCGGGCGCGGGCTTGGGCGCAGGACCGCCTTTGCGGCGGGTGAAACGCAGGGCCGTGTGGGTGGGCGAAAAGGCGCAGACCTTGCTGTCGACCAGGCCGTAGGAGCGCGCGGCGGCGATGACGTCGACGTCCTTGACGGTCGCCTGCTTGCCCTTGCGGGAAATGACCCAGAGCGCGCCCTTCGGCTTCACGCGCTGCATCATGTCCGGCAGGACGTCGAGGTCGTCGAGGTTGTCGATGGCGGCGAACAGCAGGTCGAGATCGTCTTCCTCCTCGGCCAGGGGGACGCGCTCGTTCAGTTCGTCGAGAAAGGCCTCGTCCTCGATCCAGACGGCGCCGATACGCTGGCCCTTCTTGACGCCCAGCTTGTCGAGCCGGTTCGGCGGCTTGGCGATGACCTCGGCCCAGCGAGCGGCCTGGTAGCCTTCGACGAAGGTGAAGCGCGCGCCGTCGGCCAGGACGAGATCGTCGCCCTCGGAGGTGACGCCCTCCAGGGCCGCGCCCGTCCAGACCTCACGCGTGGCGCCCTTGAAGATCAGCTCGGGCGCCTCCCAATGCAGGCGGCCGAGTTCGAACAGTCCGTCGAACTGCGCCTGAACCTTCGCTTCTCTACCCATGGAATCCCCTACCGATCAGAGCGGCAGGTTATCGTGCTTCTTCCAGGGGTTGGCCATCTGCTTTCCCTTCAAACTCCTCAGAGCGCGCACGATGCGGCGTCGGGTGCCGTGGGGCATGATGACGTCGTCGATGTAGCCGCGCTGGGCGGCGACGAAGGGATTGGCGAAGCGGGCCTTGTACTCGGCCTCGCGGGCGGCCAGCGCCTCCGGGTCCTTGGCCTCGGTTCGGAAGATGATCTCCACCGCCCCCTTCGGCCCCATGACGGCGATTTCGGCGGTGGGCCAGGCGTAGTTGATGTCGCCGCGCAGATGCTTGGAGCTCATCACGTCATAGGCGCCGCCATAAGCCTTGCGGGTGATGAGGGTGACCTTCGGCACGGTAGCCTCGGCGTAGGCGTAGAGCAGCTTGGCGCCGTGCTTGATCAGGCCGCCGTACTCCTGCTTCGTCCCGGGCATGAAGCCCGGCACGTCGACCAGGGTCAGCAACGGGATGTTGAAGGCGTCGCAGAAGCGCACGAAGCGGGCCGCCTTGCGGCTGGCGTCGATGTCCAGCACGCCGGCCAAGGCCAGGGGCTGATTGGCGACGACGCCGACCGGCTGGCCGTCGAAGCGACCGAAGCCGCAGACGATGTTCTTGGCCCAGTCGGGCGAAATTTCGAAGAAATCCGCCTCGTCGACGATCTTCAGGATCAGCTCCTTGATGTCGTAGGGCGTGTTGGCGTTGGTGGGGACAAGGCTGTCGAGCGAAGGCTCGGCGCGCTCCGGATCGTCGAAGCTCTCGCGCCGCGGCGGCTTCTCGCGGTTGGACGACGGCAGGAAGTCGACCAGGCGGCGGACCTGGGTCAGGGCCTCGAGATCGTTGTCGAACGCGCCTTCAGCCACGCCCGAGCGCGCGGCATGGACCGAGGCGCCGCCGAGATCCTCGTGGGTCACAGTCTCGTTGGTGACCGTGCGCACCACATCCGGGCCGGTGACGTACATGTAGGACGTGTCGCGGACCATAAAGATGAAGTCGGTCAGGGCCGGCGAATAGACGTCGCCCCCGGCGCAGGGGCCCATGATGACGCTGATCTGCGGGATGACGCCGCTGGACAGCGAGTTCTCCAGAAAGATGTCGGCATAGCCGGCGAGGCTGTCGACACCCTCCTGGATGCGGGCGCCGCCGGCGTCGAACAGGCCGATCAGAGGGGCGCCCATCTTGCGGGCCTGGCGTTGAACCTTGACGATCTTCTGGGCATGCGCGCCCGAAAGAGATCCGCCGAAGACCGTGAAATCCTTGGAGAAGACGTAGACGACGCGGCCGTTGATCGTACCCCAGCCGGTGACCACGCCGTCGCCGGGAATCTTCTGGTCCTGCATGCCGAAGTCTTGGCTGCGATGCTCGACGAACATGTCGAACTCTTCGAACGAGCCTTCATCCAGAAGGAGGTCCAGGCGTTCGCGCGCCGTGAGCTTGCCCTTGGCATGCTGGGCCGCGATCCGCGCCTCGCCCCCGCCCTGCCGCGCGGCGGCGCGACGACGCTCCAGCTCCTCCAGAATCTCCTGCAAGCGCGTGATCTCCCTGGTGAAGTGGTGAGCGTAGATTGGTGGAACCGTTGGCGCAAAGCATGCAATCCAAAACCAGCGTCATGCTGAGCAGGCCGCGGAGCGGCCAGGTCGAAGCACGCCAGGCGGCGATGCAATGCGTCCTTCGACGCGCGGCCTGCAGCCGCTGCTCAGGATGACGAAGATTTTTGCGTTCTAACCGAGCGCATTGAACCAATGCTCGAGCATGCGGGCCTCGATGGCCTGGCGGTCGACGCGCTCGGCGGCCTCCTCGTCATGGCCCCAGGCCTCGATCTGGAAGTCCTCGTCGACGCGGGAGGCGGCGAAGGCCTCGTCGCCGGTGAGGCGGCCGTGACGGAGGGCCAGCGCGATCACCGCCGAGCCGAACAAGGCGGTGGCGAAGGCGAGGCCCGAGAGGGCGAAATCGCTTTCGGCGGCGGCCAGGGCGCCCACCCGCTCGACCGTGGCGGCCGGCTGCGGGCGGTGGACGATGCCGGAGGCCACCTCGAACTGGAGGTCGAGCGCCTCGCCGGCCCAGGCGAGCAGCGGGTCCCAGGCCAGGGCCTGGCGGGCGACCAGGGCGGACGGGTCCTCGGCGCGGTAGCAGAGCAGGTCCGAACCGGCGTAGCGGGCGACCTCCTCGGCGGTTTCGGCGCGCGCCGCCGGGATGTGATCGAGGGTGGTGAAAGCCAGGCGGGTGGCGTGCAGGGTGGCCGGATCGATAGTCTCGCCCTGCGCTTCCCATTCGGCGGCGCAGAGGTCGGCGAGGGCCTTGGTCGGGAGCACCAGCGGCGTTCCGGACGGGCTCTTCGGCGTGCGGCCGTCGAGCTTGACGGCGAAGCCCTGCCCTTCCGCCTCGGCATGACAAGCGGCGTAGAAGCGACGCGCGAGCGTCGGCCGGTCACCGTGGTGCTGGGTCATTTGCGGCGGGTTCCGCGGGTCTGCTTGGTGGATGGCGGGCCGTTGCGCTTGCGCTGGAAAGGCTCGGGATCGGCCTCGTGCTCCTCGAAACCGAAGCGATGGAAGCCGGCGGCCAGTTCGGGACTGATCGGGGCCTCGACCGCCAGCATCCCGGCCGAGGGATGCGGCACCACGATACGGCGGGCGTGCAGCTGCAGCTTCAGGCCTTCCGACAGCGGTTCGGACTTCTCGTCGCCATACTTGGGATCGCCCAGGATCGGATGACCGATGGCCTTCATGTGGGCGCGCAGCTGGTGCGTGCGGCCGGTGTGGGGGCGCAGCGCCATCCAGGAAGCTCGCGGGCCGGCCCGGCTGAGGGTGACATACTCGGTCTCAGCGGGGTCGGCGGCGGGGTCCTTCGGATCGGCGGGGACGACCATCTCGCGGTCGTTGATGCCCTTCTTGGCGAGATGCAGCTCGATCAGCCCGTCCTGCGGGGTCGGGTTGCCGGCGACCAGGGCCCAGTAGGTCTTCTCGGCCTTGCGCTTGGCGAAGGCGCCTGAGAGCTTGGCGGCGGCGCTGGGCGTCTTGCCGAGCAGGAGAACGCCGGAGGTGTCGCGGTCGAGGCGGTGGACCAGGCGCGGGCGCTGAACCCCCTCGCCCCACGCGCTGAGCAGGCGGTCGATATGCTTGGCGGTCTTGGTGCCGCCCTGCACCGCGAGGCCGGCCGGCTTGTTGAGCGCCAGGACTTCCTCATCCTCATAGAGTACCAGGGAGCGGGCGTAGGCGATATCGCGGTCGGAGATCTGCTTCTTCTCGCCGGGCGCCGGGGCGTCGGGCAGCGGCGGCACACGGACCTGCGATCCGGCCGCCAGCCGCGTGTCGGCCTTGGCGCGCGAGCCGTCGACTCGCACCTGGCCGGAGCGGAACAGGCGGTTGAGCTGGATGTGATTCAGATGCGGCCAGCGGCGCTTGAACCAGCGGTCCAGGCGCGATCCGTCCTCGCCGCTGTCGACGTAGAGGGTGCGGACTTCCTTCATGCGAACACTCGGCGCGCCAGCAGCATGCCGGCGAAAAGGGCCGCGACCGAGGCCGCGACCGAGAGGATGACGTAGAGGCCGGCTTCGCCATAGGCGCGGCGCTCGATCATCAGCGCCGTTTCCAGCGAGAAGGCCGAGAAGGTGGTGAAGCCGCCCAGCGCGCCGACGCCGAGCGTGACGCGCCAGCGCTCCTGGCCCGCGGGCATGGCGTGGGCGAGCCAGGCCATGAGAAAGCCCATCAGCAATCCGCCGACGATATTGACCGTCAAGGTGCCGAAGGGCCACCGCGCGCCGAGCAACCGCGTGGCCTGAATGCCGACGCCGTAGCGGGCCATCGACCCGAGGGCGCCGCCGATTGCGACAAGAAGCCAGTTCATCCGCCCGGCTTATACCGCTTGCGACGGCGGGCCTAGGTTTAGCTGCGATAGCGCGCGGCCGGATCGGCGTTGCGAATGCCGGGGATCAGCGCCTGGCGAGAAGCCTCGAAGGCGTCCCACAGCGCGGGGTCGGCCAGCGACGGCAGGGTGACCAGTTCGCGACGATCGAAGCCCACCAGGGCGGCGTCCACCAGCTCGTCGGCGAGCATCATGTCGGGGATCGTGTCGGGGTGGATGCCGCCGCGCTCCCAGATTTCCGTGCGGGTGGCCGCCGGCATGACCGCCTGCACATAGACGCCCTTTCCACCGAAGGCGGTGTTCAGCCCTTGGGACAGGCTCTGCACGAAGGCCTTGGTCGCGTTGTAGAGACCAAGCGGCGCTTCTGGGATGAAGGCGACCACCGAACTGACATTGACGATCGAGCCGCCCTCCTCGCGTCGGCTCCACCGTTGGGCGGCGGCGATGGCGAGGCGCGAGGCGGCCGTCACGTTCAGGGCGACCAGTTTCTCGATCGAGGCGCCGTCGGCCGAGTCGTAGAAGCCTCCGACGGCGGTTCCGGCGTTGTTGACCAGCACGCCGATGGCCGCGTCTTCGCGCAGCCGGGTCTCAAGCGCCGTGGTGTCGGCGGACTCGGAGAGGTCGGAACGGATGACTTCGACCGCCACGCCGGTCTCGGAGCGCAGCCGCTCGGCCACGGCGTCGAGACGCGCAAGGTCGCGGGCGGCGAGGATCAGGTCGTGGCCGCGCCTGGCGAACCGGTCGGCGTAGATCGCGCCGAAGCCGCTCGAAGCGCCGGTAATGAGGACAGTGGGAAGCTTGGACATGGGGAGGACTCCAGGGGGAGGAAGGCGGCCTCAGGGTTGGCGCAGGCGCACCTTGACGGTCGTCGAGAGGCCGGGGCGAAGGCGGTCGAGACCCGCCTGCCCCGGATCGAAGCGGATGCGCACGGGCACGCGCTGCACGATCTTGGTGAAGTTGCCCGTGCCCGGCTCGAACGGCAGGAGCGAGAACTGCGAACCGGAGCCGGGGGCGAAGCTTTCGACCCGCCCCGTCAGGGTCTTGCCCGGCAAGGCGTCGACCTTGATGGCCGCAGCCTGCCCCGCCAGCATCCGCGCGACCTGCGTCTCCTTGAAGTTGGCGGTGACGTAAAGCGCCTGCATGGGCACGACGGTGAGCAGTCGCGAACCCGGCTGCACATAGTCGCCCGCCTCGACCTTGCGGTCGCCGACCACGCCGTCGACCGGGGCGAGGATCACGGCGTGGGCCTGATCCTGGCGGGCGAGATCGAGGGCGGCCTGGGCGCGAGCGACCTGAGCTTCCGTCTCGGCGACGGCAGCCTGCAGGGTGGAGCGCTTGGCGAAAGTGACATCGCGCTGGTGCTGACTGACGGCGTACTGAGCGCGGCTGCGGTCGGCGGCCGACTGGGCGGCGACGGCGGTGGCGCGGGAAAGATCCAGTTCCCGCGGCGCTATGGCGCCGGTGCCGGCCAGGGCTTCGTAGCGGCGACGATCCAGGGCGGCGCGCTCGTTCTCGGCCTCGGCTGAGGCGATGGCGGTGGCCGCCGAGGCGACGTTCGCCCCGGCCAGTTTCTCCTCGGCGTCGAGGGAGACCAGGGCCGAGCGGGCGGCCAGGACGCCGGCCTTGGCGTCGAGCAGTTCGGCTTCGGCGGCGGTGACGCGGGCGTCGTATTCCTCGGAGTCGATGCGCACCAGGGGCTGGCCGCGACGGACGACTTGGTTGTCCGCCACCAGGACCTGAGCCACCAGACCCTTGACCTTGGGCGCGACCACGGAGCTGTCGGCCTGGACATAGGCCGCGTCGGTCGAAACGGCGGCCTTCGGCATGGCGATGACCGCGGCGCCCGCGGCTGCGACAACGACCGCCGCGCCTACGGCGAGCGTGGTCTTGCGTGAGAACGGCCAGGCGAGAGGTCGCGCGGCGACCGCCGGCTTCAGCACGGCTTCGGACATCGTAAGGCTCCGGAAGATCAGTGGGCCAGGGGCAGGACGAGACGCTCGGCCAGGGCGCGGCGGGTGCGGGCGAGGATGGCTTCGGAAGCCTCGAGGTCTGGTTCGATCCGCGCCAGGCTGACGGCGCCGACGATCTCGTTGACCACGGAGCCGGCGGCGGTCTCGGCGTCGGGCCGGCCCATGGCCTGAAGCGCTTCGGCGATGCGCTCCGCCATGCGCCTCGCTCCGGCGCCGATGCGCTCTCGGGCCGTGGGTTCGAGGCGGGGGGCGTCGGCCGAGAGGAACGGCAGCGGGCAGCCGCCGGTGCGCATCTCGCAGTGCGCGCGGGACAGGTAGAAATCGAGGTAGAGGGCGAGGCCCTCGGCGGGCGCCCTCCCCTCCAGAGACCGGGTCAACCGCTCGCCGCCTTCGACGAACATCTGCTCGATGGCGGCGGCGACCAGGTCGTCACGCGAGGCGAAATGAGCATAGAAGCCGCCCTGGGTCAGGCCGGCCTTGGCCATGACGGGCGCGACCGCGACCTTCTGCACGCCTTCCGTGCGGATCGCCGTGGCGGCTTCCCTGAGGATGCGCTCCCGCGTCTGCTGCTTGTGTTCGGCGCCATAACGCATGGCCCGCCTCCTGATCGTCGCCTGTTATATGTCATGTATAATATTATGTGCGCAATATCAAGATCGGCGGAGACGAAGAGATGCGAGACACGCGCGAGGCGCCCCCGCCCAACCCGGCCGCCCTGCCCGACCGGCTGAAATTTCTGATCTTCGGGGTGATGGCCTTCGGCCAGTTCATGGCCCAGCTGGATATCCAGATCGTCGCCGCCTCGCTGAACGACGTGCAGGCCGGGCTCTCGGCCGGGCCGGACGAGATCAGCTGGATCCAGACCGGCTATCTGATGGCCGAGCTGGTGATGATCCCCTTCTCCGCCTTCCTGACCCAGGCGCTATCCACCCGATACCTCTTCGCCCTCTCCGCCGGCCTCTTCACCCTGTCGAGCGCCCTGTGCGGCATGGCCTGGGATATCGACTCGATGATCCTGTTCCGCGTGATCCAGGGTTTCGTAGGGGGGGCGATGGTGCCGACCGTATTCGCCACCGGCTTTGCGATGTTCACCGGCAAGCAGCGAGCGATGATCCCGGCGATCCTCGGCATGGTCTCGGTGCTGGCCCCCACCATGGGGCCGACCGTCGGCGGCTGGCTGACCGAGGCGGCGGGCTGGCGATGGATTTTCTACATCAACATCCTGCCCGGGGTGGCGGTGACCCTGCTGTCGCTGCGGCTGATCCACGTCGACCGGCCGAACCCCTCCATGCTGAAGACGATCGACTACTCGCACCTAGTGGCCATGGCGGTGTTCCTGGGCGGGCTGGAGTATGTGCTGGAGGAAGGTCCGCGACACGACTGGTTCGGCGATCCGGCCATCGCCACGGGGGCCTGGCTGTCGGCCGTCGCCTTCGTGCTGTTCCTCGAACGCTCGTTCCGCTCGGGCGGCCCGATCGTGAAGCTGACGCCGTTCCGCAAGCCGACCTTCGTGATCGCCTGCGTGTTCAACCTGGTGATCGGCTTCGGCATCTATGCCTCGACCTATCTCGTGCCGGTCTTCCTTGGCCGCGTGCGCGGCTACAACAGCCTGGAGATCGGGACGACGGTGGTGGTGACCGGCCTCGCCCAGCTGGCCTCGACCTTGGTGGCGGCGCGTCTTTCGCAGCGGCTGGACCCGCGGATCATCATCGCCTTCGGCCTGCCGCTGTTCGCGGCCAGCCTGTTCTGGACGTCGCACCTGACGCCGGAATGGGGTTTCGCCGCCCTGCTCGGGCCGCAAGCTCTGCGCGGCTTTTCGATCATGCTGTGCATCGTGCCGAGCGTGACCCTGGCGTTGGGCGGCTTCGCCATGGCCGAGCTGCGCTACGCTTCGGGCCTGTTCAGCGTGATGCGCAACCTGGGCGGCGCTATCGGCATCGCGGTGGTCAACACCTGGCTGGGAGATTCCACACGGATCGCGACGGCGCGGATCGGCGAGAGCCTGGGGCGGGCCGGACGGGTGGCGCCGGATTTCGTGGGGGGCCTTGCGAGTTCACTGGCCGACCGCGTTCCCGATGCGGCCCAGGCGATGGCGATCGCCCAGGGCGAACTGGCGCGGGTGGTCGGCCGCTACGCCACGACGCTGGCGTTCAACGACGTCTTCCGTCTGATGTCGTGGATGTTCCTCGTCGCCGTGGTGCTGGCGCCGTTCTGCCGCGCGACGAAGCTGACCGCCGCCCCGCCGCCGGACGCGCACTGAGACCTAGATCGAGTCTCCGCCTGCGCTGGACGTCGAAGGGGCCGAGGGACGCCCCTCCCCCACGGTGCGGATGACGTCGCGGGCGTCATAGGCTTCCTCGGGGCGCTGGCCCTTGCCGAGCATGACCTCGATGGTCGCCGACTGGCGGGGGCCGCCGGACAGGTCGAAGCTGGTTCCGACGCCGACGCCCACCGACGAGCGCCGCCCGTAGTCCATCGAGCCGCCGCCGATGGACAGCTGCGGCCCGCGCCCGGCGGAGGCTTCGCCATAGCGGCCGACGATGCGGAACCAGTCGTAACCGTCGCGCACGGCGATCTCGGCCGCGCGCAGCAGGGCGTAGTCCTCGACCTGGGCGCGGGGCGCGCCGGCGCCGCCCTGGAAGGTGACGCGATAGCGGTTGTTCTGGATGCGATATTCCGAGAACCCGACCGCGCCGGGCTTGGTGACCGGACCATAGACGGTGGGCGTGGCGCAGGCCGCCAGCGTGAGGGCGGCGAGGCTGATGAGGGCGATGCGTTTCATACGGCTTTCAACGGTTTAGCAGGATCCGCTGTTCCGGTCAGAGGGCTTCCAGCACGACGGGCAGCGGCGGATCGAGAATCTCGCCGCGCATGCTCTCCTGGCCGGCGGTGGGCGACGGCGGGATCTCGTGAATGGCGCGGACGACGTCCATCCCTTCCACCACCTTGCCGAACACGGCGAAGCCGAAGGTGTCGACGCCTTCCTGCGGGCGCTGTTCGTCGAGCGAGGTCAGGTCGCCGACGCAGATGAAGAACTCGCCCCGGGCGGTGCCGCGCTCGAACCGGGGCATGGAGATCGCCCCGTTACGATGCAGGAGGCCGGTCTGGTTGGTCGACTCGTGGGCGATGGGCGGCAGGGCCTTGTCGGTGGGCGCGGTCTCGCCGCCCTGGACCATGCCGATGGGCGGGCCGCCCGGCGGGGCCAGCTTCACGCAGCGATAGAAGGCCGGCTTGATGTAGCGGTTTTCGCGGACCATGCGCAGGAACAGGCCGGCGGTGAGCGGCGCGCGGTCGGGGTAGACCTCGACGACGATGACGCCCTTGTCGGTGATCATCTTCACGCGCGGGGGCGGCGGACCGGTGCGCGGCGGCGGGAGCAGGATCTGGTCGGGCGGCGGGGTCTGGGCCTTGGCCAGACGCGGCAGGGCGATGAAACCGGCGAGGACGGCGAGCAGCGAGCGACGGGGCGTGGTCATGGGCCGATGTTGACGCGGCGGCGACCCAGTTTCAACGGCGCTCAGGCTCACGCGTCGCTTCGCCCGGGCAGGCGGACGGCGGCGTAGGCGCAGGCGGCGATGACGAAGCTGGGCAAGGTCGCGCCGATGTCAGGCGCGAGACGGCTGAACGCATGATAGGCGGCGACCCCGACGAACCAGGCGACGAGGCCGGAAACGCGGACGGCCGGCAGGCTCGCGGGGGCCTGGCGGCGGCGGACGAGGAAGTGGTCGGCCAGGAGGACGCCAAACAGCGGGGCGAACACCGAGCCGATCACCAGCAGGAAGCCCTCGTACTGGCCGAGCGGCGCCACGAGGGCAATCAGGGTGCAGAGGGCGCCGAAGCCGAGCGCCAGGCGCGTGGGCGGGAAGCGGATCAGGGTGGCGGTGGAGACGGCGGCGGAGTGGATGTCGGCGAAGGTGTTGTCGGTTTCGTCGATGACGATCAGCAAGAGGGCGATCCCTCCCCCGCTGGCCGCGAGGGCGGTGAGCAGAAGGTTCTCGCCGCCGCTGGCCAGGGCGTAGGCGGCGCCGAGGCCCATGAACCAGATGTTGGCCAGGAGATAACCGAGGGCGCTGCCGCGGAACATGCCGCCGGGCGTGCGGCCGAAGCGGGTGTAGTCGGCGATCAGCGGCAACCAGGAGAGCGGCATGGCGACCACCAGGTCGACCCCGGCGCCGAAGCTCATCTCCCCCGTGCCCGGGCGGGCCAGAAGAGCCGCGAGGTCGTGCTCGGCCAGCAGCCGCCAGGTGAGCCAGCCCGCGCCGGCCAGCAGCAGCCAGAGGCCCCAGGCGCGCAGGAAACGGCGGACGAAGGAGACCGGCCCCATCACCGCCAGGCCGGTGGCCAGGGCGCCGAACAGCAGAGTCCAGAGCAGCGGGTTGGAGACGCCAAAGGTCTGTTTCGCCAGGGCGTCGGCGCTGTCGCGCATGGCGATGATCTCGAAGGCGCCCCAGCCGGTGAGTTGGACGGCGTTGAGCACGGCGGGGATCGCCGCCCCGCGCGCCCCGAGGGCGGGCCGCAGGGAGCCGATGGCGGACAGGCCGGTGTCGGCCCCGACGAAGCCGGCGGCCGCGAGCAGCAGGACGCCGAGCGCCGAGCCGACGACGATGGCGGCCAGGGCCGCGCCGAGCCCGAGGCCGGGCGTCAGCAGCGCGCCCGCCTGCAGGACCAGCAGGCCGATGCCGAGGCTGAACCACAGGGAGAAGGCGTCGCGGGCGCCGAAGACGCGGCGCTCGGCCGGGACCGGCGTCAGGGGATCGTAGGTGTCGTCAGGCGCGGCCATGGCTCAGTTGTAGGGCCGGCGCGAGCCCGAGCAAGACCGATAGTCCCCTTCCCCCTGTTGAAGGGGGAAGGGTTAGGGATGGGGGTGCACCGCTTCAGGATAAGGCGCCGCCGCAGGGACTGAACCATCCCGCGAACTCTGACAGTCTGCACCCCCATCCCCGGCCCTTCCCCCTTCAACAGGGGGAAGGGTGAAGGTCATTTCTCATCCGGCAGGCGCAGCCCCGCGCGGTCCAGGGCGGCCTGGAAATCCTCCGGCAAGGGCGCCTCGATGCGGCGTTCTCCCCCGTCCGGGTGCGGGAACTTCAGGCTGCGGGCGTGGAGCATCAGACGCGGAACCGGGGCGCCGGCGAGCATCAGGGCGCCGCCGTATTTGGCGTCGCCGGCGATGGGGCGGCCGATGGAGGCCAGGTGCGTGCGGATCTGGTGCATGCGGCCGGTCTCGGGATTGGCCTCGACGAGGGCCGCCCCCTCCCCCGCGCTGAGCGTGCGGTAGCGGGTCAGGGCCGTCTCGGCGTCGGGGTGGTCCGGCGCGCAGGGCTGCATGGTGACCTCGCGGCCGATGCTGTCGCGGCGCAGGGGCGTGTCGACGGCGCCGCCCTTGGGCTGGGGCGCGCCGGGGGTGACCAGGGCAAGGTAGGCTTTACGGAAGCGGCGGGCGGCCAGGGCCTTGCCAAGGAAGGCGGCGGCCGGCTTGGTCTTGGCGGTGAGGATGACGCCGGAGGTGTCGCGGTCCAGGCGGTGAATCAGCCGCGGGCGGGCGTGGCCGGGCCGGGCGAAGGCCCACAAGAGGTCGTCCAGCGTGTGGGCCTGAATGCGGCCGCCCTGGCTGGAGAGGCCCGACGGCTTGTCGAAGGCCAGCAGCACGGCGTCCTCATAGATCACCCGCGAGCGGATGAAGGCGATCTCTTCGGGCGAGAGCTGGATGGGCGCGGAGGACTTCACGGATGCGGCTTAGCGGAAGACGCCACGCTTCGTCATCCACACGGAATAGGCCGTGAGCGCGGCGCAGACAGCGGCGATGGCCCAGCTCATCGCCGTCATCGCGCCCATCACCGCCCAGCCGGGCGCGACGAGGTTTTGATAGACGACGCTGAACAGGGCGCAGACCAGGGCGACGCCGAACGCCGTCGCGGCCTCTTTGCGGCGGAGCAACAGCAGCACCGTGCCCAGGACCGACAGCCAAATCCCGATCGACCAGGCGGTCTGCATCCAGACGGGGAAGCCGAGCTGATAGGCGATCTGGGCGTCGTTGAAGCCGGCGGCGCGGTAATAGGCCTCGCCGCCCATGCTCATCATCCAATCGTAGAGGCCGAAACCATTCCAGACGGCGGCGAAGATCAGGACGATCCAGAAGTGCTTCGGAGGGCTTGGGAGCGCGGTGATGGCCATGAGGCCTTCTAGCGCAGGAAACCCTTCCTCGTCGCAAACCACGAGAACCAGATGAAGAAGACGCAGCCGGCGAAGATGGCGGCGTGCATCGCCTCCATGCCCTTGGCCGTCTCCGGCGCGCCGGACAGGTGATAGGCGTAGACCAGGCTCATCAGGAAGCCGAGCAGCGAGATGACAAAGGCGTGGAAGGCCCATCGGCTGCGCAGGACCAGCAGCACCGCCCCGATGAAGGCGCCCCAGGTTCCCGCGAACCACACCGCGTACATCCACGCCGGATAGGCGTGCATCACGGCGATCTGGGCCTCGGTCATCTTCACGGCGCGGTAGTAGACGTCGCCCTGAACGATGCTCATCGCGAAGTCATAGGCCCCGAAGCCGTTCCACAGCAGGGCCAGCACGCAGACCAGCCAGAACCACCACGGCGCCTTGGCCGCCGGCGCGGCCGCGTTCGTATCAGTCATCGTCACCTCCCCAGGCTCGATGGGGGCGAGGTTATGCCTGTTATGCTGAGCGAACAATGGTTGGCGACAACCCCCTCCCTCCGCTCTCCCCGGCGAAGGCCGGGGTCCATACTGAAGGTCAGGCAGCAGCAAGGCGTCGAAGCGCTGCGAACGACGCGCCTTCAAAATCGACTCGGCTTGGACCCCGGCTTCCGCCGGGGTGAGCGGAGTTTGGTGGCTAGCCCTTCTCCGCGCGGATCGCCGCCCAGCGATCCAGGCGTTCCTTGATCGGGCCTTCGCGGCCCTCGCCCTTGGGCTGGTAGAAACGGCGACGCTCCATCTCCTCGGGGAAATAGTCCTGGCCGGAGAAGCCGCCTTCGACGTCGTGGTCGTAGGCGTAGTCCTTCCCGTAGCCGAGGCCCTTCATGAGCTTGGTGGGGGCGTTGAGGATGTGCTTGGGCGGCATCAGGCTGCCGGTCTCGCGGGCGGCCTTCATGGCGCCCTTGAAGGCGACGTAGACGGCGTTGGACTTCGGCGCGCTGGCGAGATGGACGACAGTCTGCGCCAGGGCCAGTTCGCCCTCGGGGCTGCCGAGGAAGTCGTAGGTTTCCTTCGCGGCGTTGGCCAGGACCAGGGCCATGGGGTCGGCCAGGCCGATGTCCTCGACGGCCATGCGCACCAGGCGGCGGGCGATGAACAGCGGGTCTTCGCCGCCGGCCAGCATGCGGGCCAGCCAGTAGAGCGCGGCGTCGGGATCGGAGCCGCGCACCGACTTATGCAGGGCGCTGATGAGGTTGTAGTGCTCCTCGCGGTTCTTGTCGTAGGCCGGGCTGCGCTTCTGGAGCACCTGGCCCAGTTCGGCGGGCGTCATCGGCTTGGCCGCGCCGATGTTGAACAGGGTCTCGGCCAGGGTGAGCAGGTAGCGGCCGTCGCCGTCGGCCATGGCGATCAGAGCCTCGCGGGCGGCCGGGTCGAGCGGCAGGGGGCGCTCCTCGTAGGCCTCGGCCTTGGCGAGCAGCCGCTCCAGGGCCTCCTCGTCCAGCCGGCGCAGGACGAAGACCTGCGAGCGGGAAAGCAGCGCCCCGTTGAGTTCGAACGACGGGTTCTCGGTGGTGGCGCCGACGAGGGTGACAACCCCCTCCTCCACGAACGGCAGAAAGCCGTCCTGCTGGGCGCGGTTGAAGCGGTGGATCTCGTCGACGAACAGCAGGGTGGACTGGCCGGCCATGCGGCGGGCGCGGGCCTGTTCGAAGGCCTTCTTCAGGTCGGCGACGCCGCTGAACACCGCCGACAGCGACATGAACTCATAGCCGGCGGCCTTGGCCAGCAGGCGGGCGATGGTGGTCTTGCCGGTGCCCGGCGGCCCCCAGAGGATCATCGACGACAGGCGCCTGGCCGCCGCCATGCGGCCGATGGGGCCTTCCGGGCCGAGCAGGTGATCCTGGCCGACGACCTCGTCGAGCGACTGCGGGCGCAGACGATCGGCGAGCGGCCCCGGCGCATGCGGCGTCAGGCCGGCGGCTTCAAACAAATCGGACATGCGGTAAGAATAATGGCTTCAGGGAGAAAACACATGGCCGAAGACCAGAACCCAGACATGGGCCGCATTCCCGGCGTGACGCCCTATCTGACGGTGAAGGGCGGCAAGGCCGCCATCGCCTTCTACGAGGAGGCGTTCGGCGCGGTCGTCGTGTTCGTGAAGGACGCGCAGGACGGCGAGCGGGTGATGCACGCCACGCTGGAGATCAATGGCGGCGCGTTGATGCTGAGCGACAACTTCGTGGAGTTCGTGGGCGAGATGAAGCCGCCGGCCTCGGTGACGCTGCATCTGCAGGTGCACGACGCCGACGTGTGGTGGGACCGCGCGGTCGCCGCCGGGGCGACCGTGCGCATGCCGCTGGAAGACCAGTTCTGGGGCGACCGCTACGGCCAGCTGCAGGACCCCTTCGGCCACACCTGGGCGATCGGCGGGCCGAAGAAGGGCTGAACCGGACCGTCAGGTCCGCAACTGGGCGGTGATCCGCTGGCCGTTACGCTCGACGGTCAGGGTCCAGGCGCGCCCCGCGCCGGCGAGGACGCCGACCAGCTGGCGGACGCTGGTGATCTCGGTCCCGTTCACCGCACGGATGAAGTCGCCGGGGCGCAGGCCGGCCTGCATGGCGAAGCCGCCGCCGATCTTGGTGATCAGCACGCCCTGGCCGTTGAACGGATCGATGCCCAGCTCGCCGGCGGAGGCGGGCGAGACGTTGACGACGGTCGCCCCTTCCAGCGGGCTGCCGGCGCCGATGAGCCGCTCGTCGGCGGCCGGCGTGTTGGGCGGCGCCTCGGCGCGAACGGTGAGGCTGCGCTCGGCGCCGTCGCGGCGGATATCGACCCGCACGTTGTCGCCCGGCTTGCGGGTGGCGAAGTAGTAGGTGACGCCGGCGTCATCATTGACCGGCTGGCCGTCGACGGCGAGCACCACGTCGCCCGAGCGCAGGCCGGCGCGGGCGGCGGCCGAGGCCGGCCAGACATCGCCGATCAGCACGCCGCGCGGAGCGTTCATGCCGAGGGTGCGGGCGATTTCGGCGCTGACCGTCTGGCCCCGCGCCCCGAGCCAGGGCCGCACCACCGAGGAGCGGCCGCCGACGGCGGCGGTGACCACCTGCTTGACCATAGCCGCCGGGATGGCGAAGCCGACGCCGCTGGACGAGCCCGAGCGCGAGAAGATGGCGGTGTTCAGGCCGATCAGGTCGCCGTCCATGTCGACCAGCGGACCGCCGGAATTGCCCGGATTGATGGCCGCGTCGGTCTGGATGAAGAACGAATAGTCGGTGATGCCGACGTCCGTGCGGGCCAAGGCCGAGACGATGCCGTTGGTGACGGTCTGGCCAACGCCGAACGGGTTGCCGATGGCCAGCACCAGGTCGCCGACCTGCACCGGCTCCTGGTCGTCGATGGCCAGCACCGGCAGGCGCTCGCCCTTGGTGTCGATCTTGAGAATGGCCAGGTCGCTGCGTGCGTCGTCGAGCAGGACGGTGGCGGGGAATTCACGGCGGTCGGAGAGCTGGACCGCGATCTCGGTCATGCCCTCGACGACGTGGTGGTTGGTGACGATGACGCCGTCGGCGCGGACGATGGCGCCCGAGCCGAGCGACTGCTGGACCTGTTCGCGCGGCATGCCCGAGCCGCCCATGAAGAAATCCCAGAACGGATCGGCGCGCTGGCGCACCACGCGGCGGCTGGCGACGTTGACCACGGCGGGCGCGGCCTTCTTCACGATCGGCGCGAAGGACTGCTTCATGGTCAGGGCGTCGCCGGGCGGACGGCGGGTCGGCTGGGCGAGGTCGACGCCGGCCGGGGCGGGAACCGGCTGAGCCTTGCTGCTGGCCGCGGGATCGGTGCAGGCGCCCAGGAGAGCCAGGGCGGGAATCAGGGCCTTGTAGGCGCGCATGAGCTTCTTGCGTCTCCGTCGTTTGGGACGATGACTTAAGGAGCCGCCTTTTCCGGCGCAATCATGGCGTTGTCCGCCTCATCCGGGGCCTTGGCCACTTTCCAGGCCAGGACGAAGCCCAGCAGCAACAATGCCGAGGCGATCAGGATGGCCAGACCCGGCATATGGAGGGTGGCGTCGTTGCGCACCGACCAGGCGAAGGTGAGGCCGAACAGGCTGGGACCGACGAGGCTGGCGAGCCCCATCATGCTGGAATTGGCGCCCTGAAGCTGCCCCTGTTCCCACGGCTTCACACGGCGGCTCATCAGCCCCTGCCCGGCCGCGCCGATCAGGCCGCTGAGGGCGAAGACCGGCAGGCCGAGCCAGTAGATCTGGGCGGTGGGGGCGAGGCCGTAGACGAGGAAGCCCAGCGCCCCGCAGGCGAGCCCCAGCAGCAGCGCGCCGCGCTCGCCCATGACCTTGACCAGCCGGCCGACCAACCCCGCCTGAACGACGATATTGGCGACGCCGGTGGCCATCAGCATCAGACCGACGTCGAACGGCGACCAGCCGTAGCGGAAGCCCGTGTAGAGCACGAAGACGCTGGGCAGGACATTGTGCGCCAGCTGGAACAGGAAGAAGACGCCGGCGAGGCCCAGCAGGTCCGGGTGCGAGGACAGCAGCCTCAGCGAGCCGATCGGGTTGGCCTTGCTCCAGTCGAACTTGGGCACGCGTCGCTCGGGCGGCAGGGATTCCGGCAGGATCAGCAGGCCGTAGAGCCAGTTGGCCAGGGCCAATGCGGCGGCGACCAGGAACGGCAGGCGTAGGTCGATCGAACCGAGGTAGCCGCCGATGCCCGGCCCGATGACGAAGCCGACGCCGAAGGCCGAGCCAAGCAGGCCAAAGGCGGCGGCGCGCTTTTCCGGCGGGGTGATGTCGGCGATGTAGGCGCCCGAGGTGGAGAAGCTGGCGGCGGTGATCCCGTTCAGCGCCCGGCCGACCAGCAGCCACCAGAGCGTCGGGGCGAAGGCCATGAACAGGTAGTCGACGCCGAGGCCGAAGATGGAGATCAGCAGCACCGGCCGGCGACCGAAGCGATCCGACAGCATGCCGAGGATCGGCGAGAAGAAGAACTGCATGATCGCCCAGACGGTGGCGAAGACCACCTGCCAGTCGGCGGCGAGCGCGGTGTCGCCGCCGTTCAGCGCCTTCACGAGGTTGGGCAGGACGGGGATCATGATCCCGAGCGAGATCACGTCCATCAGCGCCGTGGCGTAGATGAAGCCGATGGCGGCCTTGCGCCTAGCGCCGGCGGCGGGAACGGGCGGCGTCTCGGTGGGGGCCGGATCGGTCATGGCGCCCTTGGTGACCCGGATATCGCCGGTCGTCCAGAGGGGCGAAGCCGCCCTCGCCCCCTTACAGCGCGGTGAAGTAATCCACCATCCGCTTGCGCATGGCCGCGTCGGGCAGCTTGCCGCGGCCGGCGCCCAGATTGTCGACCATGTATTGCGGCTTGTCGGTGCCGGGGATGACGGCGGTGACCGCCGGGTGGGACAGCAGATACTTCAGGAAGAACTGCGCCCAGGTATAGGCGTCGAACTCCTTGGCGAAGTCGGGCAACGGCTTGCCGGCGACCTTGGCGAACATCGAGTTGCGGCCGAACGGCAGGTTGGTGAGCACCGCGCAGCCGGAGTCGGCGGCGGCGGGCAGCAGCCGGGCCTCGGCGTCACGGTCGGCCAGGGAGTAGTTGATCTGGAAGAAGTCGGGCTTCTGGCGGCGGAGGACCTGCTCCAGCGCGTCGTAGGCCGCGTCCATCGAGCTGGTGATGCCTGTGTAGCGGCACACCTTCTGGGCCTTCCACTCGCGCAGCAGGCCGATGTCGTAGTTGGCGTCGGCGACGTTGTGGGCCTGCATCAGGTCGAAGCTCTGGGTCTTCAGGCGCGTCTTCGAGCGCTCCATCGAGGCGATCTGGGCGGCGCGGTCCTCGCGGGCGGCGACCTTGGTGGCGAGGAACACCTTGTCGCGAAGGGCCAGTTGCTGAAGCAACTCCCCGAGCCGTTCCTCCGCCATGCCGTAGGACGGGGCGGTGTCGATCAGCTTGCCGCCGCCGGACTGGGTGAGCGTCTTCAGCACCTCGGCGCGCTCGGCCTGTTTGGCCGGGTCGTTCTGGAAGTCGAAGATGATGGCGGTGCCGATGCCGACGATGGGCAGCGCCTCCTTCGACGAGGGGATGGGCTTAGTGCGCACCGGGCCGGCGGCGGCCTGCGGCGGGGCCTGGGCGAACGCCGGGCCAAAGGGCGTCGAGGCGATGGCGGCGGCGCCGGCAGCGAGAACGGCGCGACGCGAGATCGAGGGAAACATCAGGCGGCTCCTTCTACGGGGTGTTGGGCGACTTTGCGGGCCTGGGTGCGGCCGAGGCCGAGCGACAGGCCGATCCAGCAGGCTGAGACGGCCGCGCCGATCAGGGCGATGGCCGAGACGCCGAGGCCGGCGGTGGCGCTGAGCAGATTGTAGATCCAGGCGTTGGCGACATCGCCGCCGCGGAAGACCACGTTGTCGACCACGTTCTTGGCCTTGTACTTCTCCTCGCGGGCGACGACCGGCCAGAGGGCCTCGCGCGCCGGATTGGAGATCGCGAGCGAGCCGGCGCGATAGGCGACCTGCACCCCGACGATCACCGCCAGGACCGGGGCGGCGGCCAGCGAGAGATAGCCGGCGACGCCGACGACGGCGACGATGGCCAGGGTCACGCCGACGCCGACCCGCTTGAGCAGGAAGCCGGTGACGATCAGCTGCACGAGGGGAATGAGGATGTTAGTGGCCAGATCGATGGCCCCGAAGATCTGGGTGCGGGTCGCCGTATCGAGGTTGGCGTCGGAGATGATCTGCGCCTGCATGTAGTAGGAAAAGGTGTTGGCGGTGGAGAGCAGGAACACCCAGATCGCGATGGCGCTGAGATAGGGCGAGCGGAGAATGGTGGCGACGCCCGCCAGCCAGCCGCCGCCGATGGCCTTGTCCGGCCCGCCCCACCGGCCGCCGACGGTATTGTCGCGCGTTTCCTTGTCCGCCGAGGCCGCCTTCGCCGTTGCATGGCGTTCCAGGGCCATGGCGCAGGCCAGGGCCAGGGCGAGCAGCACGGCGGCGACGCCCAGCAGATTGGCCGGGCCGACGACCTTGGCGAGGCCGGTGACCGTGGCGGACCCCGCGAAGCCGCCGAGCGAGCCGCCGGCTGCGATGACGGGATAGAGCCGCTTGGCCTGCTCCGACGAGAACAGGTCGGCCATGAACGACCAGAACACCGAGACGGCGAAGACGCTGAACACGGTGATCCAGACGAAGAAGACGATCGCCGTCTGGGCGACCGCCACGCCGAAAGTCAGACAGGCCCAGAAGACCAGGATGTTGAGCGTGAGGAAGCCGTAGACCGTCGGGATGAACACCGCGCGCCGCAGGCGGCCAACCAGGGCGGCGTAGATCGGGGCGATGACCAGACTGGCGACGAAGGTGCCGGTGAACAGCCAGGGCAGGTTCCGCACGCCGCTGCGGATGCCCATCTCGTCGCGCACGGGGCGCAGGACGTAGTAGCAGGCCAGCACGCAGAAGAAGTAGGCGAAGGCCAGCATCACCGGCTTCATTTCGAGAGGCCGCGCCCGCAGCAGCCTGCCCCAGCCCTTCGCCTCGACCGTCTCGCTCACCGACGCCTCCCGCGAATGCCTCTCAATGGAAGCTTGCGGACGAGTAGACGCCAGAGACCCGCGGTTTTTGTTTCAGGGTCGAAACCGAAATCACAAAAAAGCCCCCGGGGCGGCCCCCGGAGGCTCTTTAGACGTCAATGACGATGGCTGGACCTTAGTCCTCGATGGCCACCTGGACCGGACCGGAGTCCTTGCCCTTTTCGTTCACGTCGCGGTCGACGAACTCGATGACCGCCAGCGGGGCGTTGTCGCCGTAGCGGAAGCCGGCCTTCAGGACGCGGATATAACCGCCGTTGCGGCCGGCGTAGCGCGGGCCGAGCACGGCGAACAGCTTGCCGACCTGTTCGACGTCGCGGACCTTGGAGATGGCCTGACGACGGGCGTGCAGGTCGCCGCGCTTGGCCAGGGTGACCAGCTTTTCGACGATCGGACGCAGTTCCTTGGCCTTCGGCAGGGTGGTGACGATCTGCTCGTGCTTGATCAGGCTGGCCGACATGTTGGCGAACATGGCGAGGCGGTGCGCGGTCGTACGACCCAGTTTGCGGTGCGCGTATCCGTGACGCATTGGAAGTCTCCTTTAGCGTGGGACAACCGTCCCAGCCCGAACAAATCCCGGCCTGCTCCCGCCCGGGTCCTCATGAAGCGCCGGAGCCCTCCCCTGCTGATGCAGGTTCAACGGGCCCAGGCCGCCGAAGCGGCCCGGAGTCGACGCAAACTCGGTCTTAGATCTGGTCTTCGAACTTCTTGGCCAGGTCTTCGATGTTTTCCGGCGGCCAGTTCGGCACGTCCATGCCGAGATGCAGGTTCATGCCCGCGAGCACTTCCTTGATCTCGTTGAGGGACTTGCGGCCGAAGTTCGGGGTGCGGAGCATCTCGGCTTCGGTCTTCTGGATCAGGTCGCCGATGTAGACGATGTTGTCGTTCTTCAGGCAGTTAGCCGAACGAACCGACAGCTCGAGCTC
Organism: Caulobacter sp. HJHS_5; assembly: GCF_056683955.1. NCBI lineage: Bacteria > Pseudomonadati > Pseudomonadota > Alphaproteobacteria > Caulobacterales > Caulobacteraceae > Caulobacter > Caulobacter sp. HJHS_5. Next base: position 19,052 of record NZ_JBWZNC010000001.1, on the reverse strand, counting down.
GTCCACCTTCTTCAGCAGGGCCGGGTTGAACGGCAGCTCCGGCTTGGCTTCGTCGGAAGCCTTGGCCTTCGGCTCTTCGAAGGTGATGAACAGCTGCAGTTGGTCCTGCAGGATGCGCGCGGCATAGGCTGCGGCGTCCACGGGGCTGACAGCGCCGTTGGTTTCGATCTCGAGGATCAGCTTGTCGTAGTCGAGCGACTGGCCCTGACGGGTCGGCTCGACGCGATAGGCGACGCGCTTGACCGGGCTGTAGAGGGCGTCGACGGCGATCAGGCCGATCGGCGCGTCTTCCGGACGGTTGCGGTCGGCCGGGACGTAGCCCTTGCCGTTCTGCACGGTGAACTCCATGCGCACGGTGGCGCCTTCGTCCAGGGTGCAGAGCACGTGGTCGCCGTTGAGGATCTCGATGTCCGAGCCGGCTTCGATCTGGCTGGCGGTCACCGCGCCCGGGCCCGTGGCGCGCAGGGTCATGCGCTTGGGGCCTTCCGAGTGCATGCGGACGGCGAGTTGCTTGATGTTGAGAACGATGTCGACGACGTCCTCACGCACGCCTTCCAGCGAGGAGAATTCGTGCACCACGCCGTCGATCTGGACGGCGGTGACGGCGGCGCCTTGCAGGGAGGAGAGCAGAACGCGGCGGAGCGCGTTGCCGAGCGTCACGCCGAAGCCGCGTTCGAGCGGCTCAGCGACGATGCGAGCCTTGCGGCTGGCGTCGGCGCCGGTCTCGATGAGGGGCTTTTCGGGGCGGATGAGCTCGTTCCAGTTTCTTTCGATCACGTGTCGGGTCCCTCGGAACGCGGCTCGCCGGCCGCGAAAAGCAGCCGGCGAAGGGAAGATAGGTAGTCGGTACTAGACGCGGCGGCGCTTGGGCGGACGGCAGCCGTTGTGCGGGATCGGCGTGACGTCGCGGATGGTCGTGATCGTCATCCCGGCGGCCTGCAGAGCGCGCAGGGCCGATTCACGGCCCGAACCCGGACCGGAGACGTTCACTTCCAGGGTCTTCACGCCGTGCTCGGCGGCCTTCTTGCCGGCGTCTTCGGCGGCCATCTGGGCGGCGTAAGGGGTCGACTTACGCGAACCCTTGAAACCCATCATGCCGGCGCTCGACCAGGAGATGGTGTTCCCCTGAGCGTCGGTGATGGTGATCATCGTGTTGTTGAACGAGGCGTTCACATGCGCGACGCCCGAGGTGATGTTCTTGCGCTCGCGCTTTTTGACGCGACCCGTGTCCTTGGCCATTGTGCGCTCTTACTTCTTCTTGCCGGCGATCGGCTTGGCCGGGCCCTTGCGGGTGCGGGCGTTGGTGTGGGTGCGCTGACCGCGGACCGGCAGGCCCTTGCGGTGACGCAGGCCGCGGTAGCAGGCCAGGTCCATCAGACGCTTGATGTTGACGGCGGTCTCGCGACGCAGGTCGCCCTCGACGGTGAAGTCGCGGTCGATGGTCTCGCGAATCTGCAGGATCTCGGCGTCGGTGAGTTGGTTCACCCGGCGAGCGTCCTCGATGCCGACCTTCGACACGATGTCCTCAGCGGACTTCGGGCCGATGCCGTGAATGTACTGAAGCGCGATGACGACGCGCTTGTTGGTCGGAATGTTGACGCCAGCGATACGGGCCACGTTCTCAGAATCTCCTAGTCACGCATTAAAGCGCAAACGACACACCCGCCCTCGCCCCGATGGGGAGAACGTGTGCGACGCAGCTCGCGCCCTTTCGCGGAGGGGGTCGTGTAACGAACGAGTCCTCCACAGTCAATGGCGGAGACGCCTAAACGTCCCCAATTCCTTTACTCCCCAAGCGCGGCCGGAACCGCCTCGGGACGTCAGACCGTCACGCCCTCGAGGGCCGCGTCGATCTGACGGGAAACCTGTTCCACCGAGCCCATGCCGTCGAGCTCCTCGAGCTTGCCCTGCGCCTGGTAGTACGGCAGCAGCGGGGCGGTCTGACGGTTGTAGGCTTCGAGCCGGGTGACGAAGACCTCGGGGTTGTCGTCCGCCCTGCCCTGCTCTTCGAACCGCTTGGTGATGCGCGCCTTCAGGGCCTCTTCGTCGACTTTCAGGCGCAGCACCGCATCGATGCGCGCGCCGCGGCCGGCGAGCATGGCGTCCAGCGCCTCGGCCTGGGCCACGGTGCGGGGGAAGCCGTCGAAGATGGCGCCGCCGGCGGCCTCGGCTTCCGGCAGGCGGGCCTCGATGAGGGCGATGACGATCTCGTCGGTGACGAGGTCGCCGCGATCCAGCACGGCCTTGACCTTCAGCCCCAGCTCGCTGCCTTCGGCAATCGCCGCGCGAAGCATGTCGCCGGTGGACAGCTGCACCATGCCGCGGGTTTCGACCAGGCGCTTGGCCTGGGTGCCCTTGCCGGCGGCCGGCGGCCCGAACAGGATCAGATTCATTGCCCCTCCCCCTAGCGTGAGACGATGCGCGGCCCTCAGCGGCCGCGACCGCCCCGGAGCTTCGACTTCTTGATCAGGCCCTCGTACTGGTGGGCCAGCAGATGCGACTGGATCTGCGCCACCGTGTCCATCGTCACCGAGACGACGATGAGGATGGAGGTGCCGCCGAGATAGAAGGTCTGCGCCTTGAAGAGCGAGATCATCGCCTCGGGCAGAAGGCAGACGACGGTGATGTAGAGGGCGCCGATCACCGTCAGGCGGGTCAGCACGAAATCCAGATAGTCGGCCGTGCGCTTGCCGGGGCGGATGCCCGGCAGGAAGCCGCCGTACTTGCGCAGGTTCTCCGCCGTCTCGTCGGGATTGAACACGATCGAGGTGTAGAAGAACGAGAAGAAGATGATCAGGGCGGCGTAGGCCACCATGAAGGCCGGGCGGCCGTGGCTGAGCTGGCCGACCGCGCCGGGAACCCACTGAGCCCAGGCCGGCAGGTTGGACTGGGCCAGGAAGCCCATCACCGTGGCCGGCAGCAGCAGCAGCGACGAGGCGAAGATCGGCGGGATGACGCCGGCGGTATTGATCTTCAGCGGCAGGAACGAGGTTTCGCCGCCGAACATGCGGTTCCCCTGCTGGCGCTTGGGATACTGCACGAGAATCCGGCGCTGCGAGCGTTCCACGAAGACGATGGCCAGGATCACGAGCACCGCGACGGCGAAGATCATGACCATGCCGAAGAGCGACAGGCTGCCGGTCCGCGTCATCGCGAACATCTGGCCGACCGACGTCGGGAGGGCGGCGACGATGCCGGCGAAGATGAGCAGGGAGACGCCGTTGCCGACGCCGCGGGCGGTGATCTGCTCGCCCAGCCACATCAGGAACATGGTGCCCCCGGTCAGGATGACCACGGTCGACAGCACGAACACCGGTCCCGGATCAATGACGAGGCCGGCGGTGGACTGCAGGCCCACGGCGATGCCGAACGACTGGAAGACGGCCAGGATGACCGTGAGGTAGCGGGTGTACTGGTTGAGCGTCTTGCGCCCCGCCTCGCCGCCTTCCTTGCGGAGCTTTTCCCACGGCGGATAGACCGTGCCCATCAGCTGCACGATGATCGACGCCGAGATGTAAGGCATCACGTTCAGCGAGAAGATCGCCATCCGTTCGACGGCGCCGCCCGAGAACATGTTGAACATGCCCAGGATGCCCTGGGCTTGGCCTTGGAACGCCGCCGCGAACTGGGCGATGTTGATGCCGGGGATCGGGACGTAGGTGCCCAGCCGATAGACGACCAGGGCGATGAGCGTAAACCAGATACGCTTATGAAGTTCGGTCGCCTTCTGGAAGGAACCGAAGTTCATATTGGCTGCGAGCTGTTCGGCGGCCGAGGCCATTCAAATCCCCACGACTTGCGAGACGTGACAGATAGGAGACGACTCTCCCGATGTCACCCGCGCCCTGCTCGCCCCCATCGCCACGCGGCGCGGGGGCGTATCGGGTAGTCCTTTAGGCTTCCGCCTTCGGAGCCGGCTTGGTCTCGGTGACCGAACCGCCGGCCTTCTCGACCGCGGCGCGCGCCGACGGGGTGGCTGCGTAGACAGTGATGTTGAGCTTGGCCTTCAGCTCGCCCTTGCCGAGCAGCTTCACGCCGTCCTTGGCGCGGCGCAGGACGCCCGAGGCGACCAGGGCTTCAGGGTCGATGGCCTTCTTCGCGTCGAGCTTGCCGGCGGCGACGGCCTGTTCCAGACGCCACAGGTTCACTTCCGCGAAGTCCTTGCGGTTCAGGCTGTTGAAGCCCCGCTTCGGCATACGCATGTGGAGCGGCATCTGGCCGCCTTCGAAGCCGGCGATGGCGACGCCCGAGCGCGCCTTCTGGCCCTTCACGCCGCGACCGGCGGTCTTGCCCTTGCCCGAGCCCGGGCCGCGACCGACGCGCATACGGCCCTTGGTGGAGCCTTCACGTGGAGCGAGTTCGTTGAGCTTCGTCATATGTGCCTCTCCTTGGAGATCTGGCGCCGGGTCCCGTGACCCGACTCGGCGATGAAATGTGTTGCGTGCGGCAAGCCGCCGAAGGGCGATAGCCTAAGCGGCCACCGCCCTCCAGTCGGAATTTAGCCGACGACTTCGACCAGGTGCGCGACCTTGGCGATCATGCCACGGACGGACGCGGTGTCTTCGAGGGTCGCGGTGCGGCCGATCTTGTTCAGGCCCAGACCCGCCAGGGTGGCGCGCTGGTCCTTGGTGCGACGGATCGGGCTCGCCGTCTGACGGACGGTGACGGTCTTCTCAGCCATGACTCTTAGCCTTCGATGGCGTCGGGCGAGCCAGCGCCATCGGCGCGGCGACCCAGGATGTCGGCCACCTTCTTACCGCGCTTGGCGGCGATCTGGCGGGGCGACGATTGAACCTTCAGGGCTTCGAACGTGGCGCGCACCATGTTGTACGGGTTCGACGAGCCCGACGACTTGCCGACAACGTCCTGCACGCCGAGGGTTTCGAGAACCGCACGCATCGGGCCGCCGGCGATGACGCCGGTGCCGGGAGGCGCCGCGCGGACCATGACCTTGCCGGCGCCCCAACGGCCATTGCCGTCGTGGTGCAGGGTGCGGCTTTCGCGCAGCGGAACGCGGATCATCGACTTCTTGGCTTCTTCGGTCGCCTTGCGGATGGCTTCCGGCACTTCGCGCGCCTTGCCATGACCGAAGCCGACGCGGCCCTTCTGGTCGCCGACGACCATCAGAGCGGCGAAGCTGAAGCGACGGCCGCCCTTCACGGTGGCGGCGACGCGGTTGATGTGGACCAGCTTCTCGACGATGTCGGTTTCGGCAGCCGCTTCGGGAGCGTTGCGATCGCGACGGTCGCGGCGTTGGCCGCCTTCGCGCTGTTGTTCACCACGAGCCATGCTCTAATTCCTTAGAAGTTGAGGCCGGCTTCGCGCGCGGCGTCGGCGAGGGCTTTCACCCGGCCGTGATAGATGTAACCGCCACGATCGAACACGACGTCCTTGACGCCATTTTCAATGGCGCGCTCGGCGACCAGCTTGCCGACGACAGCGGCGGCGTCCTTGTCGGCGCCGACCTTCTTGTCGCCTTCCAGCGACGAGGCGGCGGCCAGGGTGACGCCGTTCGCATCATCGATGATCTGGGCGTAGATGTTCTTCGACGAGCGGAACACCGACAGGCGCGGGCGGCCGTTGGCCAGCTGACGCAGGCGGGTGCGGTTACGCTGCGCGCGCCGCTGGGCGGATTCTCGGGGAGACAGAGCCATGGCTTACTTCTTCTTGCCTTCCTTGCGGCGCACTTTTTCACCGGCGTAGCGGACGCCCTTGCCCTTGTAGGGCTCCGGCGGACGGATACGGCGGATCTTGGCGGCGATCTCACCCACGGCCTGCTTGTCGATGCCCGAGATCTTGATCTCGGTCTGCTTCGCCGAGGCGAAGGTGATGCCGGCGGGCGGCTCGACCTTCACTTCGTGGCTGAAGCCGAGCTGCAGCTCAAGCACCGGACCGACCATGGCGGCGCGATAACCGACGCCGACCAGTTCGAGGGTTTCCTCGTAGCCGGTGGTGACGCCGGTGACCATGTTGGCCACCAGGGTGCGCGAGAGACCCCACATGCCGCGGGCGCGTTGGGTGTCATTGCGCGGGGCCAGCGTCAGTTCGCCGCCCTCTTGCTTGACCTCGATGTCTTCCGAGACGGTCCACGCGAGCTGGCCCTTGGGGCCCTTCACGGTGACGGTCTGGCCATCGAGCGTGACGGTCACGTTCGACGGAATGGCGACGGCCTTTTTGCCGATACGGGACATCTTAGTAGACCCTGCAGAGCACTTCGCCGCCGACGTTCGCATCGCGAGCGGCGGTGTCGGACATGACGCCCTTGGGCGTCGACAGGATCGAGATCCCGAGGCCGTTCTTGATCGGCTTCAGGTCCTTGATCGACGAATAGACGCGACGGCCCGGCTTCGACACGCGAGCGATCTCGGCGATCACCGGCTCGTTGTCGAAGTACTTCAGTTCGATTTCGAACTCCGGGAAGGCGCCGGGCTTCTCGACCAGCGAGTAGCCGCGGATGTAGCCTTCCGAAGCCAGCACGTCGAGCACGCGGGCGCGCAGCTTCGAGGCCGGGGTCGAGACCGTGGCGCGCTTGCGCTGGGCCGCGTTGCGGATGCGAGCGAGCATGTCGCTCAGGGGATCGTTCATCGACATCTTCTGACCTCCCCTACCAGCTGGACTTCACGAGGCCGGGAATCTGGCCCTGGGAGCCGAGCTCCCGCAGCGCGATCCGGCTCATCTTGAGCTTGCGGTAGAACGCCCGCGGACGACCCGTCACTTCGCAGCGGTTGCGAATGCGGGTGGCGGAGCTGTTGCGCGGCAGCTTGGCCAGCTTCAGGCGCGCTTCGAAGCGCTCCTCCAGCGGCAGGCTTTCGTCGTTGGCGGTCGCCTTGAGGGCGGCCCGCTTGGCGGCGAGCTGCTTCACGAGGGCCCGCACCATCTCGTTGCGGTTTACGGCGCTTTTCTTAGCCATGGCTCTCTATCCTTCCCGTCAGTTCGCGACGAACGGGAACTGGAACTCCTTGAGAAGCGCGCGCGCTTCGTCGTCGGTCTTCGCAGTCGTGGCGACGATGATGTCCATGCCCCACATCTGATCAATCTGGTCGTAATTGATCTCGGGGAACACGATGTGCTCCTTCAGGCCCATGGCGTAGTTGCCACGACCGTCGAACGAGGTCGGCTTCAGCCCGCGGAAGTCCTTCACGCGCGGCAGGGCGATCGTGATCAGACGGTCCAGGAACTCGTACATGCGGTCCTTGCGAAGGGTGACCTTCGCGCCGACCACCATGCCTTCACGCAGCTTGAAGCCGGCGATGGAGTTGCGGGCCTTGGTGGGCATGGGCTTCTGGCCGGCGATCGCCGCCAGATCCTTGATCGCCGCCTGGACCTTCTTGGAGTCGGCCACCGCCTCGCCGATGCCCATGTTCAGCACGATCTTGTCGAGCTTCGGGATCTGCATCTCGTTGGTGTAGGCGAACTGCTCCTTCATCGCGGCGCGGATGCGCGCGCGATATTCGGTCTTCAGCCGCGGCTCGTAAGCTTGCTCAGCCATTGATCACCTCGCCGGTCGTCTTGGCGACGCGGACCTTCTTGTCGCCTTCGATCTTGAAGCCGACGCGAGTGGGTTTGCCCTTGGAGTCCACCAGGGCCACGTTCGAGACGTGGACCGGGGCTTCCTTGGTCTTGACGCCGCCCTGGGGGTCGCCCTGGGTCGGCTTGGTGTGACGCTTCACCAGGTTCAGGCCGGAGACCACGACACGGTCTTCCTTCGGCATCACCTGGGTGATCTGGCCGGTCTTGCCCTTATCCTTGCCGGTCAGCAGGACGACGCGGTCGCCCTTCTTGATCTTGGCGGCCATTACAGCACCTCCGGCGCGAGCGAGATGATCTTCATGTGGTTCTTGGCGCGCAGCTCGCGCGGAACCGGCCCGAAGATACGGGTGCCAATCGGCTCGGCTTGCTTGTTGACGATCACGGCCGCGTTCTTGTCGAAGCGGATCAGCGAGCCGTCCTTGCGCTTCAGCCCTTGGCTGGTGCGCACGACGATGGCGCGAAGGACGTCGCCCTTCTTCACCCGGCCGCGCGGGATCGCTTCCTTGACGGACACGACGATGACGTCGCCGACGCTGGCGTAGCGGCGACCCGCCCCACCCAGCACCTTGATGCACATGACCCGGCGCGCGCCCGAGTTATCGGCGACTTCCAGGTTAGTTTGCATCTGGATCATGGTCTAAACCTTCCAGAACTTACGCCGAAGCCTTGGGAAGCACTTCCCAGGTCTTCAGCTTGGACTTCGGAGCGCACTCGACGATCTTAATGGCTTCGCCCGTCTTGTAGGCGTTGCCTTCGTCGTGCGCGTGATAGCGCTTGGAGCGGCGGACGGTCTTCTTAAGGACCGGGTGAAGCAGCGTGCGCTCCACCTTCACCACCACGGTCTTGTCGCCCTTATCGGAGACGACCACGCCTTCGAGAATTCGCTTCGGCATATCGGTTCCTTACGCGGTCTTCTTGGCGCGCAGCACGGTCTTGATCCGCGCGATGTCCTTGCGGATTTCGTTCACGCGGTGGGTCTTTTCAACCTGGCCCGTAGCGGCCTGGAAGCGCAGGTTGAACTGCTCCTTCTTCAGGCTGAGCAGGTTGTCGGCGAGTTGGTCCGGGGTCATGCCCCGCACGTCGGCGATCTTCATGGCTTAGGCCTCCACAGCGACGCCGGCGTCGATCCGGGTCACCACGCGGGTGCGGATCGGCAGCTTGGCGGCGCCCAGACGCAGGGCTTCACGAGCGATGTCGTCGGCGACGCCATCGATTTCGAACATGATACGGCCGGGAGCGACGCGGGCGGCCCAGTGGTCCACCGCGCCCTTGCCCTTACCCATACGCACTTCGGCGGGCTTGCCGGTGACCGGCACGTCCGGGAAGATGCGGATCCAGACGCGGCCTTGACGCTTCATCTGGCGGGTGATCGCGCGGCGGGCCGCTTCGATCTGGCGAGCCGTGATGCGTTCCGGCTCGACAGCCTTCAGGCCGTACGAACCGAAGTTCAGCAGAGCGCCGCCCTTGGTGGCGCCCTTGATCCGGCCTTTGAACTGCTTCCGGTACTTAGTCTTCTTGGGTAGCAACATGATCGTAGCCCTTACGCGCGGTCACGACGGTCGCGGCGGTCGCCGCGGTCGGGACGATCGCCACGCTCACGTCCGCCGCCCTCGCCGGCCGGGCCGGACTCGGTGGCCAGACGCTTGTCGAGCGCCATGGGATCGTGCTCCAGCACTTCGCCTTTGAAGACCCAGGTCTTCACGCCGATGATGCCGTAGGTCGTCTTGGCTTCGGTGAAGCCGAAGTCGATGTCGGCGCGCAGGGTGTGCAGCGGCACGCGGCCTTCGCGGTACCATTCCATCCGGGCGATTTCAGCGCCGCCGAGGCGACCCGAAACGTTGATCCGGATGCCCTTGGCGCCGAGGCGCATGGCGCCCTGCATCGCGCGCTTCATGGCGCGACGGAAGGCGACGCGGCGCTCGAGCTGCTGCGCGATGTTCTCGGCGATCAGCTGGGCGTCGGTCTCGGGCTTGCGCACTTCGACGATGTTCAGGTGAATCTCGCCGTCGGCGATGACCGAGAGGTCCTTGCGGAGCTTCTCGATGTCGGCGCCCTTCTTACCGATCACGACACCCGGACGGGCGGCGTAGATGGTGATCCGGCACTTCTTGTGCGGACGCTCGATGACGATGCGCGAGATCCCCGCCTGCAGCAGGCGCTGCTTCAGGAACTTGCGGACCTTGATGTCCTGGTGGAGCAGGGTCGCGTACTGAGCGCCGTCGGCGAACCAACGGCTGTCCCAGGTGCGGTTGACGCCGAGACGGAACCCGACCGGATTGACTTTCTGACCCATCAGGCGGCCTCACCCAGCTCGCGGACCACGATGGTGATCTCGCTGAACGGCTTTTCGATACGCGACGAACGACCGCGAGCGCGGGCGCTGAAGCGCTTCATGATGATGTTCTTGCCCACATAGGCCTCGGCGACGACCAGGCTGTCGATGTCGAGGTTGTGGTTGTTCTCGGCGTTCGAGATGGCGCTGTAGAGCGCCTTGCGAACGTCGCGCGCGATGCGCTTGTGGCTGAACTCCAGCTCGTTCAGAGCGCGCTGGACGTTCAGGCCGCGGATCGACTGAGCGACCAGGTTCAGCTTGCGAGGGCTGATCCGCAGGTTGACCACCTTGGCCTTGGCCTCGGCGGCGCTTTCGCGACGCGTGTTGGTTTTCTGGCTCATGGCTACTTCCGCTTGGCCTTCTTGTCGGCCGCGTGACCCGGGAACGAACGGGTCGGCGCGAATTCACCGAGCTTCATGCCGACCATGTCTTCGCTGACCGTCACGGGCACGTGCTTGTGGCCGTTATGGACGCCGAAGGTGAGGCCGACGAACTGCGGCATGATGGTGGAGCGGCGCGACCAGGTCTTGATCACGTCCTTGCGGCCGCCGTTGTGCGCGACGTCGGCCTTCTTCAGGAGGTAGCCGTCGACGAACGGGCCTTTCCAGACAGAGCGGGTCATGGCTTAGCGGGCCTTCTTGGCTTTGTGGCGGCTGCGGATAATGAACTTATCCGTGGCCTTGTTGGTCCGGGTCTTGGAGCCCTTGGTCGGCTTGCCGGTCGGGCTCACCGGGTGGCGACCACCCGAGGTGCGACCTTCACCACCACCGTGCGGGTGGTCGACCGGGTTCATGGCGACGCCGCGAACGTGCGGACGGAAGCCCATGTGACGAACGCGACCGGCCTTGCCCAGGATCTGGTTGGAGTGGTCCGGGTTCGAGACGGCGCCGACCGTGGCCATGCAGCTATCCTGAACCATGCGCAGCTCGCCCGAGCCGAGACGGATCTGGGCGTAGCCGCCGTCGCGACCGACCAGCTGGGCGTAGGCGCCGGCCGAACGGGCGATCTGGCCGCCCTTGGCGGGCTTCAGCTCGACGTTGTGAACGATCGTGCCGATCGGCAGACCGCTGAGCGGAGCCGCGTTGCCCGGCTTCACGTCGACCTTGGCGCTGGCGATCACTTGATCGCCGACCTTCAGGCGCTGCGGAGCCAGGATGTAGGCCAGCTCGCCGTCGTCATACTTGATGAGGGCGATGAAGGCGGTGCGGTTGGGGTCGTACTCCAGACGCTCCACCGTGGCGGACACGTCGAACTTGCGACGCTTGAAGTCGACCACGCGATAGAGGCGCTTGGCGCCGCCGCCGCGGAAGCGAACGGCGATACGACCGCCGCCGCCACGACCGCCCGACTTGGTCAGGCCTTCGACGAGCGACTTTTCCGGACGGCCCTTGTGGAGCTCGGACCGGTCGATGAGCACCAGACCGCGGCGGCCCGGCGACGTCGGATTAAACTGCTTCAGAGCCATTGACTTAGAGCCCCGTCGTAATGTCGATCGACTGGCCGTCGGCCAGCGTCACGATGGCTTTCTTGACGTCCGCGCGCTTGCCCGGACGACCGCGGAAGCGCTTGGTCTTGCCCTTGGTGACCAGGGTGTTGACCTTGGTGACCTTGACCTTGAACAGCTCTTCGACCGCGGCGGCGATCTCGTCCTTCGACGCGTCTTCGGCGACGCGGAACACGACCTTGTTCTGTTCGGACAGAACGGTCGCCTTCTCGGTGATCACCGGCGCGAGGATGGTGTCGTAGTGACGGGCGGTGGCGGCCATTACGCAGCCTCCTCAAAGCGAGCGTTGATCGCTTCGACGGCGGCCGGGGTCAGCACCAGCGTATGACGACGCAGGACGTCGTAGACGTTGAGGCCGGCGTTCGGCAGCACATCGACGTTCGGAATGTTGCGGGCGGCGAGCTTGAAGTTCGCGTCCACTTCCGGGCCGGCGATGACCAGCGCGTTGGTGAGACCGATCTTCTCGAAGCTGGTGCGCAGGGCGGCGGTCTTGGCGTCGGCCGCGACGGCCTCGGCGAGAACGACGATCGAACCCGACTTGGCCTTCGAAGACAGCGCGTGGCGCAGGGCCAGGGCGCGGATCTTCTTCGGCAGGTCGAAGGCGTGGCTGCGGACAACCGGGCCGTGAGCCTTGGCGCCGCCGACGAACTGAGCCGCACGACGCGAGCCGTGACGGGCGCCGCCGGTGCCCTTCTGCTTGTACATCTTCTTCGAGGTCCGCGAGACTTCGTTGCGGACCTGGATCTTGTGGTTGCCCGAGCGGCGCTTGGCCAGCTGCCAGGTGACGACGCGCTGCAGGATGTCGCCGCGGATCTCGTCGATGCCGAAGATCGCGTCCGACAGCTCGATCGAGCCGCCCTTGCCGCCGTCAAGCTTGATGACGTCGAGTTTCATTATTCAGCGCCCTCTTGCGTGGCTTCGGCGGCCGGAGCCTCCTCGGCGGGCGTCTCGGCCGGAGCCGGAGCAGCAGCTTGCGCGCCCGGCTTGCGGAAGGCGCCGGGGGTCGGAACGCCCGAGGGGGCCTTCTTCACCGCGTCGCGGACCTTGACGTAGGACCCCTCGGCGCCGGGGACGGCGCCCTTCACCAGGATCAGGCCGCGCTCGGCGTCCACTTTCCAGACGGTGATGTTGAGGGTGGTGACGGTTTCCTGGCCGAGGTGACCGGCCATCTTCTTGCCCGGGAACGTACGGCCCGGATCCTGGCGGTTGCCGGTCGAACCGTGAGCACGGTGCGAGACGGACACGCCGTGGGTGGCGCGCATGCCGCCGAAGTTCCAGCGCTTCATGGCGCCGGCGAAGCCCTTACCGACGGTGACGCCCTGGATGTCGACCTTCTGGCCGGCGACGAAGTGGTCGGCCGTGAACTCGGCGCCGACTTCGATCAGGTTGTCTTCCGTGACGCGGAATTCGCTCACGACGCGCTTGGGCTCGACGAGCCCCTTGGCGAAGTGGCCGCGCTCGGCCTTGGTGGTGTTCTTGGCCTTCTTGGCGCCCGCGCCCAGCTGGAGAGCGACGTAACCGTCCTTCTCCTGGGTGCGTTGGGCGGTGACCTGGCAGCCCTCGAGGCTGAGGACGGTCACGGGCACGTGCTGGCCAGCTTCATCGAAGAAGCGGGTCATGCCGACTTTCTTGGCGAGTACGCCGGTGCGCATCTGTCCGGCTCCTTACAGCTTGATCTCGACGTCCACGCCGGCGGACAGGTCGAGCTTCATGAGCGCGTCCACGGTCTGCGGGGTGGGGTCGACGATGTCGAGCACGCGCTTGTGCGTGCGGATTTCGAACTGCTCGCGCGACTTCTTGTCGACGTGCGGCGAGCGGTTGACGGTGAACTTTTCGATGAGGGTGGGCAGCGGGATCGGACCACGCACGGTCGCGCCCGTGCGCTTGGCCGTGTTTACGATCTCACGCGTTGAATGATCCAGCACGCGGTGATCGAAGGCTTTGAGCCTGATCCGGATGTTCTGACGATCCATAGTTGCTCTTGTCTTCCCTACAGACGGCGTCCGCCCGCGTGATCCTGAACCATTTCAAAGACCGACCCGAAACCCTTGCGAGTCTCGGTACGCTTACGTCCGCAAAACGAATACGGCCCACGCGCCGACGCTATCGAAGCGCCCCGCCTGGGCCTTTTCCCCTCACCCGACCGAAATCGGTTGAAGGTCGTTCCGCGCACCGCGTCTGCCTCGAGAGGCACAGCCGGTCCAACAGAGGCGCGGTGGATACTTCAACGACTCGGGTGCGTCAAGCCGAAAGCCCCGCGCACCCGAGGGGAAATCACTGGCCGATGCTCACCTCGCCCGAGCCCATGATGTGCCGCTCGACGGGGCCGTTCACGCGCTGGACGCTGATGCCGCCGGACCCCGCGATGTTGGCGTCGAGGCGATCCGCCACGCCGCCGAATCGAATGTCGCCCGAGCCCGCGATATGGGCCTCCATTCGCCCTGCCCGGCCGCCGCGAACCTCGATATCGCCCGAGCCCGCGATTTTGGTGTCGATGTCGCCGTTGGCGCTTTCGACGACCGCGTCGCCGGATCCAGCGATGCTGATGTCCACCTTGGTTGCAACCGCGCCTACAGCGACGTCGCCCGATCCGGCGATCTCCGCCTCCAGGCCTCCGGCCCGGCCCGCCTCCAGGCTGCCGGACCCTGCTTGACGCAATTTCAACAGGCCTCGCGTGTCGGCCGCGCGCCAGTCGCCGCAGCCGCGGTTGGAGAGCTCCAGGCTGTAGGAGGGACGGACCTCGCCGAACACGGCGCCGCCGACGCGAACATTGGCGTCCATCGGGGTGCGCACGATCAGCTGCGGCATCTCATCGTAGTTCACCGTGCCGACCCGGCGGACGTTCACCCGCGTCTTGCCGTTGACGGTCATGCAGCCGCGAATGGCGTTTCGGCTGAGATTGCCGTCGACTTCGACGGTGTCGCCGTTGACCCGCATGTCCATCGGCAGACCCGGGTGGCGCTTGACCACCTCGACCTTCACGTCATTGCGGGGTTCGGGGATGACAGTGACGCGGGCGACCGCGTCCTTGATCTCGACCCTGGTGGCCGCGTGCGCCGCGCCCGCGACGCCGGCCAGGACCATGGCGCTGGCCGCGCCGATAAGAATATGAGCGCGCATCGGTGAGCCTCCCTTGCCATGCGACGGTGACGGGGACGTAACGCCCTCCCCTCGGCAAGGCAGCTTAATTCGGGGTCATGACACCGTTGTAAGGCGGGCTCAGGCGGCCGCCGCGCCGCCCAGCTCGAAGCTGCGTTCGATGTCGGCGATACGGTCCTTGACCAGGGGCATGCGCTTCAACGCCAGGGAGGCGGCCCACAGAGCGGCGCGGGCCGCTTGCGGAGCCTGCTGCAGGCGCGGGGGGCGCACGCCGGCGCGGCGCATCAGGCCCGTGGTATAGTGAGCCCCGTTCAGGAGGCGGGTCTCCCAGGTCTGATAGTCGACCGAGAGGGAGACATTGAAGCCTTCGAGGTTCTCGATCCTGTGCGGCGCGTGAAGCGGCCAGGCGGCCGCCAGGCCGGGCTCCAGGTCGAACACCTCGGCCACGGCGTCCATGCCGCGATTGTACGGCAGATCCTCGGTCTGTTGCTTGAGGACGATATTCTCCATGCCGATCTGCGGCATGTGGGTCTCGTCGGCCGGATAGATCCAGATGCGCTTACGGCCGCGCAGGTGGAACAGGGTCACGCCCGGCGCGTCGGCGTGGAACGGCACCTTGGCCTGCGGGGCCGAAAGGATCAGCTGGGCGTTCATCTGCACCGGACGGAAGCCGGGTTGCTGGCGCGCCATGCCGTCGAAGGCCGCCCGCATGGCTTCGCCCAGCGCCGGATAGTGCTGCTCGGCGCGGCGCAGCTGCACCCAGACGCGGCCGGACTTCACGCCGGCCAGCACCTCTTCGCCGGGCATCCGACCGCGCACGCCGGTGCGCATGGTGACCTGGCCCTCGTCGTCGAAGTCGAAGAGGTTGATGTCGTAGAGTTCGGCCGGATAGCGGTCGAGCAGCGCCGCCAGGGGCGCGTCCTCGAAGAGGCCGGTCTCACGCAGGCGGTGACGGAAGGTGACCGGCCGCGCGCGGAAGTCGCGGCGCGTGGCGTCGTCCCAATCTGGAACCAGACGGTCGAGGTCATAGGCGCCGGGAAGCGACATGAGATTATTCCCCATTGAGCAGGCTTAGGCCGAGACTGAGGCCGATGGCGGCGCCCACGCCGCCGAGGCTCAGGCCGACCGCCGGGCGACGACGCGCGACGTCGGCGGCGAAAATGGAAGCGCCCTGCAGACGACCCGGCCATTGCGGCTCGCAGGCGGCGATGCGGTCGAGGCGGCGCATCACCTGGACCACGGCGGCATGGCGTTGGCGCAGGCCCGGCGAAACGAGATGGGCGCCGACGACGCCTTCGTGGACGACATGGGAGGGCGTCGCGAAGTCGCTCTTATAGGCCTCAAAGCCAGGGCCGAAATCGACCTGAGCGACGCCCTGCTCCGCCGCCGCCCGCAAGGTCTCGATGGTCATCAGCGAGCCGGGCGAATAGCGCGCCAGCTGAGGGTCGAAAATCGGAAACCAAAGATGGTGCGTCTCGCCGCCCCGCAGGCCGATCTCGGCGGCGGCAAGGCGATCGCCGGCGTGGAGCGTCGCGACCCGCAGGCCGAAATCCGGCTCGACGGCTTCGCCCAGCCTATGCAGCAGGCGCGCGGTCCAACCGCAGGCGAAGACATCGTGCTGGCCGGTGCGGCGAATCTGCGCGCGCTTCAGGGCGATGATCTGGTCGAGTATCTCCGGCTCGGCCCTTGTCAGCGAGAAACGCACCGGCCCGAGGTCGCGCTCGAGCTGGCGCATCCGGCGGCGCTTGTCCTTCAGGAAGCCGCCGCGGCCGGCGGCAAGACGCGCCGCTTCCCAGCCGGCGAAGCCGCCGCTGAGATCCGCGGCCATGGCGAACAGAGGCGTGCTGTGGACCGGGGGCGGACCGACAAGACTGGAGAATCTGAAGCGCTGCGCCTTGAGGCGGTCGAGCACCTCGGTCAGGGCGATGGCGGCGTTCGGGGCGGCGATGAGGCCGTGATAGTCGCTGAGCGGCGCCCCCAGGGGCTGCAGCAGGGCTCCGCGGCGCTGGAAGGGCAGGAAGCCGCAGATCGCGCCCTGGCGGTGAACGATCGCCACCGCGCCATAGGGCGCCTGGGCGGCGGCCGCGCGGACGTATCGCAGATCGAAGTATGGGCTGGCGAGCTGGGGCGAGGCCGCGCGAAAGGCGGACCACGCGGCGATCTCCGCTTGGCCCAGCGCTTCCGGCGCCACAACTTCGACGTCGATCGACGACATTCCCTCGCGTCCCCCTCCCCAGTCTTGCAGCAAGGATGGCGCCAGCGGCTTGGGGGCGCGTAAAAAGTCATGGTTAAGTTCATGACGTAATGTTGCGTTCGACGAACGCGGTGCGCCCGCCTTATTGGGCGACCAACTGCGCGCCCGACGTCCCGATGACCGGCAGTGTGAGCGTCGCCGGGTGGGCGGCGTCCTGCAGCACCGTCCAGGTGAAGGCGATGGGGTTCTGTCCCGGCCCCTGCGGCTGGGGCATGCCTTCGGGGACGCTGGCGGCGCCGGCCAGGGCCAGGCGCAGGCGGTGGCCGGGCTGGAAGACGTAAGCCGTGGGCAGAAGGTCGAGCTCGATCTTTTGGGCCTGGCCGGGCGTCAGGGGCCTGGACGCCGACATCGAAGCCTGGTGCGGCACGTTGAGATAGCCCTGCACCACCTGGGTCGAGGTCCCGTCCGGGGCGACATCGTTCAGGCTGAAGACAACATCGCCGTCGGTGGCGCTGGAGGCGGCCCACAACGAGACGCGCGGATGGCCGGTGATTTCCGTGGCGACGGTGAGCGGCGCCGAGGTCCAGGTCAGAACCTGGGCCTCGAAGGGGCGCTGGTCGGCCGCCGAGCGCCCCTGGCTGGAGCTCAGCAACACCGGCAGCGCCGGGCCGGCGCCCGGGGCGTAGGGCAAGGTGGCGGGCGGTCCCGCGGCCGCGCGGGCGGTCAGGGCGCCGTCGTTGAGACTGGCGATGGTTCCGCTGCGGGCGGGCGCCAGTCGCAGGGTGACGGGCCTCGCGTCGGGGATGGGCCAATCGGCCTCGTAGCGCCAGCGGTCGGCGCCCTTCACATACAGAATGACCTTGGGCGCGGCCTCGACGCCGTTGTCGACGCCCTTGAGCCAGTGATCGAGCCACTGAATCTGCAGCTCCTGCAGATAGGCGATGTTCCAGCCGTGGGCATGAGGCGCCAGCAGCAGGCGCTTCCTCGGCCCATCGAACTGCTCGTAAGCGCTGACATTGCCCGGCGTGATGTAGTCGTCGAGGCCGCCGGACAGGAAGACGGCGACGCCCCGCGCGGCGATGGCCTTGACGTCCTCGGCCTGGGTGGTGCGCCCCTTCCACCAGTCGTCGAGATCGCGGTGCTGGATGGCGGTCTCGTATTCCCGCTCCGCCCCCGGCGAAAGGCGACGCGCCAGGCGGCCCGGGCCTGGGACCATGCCGCCGGGATACCAGAGGAGGCTGTAGCAGTCGCCGCAGGCCACCTGCGGGACGATCGCCTTCAGGCTGGGCGGCGCTTCCTTGGCGGTGAGCCATTGGGTAATGCCGAGCAGCGACTGACCGACCATGCCGACCTTGCCGTTGCACCACGGCTGCCTGGCCATCCATTCGATGGCGTCGTAACCGTCATGGCCGAACTCATTATAAAGCGTCGCCTGACCACCGGACTTTCCGGAGCCGCGCAGGCTCATGTGCACCACCGCATAGCCGCGCGAGGCGACGTCCATCAGCACCGGATCGACCTCGGCCCCCGTGCCGGAGCCGCGGCCGTATCCATCGGCGGTGAGGATGCAGGGCGTCGGGGCGGCGCCGGGCGCGAGCGTGGGCAGGAACAGCCGGGCGTCGAGGGTGGTCCCGTCCCGCGCGGTGATGGCGACGTCGTCCTTGATGGTGACGGGCGAGCGGCCGCCGACGTTGGCGACCTTGGCCCGCTCGGGGAGCCATTGGCGGGTCTCCGTGCCGGCTCCGAGCTGGAAGGGTTGGGCTTGAGCCGCGTGGGCGGTGAAGAGCGCCACGATGGCGATGGCGACGCGTTTCATGGCCCCTCCCCGAGTCTTCTTCTTGTCATTCCAAGCTTCGTCATCCTGAGCGGGCCGCGCAAGCGGCCCAGTCGAAGGACGCACGGCGGCGCCGCCTGGCGTCCTTCGACTGTGCTGCGCGCGCTCAGGATAACGAGGGGGGCTGCGGCCAAAGAAAAAGGCCCCCGAGGTTTCCCTCGGAGGCCCTGATCTTTCAGCCGTGAGGCTTAGGCGACTACTCGATGATCTTCGAGACGACGCCGGCGCCGACCGTGCGGCCGCCTTCGCGGATGGCGAAGCGCAGGCCCTGGTCCATGGCGATCGGGGTGATCAGCTCGACGTCCAGCTCGGCGTTGTCGCCCGGCATGATCATTTCCACGCCTTCCTTCAGCTTGATGATGCCGGTCACATCGGTCGTGCGGAAGTAGAACTGCGGACGGTAGTTGGTGAAGAACGGCGTGTGGCGGCCGCCTTCTTCCTTGGTCAGGATGTAGGCCTCGGCCTGGAACTTCTTGTGCGGCGTGATCGAACCCGGCTTGCACAGAACCTGGCCGCGCTCGACGTCTTCACGCTTGGTGCCGCGCAGCAGCACGCCGAC